>CAMTVS010000128.1:0-3769 GCA_947085235.1 uncultured Aquabacterium sp. | reverse complement strand
GCCCTGCTGGCTCAAGCCACCGAGGTGATCGACGCGCGCGGCCACGTCGTCATCCCCGGCCTGGTCAACACGCACCACCACATGTTCCAGAGCCTGACGCGCGCCATCCCGGCCGCGCAGGACGCCGAACTCTTCACCTGGCTGCGCACGCTCTACCCGATCTGGGCTGGCCTGACGCCCGAGATGGTGCGGGTGTCGACCCAGGTGGCCATGGCCGAGCTGCTGGTCAGCGGCTGCACCACCAGCAGCGACCACCTCTACCTCTACCCCAACGGCTGCCGGCTGGACGACAGCATCGAAGCAGCGCTGCAGATCGGCATGCGCTTTCACGCCAGCCGGGGCAGCATGAGCGTGGGCGAATCGAACGGCGGCCTGCCGCCCGACAGCCTGGTCGAGCGCGAGGCCGACATCCTCAAAGACTCGCAGCGCCTGATCGAGGCCTGGCACGACGAGCGCGACTTCAGCATGACGCGCATCGCGCTGGCGCCGTGCTCACCGTTTTCGGTCAGCCCGGATTTGATGCGCGAATCGGCCAGCCTGGCGCGCAGCTACCAGCGCGGCGTGCGCCTGCACACCCACCTGGCCGAGAACGACCACGACATCGCCTACAGCCGCGAGAAGTTCAACCAGACGCCCACCGAATACGCCGAAAGCCTGGGCTGGCTGGGCGACGACGTGTGGCACGCCCACTGCGTCAAGCTGGACGAACACGGCATCGGCCGCTTTGCCGCCACCCGCACGGGCGTGGCGCACTGCCCCTGCAGCAACATGCGCCTGGCCTCGGGCATCGCGCCCGTGCGCCGCATGCTCAACGCCGGCGTGCCCGTGGGCCTGGGCGTGGACGGCTCAGCCAGCAACGACGCCGCGCACATGCTGGCCGAAGCGCGGCAAGCGATGCTGCTGGCGCGCGTGGGGCGCAGTTTGGAGCCCTTCGGGTGTGACCATGGGCCGGCGGACATGAGTGCGCGAGCGGCTTTGCGTGTGGCGACGCGCGGTGGCGCCGAGGTGCTGGGGCGCACGGACATCGGGCAGATTGCGCCCGGGTTTGCGGCTGACTTGGCGATCTTTGACACGCGCACGCTGGGCATGGCCGGGGCGGCGGTGCATGACCCGGTGGCGGCCTTGCTGATGTGCCATGGGGAACCGACGGCTTGGACGATTGTGAATGGGCGGGTGGTGGCGGAGCGGGGAACGGTCACCACGGTGGAGATGGGGACGGTGGTGGAGCGGCACAACCAGTTGGCGATGACGCTGGCTGACCGGTGAGTGGCTGCTTTGCAGCGGTTGCTGTCGCCTACTGTCACCTAAACCACCGACCGCTATCGGCTACGAGCAGAAGCCGATGACAGACCGCTTTACAGCTAGTGATTGGTTCGCCTGTAGAGCCATCAATTGAGCCCTACGCCAACTCCGGATTGTCCTCGTTCCCATAGACCGGCTACAGGCGTGTCCGGCTGCGCAAAGAATTCCGAGCACCTAGTCAAGTTAGGCCGCGAACTCCCACACCGAGCGCCCTTCGCCCAGGAGGTATGGGCAACACTTGCTCACGAACTGCTGTACGCTTGCTTAGGTTCTTAGAAGTGCCACATAAACACGTAGGCGGAGGCAACCTTGGTATTAACTCTTGATCAACTGCTTCCTGGCTTGAGGCAGTCGATAAACGGCATTGGCTTTCTGTTTGGGGCGGGAGCATCTTTTCAGGCCGGATACCCGTTAATGTCCACATTGACGCGCCAAGTCGTAGATGGCTTGACCTCCAGTGAGGCAGCCGACTTGGCCGCCGTGCTGACTGCTGCCGGGAAAGTTTACGACGATACAACTGCGACTCCGAATATAGAAGAGCTGGCCGATTTGACAATCGCGCACTCGCTCAACTCCGGGGACCAAAAATATAAAAGTTTGGAACTCCGTATGCGGGAGCTAATTGTCCAATCGCTACTTTCAGTGGCGTCCCCGGATTTTCGGCACCACATCAGATTCTTCCAGGGCCTGAAACGCAGGACATTTGGCCTGCCATGCGTTGTATGGATATTCACAACAAACTACGACGTGTTGCTTGAGACAGCTGCAGCTATGGTCGGTGTTCGCCTAGAAAATGGCTTCTCTGGAACAACAACCAGCTTCTTGTATATGGGCCGCTTTGGACAAGTGCACGGAAGCAGCGACGGACAGCGATTTTTCCCCCACCCGGGACTCGTAGTGAAGCTAGTCAAACTGCACGGCTCTCTGTCATGGTATGCGGAGGAAGGCCAAGTGCTAGAGCAGCACCCGGCATCACTCGCTCCCAACACAACGCGCACCATGGTCCTGCCTCGACGTAAAAAGGTCATGGACACCCTAAGTCCACCATATGACCAACTATTCGCCCAAGCCAGCCGCACTATCGGCACTGAATGCAAGTACCTCATTAGCTGTGGCTTTAGCTTCGGCGATGAACACATAAACCAGAGCATCTTGCTGCCTGCGCTTCGGGCCGGCAGATGTCGACTGACGGCACTTTGCGGCTTCGATCCCCCAGGATTGGCTGACTTCAAGACGTTGCCAACATTCACCGGTGCGTTCCCGACCCATGCGTGGTCAGGCATGGCACAGACGACCGACACCACAACGCTCTGGCAGTTTGATCAATTCGCCCAAGCCTTCTAACCCAGGGAGAGAAAAATGACATACCAGATTGGCAAAGTTTGCGGCGTATCCGGCGACGAAATACTTGTTAACGTCATTGACTACAAGGCTGATGAAGCGGGCGAGTCGGGTGTACCCGAGAACATGACAGTACATCTGCCTAGTGACGCCGGCCCTGTGCCTGTAGTGATCGGTCAGCCAGGCACATTCGTAGTTGTCGCACTACCTGCAGCCAGACTGCTCTGCATGGTAGTCGGCATCACGATGAAGGAAGGGCGCTACTCTGCCAGTGAATCAAAGGACGCGACGCTCACAGGCGCACTGCTTCTCGATCCAACGTCGCGCGCTCTAGTGACAGTGCCAGTCGGCACCATTGGCAGTGCAGGCACTTTCGAACGTGGAACAGACGTGCTGCCGACCGTGAACGCTCCGGTATTTGCGGCGTCGCCTCAACTCGTCAGTTCCGTTTTTTCCAGCTACGCCGAAGGAGACTTTGCCCTTGGGACGCTTTCGCTGCAACCCGATCAGTTGGCAAAGATCAATCTCGATTCCTTCCTATCAAGGCATGCAGCCATCCTTGGGCAAACGGGAGGCGGCAAGTCCTGGACTGTGGCCTCGTTGCTCCAGAAAATCTCGAACTTTAAGCAAGCAACCGTCGTGCTATTTGATCTCCACGGTGAGTATTCGAATGCCTTCTCGAAAGACGTCGACGTCATTTCAGCCTCCGATCTTGAGCTCCCCTACTGGCTGATGAACTCGGAGGAGCTTCTAGGGCTCATGGTTGATCGAAGCGAATCAGCCGCGCCGAATCAAATCGCAAAATTCAAAGAGCTATTGCAATCAGCCAAGGAGATGCCTGACGAGAATAAGAAACTTGGCATAACAAAAATCACAATTGACACCCCTGTCTACTTCGACTTTAACGCTATCCTCAAGCAGTTCAGAGAGCTAGATACACAAATGGTGCCTGGCGCGGGCGCAAAGGACAAGCAAGGGCCACTGTTCGGTCAGTTCACGCGACTGCTGATGCGAATTGACTCGCGGCTAAATGATCGCCGCTATGACTTAATCTTCAAACCCAAGACGTATCTGTCCAGCGCCTCAATGGAGGATCTGTTCCGTCGCCTCCTAGGAGAGCATAAAG
>CAMTVS010000127.1:0-37226 GCA_947085235.1 uncultured Aquabacterium sp. | reverse complement strand
GGCTCCAGGCCCTGGGATTCGGTTTGCTCCAGGTAGAGCTGGTAGGCCTTGATGACGGTGTCGATCTCGTCGATTTCGGCGGCCTTGTTCAGGTACTCGTGGATGTTGAGGAACAGGCTGGCGTGGATGTTGGGTTGCCAGGTCATGAACCAGTCGGTCGAGAAGGGCAGCTGACCCTTGGAGGGCGACTTGCCGGCCACTTCCTTGTACAGGCGCAGCAGGCGCTCGTAAGACATGTCGGTTTCGGATTCCAGCACCTGCAGGCGGGCCCCCAGGGTGATGAGGGTGACGGCACGCTCGATTTGCTTGGCTTCGGTCAGGAGGCTCTTGGTGCGCATGGTGGTGTCTCCGAGTGTGGTGTGAGGTGTCTGGCGAGGCGGCTTCAGGCGGCTTCTTGATGGCGGCCGGCCATCAGGATCTGGGCATGCAGGCGGGACACGCTGTCGCTGGCGGTACCCTTGCCGTGGTTGGTCAGCAGACCCCACACCAGGTCATCGTCCATGCGCATGCGGCACAGCAGGGTGTTGCTGGAGGCCACCTTCACCACCTGGGCCGGGCTCAGCGAGGCCAGGCGGTCAGCGGCTTGCTCCGACAGACCCAGGCGAAACAGGGCTTGCTCGCGGTCGCTGCGGATCAGGCTCTGGGCCAGCATCAGGTACGACAGGTTGACTTCGCGGATTTCTTGCAGGATCTGGTCGGCGTTCATGGTGGGCTCCTCGGTGGCGTCGGGTTCGTGTTGTCGATGGATTCATTGTGCAAACACCGGCCAATTTCCTTGATAGGCGTTCGGCTGTAAGGCCGGTCGGCTAGCGGCTACAAGGCGTGTAGGAATTTGCCTGACACGGAGTCAGGTTCGACGCGGGGGCATCGAAGTGCCGACAGTGTGAGATCTGCACGCCTCCATTCGGGGGGAGCTGCGTAGATTCCAAGAACGTGTTGAATCTATGGAGCGTGTGGCATGGGCAGTCGTTTGCACCCTTGGACCCCTTGGAAGACCGGTGTGCTGCTGGTGGCCTGCCTGGGTGTGGCCCCTGGGCTCAGGGCCGCCAGCGAACCGCTGCCCGAGATTCCTGAGGTGCGCATCCGCGATGGTGGCGTTCAGCTGGACATTCACCAGCCCATGCGCCTGGATGCCGCCCGGCTGATGAGCATGGCCACTGGGGAGCGCATCACCCTGAGCCTGCCGGTACTGGGACGCCGCGTGGTGGTGTTTGAATCCCTCACCACCGGGGCCGATGGCCTGCCTTACTGGCATGGACACTTCCAGGGGGCGCCCCGAGATCGCATTTACCTGAAGCAGCATGCCCATGGCTTCACCGGCGCCGTGCGGCTGGGCAGCCGAGAGATGCGCCTGCGGCAACAGGGCCCGCAAGGTGCGTTGCAGGAAGACGCACAACCCCGCCCGGTGGCCGGTCAAATGCACGTGCTGGGCCGTGTGCTGGCCCCCGGGGTGCAGGAGATCAGCCTGAACACCGCGGCCGTGATGGAGGCCGAGGTGGGCAGCGAGTTGGCCGTGCCCTTGCCTGGGGGCCAGACCGAGGTGATCGTGGTGACGGCCATCCACCTGGACGCCGACGGCTTCAAGCAGCTGGAAGGCGTCAGCCGCCTGGACGGCCGGGGCCACCCCACCGTGCTGACCGTGGGTACCCATGCCGTGTTCGGGGTGGTGCACAACGCGCAGGGCGAGTACCAGATCGTGACCCAGAAGGGGCGCACGCGCATCCTGGACCCACAGCAGGCCGGGTGGGCCGCGCCACGCGGCAGCGATCAAATGCACATCGAGGATCGTCTGGCGCAGGACGGCTGGCGTGATGCCGACGAGCCCACGGTGGCCGCCCAGCGTGTGGAGAGCGCCCCCCTGGCCGCGGCCCCGCGTGCGTCGGCCTCGGGCACTGCCTCCAGCGCGGGCTCGGGCCTGGCCCCCTTGCCCGCCGGGCGCGAAGACACCCGCATCCGCGTGCTCATGACCTACAGCCCGACCTTGGTGCGACTGTGGGGCAGTGAGCAGGCCGCCCGCGCCCGCATCTCCAACCTGGTGGCCACGGCCAATGCCGCCTACCTCAACAGCGGCACCGGGGTGCGTTTCGAGGTGGTGGGCTGGCGCCAACTCAACCAGGCGGACAACACGCCCCAGACGCAGCTGGAGGCCATGCGCCTGGCCCGGGACGCCTTTTCGGCCTTGCCAGCGCTGCGCCGTGACAGCGGCGCGGCCATCAGCGTGTTTGTGGCCCCGTTCAATGCCATCACGTCGCGCACCGGTACCTGTGGCGTCGCGTATGTGCCGGGGGCTCGGCTGGGTGGGCTGGCGGCCTACCGCGCCCAGGCGCCAGGCCAGCTGTTCACGGTCATCAACGACGGGCAGCATGGCCGTGGCTATTGCGAGGCCCTGACCCTGGCCCACGAGTGGGGCCACAACCTGGGCGCAGTGCATGACCGGGCCCACTCCAGTTTTGCCGGGGTGTTTGCCGCCAGCTACGGCCGGGGTGTGCCCGGTCAGTTCGGCACGGTCATGTCGTACATCTCGCCCCGCGTGGGGCTGTTTTCATCGCCAGGCCTGAGCTGCACCACCAGCGGCGAGCGCTGTGGCACCGCGCAAGAGGACGTGGTTTCCACCGTCTTGCAGACCAAGGCCATCGCGGCGGCGCAGGGTCGCCAGCCCGCCGCTCCACCGCCGCCTCCCATCCAGGTGGCTGGTTGGTTGTTGAACAGCAATGGCAGCCCTTATCGAGGCGCCGTCACCCTTCGACCCAGCCGTTCTGATGTGCGCTGCACCACCGGCAACACGGGCTTGTACGTGTGCGTGGCGCCCCCGGGCGTGGGCAGCCTCACCATCACCCCATCCATCAGCCGGCGTGCGGTCAGCCCCAGTCGCGGCAGTGTGGTGGTGCCCGTGGGCGGCGCGCCGGTGGTGCAAGGCCCTCGCTTTTACGTGCGCTGACAGGAGGATCCGGGTTGGGACCACGTTGACGACATGACCTCACCCCCCGAGACCCCGGCGATAGTCAGGGGTAATGGGGGGTATTTGGTCAATCAATTCGTCATATGGGATGACTTCCCCTACCATTCAAGGCTGTTGTCAACCAACCCCTAGAGGAAACCCGAATGTCTCTGATCAACACGCAAGTTCAGCCGTTCAAGACCACCGCCTTCGTCAACCGTGGCGACAAGGGTGATTTCATCGAAGTGTCTGATGAAAGCCTGAAGGGCAAGTGGTCCGTGCTGATCTTCATGCCGGCTGCCTTCACCTTCAACTGCCCCACCGAGATCGAAGACGCCGCCGACAACTACGCCGCCTTCCAGGCTGCTGGTGCCGAGGTCTACATCGTCACCACCGACACCCACTTCTCGCACAAGGTGTGGCACGAAACCTCGCCCGCCGTGGGCAAGGCCAAGTTCCCCCTGGTTGGTGACCCCACCCACCAACTGACCAACGCCTTCGGCGTGCACATCCCCGAAGAAGGCCTGGCTGTGCGCGGCACCTTCATCATCAACCCCGAAGGTCAGATCAAGACCGCTGAAATCCACAGCAACGAGATCGCCCGCGACGTGTCGGAAACCCTGCGCAAGCTCAAGGCTGCCCAGTTCACCGCCGCCAACCCTGGCCAGGTCTGCCCGGCCAAGTGGAAGGAAGGCGCCAAGACCCTGGCCCCGTCGCTGGACCTGGTCGGCAAGATCTAAGCCCACTTTGACCTGTGTTGAGGTCTGCCCTCACCACATCGTTGAAACTGCCTGCCGCCACCGCCCACAAGGCGGTGCGGGGGCTGACCTTGGCCACCTCAACGCGCTGACACACGAGGAGGCCGGTTCCCGAAGTCATTCACACACTCTCAAACAAGGATGCCCGACATGCTGGACGACACCCTCAAAGCCCAACTCGCTGCCTACCTGGAGCGCGTGCAACAACCTTTCGAGATCGTCGCATCCCTGAGTGACTCCGAGAACTCGCGCGAGATGCTCGAGTTGCTGCAGACGATCCAAAGTCTGCGCGCCGACAAGATCACCCTGAAGACCGACGGGCAGGACGCCCGCAAGCCCTCGTTCACGCTGCAGCGCGTGGGCGCCACCAACAGCCTGCGCTTTGCCGGCCTGCCGCTGGGCCACGAGTTCACCTCGCTGGTGCTGGCCCTGTTGTGGACGGGCGGTCATCCCCCGAAGGAAGAAGCCGAAACGCTGGACAACATCCGCGCCTTGGATGGTGACTTCAACTTCGAGGTCTTCATGTCCCTGAGTTGCCACAACTGTCCGGACGTGGTGCAGGCCCTGTCGCTCATGGCCATCTTGAACCCCAAGGTCAAGACCACGGTCATCGAAGGTGGCGCCTTCCAGGAGGAAGTGGAAAAGCGCGAGATCATGGCCGTGCCCATGGTCTTCCTCAATGGCCAGGTGTTCGCCTCGGGCAAGATGACCGTGGCCGAGATCGTGGCCAAGCTGGACACCAACTCCGCCGCCAAAGAGGCCGCCAAGATCGATGCCAAGGCGCCCTATGACGTGCTGATCGTGGGCGGTGGCCCCGCCGGCGCGGCCGCTGGTGTGTACGCGGCCCGCAAGGGCATCCGCACCGGCATCGCCGCCGAGCGCTTTGGTGGCCAGGTGAACGACACCCTGGGCATCGAGAACTACATCTCCATCCTGGAAACCGATGGTCCCAAGCTGTCGGCCGCGCTGGAGGCGCACGCCCGTGCCTATGACGTGGACATCATGAATCTGCAGAAGGCCGTGGAGCTGATCCCCGCCGAGCAGCCCGGTGGCCTGGTGCAGGTGAAGATGGACAACGGTGGCACGCTCAAGGCCAAGACCGTGATCTTGTCGACCGGCGCGCGCTGGCGCAATGTGAACGTGCCCGGCGAGGCCGAGTACAAGAACAAGGGCGTGGCTTACTGCCCGCACTGCGATGGTCCGCTCTTCAAGGGCAAGGACGTGGCCGTGATCGGCGGTGGCAACTCGGGTGTCGAGGCCGCCATCGACCTGGCCGGGGTGGTCAAGCACGTCACGCTGATCGAGTTCGCGGATCAGCTCAAGGCCGATGCCGTGCTGGTGACCAAGCTGCGCAGCCTGCCCAACGTCACCATCCATGTCAACGCCCAGACCACCGAGATCACGGGCGCCCAGGGCAAGGTCAATGGCCTGAAGTACAAGGACCGCGTCTCGGGTGACGAGCACCTGGTGCCGCTGGAAGGCGTGTTCGTGCAGATCGGCCTGGTGCCCAACACCGAGTTCCTGCGGGGCACGGTCGAGCTCTCCAAGTTCGGCGAGATCATCATCGATGCCAAGGGCCACACCAATGTGCCGGGCGTGTTCGCGGCCGGTGACTGCACCACGGTGCCTTACAAGCAGATCGTGATCGCGGCCGGCGCTGGTGCCACCGCAGCCCTGAGTGCCTTCGATCACCTGATCCGGCACAACTGATGTCACGACGGCCCCTGCGGGGGCCGTTTGCGCATTAATGCCTGTCTGACGCCCGGGCAGCCCCCACCTCGCAGGTGAGGGCCTCACGTTCTCCTCCTGGCGGTCGAAACTCCGTAGAGTCGGCCTTGGGAGGTGATCATGATCCATGCTGGGATTGAAGACGGAGTTCAGCGCCCAGTGAGCTGGGCCCTCTGGGCAAGACTGCGCGCGATCTGCGCCCGGTGGGGCCGTGGCGTGCTGATAGGGTCGCTGATAGGGCCGCTGATGGTGTTGGCGCCGGCGCTGGCGCGGGCCAGTCCGGCAGAGGTGCCCAACCCGGTGGTCTACACCGTGTCGGTGGTGCCGCAGTTCCCGGCGGCCGACATCGCCCGCACGTGGACGCCCGTGCTCACGCGACTCGGGCAATTGGTCGGCGTGCGTTTCGAGTTGAGCCTGGCGCGCAACACCCCAGCTTCGAGGCGGATGTGGCGGCGGGCGTGCCGGATCTGGCCTACCTGAACCCCTACCACCAATGGGTGGCGGCACGGCAGCAGGGCTATGTGCCGCTGGTGCGTGACCGACAGTTGCTCACGGGCATCCTGGTGGTGCGGCGAGACTCACCCATCCAGCACCCGCGCGAACTGGAAGGCCAGACCGTGGCTTTTCCCGCCCCCAACGCATTCGGGGCGTCGTTGCTCATCCGCTCGCAGCTGCAGGAGGTCGAGCGCGTGACCATCCAGCCGCTGTACGCGCGCACCCACACCAACGCCTACCGCCACACCCTGGTGGGCAAGACCATGGCCACCGGTGGCTTGCGCGCCACCCTGGAGCGAGAGCCCGCCGAGGTGCAAGCCGGGCTGCGCATCCTGCTGGAGACGCCGGGGGCAGCGCCCCATCCACTCAGTGTGCATCCCCGGGTGCCACCTGCCCTGCGTGGGGCCATCCAGCGGGCCTGGCTGCAACTGGCCCAAGAGCCCGCCATGCAGGCCCATGTGCAAGCCATCCCGATGGCGCAGCCCATGCTGGCCGATCAGGCGCGTGATTACCAGCCGCTGGAACGCTTGCGCCTGGACCGCTACAGCCAGTGAGTCAGCGTCGGGATAGGCCATGTCGTTACCCTCGCGTTGGCCCTGGTGGCCTCGACACTTTCACCAGCAGTTGCTGGTGATCACGGCGGGTATCGTGGTGCTGGCTCTGGCAGTGCTGGGAGGCTACACCGCACACGAGCAGGCCGCCGCGAAGCAGCAGGCGGGCGAGACTCAGGCCCGTGACCTGGCGCGGCAGCTGGCGGTCGCCAGTGCCAGCCTCATGCTCACCGACCGTCTGGATGAGTTGGAGGAGCTCAGCGTGCGTGCGGCCGAGTTGGGCGACACGCGTGCCTTGCGGGTATTCGACCGAGATGGTCGTCCGCTGGTGCAGGTGGTCAGGCCACCGCAGGGGGCTGTGACCGTGATCTACGAGCCGAATGAAGCCGCCGCGACCATGCCGGTGTCGCCGGTGGCCGGAGATCCTCAGCCCGTCATGACCGCGGGCGCGGACACGGTCGAGGCCTGGCACCCCGTGGCGGCCGGTGAGCTCTTGGGGTGGGTGCAGGTGAGGCAGGACACCGTCGCCCTGCGCGCCGATCGCCAGCGCATCTGGCGCAACACCCTGGTGGTGGCCCTGGCGGTGCTGGTCTCCATGGTGGTGCTGAACGCCTTGCTGAACCGGCCATTGAGGGCCTTGTCGCGGGCGCGCAGCTTCGCCCGCGAACTGGTGCACGTTCAGGGCCAGCAGCTGCCCAGCGAGCCCGCCCCTGTGGAGTTTGCCGAGCTGCGTGAGTCGCTGAACGAGGCCTCGACCCTGCTGGCCCGGCAACGTCATCACCTTCAGGCGCACGAGGCGCAGCTGGCTGAGCAGAATGAACAGCTGGGCGCCCTGTTCCGCTTCAGCCAGGATGGCCTGCTGACCTTCGATCGGCAAGATCGGGTGCGGTTCGTCAACCAGGCCTTCCTGAGCCTGACCGGTTTGAGCGAGGCCGAGGTGCTGGCTTGCGATGTGACCATGCTCGCAGCGGCCCTGACAGCCCGGCAGGTGGTATCAACCGGTGCGTCAACCACACCCTGGGATCTGGAGTCGGTGTTCGCCACAGGCGATCATGAGGTGGTGCCCCTGGTGCTGGAGTTGGCCACCGAGCCGCGTACCGTGCTGTCACTCACGGGCCACCGCAGCGAACAGGGCAGCGTCAGCCGCGTGCTCTACGTGTGCAACATCACCCGCCAGCAGCAGCTGGATGACATGAAATCCGAGTTCTTGTCCATGGCGGCGCATGAGTTGCGCACGCCCATGATCAGCATCCTCAACGAGTTGCTGGATCTGGCGCGTATCGAGTCTCGTCGAGGCCAAGACTTGCAGCGTGAGGCCCTGGATGTCGGGGAACTGGTGGTGGACGTCATCCGGGGCTTTCAGCCCCCCGAGGGCCGATCGCCACCACAGTGCGAGGCGCCGTCTGAGCCGCTGGTGGTGCAGGCCGACCGCCACAAGCTGCGGCAAGCGGTGCTGAACATCCTGTCGAACGCTTACAAGTACTCGCCCGGGGGCACCGAGGTGCGTGTGAGCTTCCTGAAAGAGCAGGCCGAAGGCGAGCGCACCCAGGTCGGGGTGGTCATCGAAGACGAGGGCATTGGCCTCAGCGAGGCCGACCTGGCGCGTGTGGGCGAGCGCTTCTTTCGGGCGGACAAGTCCGGCAATGTGCCCGGCACGGGCCTGGGTCTGAGCATCGTCAAGGAGCTGATGACCCTGATGGGCGGCCGCATGGAGATCACCAGTCAGCTGGGCCGGGGCACCACGGTGCGGCTGTGGCTGTGACTTAAGTCCTCAAGCAGGAGGGGATCGTGGTCGAAACCGATGCACGACATCGTGACACCGGAGGACCCATGACCCAGACCGACGCCCCCCAAGCCAGCACCTTGCGCGCCCAGCTCCTGTCGCCCCGGGTGGCCGACCGGGTGCAGGCCCTGTACCTGATCGAGCAACGGGCCGAGGGCCTGAGCGACAGTGCCTTGCGGCGCGAGCTGCAGCAATTCGTCTCGCGGGGCGTGCCCTACTTCGCGCCCGAGGCCTTGAGCTACCAGGCCTGGGTGGCCCGAGCCCTGGTGTGTTGGGAGCGTGCTTGGCAGGCCCCGCGTGCCGTGGTGGCCGCCCCGGTGCACACCCACCGCCAGCCGCGACCCGAACGCCTCAGGGTGGCGCGGGCGCTGGCCTGCGGCTGATGCCGACTCGTCCCTCGCGCCGGGCGGGCGGCGCCCTCCGAGCATCGCGTGGGCACCACCTGCGCTAGCATGTGTCCATGAAGTTGCCCAAGTCTCTGCAGGTGCTGGAACGTGGCTGGCTGTCGTCGAACAACATCGTGTTCCTGGACGATGAGCCCTCCATCGTCGACACCGGCTACGTGACCCACGTCGACGACACCGTGCGTCTGGTGGACGAGGTGCTGGGTGGACGCCCGTTGAGGCGCATCATCAACACGCACCTGCACTCGGACCACGCCGGCGGCAATGCGCGACTGCAAGCCCTGCACGAGGTCCGCACCTGGATCCCTCCGGGCGAGCGTGAACTGGTGGATGTGTGGGATGAAGAGCGCCTGAGCTACCGGCGCACCAGCCAGCAGTGCCCGCGCTTTGGCTACGACGCCATCATCCATCCGGGCGATGCCCTGAGTCTGGGGGGCGAAGACTGGCAGGTGTTGCCCGCGCCCGGGCACGACCACGCGATGGTGATGCTGTGGTGCGAACGACTGGGCATCCTGATTTCGGCCGATGCCTTCTGGCAGAAGGGCTTCGGCGTGATCTTTCCGGAACTGGCGGGCATCCCGGGTTTCGAGGCCCAGGCCAGCACCCTGGAGCTGATTGCGCAGCTGCAGCCGCGCTGGGTGATCCCTGGCCATGGCGCGCCGTTTCATGAGGGCGATGGCGCGGTCAGCGCTGCGCTGCAGGCCGCGCGTTCGCGCATCCAGTGGTTGCGTGAAGAGCCACGACGCAACAGCGACAACGCCCTGAAGGTGCTGCTGGCCTTCAAGCTGCTGGAGGCCCGGCGCCTGACTCAGGCTGAGCTGTGCGCGATGGTGCAGGCCAGCCTGGACGCCAGCCCCCCCATGCAGGCGCATTACCCCATGGGGGCTGAACCGGTGGCGGCCTTCATGGCGGCCGAGCTGTTGCGCCTGGGTGCCGCCACCGAGCAGGATGGTTACCTGGTCGCAGCCACCTGAAAGCTGCGCGTCACCCCCGTGAAGGGTGTGATGCGCCCCAGCAGGTTGCGCGAGTCGCCCAGGTGCATGATGCGGTAGGTGCCCGCTGGGGTGCCTGCCGGGATCGCCCAGCTGATGTCGGCCACCGATTCAGCACCGAAGGTGCGCTTCCAGCGGTATTGGGTGGCCCAGTGGCTGTCGTCGGCCACGGTGGTCCAGGCCTGTCCATCCCAGCGTTGCACCAGCAGGAAGCTGCCATGGCGACGCAGGTTGTTCTTGGGGTGCCCGGTCTGGAAGCGCACGTTCACCGTGTCGCCAGTGGCGTAGCGTGCTGCAGGCTCCGTCAGCACCTGTCCGAAGCGCTTGCCCAGGCCGGGCAGGTCCAGCACCACGCCGGTCTGAAAGTTGAGTTGATTCTGGCTCAGGTCGCGTGGGCGCAGGGTGTTGGTGGTCGGGCGGCCCTGCGCCAGGTCTTGCGCCAGCTTGTCGAACTCCTGCATGTAGGCCGGCAGGGTGGCGGGGCCGAACAGGGTGCTGCCGCCCTCGTAGTCTTGCAGGCTGTACTCCTCTGGCGTGGTGACGTACTGGGTGTAGGCGTTGCTGTAGCCCACCACGATCACGCGGCGTGTATCCATGCCCAGGGTTTGGGCGATCTGCCGTCGGATGCGCCAGCCCGACATCATCGTGGGCTCGGCCGGCAGCCCTGCGAACACCATCGAGCCGATCTTCAGCAGCTGGATGGGCAGCACCTCGGGTGTCCAGGGGTAAGGCTTGAGTTCACCCACCGGGATCACCACTTCTTTGAGGCCCTGGCAGGCCTTGAGGGTCTCGGAGGGCCAGAACACCAGACCCCCGATGGCGCTGAGGAAGGGGTTGGAGACGCCCTCTTTGGCGATGCCCGGGCCGGGCCCGTCCTCGGTGCTGCCGGCGGCAAAGCTGGCCCCCAGGGCGGCCGGGCAGGTGCGTGCAGGCAGACCGTCAATCGTGTACTGGGCGCTGACCTGCACGCGGCTCATGTCCACATAGCGCATGCGGAAGTCGATGTCGCCGCTCAGGGTCTCCAGCGCCTGCTGACTGAGCTGTCGGGCCTTGTCGGCCTGGCGAAGACCGATGATCCGGGTGTTTTCGAACTCGTCTTCCGTGGGGCCACTGCCCGGCTTCAGGTTCAGGTTCGGTGACAGGTCACCCGGGTTGGTCTGGGCAAAGCCCGCCACGAAGGGGCGCTCGTCATGCAGGTGGCGCACGCCTTCCTCTTCGTGCTCCCAGTGCCAGGCCGCATAGCCTTTGTTGTCACCGCTGATCAGGGTGTTGCGGTTGGTCATGCTGGTGCCGTGGGTGCCGAAAAAGCTCAGCGCCCCGATGGCCTGACCGCTCTGGCGGAAGCTGAGCACGGTCATCAGCGGGTCGATCTCTTGCGGGAAGTGGGCGCGGTCTTCGGCCTTGTTGAGCCGGAAGGCCAGCGGTGATCGGTTGCGACTGGCGTTGTGCAACTCGCCTTGCTGCAGGCGAATCTCGCCGGGGGCCAGCCGGGCATGGGCACGCTCGATGGACTCGACGATGCCGTCCACGATGGCCTGGAAGGTGCGCTGCTGGAAGCCCAGGATGGTGATGTTGTACAGCGCGTAGTGCGAGTAGCCGCCCGGCCCCGCATGGGTGTGGGTGGCGGTGATCATGACGTTGCGCTCGGTGTAGCGGTCACCGAAGCGGGCCGCCAGGCGCTGCATCACGGCCTGCTGGATGGCTTGGGTGACCAGGCCTGTGTCGGTCACGACGATCACGGCGGCGCGCTGGGTGCGGGGGTCGTCCACGATGAAGGCCCGGGCCCGCAGCCGCTGATGGATGCCGCTGGTTTTTTGGGCCAGCTCGGCGTAGCCCATCATGCCCACCTCGGCGGCTTCGCCGGTCAGGTCGCTCATGCCCACGCCCACACGCCAACCGGTGGAGGCTTGCGCCACACCTGGCAGGGTGCCCCAACCACCGAGGGTGATCAGGGCGGCGGTGGCCAAGGTGCTCCAGCCGCCGCGCCATGCGCGGCCGAGGAGCGGGGACAGGCGGGGAGGCAGGCGGCGGGCGGATCGCCCAGGGCGTTGGCGTGTGGAGGTCATGGGGGCGCCTTATGGTTGGAATGGCTTGGGCGAAGGTCAGGCTCGTGCCGGGAACACGGGCCACCAGGTGGTGACGCGATCGCCCTCGACCACGGCGATGTCACCAAACTGCTGCAACACGGCCTCACTCTGCGTGGGCCTGAAAAACACCAGCTCATCGGGTTGGAGGGCCTGACGGCCCGAGCCCAGGAACAACTGCTGGTTGGACGACGGGCCGATCAGGCCGCTGGCCTGAAGCCCGGCGGGCGAGATGGGGTGCGCCAGCCAATGACCACCATGCAGGTGGTGGGCTGTGCGTTGATTGCGATCCCAGGTTTGAGCCAAAGCGCCCAGTACCTCCACGCCCTCGGGCGTGCGAAAGGGCTGTACCTTCAGCACGGGCGTGGCGATCCAGGCGGCGGGTTGCAGGTCGGCCAGGGCCTCGGTATCAAAGTCGCTGGGTTTGACCAGGGCCGAGCCCAGCGCCACCTCGTTGGCCGGGCCATCGGCCCGGTGCAGACGATAGGTGGGCGATCCGCCGGTGTTCAGCGTCAGCACCTCATCCTGCTGGGGCAGGCCGGCGGTGTGCAGGGTGGCCAGCCGGGCGCGGTAGGTGCTCAGCACATGCTCGTGGGCCCGGGCGCGTGAGCCCGCCACATCCGGGATCTTTTGCGTGTGGGCGTCGTAACCCATCAGGCCTGACCACCGCAGCCAGGGCTCGTCGTGCATCAACTGGATCATCTCGCGCAGGGTGGCCTCGTCGGCCACGCCGCCGCGGCGCAGCCCCACATCGATTTCGAGGTTGATGCGCAGGGGCGTGCGTTGGGCCCGGGCCAGATCACGGTACTGGGCCAGACGCGTGGGCGTGTCGATCAGCCACTGCACGCGTTGCGTGGCCATTGGCCCCAGGGCGGCGGGCCCTTGCAGCCACTCGGCCGCGGCGGCCACCGGCAGGGGCTTGCCCAGCAGCAGATCATGATCGGGCCGGTGCTGGGCCATCAGGCGCAGGTAGGGCAGGTTGAACACCATCTGCCGGGTGGTGTCCATGCGCTCGGCCAGTTCATCCAGCAGGCTCAGGCTGGGCAGTGACTTGTTGACCAGGCGCAGCGCCAGTCGGGCATCCAGGTGGGCCCGCACTTGCCGGGCATTGGCGTGCAGGCGTTCGCGGTCGATCACCAGGGTGGGCTGGTGCACGCCTTCGGCGCGCAGCGCGCGTGACAGCCGGCTGAAGTAGGCGTCATGCGGAGCGCCGACATCCGAGGGGCGCGCTGCCCAGCCCAGGCCCAGGCCGGCGGCACCCGCCGCACCCCAGGCCAGCCAACGCCGGCGGGTGGGCTGTGATGGCCGTGGAGATGACGGTGGTGAGTCTGTGCTCATGGTCCGAGCCGGCTCAGGCCACACCGAAGACGGTGCGCAGGTGAGGGTTCAGCATCCGACCCTGCGGGTCGAGCTGCCGACGAAGCCGCTCGAAATCGGCCCAGCGCGGGTACAGCCGCGCCAAGTCGGCGGCCGTCAGGCCGTGCAGCTTGCCCCAGTGAGGCCGACCCTGGTGAGCGCGCAGCAGCGGGCTGAAGTCATCCAGCAGGTAGCGCCAGGGCTCGTCGGCGGCGGCGTGCAGCGCGATCGAGCAACTGTCGCGCCCATGGAAGGGGCTGAGCCAGGCGCTGTCCTGCCGCACATAACGAAACTCCAGGGGGAAGTACACCTCGTTGCGCTGCTCCAGCCGTTGCACCACCTGCCGCAGGCAGGGGATCCCGCGCTCGCGTGGCACGTGCCACTCGGTTTCGTTGAAACGGGTGGCCCGCACCGATGACAACAGGCGGAATGAGCGGTGGCGAGCCTCTTCGCGCATGTTGGGGTCGATGGCCTGGCGCGCCACCCAGCGGCGCAGCCGGGGTGTGCGGCCCAGCCAGTCACGCAGGGCCTTCAGGTCGCCCAGCACGTCCTCATCAGCAGGCTGGGGCAGTTGCAAGCCCGTGCCAGGACTCAGGTCGTTACTGATCCCGGCGGCGTAACCTGTGAAGGGCAGCACGTAGAACTCGAAATGGCGATGGCGTGCGGCCAGCTCACCTGCACGCTCCAGCATCACCTCCAGCGGCTCCAGCCACACAGTGCGGTGCAGGTAAAACGCTGGCACCACCCGGAAGGTGATCTGGGTCATCAGGCCCAGGCTGCCCAGCGACACCCGTGCGGCGGCCAGGGCCTCGTCATCACGCCCGGCCTGCCAGTCCATCACCTCGCCCTGGGGGGTGATCAAGCGCACACCCACCACATCGTCGTGCAGGGCGGGCAGGGCGGCGCCCGTGCCATGGGTGCCCGTGGCGATGGCGCCTGCCAGGGTCTGCACGTCCACATCGGGCTGGTTGCGCAAGGCGAGACCTTCGGCGTCCAGGGCCCGGGCCAGTGCCTGCAGTCGGGTGCCAGCCCAGGCGGTGACGGTCTGGCGTTCGCGGTCGATGCGGATGACGCCGTTGAGGCGGTCCAGCGAGACCATGTTGGCCTCGGTGGGCACCAGCGGGCTGAAGGAATGGCCTGCCCCGACCGGGCGCACGGTGCCCTGGCTGCGTGCCAGCCAGCGCCGCAACTCGTCTTCGTCGGCCGGGTTGAACCACTGGCGGGCCTGGGCGCTTTGCAGGCCAGACCAGTTCTGCCAGCGCCGGCCCGCACGGTTGGCACTGCCTGCCGTCGCAGATGCTGCGCTGTTGGGCGTGGCGCTGGCCTGTGCCATGCCTGGGGCCAGCAGGCCGGTGCCCAGCGATGCGCTCAGTCCCAGGCTGTGCAGCAAGGCCGCGCTGGCGCTGCCGGTCAGGCAGGCGCGGCGAGAGGAGTCGTAACGGACAACGTGGCGGGCGGAACTCATCGGGGGGTGCTCATGAAGGTGATCAAGGCGCGCAACTCGTCGTCGCTGCAGTCGGCACACAAGCCCATGGCGGGCATGCCCCGCAGGCCTTCGCGGGTGTGTTTCAACAGGGTGGGCATGCCTTGCGCCAGACGGGGCGCCCAGTGCGGCTCGAAGCCCGTCAGGGGCGCCGTGCTGCGCACGCCATGGCAGGCCAGGCAACTGCGCTCGTACTTGGCCGCCAGGGTGTGTGAGGCGGGGCGCAGGTCTTCAGCCGCCAGCACATCGGCATCGGTGGGCAGATGGTGCTGGTTGCTGCATGCCGCCAGGGTCAGGGCCCCCTGGCCGCACAGCAGGCAAAGGATGAAACGACGAAACATGAAACAGCTCGGGATTAAAGAACGACGAAAGAAAAAATAACATTGTTATGAGAATATGCTCGCATGAGCTGTTTGACCCTCCCGACAAACCCGCAACGCGTGAAGACCAGCCCCGTGTCCCCGAGCCCCAAGGAGCTGCGCAAGCAGCGTGAAGCCGAACAACGGCGCAAGGCCATCATCAAGGTGGTGCGCAAGCTCATCCGCAAGGGCGGCTTGGGCGAGATTTCCTTGCGCAAGGTGGCCGAGCTGGCCGGCTTCTCCACCACGGTCGTGTACGCCTTGTTCGAAGACAAGGCCACCTTGATCACGCAGGCCATGGACGACGACCTGATCGAGCTGACCCGCGTGATGCGTGAGGCCGTCGAGGCGGCGCCACCAGGGTGGCCGCAACTGCATGCCATGGCGCGTGCTTACGTGGCATTTGGCCGCCAGCATCCGGATGAGTACGCCTTCGTGTTCATGCAGCCACGGCCGCATGCGCCCACCTCGGCGGCCCGGGTGCGACATGGCGATCCGGCGCAGGACCCTTACGCCTTTGCGCGCCAGTTGTGGCAGCAGTTCGCAGACAGGGGGTTGGTGTCAGGCGAGCCCGCCGATCTCGATCTGATGACCCAGCTCAGCTGGGAGGCCTTGCATGGCCACACGTCGCGCTGCCTGGTGATGGGCCCGGATGATCAATGGGTGCCCATGGGCGACACCGATGTGCACCTGCAGACCTTGGTCGAGGTGATGATCACGGGGCTCCAGGCCCGCTTTCAGCCGGCGGGTGCGGCGTCGGCCTGAGGCAGGTCGAACGAGAAACAGCAGCCTTTGCCCTCTTCGCAATCGGCGTGCAGTTCTCCCCCCATCAGCCCCACAATGCGCTGGCTGATCACCAGGCCAATGCCGGTGCCGGGTTCGGTGCCAAACTCCTGGCCCAGGCGGTTGAAGGGCTCGAACAGGTGGGCGACCTGATCAGGGCCTAAGCCTGGCCCATCGTCTTGAACGCTGAAGTGGATGCGCTGACACGATGTGTTCAGCGTCAGTTGCAGCGATACCGTTCCACCCGTGCGGTTGTACTTGATGCCATTGCCAATGAGGTTCAGCAGAACCTGTTGCAGTCGCGTGGCATCGGCCTGCACCATCAACGCAGCACCGTCCTGAATGTCCGCGTGCAAGCGCACCTGTTTGCTGTCCGCCTGATGCTGCAGCATGACCAGGGTGTCCTGAGCCACCCGCCGCGCGTCGATGGGGGCAGGCTGGATGGGCAGGCTGCCGGACTCGATGCGCGATAGGTCCAGCACATCCGAGATCATGGCCAGCAGGTGCTGCCCAGCGGTTTCGATGTGACCCACCATCGCCGCTCGTCGTGGCCCCAAGTGCTCGGCATCCAGACGCAGCAACTGCGAGAAGCCCAGTACGGCGTTCAATGGCGTGCGCAACTCATGGCTCATGCGCGACAGGAACTCGGTCTTGGCCTGGTTGGCCGATTCGGCCACCAACTTGGCGGCCTGGGCTTCACGCAGGCGCTGAGCCTCGCTCACATCGCGGAAGTACAGCGACACGCCCCAGTCCGCCGGGTGCAGATCCACTTCCAGCCAGCGGTGCTCGGCCAGGAAAGGAACCACCAGAGACTGGGGGCGTCCTTCGCTCAGGGCTTGGGCGCAGGCATCGGCCAGAGGGCGGGTGTCCTGGCTGGCAAACAGGGTGCGCATGCACTCGCCCATCAGCGCGGGCCGCCCCTGCCCCAGTAGCCGGGTGGCCTGGGTGTTGAGGTGGATGATGCAGCCATGCCGGTCCAGCGCCAGAAAGCCGTCGCCCATGTGCTCCAGGGTGTCGCTCAGTCGCTGGATCAGCTCGGCCGCTTCCGCCTCTCGGGTGGCCAGCCGTTGCCGCAGGTCTTCAAAGCCCGCCTCCAGGGTTTGCAGTTCGGCGCTGGCCTGTGGGCTGATGGCGGGTCCGGGGTCCTGATGGCGGGCCAGGCGCTGCATGCGGCGCAGCAAGCCTTCCACGGGCAGGATGAACTGCCGGTGGGCCAGGCGCCAGGCCACGCCGCAGGCCACGGTAAACAACAAGGCGTGCGACAGGATCAGGATCCCGATCGACGATGCCCATCCTGCCCTGACCTCTTGGGTGGGGATGCCGATCACCACCGTCCAGCCGAACTGGTCGAGTCGCTGAAAGGCCGCCAGGGTGGCCGTGCCCTCCAGCGTGGGCACCTCCAGCGTGCCATGGGTGGCGCGCTGTGCCGCCTCACGCAATGCCGGTACGGCGGGCTGCCCGACGTAGCGCTCTGCGTCGCGTGTGCGGGCCACCACGCGGCCATGGCGGTCCAGCACGCTGCCCATCCAGGTAGGCGGCAGGCTGGCACCTTGCAGGATGCGCGTGATGCGTTCGGGCTCGATGCCCACGTTCAGGCTGTAGGCCATCTGTCCGTCCAGCCGCACGGGGACTCCCAGCCCGATGATGGGGCGACCGGTGACCGGGCCGATGAAGAGATCGGTCAGGATGGTCTGGTCGGTGGCGGTGATCTGACGCAATTCAGGCGGCCCCGCCACCTGGGGCAAGGCACCGCCCCAAGGCACCAGGGTGTTGACCCGCTGCTTGAAATCTGTATCCACCAGCACGTAGTTGGTGATGTTCTGATGGGCCAGGGCCTCCTGGGCCCGTTGCTGAAAAGCCCCCAAATCCCCGGCCTTCAGGCTGGGCTCCGTGGCCAGCACTTGAAGGGCTGCCACGGTGGAGCTCAGATCACGTTCCAGCGTGGTCGCCATGGCCCGCGCGGCCGTCATGGTGGTTTGCTCGGCTTCGGCCTGTCGACGCTGCTGGTCCATCAGGATCAGACTGCTGCCCACCATCACGCCAGGCAGCAGGCACCAGGCGGCCAGCCAGATCAGGGTGCTGCGCACCGTCGCGCCTCGGTGTGGGTGCCGAAGATCAGCACTGGCAGGCAGCGTGCCGTCAGCGAGTCGGTTGAGCAAGGTCACCATGGTCGCACAAGGGGTGGCAACCCTGGTGAACGCCCCCAGGGCAGGGCGCGGAGCGGAGAGAGGCTTGGCGAAACCGCAAGGCCCGAGTCGGCAACCGGTCTTCAGTAGAACACAGACCGGGCAAGCGGCACAATCCGGGTCATGCTCAGAAATACCGAACTGCTCCTGCCCGCCGGCTCGCTGGAAAAAATGCGTGCGGCCTATGACTTTGGCGCCGACGCCGTCTATGCCGGCCAGCCGCGCTACTCCCTGCGCGCGCGCAACAACGATTTTCGTCTGGAGCAAATCCAGCAGGGCATCGAAGAGGCGCATCAGCGCGGCAAGAAGTTCTACCTCACCAGCAACCTGATCGCGCACAACGACAAGATCCGCACCTACCTGCGCGACATCGAGCCCATCATCCACATGCGGCCCGACGGCATCATCATGGCCGACCCGGGTCTGATCATGATGGTGCGCGAGCAGATGGAGTTCGGTAACTGGCCGCACGTGCCCATCCACCTCTCGGTGCAGGCCAACACCACCAACTTCGCCACCGTCAAGTTCTGGCAGAAGCTCGGCGTGGAGCGCATCATCCTGTCGCGCGAGTTGAGCCTGGACGAGATCGAGCGCATCCGCCAGGAATGCCCCGACATGGAACTGGAGGTGTTCGTGCATGGCGCGCTGTGCATCGCCTACTCGGGCCGCTGCTTGCTGTCGGGCTATTTCAACCGGCGCGACCCCAACCAGGGCACCTGCACCAACGCCTGCCGCTGGGAGTACAAAACCCACGCCGGTACGCAGGCCAGCGACACCGGTGATGTCATTCCCATCAAGCTGGAGGGGGATTTCAACTTCGCGCAAGAGCAGGAAGCCGCCGAGAAATCCTTCTCCGCCTGCGGCGATGGCCAGCGCCACCCGGCGGCCGACGAGGTTTACCTGATCGAAGAGGCGGGCCGCCCTGGCGAGCTCATGCCCATCATGGAAGACGAGCACGGCACCTACATCATGAACTCGAAGGACCTGCGCGCCGTCGAGCACGTCGAGCGTCTGGTCAAGATCGGGGTCGATTCGCTCAAGGTGGAAGGCCGCACCAAGTCGCTCTACTACGTGGCGCGCGTGGCCCAGGTCTATCGCCAGGCCATCGACGATGCGAAGGCCGGTCGCCCCTTCAACCCTGACCTCTTGCTGCAGCTCGAAGGCATGGCCAACCGGGGCTACACCGGTGGCTTGCTGGAGCGCCGTCCCTCGCAGGACTATCAGAACTACATCACCGGCCACTCCACCTTTCAGCGCAGCCAGTTTGTGGGCGAAGTCAAAGACATCGAGGCTGGCTGGGCCGAGGTGGTGGTCAAGAATCGCTTCGACGTGGGCGACCGCCTGGAGGTCATCCACCCCTCGGGCAACATCGAGATCGTGCTGGACGCCATGCGCAACCTGGATGGTGAGCCCATCACGGCCGCACCGGGCAGCCCGCTGCATGTGCGGGTGCCCCTGCCTGAGCGTTACGCCGGGGCCTTGCTGGCGCGGCGGCTCTGAGCCCGCCGTTCCTCCACCCAGTCGGGGTGCTTCCACAGGATGCGCGGGTCGCGGTGGTGCCACACGTCGCGCCACATGGCGAACCACTCGTCCAGGTTCAGGCGCAGCGGGTTGAGTGTGGTCGGCTGGCGGTGGCTGATGCCGTAGACGATCTCGCCCGCATCACGTTCGTCCACAAAGGTGCCGAACAGGCGATCCCAGATGATCAATACGCCGCCAAAGTTGGTGTCGATCTGAGCCGGGTTGCGGCCATGGTGCACGCGGTGGTGTGAGGGCGTGTTGAAGACGGCCTCGAACCAGCGCGGCAGGCGGCCCACCACCTCGGTGTGCAGGAAGAACTGGTAGAACAGGTTGAGCTCGACCGCGATGATCACGGCGGTCTTGTCAAAGCCGATCAGCGCCAGCGGCACCCACCACAGCAGGGCCAGGCCGCTCAGGTCGAACAGGAAGTTCTGCCGCAGCGCGGTCGACAGGTTGAAGCGGGTGGAGCTGTGGTGCGTGATGTGCGAGCACCAGCCGTAGCGCACCTTGTGCATCACAAAGTGCGCCACATAGAACAGGAAGTCGGTCACGACGAACAGCAGCAGCCAGCCCAGCCAAGGGTTGGAGGGGCTGTACTGCAGGCCCCAGGCCCGCACGTCGTCAAAGAACACGGCGATCACGCCGGCCACAAACAGGCCGTCGAACATCTTGTAGATGAATCCCGTGCCGATGTTGGCCAGCGATTCGCGCACGTCGTAGGCGCTGGGGCGCTGGCGCCGGATCCAGTAGGCGCGTTCGATCAGGATCAGCGCCAGGAACACGGCGCCAGCGATGAGAACGAAGCCCAGGGCGTGCAGGATGTCTTGCATGATTGGCTCACCAGTGAGGAACGAGACCCCGCCCGAATGGCGGGAATGGCAGGGGTGGATGCAGGGACTTTAGGCCGCAAGCGTGCGAATGAATCGACAATCCATGCCCATGCTTGAACAATCGATGCCAGCCCCTGAGCCATTCATGACAGATGGAGGCGCGTCATGAGCATGCTCATGCGCGTCAATGGCGCGTGGCTGCGCCTGCTGACCGACTGGCTGGACCGCGAGGGCCTGGCGGCGCCAGGCTTGCGCGCCCGCGTGGCGGCCCACGCGCCGGACGACCCCGTGCCCCTGCCGGTGTGGAATACGTTGTTGCACGAGGCCGCCACCCTGCGCCCAGGCCAGCCGGGGTTGGGGCTGGCCATCGGCGACAGCGTGCAACCTCGCCATGTGGGGGTGCTGGGCTACCTTGTGCTGGCCAGTGACAACCTGGGCGAGGCAGTGGCCACCTACCAGCGTTATGAGCGCCTGTTTTACGGGCTGGACCTGGCCGAGGTACAGATGGTGGCGGGCGAGGTCGAGATCCGCTGGCCCCGGGGCACGGATTCGGCCCCCCTGGCCGATGAGGTGGCGATTGCGGCCCTGATCAGCTTTTTGCGGCGGCAGCTGGACGACCCGCCGCCGCCCAGCCGGGTCAGCTTCCTGCACCCTCCCGCGCCGGGCCAGGCCGAAGCCTGCGCGGCCTTTTTTGGCTGTCCGGTGGTGTTCGGCGACAGCCACACCCGGGTGTGCTTCCCGGCCAGCTACCTGGCCATGCCCATGCCGCATCGCGACCCCGGCCTGCGCCAGTTGCTGGACCAGCAAGCCCAGGCGCTGTTGGCGGCGCTACCCCAGCCCAGCGATTTCGACCGCGCCGTGCAGCAGTTGCTGGTGCGCCTGCTGCCCGAAGGCGAGGTCTCGGTCGACAAAGTGGCCCGCGCGTTGCATCAGTCCACCCGCACGCTGCAGCGGCGCCTGGCTGATCGGGGCATGAGCTGGCAACAGCTGCTGGACCGCACCCGCGAGCAACTGGCGCGACAGTACCTGCGAGACCCGGGCTTGAGCCTGGCCGAGATCGGGCTGCTGCTGGGCTACAGCGAGCAAAGCGCCTTCACGCGGGCCTTTCGGCGCTGGACAGGGCAGACACCCAAGGTCTTTCGGATGGCCCAGCAGCAGCCCGCCGCGGCGAATTGGCCTCAGACCCGGTCACAATGAGGGCTTGCGTCACTTTTCTGGCTTCCAGCATGTCTTCGAGTTCCCCGGCAGTGCCCACCCCGGCCGATCCTTCCCCGAGCGACACCCCCGAGGGGCGTGCGCCCGAGTCTGCGGCGGTGGAGACGGCATCGTCCCCCGACACGGCTGAGGCCGCGGCATCCAAGGCCTCCACGTCAGTCGTCTCTCCTGCCGAAACAGGGGCCCGACTGGCGGCCCTGTTCCCAGCCCTGTTCGCGGGCCAGCCCAAGCCCCTGAAGTTGCGCATCCAGGCAGACATTCAAGAGCGCGCCCCGGGCGAGCTCAGCAAACAGGCCCTGTCGGCCTTTTTGCGTCGCCACACCGGGGCCACGTCCTACCTGATCGCCGTCAGCAAGGCCACGCACCGCTTTGACCTGGATGGCCAGCCGGCGGGCGAGCTCAGCGATGAGCACCGCCAGGTGGCGGCCGATGAGCTCAAGCGCCGCCGTCAGTTGCGCGATGCCCGTCGTGAAGAAGAAGTCAAAGGCCGCCGTGAACGCGCTGCCTTGCTGCGCGACTTCGAGCGCACCACCCTGACCGAGGCCAATTTCTGCGCGCTCAAGGGCCTGTCGCCTGAGCAACTGGCCGCCACCTTGGCCCAGGCGCGTGACGAAGCGAAGGAGGACGCTGCCCGTCCGGCGCCACATCCCGACCGCCGTCACGGTCGTCCGGACCGCCCTGGTCGTCCCGGGCACCCTGGTGCGCGCGATGACCGCCCCCGTGGCGATCGACCCCAGGGTGACCGCCCGCAAGGCGCACGTGGACCGGGTCGCGGTGGTGATCGCGGCCGTCCTGGTCCCCGCAAGGCGTGAGCGCCAACGCGCCGTTCGCCATGCCGACGTCTGTGGGTGAGGCCTGGAGCGATCCCGCCGTGGATCGCTTTGTTCAGCGTGTGCACAAGGCCTTGACCTCCGGTCAGTGCGAACAGGTGCTGCTGGTGGCCTACCAGGGCGGCCAGCCCGCCATCGAGGCGCTGGGCGCGTCCCTCCAGCGACTGATCATGCGCCCGGTGATGCTCAAGGGTCAGCCTCACCTGAGCTTGGTCTATCGCTTCCCCACCAAGGACATCACCAAGAACCTGGCGCTGGCCGAGGTGGTGAGCACCCTCGGGGTCTGGTTGCGCGCGGGCGCGTTCCGCAACGCGCACCTGTTCACCACCACCGACGAGCTGCAGCTGGCCGTGAGCAAGAAGGGCAAGGCCAGCCTGCGGGTGGGGCGCCGTCCCTGGGCATCGTCCAGCGGTGGTGTCGTCCCCGAAGGTGCGACATCGGCAGCCTCCGTGACGAACCCTGACGGGCCACCAGGCGAAGCCGCTGCCCACAACCGCGAAAAGCACCGTCTGCTGACGCTCTCGCGGCCCTTCTTGCGCGAGCTGGGCGTCACCGATGCCCGGGGGCAGCTCATCCCGGCCATGTCGCGCAAGTGGAAGCAGATCAACAAGTTCATCGAGGTGCTGGCCGCCGCGCTGGAGCGCTCGGCCCTGGCTCAGCAGTCGTCCATCCATGTGGTGGATTTCGGCTCCGGCAAGGGCTACCTGACGTTTGCCGTGCACGACTGGCTGACGCACACCTTGCAGCGCCAGGCCCGCGTCACCGGCGTGGAGTTGCGCGATGACCTGGTGCAACTGTGTCAGCGTGTGATCGACACCTTGGGCCTGCAGGGCATGGGTTACGAGCAGGGCGATGTGCGCCACTACCACCCTGAGGCGCTGGACGTGATGATTGCCCTCCACGCCTGCGACACGGCCACCGACCACGCCATCCACCTGGGCATCCGGGCCGGGGCACAGATCATCCTGTGCTCGCCCTGCTGCCACAAGGAAGTGCGTCCGCAACTCTTGAGCCCGCACCCGCTTCGGCCGCTGCTCAAGCACGGTATCCACCAGGCGCAAGAGGCCGAGATGCTGACCGACGGCCTGCGTGCCCTGCTGCTGGAGGCGGCGGGCTACGACACCCAGGTTTTCGAGTTCATCTCACTCGAACACACCAACAAGAACAAGATGATCCTCGCGGTGAAGCGGCCGCGCCCGAAGGAGGCGACCGAGGTCGTGACCCAGATCCGTGACCTGAAGGCGTTCTATGGGCTGCAGCAGCAGTGTCTGGAAACCTTGTTGAAAGCGGATGGTTTGCTGCCGTCTTGAGCGAGGCTGACCGATGTTCCGGGGGCATCGACCCCTACTCTCGGGGGGCTTGGCGAGCGGCCATCGGGCAACGACAATCACGATGCGCTCACGAGGCGCCACCGCTTCGCGCCGACGCACGCTCTTCATGACGATGGACGCTTCATTGTTTCGCACTGATCTTTCGGGCCTGTGGCAACGTGTCCAGGTGCATGAGCCCGATGCTGCAGATCAGCCTGTCCTCCAACCTGAGCTGGGTTGGGTGCGTCGCTTGCAGGTGGGGCCGTGGTTTGCCCAGTGGCAGCTGCCAGCCGCACGGGCCACCGTTCGGGCCTTGGCGCTGTCAGCCCTGTCGCCCGCTGAATGGGCGGTCCTGGCCACCCAACAGGCTCAATTGGGCCGGGTTCAGATCGAATCCCATCCCGAAGGCGAGGTGTGTCAATGGCTGCCACGTCAGGATTTCCAGCCCCCCAGCCTCCAGGTCGAGGCGGGCTGGTTGATGTTCGATGCCCCCCATCGCCTGCTGGAAATCGACACCCAGCGTGACCGTACCCAGGTCTGGGTGGGGGATGCGGATGCGGCCTGGACCAGCGCTGATGGAGATGTCTGGGCCCGTGCAGGGGTCGACAGCGCGGGTGCCGACGACGGACGGGTGTTGCTGGCGGCGGGGCCGTGGCGCGTCTATGCGCGTCCCCGTGCCCAGCGCTGGCCTCGCGGCATGCGCCCGGGCTTCTCCCTCAGCGATGTGCTGTTGCACCAACCTGAGTTGGCCGTGAGCTGGCTGGATCACGAGCTCAGCCTGGCCCGTGACGACGGTGGGCGCTGCCGGGTCGTGCAGTCCACCTTGCCTGAGCGCGTGGGTCAGGACTTGGGTGTGGACGACGAGGCGGGTAGCGCCTGGCGCACGCTGACGCCCGAGGAGCCCTTGCCGGGTCAGGCATGAAAAAACCCGGCGCGAGGCCGGGTTTGGTGATCCGCGCGGTGAGCGCAGGTATCAGGCGGCTTGACGGCGGCGACGTGCCACCAAACCCAGACCCACCAGGCCCAGGCCCATCAGCGCGTAAGTGCTGGGCTCCGGGATGGCCGGGGTCACGGGCACCGCTTCGATCACAGAAGAGATCGAGCCAAAGTCTGTTACCGCACTCAGTGCCCCACGTCCCAGCGTGAGCAGACCCAAAGACTGTGAGAACACATTGAAGCCCTCTGTGGTGATGCTGAGGCCTTGAACGCTGTTGAGGTATGTTCCTGCGCCGTTCACCCGGGTGTCGCCCGTCAGTGTAGCGGCCTTCCACAGGGCAAAGTTGTTCAAGGTGCCAACGCCGTTACCACCAATGATGGTGGCAAAAACCGTCATGGAAGGAATGTCGAACCGCAGATCGCTGACGGTCATGAATCCACCCGAGGAAATGCTCCGCAGGGCAGGGGCGACGAGCGTGGCGCCCCCCTGTGTAGCCACCCCGACCACATCCAGGGTCTCCGTGTTCAGCGTGATGGCTGTGCCTGGCGCTGATGCGGTGACGCTGGAGTAGAAGCCATCAGCGAACTGCACGTCCAGGACCGCAGGCGCGAAACCGGTGATTTCGATTTGCCCTGTGTCGAGTGCCTCCAGCAGTCCGGTGCTGAAGGCGAGGGTGGCGCTTCCACTGGCCGTCAAGCCATTGAATTCGTCGCCCGGCAGAAAGGTTTGCACTTGTGCGGTCGCCACGCCGTAGGCCGTCAACAAGGCCGCAGCAGCAATGGATTTCATGGACAGCTTCATGGTGTCACTCCTGAAAAGGGGCCTTGCCGAGGCCTTGTAGGGTTGTCTGTGATGGTTGAACGCCTGGCAAAGGCGCCTTATTAAACTGCCATCTCAGATTAGTCTGTCACCGGCAGGTAAGTCCTCGGGAGAACGCTCGCAGCGTCGTGCTCTCCACCCTCCCAATCGAGGGTTAACGCCGATCTTTGCGCATGCATGAACCGTTTTTCAGGGAGTTCCCGTCTGTCCAATGTTCTGAACATGCGAAACCCTGTAGGCTCTGCGCCCCAGTTGTCGCGCCATCAGCGCAACCTCCTGTTTTGTCATTCGCGAAGGGAAATGAATATGAGATCAGTCACCCAGTTCTTGGTTTTGGCAGTCGTTGCAGCTTGCAGCGCAACTGCCCAGGCCAAACAGAAAGTGTGCGTGTTCGATATCCTGGGCACCAACGGCGATGCGTTCAACACTGCGCGTGATTATGCCCTGGAGATGCAACGGCATGGCGCAGACATGGAGTTGAAGGTCTACATCGACGAGCGCGTCGCGGTAGAGGATTACCGCACTGGCCAGTGCGATGCGGTGATGGCCACGGCCTTGCGCACCCGCGCCTTCAACCCGCTGACCGCCTCGCTCGATTCGGTGGGGGCCTCCACGATTGTCAAGGGCGGCAAGCTCGACATGGCGGCCAGCGAGGAGGTGGTTCGCCGTGCCATCCTGCTGTTTTCGGCGCCCAAGGCTGCCAGCCTGATGGTGCAGGGCGGGCATGAGGTGGGGGGCATCGTGCCCATGGGGGCGGCCTATGCCTTCGTGAACGACCGCGCCATCTCCAACCTGGAGGCTGCGTCCGGCAAGCGCGTGGCCGCGTTCGATCACGACAAGGCTCAGGCCGAACTCATCAGCCAGGTGGGTGCCCGGCCTGTCGCCGTGGACGTCACCAATTTCGGCACCATGTTCAACAACGGTAATGTGGACGTCATCATGGCGCCCTCGATCGCCTACAAGCCGCTGGAGTTGCACAAAGGCCTGGGCAACCGTGGGGCCGTGCATCGGTTTCCCTTGACCATCCTGACGTACCAGATGGTGTTCCGCCCGGATCGGTTCCCGCCGGGCTTCGGGCAGAAGTCGCGCGATGTCTGGCTGAGCCGTTTCGACCAGGTCATCCAGCTCACCCGCAAGGCCGACGCCACCATTCCCGCACCGTTGTGGATGGATCCGTCTCCAGTGGATTCTGAACGCTATATCGAGCTGATGCGCGATGGGCGCATCGCCATGGCCGACAAGGGCTTTTACGACAAACGCGGCCTGAAGATTCTCAAGCGCATCCGCTGTGACGTGCACCGCGCAGCGGCCGAGTGCAGCCTGCCCACCGAGAACTGGTGACCCAGAAAAAAAGCCTCCCGACGGGAGGCTTTTTTACAGGCGCTGAGAGCGAATCAGCCCAGAGCGGCCAGGTCGGCGTTGACCTTCTGCAGCATTTCTTCGGTGATCAGGCCACCGGAGAACTTGGCCACCATCGACAGGGCAAAGCCCTTGCCCATGCCGATTTGGGGGTGCGTGGAAATGCCAGGCATGTGCTTTTCCAAGACAGCCTTGGTGGCTTCGTTGTCGAGCAGGTCGCCGAGTTTGGATTCGATGGAGAAGCTCATTGTGTCTCTCTCAAAAATGAATGATGGGTTGGAGGGGTGCACCCGGCAGGTGGCGACCTGCTGGGGGCGCCTGACTAGCATACCTGTTTCTGGCGGCCGGTGACGCATAGGTCAAGTATTTTCGTACGACCGTTCGAAAGCTGTCGCCATGTGCGGCCTATCCGCGGCCCATCAGCGGCCGCACACTCTGGTGCGTAGCACAAAAATCGGCCGCAAAAAGTCGTTGATTCCGTCCCGGTTTGTGCTAACAGGCATTCACTTATCCCCAAAATTGGGCGAGCGACGCCAACATCTTGTGCATAAATTCATCCCCACCAGAGGTCTCAGACAAATTCGTGCAAGTGATTGATTCATAAGGGAAATGTTCGGTGTTGTCAGATGGCGCCAACCCATCGTAAACCCGCATTGCTCATCGGCGGCGCCGTGTTCAAGCGGCGTTGCTCACAAAGTTATCCACAGCCCGATTCACATTCTGCGAGCACGACAAATCAAGGACTTAGCGCCCATACCTTGAGCAGAGTCTTGCGCGTCACCGGCTTAGACCTTGAGTCATGGTGAACCCGTCGGTCAGCGGCAGGGCCTCTCTCGTGATCCCCACGCCGGCGTTGCGTGATGAAAGTCACACTCGCTGACAAGTCGTGTCAGGCATCGGGCAACTAGGGAATACCCTTGTGTGTGGTCCATGCGAGGCAGCTTATCCACTCTGACCCCGAACCACCCGCACCGCGCTGGGGCGATCGGTCAAAACCGTGGTCTTTCCCCGAGGGCATTGCTAAGTGCTTGATTCATATGGGGTCGATTGGGTTGCCTCTTTCTGAGGCAAAGTAGGACAAACCTCGGTCTGACAAGCATTTAGCGAGCGTTTACAGGGCTTGCCCACAAAGTTGTCCACAGCCACCGGGGATAAGGGGGATCCCTCGGAAAATCAAGCACTTGTCATCAACACTTCATGGCTCTGTCAGAATTTCACTGACACGCATGAACCCCATCGACCCGCCCTTGCACCGAGTCGGGGTGGTCGTCGAGGCCCCCCAGCACAGTGGACTGTGGGCCCCGCTGGACTACCTCAGCCCTCAACCCCTGCCGCCCGGCACGCTGGTGCGCGTGCCCCTGGGGCGTCGCACGGTCACGGGCATCGTGTGGGCTGCTGCCTCGGGCCCTGAAGGCGCGGACGATTTCCAGGGGGAGCTCAAGCCGGTGCTGGAGGTGCTGGCCGATCTGCCCCCGCTGCCGGAGGACTGGCGAGCCCTGGTGGCGTTCGCCGCCCAGTATTACCAGCGCAGCCTGGGCGAGATGGCCCTGATGGTGCTGCCGCCCGAGCTGCGCGAGCTGGATGCGGTGCAATGGCAGCGTCGCTTCAAGCGGCTGAACAAAACACTGGGCGCTGCGCTGGAGGCCGGCCCCGGCCCCGAAGTGCCTGCACTCACCCCTCAACAGACGCAGGCCTTGCAGGCCTTGGCCGAGGCCGGGCCCCACACCCACTTGCTGTGGGGCAGCACCGGCAGCGGCAAGACCGAGGTGTATCTGCGCCACACCGACCAGGTGCTGCAAGGTGGGGGGCAGGTGCTGATGATGGTGCCCGAGATCAACCTCACCCCGCAGCTGGAAACCCGCGTGGCGGCCCGTTTTCCGGGGCGCCGCATCGTGTCGCTGCACAGCGGCCTGACCCCAGCCCAGCGCCTGCAGGGGTGGCTGATGGCGCACTTGGGCCATGCCGACATCGTGATGGGCACGCGGCTTTCCATCTTCACACCCCTGCCCCGACTGGGGCTGATCGTGGTCGATGAAGAGCACGACCCCAGCTACAAACAGCAAGACGGGGCGCGCTACTCCGCGCGCGACCTGGCGGTCTACCGGGGCCGCCAGCGGCATGTGCCGGTGCTGCTGGGCTCGGCCACGCCCAGCCTGGAGAGCTGGCACAACGCTTTGCCCGCCGCCGAGGGTGGTACGGGTCGCTACCGTCTGCTGGCCATGCCCGCCCGGGTGGGCGATGGTCAGATGCCAGCGGTGCGGGTGCTGGACCTGTCGCGCGAGCCCAAGCCACCCCGAGGCGGCGCGGCCCCACCCTTGGCTACCCCCTTGCTGGCCGCCATCACCGAGCGGGTGGAGCGTGGTGAGCAGAGCCTGGTCTTGCTCAACCGGCGAGGCTACGCGCCTGTGCTGCACTGTGCCGACTGCGGTTGGAAAAGTGGTTGTCCGCACTGCAGTGCCTGGCGGGTGTTTCACAAGGCCGACCGCACCTTGCGGTGCCACCACTGCGGGTTCACCGAGCGGGTGCCGCGTGCCTGTCCGGACTGCGGCAATCAGGACATCGCGCCTGTGGGCCGCGGCACGGAGCGGCTGGAAGAACAACTGGCCGAGGCGCTGCCCGGTGCCCGCATCGGCCGCATTGATGCTGATGTGACCCGTCACAAGGGGGCCCTGGAGGCCCAACTGGCCAGCGTGCATGCGGGCGAGGTGGACGTGCTGGTGGGCACGCAGATGGTGGCCAAGGGCCATGACTTTCGCCGCATCACCCTGGTGGCGGCGGTGAACCCCGATGCGGCGCTGTTTGCCAGCGACTTTCGGGCGGCCGAGCGCCAGTTCGCCTTGCTGATGCAGGCTGCCGGCCGGGCCGGGCGCGATGCCGAAGTGGCGTGCCGCAGTGAGATGTGGCTGCAGACCTGGCACCCCACCCATGCGCTGTACCAAAGCCTGCGCCACTACGACTACCCGGGCTTTGCCGCCCAGCAGTTGAAGGAGCGTGCCATGGCCGGCTTGCCCCCGCAGGTGAGCCTGGCCATGCTGCGCGCCGAGGGCAAAACGCAAGAGGCGGCGCAGGGGTTTCTGCACCAGGCCATCGAGGCCGTGCAGCCGCTGGCCGAGGCCGTCGGGGGCATCGGTCTGTACCCGCCGGTGCCCACGCCGGTGCAGCGTGTGGCCAACATCGAGCGTGCCCAGTTGATGGTGGATTCGGCATCACGGCCGGCATTACAGCGTTTCTTGCAGCAAAGTCAGCCCATCTGGCTCGATCTGGCGCAAAAAAACCGCCGCAGCGGACTGATCCGCTGGGCGGTGGATGTCGATCCGCTGGCGATCTGACCGATCAGCTCAGCAGGGCCTCCAGGCCTTCGCACAGCTCGGCCAAGGGGGGCATTTCTTTCAGGAAGGTGTCGGGCGACAGGCCCAGCTTCTTGCACACCTCGATGGGTACCGTGGCGGCCATCTCTTCGGCGCTCAGGCCGTTGTGTTCCGCCCGGGCGCGCCAGGCGGCCACATGGATGCTGGCGGCCACCGGGTCGAAGGGCTCATGGGCCAGCGGGTCAGGGAAGCGGGCGATGGCATCCACGAAGGTCACCGGGAAGCGCCATTGGCGTGCCAGTTCGGCCCCCACGGTGGCAAAGGTGTAGCCAAACGAGGTTTGTTCGATGTCGAAGCGCCGTGCATCCATGGGCGAGGCCAGCTTGTCGATCTGCAGCATCTGCTCGGGCATGCCGGCGTGCATCACCAGCTCGCCGATCGCGTGCATCAGCCCCACGGTGAAGGCCTGGTCGCGGTTCACCCCCGCCTGCTTGGCCACCCAGCCGGCCACGGCGGCGGTGTGCATGCTGTAGCGCCAGAATTTGTTGAGGTCCATGCCGGGCATGGATTTGTAGCCCCCGGTCAGCCCTGAGCTGATCACCAGCGTGCGCACGGTCACGAAGCCCAGCATGGACAAGGCCTCGTTGACGGTGCCGATGGTGCGCGACACATGGTAGTAGGCCGAGTTGGCCAGGCGCAGCAGTCGCGCCGACAGGACCGGGTCCGCCGCCAGCTTTTTGGCGATCTCATCGATCGACACGTCCTGGTTGTTGAAGCTGTCAATCAGCTCATGGACGATCTTGGGAATGGCCGGCAAGGCCTGGGGTTGCTTGAACAGGGCATCGAGCTGCATGTTGTCAGCCTCCATCTCGAAGTGAACCAGGAAGGTCTGTCTCACCAACCCCGGCACGCAGGCCCTGAGCTGTGGCAGATTGGACGTTTATCGGCCCCTTGAGCCGTGGACTTGAGCATCGCCGATGAGAAAATTTTCGAGCGGTGGAAATGCCGGGGCCTGGCCCATCAATTCCTCGGTGTGAGGCGCCGACCCACCCACCCGCCTGGAGACGGAGCTGCCCATGACTTTTTGCTGGACCCCACGGCCGCTGTACACCCTGGCGCGCCCACCCGCGACGCGGCGCCGAGCGGCTCGTCACCCCCTCCATGGGCTGTGCGGGCTGATGCTGGCGCTGGTGGCGGGGGCGTCGGTGGCCCAGTCTGGCACCCCCGCCGGAAACCTGCTGGTCAGCTGGCGAGTGAACGCGCAGAGTGAGGCCCAGAGCCAGCGCACCGGGGTGCAGGACGGACGGGTGGTGGTGGACAGCCGGCGCGGGGTGCTGGTGCAGGGCGGCGTGACCGTGGGGCAAACCCACACCAACCGCACCGAGCACACCCAGCAGTCAGTGATGGTGATCAACGGGGGGCAGGCCCGTCTGTTCTTTGGGCGTTCGGTGCCCATGAGCAGTTGGCAGCTGGCGTGGCGAGCCCCCGACAGCCCGGGCGGCCAGCCCCAGGCCTGGTTGCACAGCCAGACTCAGTGGGTGGACCTGGGTGAGGGCCTGACCGTGCGTCCGCGCTGGGCCGGTGGGCGCGTCCCGGTGATGGTTGAGCTGGAAGCCAGCTCACGCCAGCCTGTTCGCCCGGGCAGCCTCAGTCCGGCTGACATGGCGGGCGGCTACGAGCCGGATGGGCAAACCCGGCGTCTGGAGGTGACCAGCACCGTCGCCGTGCCTCTGGGAGAATGGACCGTCGTGGCCCGCCGTGGCGACCAGACCCAGGCCCAACGCTCGGGCACCTGGTCCACCGGGCAACTGGACAGCAGCCAGCAAGAGCTGCTGGAGATCCGCATCAGCCTGCCGTGATGCGCCCAACTTGACAGGAGACACCACCCTCATGGCCGATTCCCAACCCGCGTCCGGCGTACCCGCCCCCGAGCATCCCTTCACGACTGCCACCCGGGCCTTGCTGGACAACATCCAGCGGGCGGGCTTCCCGCCGCTGCACCAGTTGCCGCCGGAGCAGGCGCGCCAGTCTTATCGCATGGGTGTGGGCGCCATGAGCGCACCCCCTCGCCCGCTGGTTCGGGTGCACGATGTCCTGATTCCGGGCCCCGTTGGCAACATCTCCGCGCGTTTGTGGGCCGATCGCACCGAGCCCAGCCTGCCGGTGTTCCTCTACCTGCATGGTGGCGGTTTCGTGGTGGGCGGCATCGACACCTGCGAGAGCATGTGCCGCGAGATTGCGCACCACAGCGGTGCGGCTGTGGTGGCCATCGACTACCGTCTGGCGCCTGAGCACAAGTACCCCGCCGGCTTGCACGACGCCATGGCCGCCCTGGCCTGGTTGCACGAGCATGGCGGCACCCTGGGGCTGGACACCCGTCGCATCGCGGTGGGTGGCGACAGTGCTGGCGGCACGCTGGCCGCCGTGCTGGCCCTGCATGCCCGCAACGAGGGCATCCCCCTGGCCTTGCAGGCGCTGTTCTACCCCTCGGTGCAATTGGGCGCGGTCAATCCGTCCTTCCTGGCCTACGCCCAGGGCACCTTGCTGACCGAAGACCTGATGCGCTGGTTTGAAAAGCAGGCCCGAGGCGAGCGCCCCGCGCAGCGCTGGCACCGTGAGCCGATGCATGCCGACGACCATCGCGGTGTGGCCCCGGCCTGGATCGGCCTGGCCCAGTGCGATGCCCTGACCGATGAAGGCCACCAGTACGCCGAGCGCCTGCGGGCCGCAGGCGTGCCGGTCACGGTGCGTGAATGGCCTGGGGTGCTGCACGACTTCATCAACATGGGCCGCTTCATTCCCGAGGCGGCCCAGGCGCACCAGGCGGTGGCCCTGGCGCTGAAAGACGCGTTCGACCGCTGAACCGATGGGGCCAGCAGCCCGGCACGGCTCTTGCAGCCACGCCCGGGCATGGACCACCTGCCCATCAGCGCCCGCGCGGCGTTTGTTGACCCCGTGCCGCTGCCCCCCTCCGACGAGCGGGTGGCGGCCGTCTGGCGTGACCGCCTGCGCCTGCTGCTCGACAGCACGGGCGAGGGCATCTATGGCGTGGACACCGACGGGCTGTGCAGTTTCATCAACCCGGCGGCGGCCCGCATGCTGGGCTATGAGCCCCACGAGGTGCTGGGGCGCAACATGCACGACCTCACGCACCACACCCATCCCGATGGCGCGCATTACCCGGTCGAGCACTGCCCCATCTTCCACGCCTTCCGGGCCGGGGTGGCCTGCCGCATCGACAGCGATGTCCTCTGGCGCAAGGATGGTTCCGCCCTGCCGGTCGAGTACACCTCCTACCCCATTCTGGATGGCGGACAGGTGCTGGGCGCTGTGGTCACCTTTGTCGACATCAGCGAACGCCGGCGGCAAGAGCAACTGCTGCGTCAGGCCAACGAAACGCTGGAGCGGCGCGTCACTGAGCGCACCCAGGCCCTGAGCCAGGCCCTCAACCAGCTGCGCGAACTGCAGGCCCACCTGGAGCGCGTGCGCGAAGGCGAGCGGACCCGCATCGCCCGCGAGATCCACGACGAACTGGGCAGCCTGCTGGTGGGCATGAAGATGGACCTCAGCTGGCTGGAAAAGCGGCTGGATGGGCAACCCGAGCTGCGCTGCAAATGCCAGAACATGCGCGGACTGATCGACAACGCCGTCACCAACGTGGGCCGCATCATCACCGACCTGCGCCCCTCCATCCTCGATCACCAGGGCCTGTGGGCCACGCTGGAGTGGCAGGTGCAGGACTTCATCGACAGCAGCGAGCTGCCCTGCGAGGTGAGCATCGACGTGCCCGCCAGCCTGCCCTCGCCAGACGGCCCCCTGGCCACGGCCGTGTTCCGCATCTTCCAGGAGATGCTCAGCAATGTGGCCCGCCATGCCCAGGCCTCGCGCGTGTGCATCCGCATCCGCGCCACCGCGGGCGAGCTGACGCTGCTGGTGCGCGACAACGGCAAGGGTGCCCCGCCCAGCGCCTTTGAATCGCACGACGCCTTTGGGGTCATGGGCATGCGCGAGCGCGCGGGCCATTTTGGCGGCTGGGTGCAAATCGACAGCCAGCCCGGCCAGGGCACCCAGGTCATCCTCAGCATGCCCCTGCGCCCCGCCAGCCCCCTGGCGTCGCGTCGTCCCACCCTGGGCTACAAGGAGTCTGCGTCATGATCAAGGTGTTGCTCGTGGACGACCACGTCATCGTGCGCCAGGGCTTGCGCCAGGTGCTGGCCGATGTCGAGGGCATCCAGGTGGTCGACGAGGCCCCCGATGGCGCCGAGGCCCTGCGCCTCATCCGCCAATGGATGGACCAGGTCGACGGGCCAGGACTGGATGTGGTGATGTTGGACATCGCCCTGCCCGGCCGAGATGGCCTGGACGTGCTCAAGCAGATCAAGGCCGAGTACCCCAAACTGGGCGTGGTCATGCTCAGCACCTATCCCGATCGGCAGTTTGCCGTGCGCTGCCTGAGGGCGGGCGCCCAGGCCTACCTGAACAAAAGCGCCGACCCCGACGACATGGTGGCGGCCATCCGCAAGGTGGCGCATGGTGGTGCCTACCTGACGCCCACCGTGGCCGAGTTGCTGGCCACCTCCATCAGCGAGGTGGCCGAACGCCCGCCGCATGAGGCGCTGTCACAGCGCGAGCACCAGGTGTTCCGCTTGTTGGCCGAGGGCCAAAGCGTGGGCCAGATTGCTCAAAGCCTGCACCTGTCGCCCAACACCGTGTCCACTTACCGCGCCCGCATCCTGGAGAAAACCGGCGTGCGCAACGACGTGGAGCTGGCGCTGTACGCGGTCAAGCAGAACGTGCTGGTGGTGTGAGCTGACGGTTTGTTGCATCCAGTAGCAACTTCCCCACCCCAGGGGGGATGATCGGGCAGGGCTCGGCCTCTAGACTTCGTGCGTTCCAAATATCAACGCAGGAAGACCCATGAGCACACCGCAGCCCTTGAGCGGCATGCTGGCGCACCCCTTGCTGGCACCCTGGCTGCAATGGCTGAGCGAAACCCGCCTGTACCAGCTGGAGGCAGTGGGCGCAGGCGCTGCGGATGAGGCGTTTCAAGACGCGCTGAGCGACCTGATGGTCGAGCGCTTTGTGCTGCACGAGGCGCTGTCAGAGCCCTTCGTGCTGGAGCTGCAGGTGCTGTCACTGCGGGCAGATCTGCCCTTGAAGGGCCTGCACGGCCGCCCTGTGCGATTGGGCATCACCCTGGCCGACGGCCAGCGCAGTCACCGCAGCGGCTACATCACCAGCGCCAGCGCGCTGGATGCCGATGGCGGCCTGGCCCGCTACCGCCTGCGCGTGCAGCCCTGGCCGGCCCTGCTCAATGCCACCCTGGCCAGCCGGGTGTGGCAAGAGCGCACGGTGGTCGAGATCATCGACGACGTCTTCACCGACCACCAGGGCGTGGCCGCCTGGCGCTGGGATGCGGATGTGCCCGCCCACGTGCGTGGTGGCCTGTACGCCCGCTTTGGCGGCCGGCGCCCCTACTGCGTGCAGTACCGCGAGACCGACCTGGCCTTCGTGCAGCGCCTGCTGGCCGAAGAAGGCATCGGCTGGCGCGTGGAAGAAACCTCGGCCGACGACCACCAGGCCCCCGGGGGCCACACCGTGGTGCTGTTTGCCAGCAGTGCTGCCCAGCCCGAAGACCCCAGCAGCGCCAGCGACCTGGGCGGGCGCGGCATCCGCTACCACCGCAGCAGCAGCCAGGAGGTGCAAGACAGCATCCAGGCCCTGGGCGCGGTGCGCCAGTTGGGCCCCACCAGCACCGTGGTGGTGGGCTGGGACAGCCAGGCCCAGCAGGTCATCCACGCCGAGGTGCCCTCTCACCACCAATGGGGCGGCTCCGAGGCCCGCAGCCTGCAACATTGGCTGAGCAGCTACGACCCCCACCACAGCCTGGCTGCCCTGGGCGCCAACCCCCAGGCCTGCGCCACCTGGCTGCAAGAAGCCCGCGAGGCCCGCTACAAAAGCTGGCTGGGCCGGGGCAGCGTGCGCACCCTGCGCGCCGGCACCTGGGCCGAGGTCACGCAATCCACCCTGGACGGCACGCTGGGCCTGGATCTGAGCATGGATCTGGACAGGGACGTCCCCACCGGCGGCAGCGACCCGGAGGCCCGGCGATTCCTGTTCACCCACGTTCAGGCCGTGGGCATCAACAACCTGCCCAAAGACGTACAAGCGGCCGTGGCCCGGCTGGATGGCCGCGTGGATGGTCGATTGGATGGCCAGATCCCGGCTGACCCGCTGGACGACGACTGGCCGCTGCTGCCCGCCCTGCCGGCAGCGGCCGACACCGGCACCGACGTGCTGGCCCACGGCAGCACCCGCCGCCACCCCAGCGCCGACCTGCAGCCCCTGATCACCCGGGCCCGCGCCACCGGCTACGCCTGCGCCTTCCAGGCCCTGCGCCGCAACGTGCCCTGGCGCCCCGTGCTGCTGGACGACACCGGCCTGCGCCCCCGCCCGCGCCCAACCGCCCTGGGCTTCCAATCGGCCATTGTGGTGGGGCCCGACGGACAGCCCTTTGCCCAAGGGGCCGATGAACTGCACACTGACGGCCAAGGCCGCGTGAAGGTGCGCTTTCATTGGCAGGCCAACCCCTACGCCCCGCCCCAGCGCGCGCAAAGCGACCACAGCTGCTGGCTGCGCGTGGTGCAGGCCCACAGCGGCGCGGGCATGGGCCAGCAGTTCATTCCCCGCATCGGGCAGGAAGTGCTGGTGGGCTTCATCAACCACGACATGGACCTGCCCTACGTGCAGGCCAGCCTGTACAACGGCCAGGGCGAAGGCGGCATCCCCCGTACACCCGGTGGTCAGCCCGCCGCCCACGACACCAGCCCGTTCAACCGCTCCACCGACCACCGCCCCAGCGCCCAGGGCAACCGCATCGCCAGCGGCACCGGTGGCCACAGCCCCGCCTGGCACGGCGGCGCCCCGTGGGCGGCCCAGCCGGGCCAGGACGGCCAGGCCAACGCGGCGGCACTCAGCGGCGTCAAGAGCAAAGAGTTTGGCGGCCACGGCGCCAACCAGCTCGTGCTGGACGACACGCCCAGCCAGGGCCGAGTCCACCTGCACAGCAGCCAGCACCAGACCTGGCTGAGCATGGGCCACCTGCTGCACCAGGCCGACAACCACCGAGGCAGCTTCCGGGGCCTGGGGCTGGAGCTGCGCACCGACGCCTGGGGCGGCCTGCGCGCCGTGCGCGGC
>CAMTVS010000126.1:0-26598 GCA_947085235.1 uncultured Aquabacterium sp. | reverse complement strand
CCGCCGGAGAGGTCTCCGCCGCGGCGGTGCAGCATCTGCTTGAGCACCGGGAACAACTCGTACAGCTGCTCGGGCACGGGCGTGCCGCCGGGCTTGGAGGCCAGGCCCATCTGCAGGTTCTCAGCCACCGTGAGGCGACCAAAAATCTCGCGGCCCTGGGGCACATAGCCAAGCCCCAAGCGCACGCGCTCATAAGGCTTCTGGCCGTTGATGGAGCGACCATCCAGCTGGATGTCGCCACTCTTGATGGGCACCAGGCCCATCAGGCTTTTGAGCAGCGTGGTCTTGCCCACGCCGTTGCGGCCCAGGATGACGGTGACCTCGCCCACCTTGGCCTCGAAGCTCAAGCCGCGCAGGATGTGCGAGCCGCCGTAGTACTGATTCACACTGTTGATTTGCAGCATCTCTGCCCTCTCACTTCATAGCGTCTTGCCCAACCCAGCGGCCACCGTGGAGCCGGCTTCGCCGGGCCACGGGTGGCGCCCCCTTGAGGGGGAGCGCTGAAAGCGCTCGGGGGTGGGCCCACCCTTTAACGTCCCAGATAAACCTCAACGACCTTGTCGTTGGCCTGCACCTCGGCCAGCGTGCCTTCGGCCAGCACCGAGCCTTCATGCAGCACGGTCACCTTCTTCTTGCCAGCCGTGGGGCCTTGAGTGGTCAGCTCGTGGATGAACTTCATGTCGTGCTCCACCACCACCAGCGAGTGCTTGCCCTCCAGCGACAGGAACAACTCGGCCGTGCGTTCGGTTTCTTCATCGGTCATGCCCGCCACGGGTTCGTCCAGCAACAGCAGCTTGGGGTCTTGCATCAGCAACATGCCGATTTCCAGCCACTGCTTCTGGCCGTGTGACAGCAAACCAGCCGTGCGCTGGGCCTGGTCTTTCAGATGGATGAGCTGCAGCATGGCCGCGATACGGTCCAGCTGGTCACCGCTGAGCTTGAAAAACACCGAGGCACGGGCGCGACGGTCGGCCTTGAGGGCGAGTTCGAGGTTCTCGAAAACGCTCAGATGCTCGAACACCGTGGGCTTCTGGAACTTGCGGCCGATGCCGATCTGCGCGATCTCGTTTTCGCGCATTTTCAGCAAGTCGATGGTCGAGCCGAAGAAGGCCGTGCCCGCATCCGGCCGGGTCTTACCGGTGATGACGTCCATCATCGTGGTCTTGCCCGCGCCGTTGGGGCCGATGATGCAACGCATCTCACCCACCGAGATGTCCAGGCTGAGCTTGTTCAGGGCCTTGAAGCCGTCAAAGCTCACCTCGATGTCTTCCAGGTACAAGATCGAGCCGTGGGTGACATCCAGTTCGCCCGGCGTCACCACGCGACCGTAACTGGCTTCGCGGCCACCCGACTCACCGGCGTTGGTGGGCAGCTTGTAGGCGCGGGTCAGGGTCTTGGCGCCTTCTTCCATCAGATCGGGGGTCATGCCTTCACCTCGGCCTTCTTGTTGAACAGCTTCTTGACACCGCCCACGATGCCGTCAGGCAGGAACAGCGTCACCAGAACGAACAGCAGGCCCAGGAAGTACAGCCAGTACTCCGGGAACGCCACGGTGAACCAGCTCTTGGCACCATTGACGAAGAAGGCACCGATGATCGGGCCGATCAAGGTGGCGCGACCACCCACCGCCGTCCAGATGGCCATCTCGATCGAGGCCGCAGGCGACATTTCGCTGGGGTTGATGATGCCCACCTGCGGCACGTACAGGGCCCCGGCGATGGCGCACATCACGGCCGACAGCGTCCAGATGGCCAGCTTGTAAGCCAAGGGGTTGTAGCCACAGAACATCACGCGGCTTTCGGCATCACGGATGGCCTGCAGCACGCGTCCGAACTTGGTGTTCACCAGCCAGCGGGCCATCAGGTAAAAACCGATCAAGGTCAGGCCCGTGATGACGAACAACACCATGCGGGTGGACGGCTGCGCCAGCGGGATGTCCAGGATGCGCTTGAAGTCGGTGAAGCCGTTGTTGCCGCCAAAGCCCGTCTCATTGCGGAAGAACAGCAGCATGGCCGCGAACGTGAGGGCCTGGGTGATGATGGAGAAGTACACCCCCTTGATGCGCGAGCGGAAGGCGAAGAAGCCGAAGATGAAGGCCAGCAGGCCCGGCACCAGCACCACCAGGATCATCTGGGCGATGAAGGATTCGCTGAAGGTCCAGTGCCAGGGCACCTCTTTCCAGTCCAGGAAGACCATGAAGTCGGGGATGTCGGCCCCATAGCTGCCATCGGTGCCGATCTGGCGCATCAGGTACATGCCCATGCCATAGCCGCCCAGGGCGAAGAACAGGCCATGCCCCAGCGACAGGATGCCGGTGTAGCCCCAGATCAGGTCCATGGCCAACGCACAGATGGCATAGCACATGATCTTGCCGATCAGCGACAGCATGTAATCCGACAGGTGAAAGGCCGAGCTTTCAGGCACCATCAGGTTGAGCACGGGGGCCAGCACGACGACGCTGATGAGGGCAGCCATCAGGGCTGTCCAGCCGCTGGGGCCCAGCAAAAGCCCGCTTCGGGGTTGGAGAAATGTAGAACTGGTCATAGATGTCATCGCTCTGACTCGGTGAACAAACCGCCGCATGCCACCACATGTGTCGAGTGGGCTGCCACGGAACCGGCTTCGCCGGGCCGTCGGCAGCGCCCCCTTGAGGGGGCACGCGGAGCGTGTAGGGGGTGGGTCATGCCTCGCGACCCTTGAAGGCGAACAGCCCTTGGGGTCGCTTCTGGATGAAGATCACCACCATGATCAGCACGGCGATCTTGGCCAGCACGGCACCTGACCACCCTTCCAGGAACTTGTTGATCATCCCCAGCCCCAGCGCGGCGTAAACCGTGCCCGCCAGTTGCCCCACCCCACCGGTGACCACCACCATGAACGAATCGACGATGTAGGCCTGGCCCAGATCCGGACCCACATTGCCCACCTGAGACAAGGCGCAGCCCGCCAGACCGGCGATGCCGGCGCCCAGCGAAAACGCCAGGGTGTCGATGCGGGCCGTGTTGACGCCCATGCAAGATGCCATCGGACGGTTCTGGGTGACGCCGCGCACAAACAGGCCCAGTCGGGTACGAGCGATCAGCAGCGACACGCCGATCAACACCAGCGCCGCGAAGGCAATGATGGCCAGTCGGTTGTACGGCAGCGTGAGGTTGCTCAGCACATCCACCCCGCCCGACAGCCACGAGGGGTTCTCGACCTGTACGTTCTGGGCACCGAAGATGGTGCGCACCAACTGAATCAGGATCAGACTGATGCCCCAGGAGGCCAGCAAGGTCTCCAGCGGACGGCCGTACAAGAAGCGGAACACCGTGCGCTCCAGGATGGCACCCACGATGGCCGCTGCCATGAACGACATGGGCACGGCCAGCCAGATGTAGTAATCAAATGCACCCGGCAGGTACTGCCGAAAGAGGTTCTGAACCACGAAGGTGGCGTAGGCGCCGATCATGATCAGCTCGCCATGGGCCATGTTGATCACGCCCATCAGGCCATAAGTGATCGCCAAGCCCAAGGCGGCCAGCAAGAGGATGGAGCCCAAACTGATGCCGGTGAAGACCACGCCGGCGCGCTCCCCCCAAGCCAAGGTTTGATTGACATCATCCAGCGCGGCTTGCAACGCGGCCAGCACTGCGGGATCCGTCTCTTCTTCGGGCTGCATGCGCTCCATGAGCAGTGCCCGTACTTCGGGACTGGCCTTGCCTGCGAGCAAGCCGGCCGCTTCGATGCGGCGGGCAGGGTCGGTCGCGCGCAACAGGATTTTGGCTTGCACGGTCTCCAGCTGCTTCTTCAAGGCAGGCACAGCCTCTTTGGCCAGAGCCTGCTCCACGGCAGGCAGCTTGGACTCATCAGGGGCCTCGGCCAGCGCCTCGATGGCCGCGGCACGCTCACTGTCATCCGAGCTGCCCAACTTGCCAATGGCCAGCACGGCCTCCAGCTCACCGCTCATGCGGCTGTTGTTGATGACATCCTCGGCGCCCTCAGGCAGAGGCAGCACCTGACCAGTGATGGCATCGCGGGCGGTTTCGCCGTCATAGATCAGCACCGTCTCACCAGCCACCTTCACCTGGTCGGCCAACAGGGCCTCGATGAAGGCAGGCAAGGCGGGGTCGTTTCGGGGGGCCAGCGCACGAAGGGCTGTGATGCGCTCATCGCTGTCGCCCGCCGAGATCGACAAGGCTTCGGGCATGGTGAGCGCGTGCGCGCCCTGCGTCATCATCAACACCATCAGGCCGCACACACTGACGGCCTTGCACATGGCGCCCCACACGCGCCGTGGGGCAATGCTGACATCAAATCGGTTCACAGGCATGTCCTGTCTTTCATCGGTCTTGCAGCCAAAAAAAGAGCCCCCTGGGGTCACCCCCAGCGGGGCTCATCGCTCTGCAACAAAATCCATCCATTCGTCCGCTGCACGAATCACCCATGTGATCCGCGGCAGGAGGTGGTCAGGAGGGGACCACCTCGCGTGAATGCCTTACTTGGCTTCCGGCTCATCCTTCTTCTTGTCGTTGCCAGGGATGTACGGGCTCCAGGGCTGAGCCTTGATGGGGCCAGGGGTCTTCCACACCACCTTGAACTGGCCATCGGCCTTGATTTCACCGATGAACACAGGCTTGTGCAGGTGGTGGTTCTTCTCATCCATCTTGGCGACGAAGCCGCTCGGTGCCTTGAAGGTCTGACCCGCCATGGCCTTGATCACCTTGTCCACATCGGTGGACTTGGCCTTCGTCACGGCCTGGGCCCACATGTTCACGCCGATGTAGGTGGCTTCCATAGGGTCATTGGTCAGGGGCTTGTCCTTGTGGCCAGGGATGTTCTTGGCCTTGGCGTAAGCCGACCACTTCTTGATGAAGGCGTCGTTGGTGGGGTTCTTCACCGACATGAAGTAGTTCCAGGCGGCCAGGTGACCCACCAGCGGCTTGGTGTCCACGCCGCGCAGTTCTTCTTCACCCACCGAGAAGGCCACCACCGGCACGTCCTTGGCCTTCAGACCCTGGTTGCCCAGTTCCTTGTAGAAGGGCACGTTGGAGTCGCCGTTGATGGTCGAGATCACGGCCGTCTTCTTGCCTTCGGAAGCGAACTTCTTGATCTTGGCGATGATGGTCTGGTAATCGGAGTGACCGAAGGGGGTGTACTCTTCCATGATGTCGGCATCCGAGATGCCCTTGGACTTCAGGAAGGCGCGCAGGATCTTGTTGGTGGTGCGGGGATAGACGTAGTCGGTGCCCAGCAGCACGAAGCGCTTGGCCGAACCACCGTCCTTGCTCATCAGGTACTCCACCGCAGGGATGGCTTGCTGGTTGGGCGCAGCGCCGGTGTAGAACACGTTCTTCTCAAGTTCTTCACCTTCGTACTGCACGGGGTAGAACAGCAGGCCGTTGTTCTCCTTGAACACGGGCAGCACCGACTTGCGCGACACCGACGTCCAGCAGCCGAAGACCACATCCACCTTGTCCTGGGTCAGCAACTGCTTGGCCTTTTCGGCAAACAGCGGCCAGTTGGAGGCCGGGTCCACCACCACGGGCTCCAGCTTCTTGCCCAGCAGACCGCCCTTGGCGTTGATCTCGTCAATGGCCATCAGAACAGTGTCCTTCAACACAGTCTCCGAGATGGCCATGGTGCCGGACAGCGAGTGCAACACGCCGACCTTGATGGTGTTCGAGGCTTGCGCCATCGTGCTGAAGGCCAGACCGGCCACGCCCATGGCGACGGCGGACAGGGATTGGACGGCACTGCGACGGGTGAGTTTCATGGGTGAGCGCTCCTGAAAGCGTGGGTTGTTGGAATCTGTGAATCCAGTGTGCCCAGGCGTTCAGAAACGAGGAATACGCCACATGGCGTATCGGCCGCCCCCATCAGCGGCGTGACGACCTGGCGCGCTCAGCGCCAGGCCCGAGGTGTCAGCCTTTGATCCCCAGATCCGTGGTGCCGTCGCTGCGGTCCACGGTCTTGACGTCGGGGGCGGTGCCCAGCCACACATCGGCCAGACCGCGTGAGACACCCCACCAAAGTTGCTCATGTCGAAAGTGGTGATAGCGGTGCTCGCGCACCCGGCGAGCGTAATAGGCCCATGGCGGCTGCCAGCTGATGTGCGCCAGGTAATGCACCCACTCGTAATGCAGCCCCTGGATCAGAAACCCGACATACACCGTGAGCAACCAGGGGCGCCAGCCCTCCAGCGTCAGCAGACTGAGCAGCATCAGCCCGAACACCAGAGCATGCACATGCCGGGGGATGAAGACCCAGTGCAAATTCCAGGGCTCCGCATGGTGGCGCCGGTGGGTACGGGGCAGGTAGAAATCGATCGTCCAACGCCCCCAGCGTCGTGGCCGGAAGTGCAGCAAGTGCACGTGTACCAACCACTCCACGAAAGGAAACACCGCCCACACGGCCACGCACAGCACCGCATCCCACCAGGTCAAGGGCGCATCGTCGATCAAGCGCCACACCAGCACCGAGATGAACCCCAGCGAGAGCAGCCACACACTGGGGTGCTGCCAGAACACCCGCAGGGCCTGAGTGGCGCTGCGGGGCGAATCCGGCGGTGGACGCATGGGGTTGGCACGCGCCGTGTCTAGCGCCGTGGGCATGGTGGTGTCGGTGGCGCGCGGTGTGGTCATGCCTCGACTCCAAAGTAGCGGGCCATGGCTTGCTCGCCCATGCTCACGTGGCGGCGTGCCGCGCGGGCTGCAGAGGCGCCGTCCCGGCGGCCCACGGCGCGGGTAATGTCGCGCAGGTTGTCGATGTCGCGAAACTCATCGGCCATCACCACCGTCATGGCGTCCCAGGCCTTGAGATAACTCTTGCGCAGGGCGTTGAAGGACAACTGAAACGCCACGTTCTCGCTGGCCGTGACCAAGGTCTGCCAGAAGTTAAGAGCGTGGCGCTGCAGGGCAGGCACATCGTGGGGGCACGCAGACATGGCCAGGCAGATGTCATGCAGCGCCGCATGCAAGGTCTCGCCGCCCTGCTGTGCCGCTGCAGCGGCAATCTCGGGGGCAAGCACCGAGCGCATGACCATCAGGTCTCTCACCACGCGGGGGTTGAACACCCCGTGGCGATCGACCAGCAGTGTGGGGAGCAACTCTGGCCCGGCCTCTTGTCGGTAATCCAGCACGACATGATTGCCCCCCTGGTGCACGGCCACCAGGCCCGCCTGCTGCAAGCGCTTGATGGCTTCGCGCACCGCGCCGCGATTCACGCCCGTGTCTTCGCTGAGCACGCGCTCCGAAGGCAGGCGGTCACCCGGCCGGTAATCGCCCGCGACGATGCGGTCTTTGAGCTGCCGGTAGAGCGCTTCGGACAGTGACAGTTTTTCGATGGTTTGCAGTAATGCTGTCATGTCATCAGCTTATCATACCAGTTGAACGTGTCATGACATTTCACGCCAAGTCACTCGGTGCGGCAGATAGACTGTGGCCTTGCACCGCCCCCACATGCCCGATACCCCAGCCCCCGCCGCCGCCCACGTGCACACCAACCGGCAGACACGGTCGCTCAGCCTGTCGACCAGCCTGGTCCAAAGCTGCATGCGCCTGGATGCCCCAGACGATCTGGTGCTGGACTACACCCGCACGATGATGGGCGCCCTGCTGCTGCACCCGGAGCCACGCCACATCTTGATGGTGGGTCTGGGCGGTGGCTCGATGGTGAAGTACCTGTACCGGCATGTGCCCGAGGCCCACCTGACCGTGGTCGAGATCAGCCAGGAGGTCATCGACCTGCGTCAGGAGTTCCTGATCCCCCACGACGACGAGCGCCTGAGCACCGTGTGCGACGATGGCGCCCGGTTCATGGCCCACCCGCCGAGACACTACGACCTCATTTTGGTGGACGGCTTCACGGGCGATGGCATCGCCGAGGCGCTCTGCTCGGCCCGGTTTTACCGCCATTGCCGCCAGGCCTTGAGCGCCACCGGGCTGCTGGTGGCCAATGTGCAGGCCGATACCGAGCCCACGCGTCAGATCGTGCAGCGATTGACCAAGGTGTTTGACGGCGCCGTGATCTCGGTGACCTCTGACGAGGGTGGCAATGACATCGTGACAGCCGGCCCTCGCGCCCTGTTTGAGCAGTGCCGATCCGACTTCGAAGGCCACTGGTCTCGCCTGCACCCCACCCACCAAGCCACGCTGGCCGTGGCGTCGACCCGCATCGAGCGGGCGCTGAAGCGTGGCTTTGGCTCGGCACCGTCCGGCGCTGCCATCAGCGCGACTTGAGCTGGGCCACCCGGCTCATGGCCAGGCCCGCAGCGGCCGTGCGGGTTTCAACCCCCAGCTTGGCAAAAATGTGCTCCAGCTGCTTCTTGACCGTGGCAGGGCTGCTGCCCAGGATGTCTCCAATGTCGCGGTTGGTTTTGCCGCGCACCACCCAGTACAGCACCTCACCCTCACGGGTGGTCAGCTTGAACTCGTTCGTCAAAGCATCAATGGCCGCCTGGTCGGAGGTCTCTTGCATCACCAACAGCCACTCGTCATCGCCCGTGGGCTGATGCAGGGTGAAGCTCAAGCGCCGGCCGGCCTGGTTCACCGTCCACACCGGCACGATGCTGGGTGGGCGACCTGCACTCAAGTCCCGGCTGAGGGCAGGAGCCGTCTGCATCAGCCAGTCGGCCAGCTCGGCAGGCGCCACTGAATCGGGCGCATCGAAATAGGTTTGCAACAGCTTGCGCGCCAGGGGCGTCTGCCACAACACCCGCCCATCGCTGATGCGCACGGTCAGCGACGCGTGACCAAAGGCATCCAGTGCGTGGCGCGCCTGACGGGCCTGTCGCGCACTTTGCATGTGCGCCTCGATGCGGGCCATCACCTCGCGGGGGCGGATGGGCTTGGTCACGTAGTCCACCCCACCCGCATTGAACGCGGCCACCACATGCTCGGTGTCGGTCAAGCCGGTCATGAAGACGATCGGGATGTGGCTGGTCTCAGCCTGGGCCTTCAGCCGGCGCGCCACCTCAAAGCCATCCATGCCCGGCATGATGGCGTCCAGCAAGATGATGTCAGGCACCGCCTGCGTGGCCCGCTGCAAGGCCGCCTCCCCATGGGTGGCCACCAGGACGGTGTAGCCCGCCTCGTCCAGCGCGTCATGCAGCAGCGACAGGTTGTCAGGCACATCATCCACGATGAGCACGACGTCGGTTCGGCTGCGGTCCAGGTGTTCGAGCATGGTCAGGCGGGCGTGGGGTTCGATGACTCCGGCCCGGATTGTGCCCGCTCCAGGCACGCTTGCACCGAGTTGGCCAGCGCATCCAGCTGGAACTGGCGCGCCCATTGCCGGTGCCGCTGGACAAACGCCTCGCACTGCGGCTCAGCCGCCGCGATCTGGTCCAGCACCTTGTGCACGCCCCGCACATAGCCGGCGTGAATCTGATCTTCCAGGCTGCGCAAGGCCTCCACGGATGGCATGGCCTCTGGTGTGGCAGCCAGCGCGGGTCCGACAGGCTCAGGAACGTCCGCCCGGGCCGCCTCCACCCACTGCACCCCCAGGCGTCGACCCAACCAATCCAGCAGTTCGGACACCCGCACCGGCTTGACGATGAAGTCGTCGGGCGTGATGCCCACATCGTTGTCCAGCGCCTTGTCAAAGGCATTGGCCGACACGATGGCCACAGCGGCCTGGGTCAGCGCCTCGTCGCGGATGTGCCTCAGGGTGTCCCAGCCGTCCAGGCCGGGCATGGCCAGATCCATGAAGATGGCATCCGGATGTTGCGCCGGCGGCAGCAGCCGAAGCTGCGTCAGGCACTCCTGCCCGGAGGGCAGTGGCGTCACCTCAAAGCCCAGGGGCTCCAGGATGCGTACCAGCAAGCCTCGGTCAGCCTCTTCGTTGTCCACCGCCCAGATGCGGCGCCGCTCGCCCACATAGCCTGTGCGCTGACCGCGCGGCACCACATGCGGCACCTCGGCATGACGCACCTGCGGCAAGAACAGCCGGATGCGAAAGCTCGTGCCCTCCCCTGGCACGCTGCGCACGGTCATCTCGCCGCCCATGAGGTCGGTCAGCATCTTGCTGATGGTCAGGCCCAGGCCTGTGCCCCCCACCGACGCACCGGCCGCCGAGGAGCCGCGCGCAAACGGTTCGAACACCTTGTCCAGCTCGTCGGGCGCAATGCCGGGCCCGGTGTCGCTGATCTCGATGTGGGCTATTTCGCGGGAGTAGCGCAGGCGCAGGGTCACCTGCCCGGCCTGGGTGAACTTCACGGCATTGCCCAGCACATTGATCAGGATCTGCCGCACCCGACGCTCATCGGCGCGCACAGCCTCCGGCAAGGCTGGGTCGATGTCGGCGATGAACTGCAGGTGCTTGGCGCGTGCCTCGTGCTCGATCAGGCCAGTGATCTGTTTGAGCAATTCCCCCAGGAGCACCGGCTTCACATCCAAGGTGAGCTTGCCGCTTTCAATGCGGGCGATGTCCAGGGTGCCTTCGATCAGCGACAGCAGGTGGTCGCCTCCGCGTTTGATCACCCCCACGGCATGCTTGACATGCTCGGGCAGCGACGGATCATCATCCAGCAACTGCCCGTAACCCAGGATGCCATTGAGCGGTGTACGCAGTTCGTGGCTGATGGTGGTGATGTAGCGACTCTTGGCCTGGTTGGCCTGCTCGGCCGCATGCTTGGCCTGCTGCAGCTTGTCGTCGGTGATTTTGTGCAGCTCGATCTCTCGCACCAGCAGGTGGGTCTGGCGGTTTGATTCTTCTTGGGCCACCTGGCGGCTTTTGTGCGTCAGCACCACCCACCAACTCACCACCCCCACGATCAGCAGCAAGGCCGCAAACAGCTTGAGCAAGGTGTCTTTCAGCATGCTGGCCGCACCAGCGTACGCCTGAGCATCCAGCTGCCCCAGGTCCTTGAGTTGCTGCTGGTACACCAGCCCGAACAAGGCGGCCAGCAAGGGCGCCAACACCAGCATGATCAGCAGGAAGTGGCCCAGCTCGGTGTCCACCCGCTGCCACACGGGTCCGGGCATCAAGCGTGTGGCCAAGGCCCGCCATTGCACGGCCCAACGGGCGTGGGGCTTGCACAAATCCTGGCAGCGCGCATCCAGCGCACAGCACAGCGAGCAGATGAAGCCCTGGTACGCCGGACACTGGGCCACGTCATCGGCCTCGTACTCGCGCTCGCACACGGTGCAGCGGTGCAGCGCCTTGAGACGGATGACGCGCGCCAGTGGAGCGCCTTCATCGGCTTGGGGCGCTTCATCGTGCACGGTCAAGGGCTGGCGGGCCAGGTAGTAGCGGCCCTGGGTAGCCCAGGCGATCAGTGGCGAGGTCACGAACGCCACCACCATGGCAATCACGGCCGAAAACGCCTGCGCCAGCTCGCCCATCCAGCCCACATGGGCCATCATGGACACCAGCGAGGCCAGGATCATGGCCCCCACCCCCACCGGGTTGATGTCGTACAGGTACGCGCGCTTGAACTCGATGCCCCGGGGCGACCAGCCCATGGGCTTGTTGACCACCAGGTCGGCCACCACAGCCATCATCCAGGCGATCGCGATGTTGGCATACAGACCCAGCACCTTGCCCAGGGCCTGGAACACGTTGAGCTCCATCAGCAACAAGGCGATCAGGGCATTGAACACCACCCACACCACCCGTCCCGGGTGGCTGTGCGTGACCCGGGCGAAAAAGTTCGACCAGGCCAGCGAGCCGGCGTAGGCGTTGGTCACGTTGATTTTGATCTGGGACACCACCACGAACACGACCACCGCCGCAATGGCCCAGGTCTGGTGCTCCACCATGAGATTCCAGACGACCAGGTACATCTGGTTGGGGTCAAGGGCCTCGTCGATCGACAGCCCCACTTGCAAGGCCAGGAAGGCCAGCAAGGCCCCGCCCAGCATCTTCAGCACGCCCATGATCACCCAGCCAGGGCCACCCACGAACACATTGAAGTGCCATCGCCAGTCGGTTTGGGTTTGGCCTGCGGCACTGCTGCGGCAGGGCCGGCGCACCTGCTCCGGCATGAAGCGCAGGTAATCCGCCTGCTCGCCCATCTGGGTGATCAGGGCGATGCCCACGGTCAAGGCCGCACCAAAGGCCAGCAGATCAAAGCCCTGATGGGTGCCCGTTTTGCCGGCGTACTGCATCAGCTCGGGCAGCAGGTTGGGCTGGGTCTGGAACACGTACACGAAGGGAATGATCAGCATCACCAACCAGATGGGCTGGGTCAGCACCTGCAGCCAGCTGATGGTGGTGATGCCATGGGTGACCAGCGGGATCACCACCACCGCACAGATCAGGTAGCCCCAGGCGGGCGGGATGCCAAAGGCCAGCTCCAGCGCATAGGCCATGACCGCGGCCTCGAGCGCGAAGAAGATGAAGGTGAAGGACGCGTAGATCAGCGAGGTGATGGTGGAGCCGATGTAGCCAAACCCTGCCCCACGGGTGAGCAAGTCCATGTCGACCCCGTAGCGGGCGGCATAGATGCTGATGGGCCAGCCCGCCAGCAAGATCAACAAGCCCGTGGCCAGGATGGCCCAGAACGCGTTGATGAAGCCGTACTCCACCAGCAGGGTGGCGCCCAGGGCCTCCAGCACCAGGAACGAGGCCACCCCAAAGGCGGTGTTGGCCACCCAACTGCCCCCCCACTTGCGCGCTGAGCGGGGCGTGAAGCGCAGGGCGTAGTCTTCGATGGTTTCATCGGCCACCCAGCTGTTGTAATCGCGTCGCACCTTGACCACGCGCTGCGGGGCCTCCGGGGCGTGGGCCGCCGACGCATTCAGGGTGTCTGGACGAAACTGGTCTGTCTCTTGCATAGTGGCATTCTGATCCGGCCCCTCAGACCGCAAATTCAATGCCCGGGGCCACCGACCTGCCAGGCACCCATGGAACTCACCCCACGCGAGAAAGACAAGCTGCTCATCTTCACCGCTGCCTTGCTGGCCGAGCGGCGCAAGGCCCGCGGCCTGAAGCTGAACTACCCCGAGGCCGTGGCCTTGATCACGGCGGCCATCATGGAAGGCGCTCGCGACGGCAAGACCGTGGCCCAGTTGATGAGCGAAGGCAAAACCGTGCTGAGCCGCGCCGATGTGATGGATGGCGTGGCCGACATGATTCCCGAGATCCAGATCGAGGCTACCTTCCCGGATGGCACCAAGTTGGTGACTGTGCACCAACCTATTGCATGAATGTCTTGTATTTCATCTGGATGCACCGTTTTGGCGTCAATGTCCACATCGGCCGTCGACCACATTCACCTCATGCACCAGACCATTCCTGATACGTTGCCAGAAAGCCCCAAGATGACGCACCGCCCCGTGACCTTCCCTGTTGCTTCCGCCCTCGCCTCCCGCGTGGCGACCTTGCTGACGCTGGGTGCCCTCAGCGCTCCGGCGCTGGCCCATGAAGGCCACGGCCTGCCGGGCGCGGCCCACTGGCACGCCACCGACGTGTTGGGCTTCGTGGCCGTGGCCGCCCTGGTGGCCGGGGTGATCTGGTTCAAGGGGCGCAAGTGATGGTGCCCGGCGAACTGATCACCGATGCGGGCGACATCGACCTGAACCCGGGCCGCCGTACGGTGACCCTGGTGGTGGAAAACGCCGGCGATCGCCCCATCCAGGTGGGCTCGCACTAACACTTTGCCGAAACCAACGCCGGACTGCGCTTTGACCGCGCTGCAGCCCACGGCATGCGCTTGAACATTGCCTCCGGCACGGCCGTGCGCTTCGAGCCAGGCCAGCAACGCACCGTCGAGCTGGTGGATTACGCCGGCGACCGCATGGTTTACGGCTTCCGCGGCCTGGTTCAAGGCCCGCTCTGAGCACGCCCCTCTATTGAAAGCCTGATCAAGATGGCAAGCATCCCCCGACGCGCCTATGCCGAGATGTTCGGCCCCACCACTGGCGACCGCGTCCGCCTGGCCGACACCAACCTCATCATCGAGGTCGAGCAAGACCTGACCTTGCGGGCGGGTGGCTATGGCGAAGAGGTCAAGTTCGGTGGTGGAAAGACCATCCGCGACGGCATGGGTCAGGGGCAACGCCCCAACGGCCCGGGCGCTGGCGACGCCTGTGATTGCGTGATCACCAACGCGCTGATCCTGGATCACTGGGGCATCGTCAAGGCCGACATTGGCATCAAGGCGGGCCGCATCGTCAAGATCGGCAAGGCCGGCAACCCCGATGTGCAACCCGGGGTGGACATCGTCATCGGCCCTGGCACCGAGATCGTGGCTGGCGAAGGCATGATCGTCACCGCCGGTGGCATCGACACCCACATCAACTTCATCTGTCCGCAGCAGATTGAAGAGGCCCTGATGAGCGGGGTGACCACCATGATTGGCGGCGGCACGAGCCCGGCCACCGGCACCTTCGCCACCACCTGCACCCCAGGCCCCGACAACATCGCCCTGATGCTCAAGGCGGCCGAGGCCTTCCCGATGAACCTGGGGTTTCTGGGCAAGGGCAATGCCTCCCGTCCCGAGGCCTTGCGCCAGCAGGTGGAAGCTGGTGTCATCGGCATGAAACTGCACGAAGACTGGGGCAGCACGCCAGCCGCGATCGACGCCTGCCTGAGCGTGGCTGAAGAGACGGACATTCAGGTGGCCATCCACACCGACACGCTCAATGAATCGGGCTATGTGGAAGACACGGTGGCCGCCTTCAAGGGCCGCACCATCCACAGCTTCCACACCGAAGGCGCCGGTGGCGGGCACGCGCCCGACATAATGAAGGTGGTGGGCGAGCTCAATGTGCTGCCCTCGTCGACCAACCCGACGCGGCCCTACACCATCAACACCATCGACGAGCACCTCGACATGCTCATGGTGTGCCACCACCTGGACGCGTCCATCGCCGAAGACCTGGCCTTTGCCGAAAGCCGCATCCGCCGCGAAACCATCGCCGCCGAAGACATCCTGCACGACCTGGGTGCCATCAGCATGTTCAGCTCCGACTCGCAGGCCATGGGCCGCGTGGGCGAGGTCATCATGCGCACCTGGCAAACGGCCCACAAGATGAAGGCACAGCGCGGTGCCCTGCCGGGCGACACGGCGCGGCACGACAATGCGCGTGTCAAGCGCTATGTGGCCAAGTACACCATCAACCCGGCGCTGGCGCACGGGGTGGCCCATGAGGTGGGCAGCATCGAAGAAGGCAAGTGGGCCGACCTGGTGATCTGGAAGCCGGCCTTTTTCGGCATCAAGCCCAGCATCATCATGAAGGGCGGCTTCATCGCGGCTGCGGCCATGGGCGACCCCAACGCCTCGATCCCCACCCCCCAGCCTGTGCATTACCGCCCAATGTTTGGCAGCTTTGGTGGTGCGCTGTCGCGCACCTCACTGACCTTTTTGCCGCAAGCGGCCATCGCCGCCGGCGTGCCTGGCCAATTGGGCTTGAAGAAGCAGATCGTGGGCGTCAAGGGTTGTCGCACCGTGAAGAAAACCGACATGGTGCACAACAGCTACCTGCCCAAGATGGAAATCGACGCGCAGACCTACCACGTGCGAGCCGATGGCGTGCTGCTGACCTGCGAGCCCGCCACCGAGCTGCCCATGGCGCAGCGCTACTTCCTGTTCTGAGGCCTCTGGCCGCAGGCTTTTTCTGAGCGACACTCGCCAGATGCTGACCGTCAACAAACTCCTCCCGCTAGGCCAGGGTCTGGCCTCTGTGCTGCTCAAGCGTGCCGCCACCGTCGAACTCGACTGGGATGTGCGCCAGAAGAGCCGCTTCGATGCCACCGACAACCAAGGGCGCACCCTGGGCGTGTTTTTGCCACGCGGCACCGCGGTTCGTGGCGGCGATGTGCTGGTGGCCGAAGATGGTTCCATGATCCGTGTGGTGGCGGCACCCCAGCCGGTGCTGGTCATCACGCCATGCGCCGCGCATGGCTCGCCGTTTGACCTGGTGCGTGCGGCCTACCACCTGGGCAACCGCCATGTGCAAATCGAACTGCAGCCCGACCACCTGAAGATCGAACCTGACCATGTGCTGGCCGACATGCTGCGCGCCATGCACCTGACGGTGCGCGAAGAGCTCAGCAGCTTTGAACCCGAGGGGGGCGCGTACAGCGCGGGTGGCCACGGGCACAGCCATGGTCATGCCCACGATCATGGCCATGACCATGCGAACCCGCCTCATGGGCAGCCTGGTCATGTGCACGGCCCGTCGTGTCAGCGCGGTCACGGCCACACACATGACCACGGGCACGACCATGCACACCCTCATGAGCATGCTGATGGGGGCCAGACACCGGCGCGCGCCATCAGCGCGCCGCGAGGCAAGCCCATCGGCATCGCAGTCAAGGCCGCCCCGGGCACCGACCACGTCCATGGCCCCGGCTGCGGCCATGACCACGGACATGATCACGGCCATGGGTCTGGTCATTCACACTGACACCGGCCATGCCTCGCATCACGCGCCGCTCGGCCTCGCTGCCCCCCAGTGCCCGCCTGCAACTGATGTGGCTGGCCTCGCCGGCCCTGCCGGTCGGGGGCTTCAGTTACTCCGAAGGACTGGAGGCCGCGATCGATGCGGGCCTGGTCACGAATGAGGCGCAAGCGGCCCCTTGGCTCATCGACCAGTTGCATCTGGCCGTGGCGCGTAGCGACCTGGCCGTGGTGGCCCGCGCCGTGGCCGCTTGGCAGCGCCAGGATCTGGCCCGCATCCGCGAGCTGAACGATTGGGTCTTGCGCACCCGCGAAACCAGCGAACTGCGGCTGCAGACCGAACAGATGGGCCGCTCGCTCGTGGAATGGCTGCGCATCCGCGAGGGCAGCGCGAAGGGCACTGAATCCACCAACGCCCTGCTGCAGGCCTGTACCGATCTGCCACCCGCACCCACCTGGCCCATCAGCTTTGCGTTGGCCGTGGCGCAGTGCCTGCCTGCCCCTAACGGCTTCATTGACCCCGCGCCAGCGCTGCGCGAAGCCCTGTTGAGCTTTGTCTTCGGCTGGGCCGAAAACATGGTGCAGGCCGCCTTGAAGGCGGTACCGCTGGGGCAAAGCGCTGGTCAGCGCATTCTGCAAGCCCTGGTGGATGAAATCCCGGCGGCCATCGACACCGCCCTGGCGCTGAGCGACAGCGAGCGTCAGGCCTTCACCCCGATGCTGGCCATCCTGAGTGCCCGGCACGAATCCCAATACTCCCGTTTGTTCCGATCATGAGCACCCTGCACAACATCCCTGGTCGCACCAAGAAGCTGCCCCCCCTGCGCGTGGGCGTGGGCGGGCCCGTGGGCTCGGGCAAGACCACCTTGCTGGAAATGCTTTGCAAGACCATGCGCGACCACCACGACCTGGTCGTCATCACCAACGACATTTACACCAAAGAAGACCAGCGCCTGCTGACCGTGGCCGGCGCCCTCGACCCCGACCGCATCATGGGCGTGGAGACGGGGGGTTGCCCGCACACCGCCATCCGCGAAGACGCGTCGATCAACCTCGAAGCGGTGGACCGCATGCTGGCCAAGTACCCGAATGCGGACATCGTGTTCATCGAGTCCGGCGGCGACAACCTGGCGGCCACCTTCAGCCCGGAGCTGAGCGATCTGACCATCTATGTGATCGACGTGGCCGCCGGCGAAAAGATCCCGCGCAAGGGCGGCCCAGGCATCACCAAGAGTGACCTGTTCGTGATCAACAAGACCGATCTGGCCCCCCATGTGGGCGCCAATCTGGAGATCATGGAGTCGGACACCAAGCGCATGCGCCCTACCCGCCCCTTTGTGATGACCAACCTCAAGACGAAATCCGGGCTGGATCAGGTGATCGATTTCATTGAGACCAAAGGCATGCTGAAAGTGGCGTGATCGCCACCGGGGCGTCGTTCAGCCCGTCGCTTCGCTGCCCAGCGTGGTGCTGCGCAGTACACTACGGCCGCCGGTGACGCACCGGCAGAGGTCCGCTCCCTGTAGTTCAATGGATAGAACGGCCCCCTCCTAAGGGGCAGATACAGGTTCGATTCCTGTCGGGGGGACCATCTGAAGTTTTCCGGCCTGATCCGCAAGCCTCCGCGACAGTCCAAAACGCAAGCCAGAACCCGCATGAATCCTAGGATCGTGCGGGTTTTTTGTTTTCCGCGATGATCCCGGCCCGTCCACAAGGGTGCATTGACATCCGGGGTGCGGTGGGGGCAACATTTGGGGCATCTGAGTTGCCCCCATTCACAGTTGCCCCCACGCTCGAGTTGCCCCCATGCCACTGACCGATACCGCCCTGCGCAATGCGAAGCCCGGCCCGAAGACTCAGCGCCTGTTTGACGGCGCGGGGCTGTACCTGGAGATATCACCAGCCGGTGGCAAATGGTGGCGCCTCAAATACAGGGTGGACGGCAAAGAGAAGCGCATCAGCCTGGGCGTGTATCCCGAGGTGGGCCTGAAAGAAGCACGCGAGCGCCGCGACCTGGCACGCAAGCAGGTTGCCGAGGGCGGCGACCCCAGCGAAACCAGGAAGGCCGACAAAGCCGCCAGGCGGGCCGCGATGCTGAACACCTTTGAGGCGGTGGCAGGCCAGTGGATGGCTCACCGGGCCAGCGAGTGGGATGCAGACACGCTGCGCAAGGTCAAGGCCTCATTGGTGCTGCATGCCTTTCCGGTCATCGGCGCCCGGCCCGTGGCTGCCGTGAAGCCTGCCGAGGTGCGCGAGCTGGTCAAGCAGGTGGACGCATCAGGCGCCAGAGAGACAGCCGGGCGCGTGTTTCAGCGCATCCGGGCCGTGTACCGCTATGCCATCGAACACGAACTGACCGACAGCGACCCCACCGGATCACTGAAACCCTCTGAGTTCATGAGCAAGCAGCGAGTGAAGCACCGCGCCGCCCTGGCTGAAAAAGAGGTGCCGGGCTTCTTCATGGCCCTGGATGAGTACGGCGGCGACCCGGCCACGCGGGCAGCGCTGTTGCTGCTGGTGCTCACGGCTGTGCGGCCTGGCGAGCTGCGTGGCGCCAGGTGGGAAGAGTTTGACGAAGAGCGGGCCTTGTGGCGCATCCCGGCTGACCGCATGAAGATGAAGACCGAGCACACGGTGCCGCTGTCCCGCCAGGCCCTGGCGCTGGTCAAGACCCTGCGGGCCGGGCTGGGCACTGGGGCGCTGTTGTTCCCCTCCCCCTTCTACCCTGGCAAGCCCATCAGTGATGGCACGCTGAACAGCGCATTGGCCCGGCTTGGCTACAAGGGCACCGCCACGGCCCATGGCTTCCGCACGCTGTTTTCAACGTGTGCGAATGAGGCCGGGTGGCCCACTGACGTGATTGAAAAGCAGTTGGCCCACGAAGACCGCAACGAGGTGCGCTCAGCCTACAACCGGGCAAGCTGGCTGCCCCAGCGGCAAGAGCTAATGCAATGGTGGGCTGACCACCTGGACAAGCTGCGCCAAGGTGCGCAGGTGCTGCCGTTCAAGGCCGCGTGACCCCGGCCCAACCCACACCAGCGGCCCCATGCGGGCCGCTTTTCGCTTGCTGGGCGTTGATTTTGGCCGGGGGCATGGGGGCAGAACAGGCAATCAGCCCACAACCCCGATGAACACGGGAAACCCGGCCCGATGGGCCTATGGGGGCAAGTAGGGGGCAACATGGGTACAGAGTGGGGGCACTCTCACACACAGTATTCCCCGGCCTTGCCTTCAGCCTTGCAGCAAGCCCACCGGGCCGGGCTTTTTGCTGCGCGACAGCTTCCCCCCTGGGGCCACCACCACCCCGGCCCGGCTGCCATGCTTGACGGCATGGGCGCCATGCATGCCATAATCAAATCAACCCGAAAGGGCCGGTGCTTGAAAACACCTTACGCAAAGCGGTGCGCCTCCCCGACAGTGAGGCTTTGTCACGTCCGTACACTTGCGGCCCCAGCAGTTGGGGCGGCCACTGGTTGCGGGTGGGATGGGTCTGCCCGTAAGGATGACCGCACGGCTTTGCGCGTGTTTTCAACATCCCGCCCACCCGTCATGCGTGAAAACGTGGCGGGTGGCTTCATGTCTCGCAAAGGAGCCTGAAACCATGACCGACACCACGGCAAAATCCGTCACCGAGCTGGAGCATGCCCAGCTATTCGCACACGCTGAAAACTCTCTGAGCGTGGCCCTGTATCACCTGCGCCAGCCTGCCGCCAATGTGCCCGGCGCTGCCCGCAAGGCTGTGCAGGCCCTGGCCGCACTCAACCAGTTGCGCCGCCTGGCCGATGGCCGGGCTGTGGTGGCTTCAACGCTGGAGGGGTGAGCCATGACCAAGACCACTGCAAAGTCTGCTCCTGAGTTGGGTGCCTGCATGACAGTGTTCATGCGTCCGAGGTTACGGGAGTGGGAGTATCGGGGAACGCGGGCGCAGATCGAGGCCGAAGGCATCATCCCAGCTGGAACACCTTGGCCGGAAGGCAGTAGCACAACTCAGTGGGTGTCTGGCCGCTTGATTTATTGGCTGTTCCGCCTGGGCAGGTCCCAAGGTTCAGACGATGATTGTTGGAGCTTGCGGTGCCGCTTTGGTGATTTCATGGACAAGGGCCGCCTCATAGCAGCCAAACAGCGTGATCTTCAGTACGAGATGTTTTTGAAGTCTGAGGCTGGCCAGCGCTACAGGAAAAACCTGATTAAAAGTCACTCAGCAGCCCGCCGTGACAAGGCATTTCAGGCGTTCAAGGCCCTGATCCTCCCTGAACGCATGAATACAGACCAGGATCCCAAAATCGGAAAATCGTCCGGTACTGGCGGGGCAGCATGAGCCAGAAGGACCCGCCCACATCCGTGGCTTGCCTACCTGCAGCCGTCCGCCCTCATGATGGGTGGGGGCTGCACGATGAGCCATGGGGCTACATGAGCACCGAGGCTCAGCACCGGCCCGGCACTGAGCTTGTGCGCCTGGCGCATGTCCTGGCCTGGCTGGAGGGGCGCCTACCTGGAGCAACCGGGCCGGGTATGGCATCTGATCTGGCCTTGCAGAAGTTGACCGCAAAGCTGGCTAACGATGGGGCCGGGAGTCTGTTCGTTACCTCGACCGGGGCACCGGCCCGGCCCGTGTCGGATGGCATGAGGTTTGTTCCTGTGGCCGCCCCTGCGCCAAGGTTCAAGCCCACCAGGGGCGGCGGGTTTGTGCGTGGCTGTGGTGGGCTCAGTACCCAGCAGGCCCAGCGGGCAGCGGTTGCGGCTTCTGCAGGCCATCAGGCGCCCAAGCCACCTACCCCCCAGCCTGTGCCCGTGAATGGCCTGCCGGGCCTGCTGGCAGCCCTGGAGGCAGGCGGGCCGGGCAGGCTGAATGATCCACGCCAGCCGGTGGCGTGGGTTGCCGTCCTGGTGGTGACTGCGCACCGCCTTTGGGGCTACGGTGAAAGGGTGGCACCACCTGCCCCAGCTCAGGCCCAGGGCGAACATCCTGCCGATGTGGCCCAGGCGGGGCCAAAGGCGGGCAAAGCTGCGCCACCCGGCCCGCTGACATGGCAGGAGTGCTGCGAACAGCGGAAGTTGATAAGGGACTTGGGCTTGAATACGCGCCAAGCCACCTGGACAGATGAACAGTGCATGGCGCTGGCCCGTGAGTTCTTGCGTCTTGAGGGCCTGAAGGGGTCACGCCCGCCGGGCGCCTTGACCACAATCAAGCAGATTCAGGAAGACATTGGCGTTAAGTGGCCCAGCCTCAGAGGTCACTTGGAGCGTGGGGAAGAGTTGCTCAAAAAACAGCAGGAACAACAGAAGGAACAACAGGAACAGGCCGAGAAAGACCGCATCCTAAAGAACAGGTCTGTTTTCGGGGGCTGATTACCTCTGCATTTCCTCTCTCATTGCTTCATAACTGGTTGATTTAAAAGAGAAATTCCAAACGGAAAAATGAAGGGAGACGGGAGGTAATCGCATGAAAACAATTTCCTACATCGCGTCAGTGGTCCACGGTGGACAGCGGCGGAACGTAGGAAAGTTACATGCAGACCCAAGCCCCTTCTGTGCAGCTTGTGCACACACAAAAGCCGGTTACCCCGCGTGACCGTCTGCTTCGCCTTCCCGAGGTGGAGCATCTGACAGGCCTCAAAAAATCGGCCTTGTACCGAATGGCCAAGGAAGGCAAGTTCCCGGCCCCTTTGCGCCTGACTGCCAAGGCATCCGCCTGGAACGAGGCCGCTGTTTTGCAGTGGATTCAAGACCGCATCGCGGAAGGCGGTGCCAAATGAGCGCCGGGGCACGCGACATTGAGCAAGGCAAGCAGGCCATATGGCAAGCCATGGAGGCTGCAGATAGCGCAACGCTTGAAGCCCTGGCGCCGGCCTTTGCTGAGTTGCAGGAGCTGAGCGGCATCCGGCTGGATATGGATGATGAGCTTTATTGCCTTTTGCCCTGCAGTGACCCTTTGCCAGGGCTGACGCCGCAAGAGCGAGCACAGCGGGCACTTGTCGGCCTGCAAGCTGCCTTCGTTCAGGTGCTGCGGTGCGGGGAGTTACGTGGCAGCTTCGTGGCACTGGATGCCATCCAGCGCGACAACTGAACGCACGGTAAGCCCATGGCCTACCCACTCCCACCCGACACCCGAGCGGATCAGATAGACCGCGTGGCCGCATTCCTGGAGCAAAACCCAGGGGCCACGCTGCGCGATATCGAGGCCGCATGCGACACCGGCAGCGCCACCAAGGTTCTGAGCGTGATGCGCCACCCCGCAGTGGGCTTTGTCCTGCGGCGTGAGGTGCACCGCGTGGCCTGCAATGACGGGCGCAGCACCCGGCGTGTCGCCCGCTTCTGGCTGATGGCCCGGCCCCAAAGGGCGCAGGGCGAGCTATTCGAGAACACATGAAACACACCACCACGCCCGAAGTGATCCGGGCTGCCCTGGCCTGCATTCCGCCTGATCTACCCCGCGAAGAGTGGGCACGGGTGGGCATGGCCCTCAAGGCCGAATTGGGGGCCGCTGGCTTCGATCTGTTCGACACCTGGAGCCAGGGTAGCGAAGCCTACAACCCGACCGATGCCCGCGACACCTGGCGCAGCTTCAAGAGCGGGGGCCGGGTGCAGATTGGCACCCTCTTCCACATTGCCAAGGGCTTTGGCTTCAAATGGGACGATGCCCCGCAGGCCCAGTCGCTGGACCATGCTGCCATCGAGGCGCAGCGCAAGGCCCGCGCAGCACGCGACCAGGCCGAACGCGAAGAGACGGCACGCCGCCAGGCCGATGCAGCCACCAAGGCCGCTGCACAGTGGGCGCAAGCCACCGAGCAAGGCCATTGCACCTACCTGGACCGCAAGGGTGTGCAGGGGCTGGGCGTTCGCTTTGAGCCGGGCGATTGCATGGTGATCCCCCTGCGGGATGAGGCGGGCACGCTGTGGAACCTGCAGCGCATCAAGCCCCGGCCCGATGGGCAGGGTCACGACAAGCGGTTTTTGGCCGGTGGCCGCAAGACGGGCCTCATGCACTGGCTGGGTGATCCACAGGGGGCCGGGGTGCTGCTGCTGTGTGAAGGCTGGGCCACGGGCGCCAGCTTGCACCAGGCCACGGGGTACCCGGTATGCGTGGCCTTTGACGGGGGCAACCTGCCCAAGGTGGGCCGGGCCATGCGTGCCGCCTTCCCTGGTGCCTGCATCGTGGTGTGTGGTGACAACGACCACGAACGCGAACAGGCCACAGGCCGCAACCCTGGCCAGGAAAAGGCCACCGAAGCGGCCCGTGCTGCCCAGGGCCTGGCCGTGTGCCCGCAGGGCCTGCCAGCAGGCCAAACCGATTGGAATGACCTGCACCAGCTCATGGGCGTGGATGCGGTGGCCACGGCCATTGCAAAGGCCGTGGGCGAAGCGCAAGAGGCACAGCAAGCCCACCAGCAGGCCGCACAGGCCCCGTCCCGTGCTGGCAGCAAGGGCAAGCCCGAAACGACACCGGCAGGGGCTGTGCCGCCCGTGTGGGATCGCTTCTTGGTCAATGATGAGGGGGTGTGGTTCCTGGAGGCTGACCAGGACGGGCGCAGCAAGGCCCCGCAGTGGGTGTGCAGCCGCCTGGATGTGACGGCCCGCACCCGCGATGAGGACGGCATGGGCTGGGGCTACCTGCTGGAGTTCACTGACCCCATGGGGAGGCCCCGCACCTGGGCCATGCCTGCCCGCATGCTGGCCGGTGATGGGGCTGAGTACCGCGCTGCGCTGCTGAACATGGGCCTGCTGATCGCCAGCGGTGCCAATGCACGCAACCGGCTCACGCAGTACCTGCAGACGCGCCAGCCGCAAGAGATGGCCCGCTGTGCTGATCGTGTGGGCTGGCATGGCCGCGCCTACGTGCTGCCACGCGAAACCATCGGCGGCGATGATGAGCGCATCGTCTATCAGGTGGACGGCATCACTGAAAACCCGTTCAAGCAGCGGGGCACGCTGGAGGGATGGCGCCAGGCAGTGGCCCGGCTGTGTGTGGGGAATGATCGGCTGTTGTTCGCGGTGGCCTGTGCCTTTGCTGGCGTGCTGGTGCGCCCTTCTGGCGTGGATAGCGGGGGGTTTCACTTCCGTGGAGGTTCAAGCTGTGGCAAGACCACGGCCCTGAAGGTGGCCGCATCGGTTTGGGGTGGGTCTGAGTACATGCACAGATGGAGGGCAACAAGCAATGCACTGGAGTCCATCGCCGCTCAACGATGCGATGGGCTGCTGATTCTTGATGAACTTGCCCAAGTGGACCCGCGTGAAGCTGGTGAAGCTTCGTACCTTCTGGCTAACGAGACATCTAAAGCCCGCAGCACCCGCACCGGGCAGGCCCGGCCCCGCCTTTCCTGGCGCCTTCTGTTTCTGTCGGCTGGAGAGATCAGCCTTGCGCAGCACATGGCCGAAGGTGGCAAGCGCAGCAAGGCAGGGCAAGAGCTGCGCCTTGCAGACATTCCGGCCGATGCTGGCCAGGGCCGGGGCCTGTTCAACCAGTTGCACGAGCTGGCCAGCGGTGCGGCCCTGTCTGCCCACCTGGGGAAGGTCATCGAGGCGCAGCACGGCACGGCGGGCCGGGCCTTCCTGGAATGGGCCACGCTGCACGCGGATGAGCTGCGCACCATGGTGCGGGGGCTGATTGATCGCTACACCGATGAATGGGTGCCAGAGGCTGCCAGTGGCCAGGTGCAGCGTGTGGGGCGCCGGTTCGCGCTGGTGGCTGCAGCGGGCGAGTTGGCCACCACGGCGGGTGTGACTGGCTGGACTGAGGGTGAAGCGGCCCGGGGTGTGCGCCAGTGCTTTGATGCCTGGTTGCAGTCGCGTGGCGGGCTGGGCGATGCTGAAGAGCGCCACATGCTGCAACAAGTGCAGCGCCTGCTGGCTGAGCGCGGGGCTGGGAACTTCGCGTGGTGGCATCGGGCCATGGATGACCGGGCGCCGAACCCCACCGAGCGGTGGGGCTTCCGCAGGCTGGTGGACAGCAACGGCAAGCCCATCAACCGCAGCAGCTCAGACGGGGCGGAATACAACCGGGCCGCTGACCTGGTGCAAGGTGTTGAAGAGGGCTCACAGGTGGAGTTCTACGTTCTGGGCGAAGTCTTCAAGGGCCGACTGTGTGAAGGCTTCGACCACAACGCGGTGGCTCACCTGCTGGCGCAACGCGGGCACCTGGTCACCGAGAAAAGCGGGCGCCCTACCCGCAAAGAACGCTTGCCAGGCTTGGGCAATTGCTGGGTGTACCGGATCAAAGCCAGCGTGCTGGGTGACGATGGCGGGGATGTGTGAGCGGTGGGCGTGGGGGCCGCCCGCCAGGCCCCGAACGCGCCGCGCTGCTGGCCGCTGCACAGGCCCTGCACCAGCAAGGCAAGGCGGGCACATGGCGGGACTTGGCCGCATCGGCACAGGTGGGCTTTCAGGTGGCACGCCGAACCTGTTGGAGCATGGTCAAGGCCGGGGAACTGCAGGTGGTGGGCTATCAGGCAGGGACAGGGCCGGGGCGCCCCGTGGCCCTGCTGTCCTGGTGCCCACCTCAGACCGCACCCGACCCCGTGACACTATGGAGCGCATGGCATCCAAGCAACCCGAAGAAATCTACTCAATGTGGATAACTTTATGCGTAATGTCTACACTGCGCGATAATGCGACAGGTTAGAATTGCCACATTTTTAGGCATCGCCTCAGAACCCCGATGAACAGGGGCTTTCAGGCTGACGGGGGTGTGGATAAGTGCCCGTGACACACTTTCGGCAACGGGCGTTATGTTAACTTCGTGTAGATTTTGCGATGCCTTTTGTCTACACCGTGCATTGTGGTACGCTGCATGCAGCGTACCGGAAAGGATCACATGAGCGACCAGGAAGACAACCAGCACGATGGGCAGGCCCTCACCCCTGAAGAATTCGACCAGGCACTGAAGGGCCTGGGCTGGAAGGCGTCCGACTTCTGCCGCCGTGTCGGCATTGTGCCGAACACAGCATGGCGGTGGAGCAAGGGCCATGCACCCATACCGCTGTGGGTGGGTGAGTACCTGGGCGCCATGCATGAGCTGCACCGCCTTCATGTTCGCTTTGTGGACCCCTGCGGGCCGGGTGGCCGCTTGCGCCCACCTCCTGCAGACGATACGGGCCGGGCCTGATCTGCCCACCGGCTCACCCTCTGGCGATGCGGGCCGGGCCAGCCTGGCCCCCTTGCCTGGAGCCCTGCTGCCCCTGGCTGTGCCATCTGGTCACTGCTGTGCTGCCTGTGAAGGCATGCAGGCGGGGCGGCGTGGGGCCGCGCAGGGGGAGACTTTCGCGCTGTGTTGG
>CAMTVS010000125.1:0-20081 GCA_947085235.1 uncultured Aquabacterium sp. | reverse complement strand
ACATGCAGTTCTTTGGCGCCAGCGTGCTGACCGCCGCCGTGGCCCAGTTGGTGATTTCGATGATGACCGGCTCGACCAACCCGACGGTGGGGGCCTCAGGCGGCCTGTTCGGGCTGTTGCTGGCCTTCGGGATGATGTTTCCGAACCGGACGATCATGCCGCTGTTCCCACCCATCCCCATGAAGGCCAAGGTGTTCGTGGCGGTGTACGGCGGTATCGAGCTGTTCTTTGGAGTGACGGGTACGCAATCCGGCGTGGCGCACTTTGCGCACCTGGGCGGCATGCTGGGAGGGTGGCTGATGCTGCGCTACTGGCGGGGTCAACCGCCCTTCGGGGGGCGCAAAGGGCCACGCCGCTGGAATTGAGCCCAGGGGATCAGCCCCGATGAGAGGGCGATGCCAGCCAGGATGAGCAGCAGGGCCACGGGGTGATACCAACGGGGGCCCTCGCCCAGCAAAGCCAGCGACCACAGGGCAGCAAACAGGGGCGTGAGGTTGCCGAAGAAGGCAGAGATCGTGGGGCCCACGGCCTGCACGGCCTGCCCCCAGCACTGGTAGGCCACGATGGACGGACCAATGGCCACGAACACCAGCGCGGCCCAGGCCCAGGGGTCAGTGAGCCAGGCCCAGCCCAGCACGTGATCAACCAGGGTGTGCTCCAGGGCGGTGCCGAAGGCGCCCCAGATCAAACCAAAAACGATCTGCACCCACAGAAAATCCGCCCAGGTCCAGGCGGGTCGCTCGGGGCCGATCATGTCGGCGGGCGGTTTGGCCAGCATCCAGCTGTACACCGCCCAGGCCAGGCTGGCCGCCAGCATGTAGAGGTCGCCGGGCACCCATTGCCAGTGTGCGAAGGTGGCCCAGGCGCCCTGAGACATCACCAGCATCACCCCGGCGATCGAGAACACGGCCCCCACCATCTGGCGGACCTGCAGCACCTGCCCGTAGGCCAGACGACCCACGAGCATCATCCAAACGGGCACGCTGGCCCCGATCAGGGTGACATTGAGGGGCGACGCGGTGTGCAGCGCCAGATACTGCATGGCGTTGTAACACCCCACGCCCAAACCACCCAGCCAGATCAGGTGACGCCAGCGGCTCAGCCATTCACCCGGGTGACCCCAAGCCCGGCGGGCCAAGGGCAGCAAGATCAAGGCGACCAGCAACCAGCGCACCGCGTTCATGGTGACGGGCGGCAAGATGCCGACCATCAGGCGCCCCACCACGGCATTGGCCGACCACAGGATGGGCGGCAGCAGCAAGCAGGCGATCACCCGCCAGGTGAACAGAGAAGACGAGACAGACGCAGCAGACACGGGGTGCCATCCATGGAGGAACACCCCGCATTAGACCAGCCTGCGCTCAGGCTCAGCGTGCGGCTTGACGACGACGAGCGGCCGCCCCCACCAAAGCCAGGCCCGTGAAGACCATGGCCCAGGTGCTGGGCTCGGGCACGGCCGGGATGGCGGTCAGCCCGACCAGCGGGGCCTGCAGGGTGTTGCCCTGGATGCCGAAGGAGCCCAGGTTGGTGGCCATACCGGTCATCAGGTTGATGCGGTACAGGGCGCTCAGGCCGGTGTCGCCATCCGTCAGGGCGGCAAACGCCTGGCCGTCGCCCGAGACATCGAAGCCGGTCACCCCGATCACATTCACGCCCAGATCGCCCACGCGGGTCATGGTGCCGGCGTTGGGGGCGGTGGTGGTGAACAGGGCATCGGCGCGAGCGTCAATGCCATACAGCACGGTACCGGTGTTGGGGTCGGTGTCGTTGTTGGTGTAGGCCGAGGCCACGATGGAGGCCGACTCACCGTTGAGCGAGCCGTCCATGAACGTGACGCCGGCATTGGCCGCGTTCACGTTGATGCGCAGGTTCTGGCCCGCATTGCTGACCACGCGCAGCGACGGCAGGCTCATCCCGGCATCGGGCACGGGGTTGAAGTCCACGCCGAAGGCCGAGCCGGTCAGGCCCATGAACACGCCGCCGCTGGCTGCGGGCATGCCGGCACGCAGATTGGCCACGAAGGAGGCCACGCCCGACTGCGCATCGAGGGTGTAGAGACGGCCGGCATCACTGAGGGTGTAAATCAGGCCATCGGAGGGGCGACGGTCCATGCCCAGCAAGCGCTCGTTCATGGCCAGACCAGACACCGACACGGCATTGAAGCCCATGCCGGGGTTGGCGCTGTCGAACTGGACGAGCTGGTTGGTGGTGGTCAGGCCCACCAGGGTGTTGGCCTGAGCGACCGAGACGACGCACAGGGATGACAGGCAGGCGGCCGACAGCGCGGCAAGACGGAAGGACATGGGAGGACTCCTAGCTGGTGTGTACGTGGTCGTGGCGGCGATTGCCTCCACGAGAAGCGCCGGGGCGTGCATGCCCTGCGGACGCTTCAAACACCAGCTACGTGCGAAAAGTCACACCCGATGCATACCCATCATGCTAAGAGGGTTTTCAACCCTGGGCGCTCTGATCGTGTCCGGCGTCGTCCGCCGGGCGAGCGGTCGCGGCGGCATACGCGTGCCACGAAGCGTGGCCCAGCACCGGCGCGGCCACCAAGAGGCCCAGGAAGCCTGGCAACATGGCCAAGCCCACCATCACGGTGATGAGGGCACCCCACAACAGCATCACCCCAGGTTGGGTGCTGACCAGACGCAAGCTGGCCAGGCCCGCCGAGATGGCATCCACGGATCGGTCCATGATCATGGGCATGCTGATGACGCTGATGGCGTAAATGAGCCCGGCGAACACGGCCCCCACCGCCAGATAGCTGGTGAAGAACACCAGGTACTCTTCGGTCATGAGTTCATGCAGGGGGGCGCTGAAATCCGGCACGCCACTGAAGCTGACGGCGAAGACGATCATGGCCGCCCGGCCCCACAGCATTTCCAGTACCAGCAACACCCCCGCAAAGATGGCCAACTGAGCACTGCTGAAGCGCCAGGCCGTCAGCGAGGTGATCAGGCGCGGCTGCCGGCCCTGCCCCAGACTGCGGCTGGTTTGGTACAGCCCCAGGCACAAGAACGGGCCCATGAGCAGGAAGCCGGCCGACAAAGCCAGGGTGTATTCAGGCGCGTAGTTGAACGTGGCCATCAGGCCCCAGCCCATCAGCACGAAGCACAGGCCGTAAAACATGCCGATGCCCGGGGTGCGGGTGAAATCGTGCCAGCCCAAGGCAATCCAGCGGAAGGGATCTCGCCAGGTGAGCTCGGCCAGGGGCATGTCGAGCACGCTGGGCGCATGGCCGGCATCCGCCTCGAGCACGCCCTGTTCGGCCACCTGTCCCGGAGTGGCCCCCAACGCCATGACGGGTTTGAGCGGGGCATCGGCCAGGGGGGTGATGAAGGCCGAAGGGACATCCTCGGCCGCATCGCGCACCTCGGCACGGGCTGGCCAATCGGCCGGCTGACGCGCACTGGCGCGGCGACGCGGTGCGCGGCGGCGCGAAACCACGACGTGGGGTGGCAAGCGGCTGGCGGTACCCATGAGACCTGTCCTCCGAAGAGATGCGGTGTCTCACAAGGTAAACCTGTCACACCCTCACGTCATTGGTGAAACCGATGAGTTCGGCGCCGGCGAGCCCAATCCAGGGTGGCGCGGACGCACGAAACGGTCCAACATCAGGTAAACCACGGGGGTGGTGTACAACGTGAGCAACTGGCTGAACAACAAGCCCCCCACCACGGCGTAGCCCAGGGGCTGGCGCAACTCGGCGCCGGTGCCCAGGCCGATCACCAGCGGGATGGCGGCCAGCAGCGCGGCCAGGGTGGTCATCATGATGGGCCGCACGCGGGCCAGACCGGCGGCGTGCATGGCGTCTCGCGCACTCAGGCCGCGCTCGCGCTGGGCCGTGAGGGCAAAGTCCACCAGCAGGATGCCGTTCTTCTTGACGATGCCAATGAGCAGCACGATGCCAATGAGGGCCATGACGGAGAACGGCTCATCCACCAGCCACAACAGACCCAGCGCCCCCACCCCGGCCGAGGGCAGCGTGGACAAGATGGTGAGCGGGTGCACATAGCTTTCATACAGCACGCCCAGGATGATGTAGACGGCCACCAGCGCCGCCAGGATCAGCCAGGGCTGGCTGTCCAGCGCATCCTGAAAAGCCTGCGCGGCCCCTCTGAACTGCCCTGACACCGTCACCGGCACACCCTCGTCCAGCATGGCCTGCTCGATGAACTGCACGGCCTGACCCAGCGCCACACCCTCGGCCAGGTTGAACGAGATGGTGACCGCCGGTTGCATGCCATCACGCGCGATGCTGACCGGGCCATTGCTGAGCGGGGCCACGCGGGCCACTGCCATGAGGGGCACCATGGCCCCGGTGGCGGGCGAGCGCAGGTGCAGCCACTCCAGGCTGTCGGCACGGCCGCGCAGGGCCGGGTCGATTTCCAGCAGCACCGGGTACTGGTTGACCTCGGTCTGCACCTCGGCAACCTGGCGCTGGCCGTAAGCGCTGTAGAGCACCTGGTTGATGTCGTCCACCGTCAGGCCATGGCGGGCGGCGGCATCACGATCGATCTCCAGGCGGAGCAGGCCCGCCCCCAGTTGCAAGTCGTTCGACACATCGCGCAGTTGAGGCAACTCGGCGAGCCGGGCGGTCAGGCGGGGCGTCCACTCGGCCAGTTCAGCACTGTCGGCGGCGCGCAGCACGTACTGATATTGGGTGCGAGACGGCCCCGTGCCCAGGTTGATGTCTTGCGCCGCGCGCATGAACAAGGTGATGCCCGGCACCTGGGCCAGTTGGGGGCGCAACCGGTCGATGAAGCCCTGGGCCGAGACATCGCGGTCGCTGCGGTCTTTCAGCACGATCCAGAAGCGGCCGCTGGACAGGCTGTCGCTGCCACCCGTGGCGCCCACCGCATGGGCGTAGGCCTGTACGGCGGGGTCTTTGGACACGATCTCGGCCAGGGCGGCATGGCGGGCCTTCATGTCCTCAAACGAAGCGTCTTGAGGGCCTTGCGTGGTGCCCAGCACAAAGGCCGTGTCCTGCAGCGGAAAGAAGCCTTTGGGAATCTGCACATAGCCCCAGACGGCCACCGCCACGCTGGCGGCAAACACGGCCATCAAAGTACGAGGATGGTCCAACGACCAGGCCAGGCTGCGCCCGTACAGGCCCACCAAGCGGGCCACCCAGCCAGATTCATGATGGCTGGGCGCGCGGGTCATCATGCGCGCAGCCATCATCGGGGCCAGCGTGAGGGCGGCCAGCACCGACAGCAGCACTGCCAGCGCCACCGTGACGGCGAACTCGAAGAACAAGCGGCCCACCACCCCGTCCATGAACAGCAATGGGATGAAGGCAGCCACCAGCGACAGGCTGATGGACACCACCGTGAAACCGATCTCGCCCACACCCCGGATGGCGGCCTGGGGCATGCGCAGCCCTGATTCCATCTGCCGGTGGATGTTCTCAACCACCACGATGGCGTCGTCAACCACAAAACCCACCGCGATGATGAGCGCCACCAGCGTGAGGTTGTTCAGACTGAAGCCCAGCAGGTACATGCTGGCCACCGTGGCGGTCAACGACACCCCCAGCACCACGGCCACGATGACGGTGGCCGACCACTGGCGCAAAAAGGCACCCATGACCGCCACCACCAGGGCCACGGTCAGCATCAGGGTGATCTCGACCTCGTGCAGGGACGAGCGGATGGTGCGGGTGCGGTCGTTCAGCACCCCCACCTCCACACTGGCGGGCAACTGGGCTTGCAGGGCGGGCAAGGCGGCCATGATCCGATCGACCGTGGCCACGATGTTGGCATCGGGCTGGCGGCGGATGATGAGGTTCAGGCCCTCGCGGCCGTCCTGCCAGGCCTGCACGAAATCGTTCTCGGCGCCCCAGCTGACCTGGGCCACGTCGCCCAGACGCACCGGCAGGCCTGAGGCACTGCGCAGCACCAGATCGGCGTAAGGTTGGGCGTCGGTGAGTTGCTGATTCACCTTCAGATTGGCCGAGCGTTCAGGGCCCACCAGGGTACCCGAGGGCTGGTTCAGCGTGGTGCGGTTGACCGCCTCGCGGATGTCCGCCAGCGTCAGGCCCTGAGCCGCCAAGGCGGCGGGCGAGGCCTGGATGCGGATGGCCGGGCGCTGCTGTCCGGTGATGTTGACCTCGGACACGCCATCGATCTGCGTGATGCGGCGGGCGATGACGGTCTCGGTCAATTCACTGAGCTGGGTCAGTGGCAAGACCTCGGACTGCACCTTGAGCACCAGGATCGGGCTGTCGGCCGGGTTGACCTTGCGCCACTGAGGTGGCGATGTCATCGCATCGGGCAGGCGGCCCTGAACCCCAGACAGCTCGGCCTGAACCTCTTGGGCCGCCACGTCGATGTCCTTGCTCAACTCGAACTGCAAGGTGATGCTGACGCGCCCTTGCGAGCTGGTGGACGTGAGCTCGGTGATGCCCGGCACGGCACTGAGCGCCACCTCCAACGGCGTGGCCACGGCCGAGGCCATGGTCTCGGGACTGGCCCCTGGCAGGTTGGCCGACACCCGAATGGTGGGAAACTCGGCCTGGGGCAAGGGGGCCACGGGCAGACGCGGAAAGGCCAGCACGCCCAACAACACCACGGCCAGGGTGAGCAGCGTGGTGGCCACCGGGTGGGCCACACACCACTGGGCCCAGCGGGTCATGCCCTGGGCGGGCGTGTCGTGCTGTTGATCCATCATTCGGCCCCACCCGGCCTGGCGGACGACTCAACTGGTGGCGTCAGCACGCGCACCGAAGCCCCCGGCTTCAAGCGGGCGTGGCCATCGATCACCACGCGGTCGCCGGCGCTCAACGCCGTGCGCACAGCGGCACGGGCATCGTCACGCCACACCAGCTCGACCGTCACCGGTTCAACCTGGATGAGGCCCTCGGCGCTGGTCTTCAGGCGCCACACCATGGGGCCGCGCTGACCGTTCTGCACGGCGCTGGCGGGCAGCAAAATCACCTGTGACAAGCGGCGCACCGGCAGGCGCACCGTGACGGCCTGCCCCGGCAACAAGCGCTCATCCGCGTTGGCGAACTCGGCCTTCAGGCGCAGGGTGCCTGTGGCGGTGTCGATCTGGTTGTCGCGGGTGATCAGCTGCCCCTGCAGCGCCTGGGCGGCGCCAGCGGCCTCGGTCAACATCACGGCCGGGCTGCGGTCAGCGGCCAGCGCGTCCCGCACCTCGGCCCAGCGCCCCTGCGGCACGGCAAACACCACATGCACCGGGCTCAAGCGCGTGATGGTGACCAGCCCCTGGGCATCGGCCGGGCGCACGATGTTGCCCACATCCACCTGACGCAAGCCCACCCGGCCCGCGATGGGCGCACGGATGGTGGTGTGATCCAGTTGCACCTGCGCCGCTTCCAGGCTGGCACGGGCGGCACGCCACTGGGCGTCGAGCTGGGCCACCAGGGCCGCCTGCTGATCACGCTGCTGGCTGGACACCGCGGCCTGCTGGGCCAGGGCCTCGAAGCGGCTCAGATCGGCCTGGGCCTGCTGGCGTTGGGCGGCCAACTGATCGACCTGGGCCTGCCAGCGGGCCACCTCGGCACGGGCCTGACGATCATCGAGCCGGGCCAGCACCGCGCCGGCCTGCACGGCCTGGCCTTCACGCAAGGTCAACTGGGTCAACAAGCCTTCAACCCGAGGCTGCACCACGGCCTGGGCCGAGGCCTCCACGCGCCCCACGGCCTGCAACTCCACCACCACATCGTCTTGCACCACCGTGGCCACGCGCACGGGCACGGGCGGCGGGGTCTTGCCCGCACCGGGGGCGGCATCGGCCTGACGACCGGTCAACAACCAGGCGGCCAAGCCCAAGGTGAACGCGCCCAGCACTGCCAGGGGCAGCCATCGGCGCACGGGTGTGTGGGGGCTCATCCAACGCATCGCGTGCTCCATGAAGAAGCCCCGATGCTAAAGGCAGACAGTGACGGGCCCCGTCACGGGCGATCAAACCCGAGCACCATGCAGGGTTCGATCCGATCGCCAGGCCCGGAACGGGCCCGTTGAAGTGCTCAGGCCGCGCGGCTGGCGGCCGCCTGCGACTGAGCGTCGATCGCGTCCAGCGCCTGCGACAGCTGCTGCACCGAGCGCTGCACGTTGTGCCACTTCTCCAGGCCAAACAGCCCCACGCGGAAGGTGCGGAAGTCGGCCGGCTCGTCGCACTGCAGGGGCACGCCGGCGGCCGTTTGCAGGCCCAGGGCCAAGAACTTTTTGCTGTTCTGGATGTCCGGATCGGTGGTGTAGCTCACCACCACGCCCGGGGCCTGGAAGCCCTCGGCCGCCACACTGGGGTAGCCGTGCTGGACCATCAGGGCGCGCACCTGGGCACCCAGATTGACCTGCTCTTGTCGCACCTTCTCGTAACCGTAGGCTTCGGTCTCGGCCATGGCCTCGCGCAGGCGCACCAGCGCATCGGTGGGCATGGTGGAGTGGTAGGCGTGGCCACCGCCTTCGTAGGTTTCCATGATCTGCAACCACTTCTTCAGGTCCATCGCGAAGGTGCTGCTTTGCGTGCCGTCGATGGCCTGGCGGGCACGCTCGCTCAGCATGACCATGGCGCAACAAGGCGAGCTGCTCCAGCCCTTTTGTGGCGCGCTGATCAGCACGTCCACGCCCGTGGCCTTCATGTCCACCCACATGGCGCCCGAGGCGATGCAGTCCAGCACGAACAGGCCACCCACGGCATGCACGGCATCGGCCACGGCCTTCAGGTAGTCGTCCGGCAGGATCATGCCGGCGGCGGTTTCCACGTGAGGCGCGAAAACCAGGGCCGGCTTTTCGCGGGCGATGGTGGCCACCACCTCGTCGATGGGCGCGGGGGCCCACGGTGCCTGAGAACCCTCGGCGGTGCGGCGGGCCTTGAGCACGGTGTGGCTGGCCGGGATGCGGCCCATGTCGAAGATTTGCGTCCAGCGGTAGCTGAACCAGCCATTGCGAATGACCAGCACATGCTGGTCTTGTGCAAATTGGCGCGCCACGGATTCCATGCCGAAGGTGCCGCTGCCCGGCACCAGCACGGCCGAGTGGGCGTTGTACACGCGCTTGAGCATGGCCGAGATGTCGGTCATCACACCCTGAAAGCGCTTGGACATGTGGTTCAGGGCGCGGTCGGTGTAGACCACCGAGAATTCGAGCAGGCCGTCAGGGTCGATGTTGGAGAGCAGTCCGGGCATGGCAGCAAGGCTCAGGTCAGGGCCTGAGCAAAAGGTCTTGGGTTGACCTTCAGCCTAGCACAGGCCCTTGACGCCTGGATTGCAGGCTATCCCCTGCCCCACCAGGGGATCAGCCCCCGCGCCGCACCCGCAAGATCTCGTCAAGGATCAGCAAGGCCGCCCCGACCGAGATGGCCACATCGGCGATGTTGAACGAGGGGAAATGCCCGCCGTGGAACACCGGCTCCAGGAAGCGGAAGTGGAAATCCAGAAAATCCACCACATAGCCGTGGATGAGTCGGTCGATGACATTGCCCACCGCCCCGCCAATGATGAGTGTCAAAGCCCAGGCAAACAGGCGCTGACCACCATGCTGACGCAGCATGTACAGCATGAAGCTGACCGCCACAAAGCCCAGCCCGATGAAGAACCAGCGCTGCCAGCCGCCCGCCGTCGCCAGCATCGAAAACGCGGCGCCATGGTTGTGCACCCGCACCACGTTGAAGAACGAGAACACCTCCCGGCTGTCGCCCAGCTGGAAGTAGCCGACGATCAGCGTCTTGGTGAACTGGTCCAGCAAGATGATGATGAACGCGATGCCCAGCCAGGGCAGCAGGCCTTGGGAGGCGGATGAGGACTTCTTGCCAGCCATGATCAAGCGTGCTCGCGGTGTTCGCCGGCGCCGTGCAGGTTGCTGTCGCAACGGCCGCAGATGGTCGGATGCTCGGGGTTGACGCCCACGTCGTCGCGGTAGTGCCAGCAGCGCTCGCACTTCACGGCCTTGGAGGGGTTGACCTCGATCTGGGTGGAATGCCCTTCGGCCAGCTCGACGTGGGAGACGATGAGCACGAACTTCAGATCCTCACCCAGGCTGCGCAGATCGGCCAGCAGGCGCTGGTCGTCGGCGTTGATGGTGACGAACAGGTTGGCCTGCAGCGAGGCACCCACCTCGCCGCGCGTGCGCACGTCTTCGATCTGGCGGTTGACCTCTTCACGGAAGGCACGGATGCGCGACCACTTGGCCAGCAGCTCGGTGTCTTTGTCCGCCTCGTGGAAATCCCAGTAGGTTTCGGTGAAGATGCTGCCGCCCGGATTCTGGCCCCCGTTGAAGATCTTCCAGGCCTCTTCGGCCGTGAAGCTGAGGAAAGGCGCCATCCAGCGCAGCATGCCATTCGTGATGTGCCACAGCGCGGTTTGCGCGGCGCGGCGGGCGTGGCTCTTGGCGGCGCTGGTGTACAGGCGGTCCTTCAGCACGTCCAGGTAGAAGGCGCCCAGGTCTTCAGAGCAGTACACCTGCAGCTTGGCCACCACGGGGTGGAACTCGTAGCGCTCGTAGTGGGCCAGGATGTCTTCCTGCAGCTGCGAGGCGCGGGCCAGGGCGTAGCGGTCGATCTCCAGCAGTTCGCTCAGCGGCACGGCGTCGGTCTTCGGGTCGAAGTCCGACGTGTTGGCCAGCAGGAAGCGAAGCGTGTTGCGAATGCGACGGTAGCCGTCCACCACGCGGGCGAGGATCTTGTCGTCGATGCCCAGGTCACCCGAGTAGTCGGTCGAGGCCGCCCACAGGCGGATGATCTCGGCGCCCATCTTGTTGCTGATCTCTTGCGGCGCCACCACGTTGCCGACCGACTTCGACATCTTGCGGCCCTGGCCGTCGACGGTGAAGCCGTGGGTCAGCAGGCCCTTGTAGGGGGCGCGACCATAGATGGCGCACGCGGCCAGCAGCGAGCTGTGGAACCAGCCCCGGTGCTGGTCGTGGCCTTCCAGGTAGAGGTCGGCCTCGGGGCCGTCGGCGTGGCCGGCCAGCGCGTGGCTGCCGCGCTCGCTGTTGAGCACGTGGAAGAAGGTGGTGCCCGGGTCGAACCACACGTCGAGGATGTCGGTGGACTTGCTGTACTCGGCGGCTTGCTCGCCCAGCCACTCGGTCGGGTCCAGCTTGGCCCAGGCTTCGACGCCGCCCTGCTCCACCAGCGCGGCGGCGCGGTCCATGAGCGCGGGCGTGTCGGGGTGCAGCTCGCCGGTCACCTTGTGCAGGAAGAACGGCAGCGGCACGCCCCAGTTGCGCTGGCGGCTGATGCACCAGTCGGGGCGGTTGGCGATCATGTCGCGCAGGCGGGCGCGGCCATTCTCGGGGTAGAAGGTGGTCTGGTCGATGGCATCCAGCGCGGTCTGGCGCAAGGTCTTGGGGGCCTTGTCGGCCGTGAACACACCGTCGCCTTCGTCCATGCGCACGAACCACTGCGCCGCGGCGCGGTAGATCACCGGCGTCTTGTGGCGCCAGCAGTGCGGGTAGCTGTGGGTGATCTCTTTGGTGGCCAGCAGGCGGCCGGCATCGTTCAGCGCCTCGAGGATGACGGGCACGGCCTTCCAGATGTGCTGACCGCCGAACAGGGGCAGATCGGCGCTGTACACGCCATTGCCTTGCACCGGGTTGAGGATGTCGTCGAACTTCAGGCCATGGGTCACACAGCTGTTGAAGTCGTCCACGCCATAGGCGGGCGCCGCGTGCACGATCCCCGTGCCGTCTTCGGCGCTGACGTAGTCGGCCAGGTAGACCGGGCTCAGGCGGTCGTAGCCGGCATCCACATGCGCCAGAGGGTGCTTGAACTTCAGGCCTTCCAGCTTGGCGCCGGGGGTGGTGGCCAGCACCTTGACCTGCTCGGGCTGGAAGCCGTAGCGGGCCGTGGCTTTTTCAACCAGGCTTTCGGCCAGCACCAGCAGGCCCTTGGGCGTGTCGACCAGGGCGTAGCTCAGCTCGGCGTGCATGTTCAGCGCCTGGTTGGCCGGGATCGTCCACGCGGTGGTGGTCCAGATCACGGTGAAGGCGTCCTTGGCCAGGCTGCTCACGCCGAAGGCGGCGGCCAGCCTTTCAGGCTCAGCACACAGGAAGGCTACGTCCAGCGTGCTGGACTTCTTGTCCATGTACTCGATCTCGAACTCGGCCAGTGACGAGCCGCAATCGAAGCACCAGTACACGGGCTTGAGCCCGCGATAGACAAAGCCCCGCTCCATGATCTTCTTCAAGGCCCGGATCTCGTTGGCCTCGTTGCCGAAGTTCATGGTCAGGTAGGGGTGGGCCCAGTCGCCCAGCACGCCCAGGCGCTTGAAGTCCGCACGCTGCCCGTCGATCTGCTCGCCAGCATACACGCGGGCCTTGGCCTGCACGTCGTCGCGGCTCAGGTTGCGGCCGTGCGTTTTTTCGATCTGGTTCTCGATGGGCAGGCCGTGGCAGTCCCAGCCGGGCACATAGATGGCGTCGAAGCCTGCCAGCTGGCGGGCCTTGACGATCATGTCCTTGAGAACCTTGTTGACGGCGTGACCGATGTGGATGTTGCCGTTGGCATAGGGCGGGCCGTCGTGCAGCACGAACTTTTTGGCGCCCTGGCGCGCGGCGCGCAGTTGGCCATACAGGTCGTTGACCTCCCACTCAGCCACCCAGCCCGGCTCGCGCTTGGGCAGGTCACCCCGCATCGGGAAGGGGGTGTCGGGCATGTTCAGCGTGGCCCGGTACTTGGATTCGGGGGCCGCGTCGGCAGGCTTGGCGCCGCCCTTTTTGGGGTTGGCTTGTTGGTCTTGGCTCATGGCAGTTCTCGGCAAAGACCGGCTGGGGAGCCGGCCTTCAGGGATTCAGTCAGGGGGCGGACCACCAGGCGGGCGATCAAACCCAGGTGGCCAGAGGGCACGTCAGGCGAGCGTCAAATTCGGTCGCGCGTGGTCTGGCGGCGCTGCGCCTGAAAAAAGGCCTTCGCGTCGGCGATGTCCTTGTGGATCGCGGCCTGCAAGGCCTCCAGCCCGTCATAGCGGGCTTCGTCTCGGAGTTTGTGCAGCAGTTCCACGCGCACGATTTTACCGTAGCCCCCTTCGGTACCCAGATCAGCGGGCCAATCGAAGCAATGGACCTCCAGCAGCACGCGCCCAGCCTCGGTCACCGTGGGGCGCACGCCCAGGCTGGCCACGCCCTCGAGGGGCTGACCGGCCAGGCCGTGGGTTCGCACCACAAAGATGCCCGTGGTGGCAGGTTTCTCGTGGCCAAACCGCACGTTGAGCGTTCGGCAGTCCAGGCTGCGGCCCAGTTTCTGACCATGCACCACGTGCCCGCTGACACTGTAAGGACGCCCCAACAGCGTGGCCACCCGGGCCATGTCACCGGCCGCCAGCGCCTCGCGCACCACCGAGGACGACACCCGCACGCCACGCACTTCGTAGCTCATCATGCGGGCCACATCAAAGCCCTGGGCCTGCCCGGCGGCGTCCAGCATGGCGTAGTCGCCAGCCCGTTTGGCGCCAAAACGGAAGTCATCGCCCACCAGCACGTAGCGGGCACGCAGCCCGTCCACGATGACCTGTTGGACGAACGCCTCGGGGCTCAGCGCGGCCAGGCGGGCATCGAACGGCAGGATGACCACCTGATCCACCCCGCATCGTTCCAGCTCGGACAGCTTGTCGCGCAGCGTGGCAATGCGGGCGGGTGCCAGCTCCGGCTTGCCGGCCAGGGCCGCGAAGTAATCGCGCGGGTGAGGCTCGAAGGTGAGCACGGTGGCGGGCACGCCCCGGTGCAGCGCCTCGTTGCGCAAAAGGGCCAGCATGGCCTGGTGCCCACGGTGAACGCCGTCGAAATTGCCGATCGTCAGGGCACAGGCCGGCGCCAATGCCGCATGGTGGAAACCGCGAAAGACTTGCATGGTGCGCGAATTATCGACCGGAACCGCCCCAAAGGCCTCAGGGCAGCACGATGGCAGGGTCGTCAATCCAGCGCCACTGCCCGGCGGGCAGATCATCCGGCAGGGTCAGGCGACCAATCTGACTGCGGTGCAGGGTCTCGACCCGGTTGCCCACCGCCGCCACCATGCGCTTGACCTGGTGGTACTTGCCCTGCAGCAGCGTCAGGCGCAAGTGCAGGGTGTCGGCCTCAGCGCCAGCGACCTCAGGCCACACCCGCTCAGCGGCGGCAGCGGCCACCGGCTCGGGGTCGTCATCCAGCACCACACCCTTGAGCAGCTTGTCGCACATGGCGGGCGTCACCGGGTGCTTGCAACCCACCTCGTACACCTTGGGCACGTTCTTCTTGGGCGAAGTGAGTTGGTGCAGCAAGGGGCCGTCATCGGTCATCAGCAGCAGGCCGGTGGTGTCCTGGTCGAGCCGGCCCACGGGCTGCAAGCCTCGGCGGCGCAGTGGCGGCGGCAGCAGGTTGTGCACCCCGGGCCAGGCGCCTGGCTTGAGCGAGCACTCGTAACCCGCCGGCTTGTGCAGCATGATCAGGGCGCGCACGTGGCTGACCCAGGGCTGCCCCTCCACCACCAGGGCCAGCCCATCGGCGGGAAACACGGCCTCGGGGTCATCCACGGTCTGGCCGTTGACCTGCACCAGGCCATGCAGGATGAGGCCATCGCAGGTGCGACGCTCGCCAAAACCCTGGTCGAACAGGATGTCGCACAGGTGCTGGTGCCCAGCGGGCAATCGGGACTTCTTGGCCATGGGCAAATACGTGGAGAGCCTGCAGGCGGGTCAATACCGCCGGCTGAGCTTGAGGGTGTCGTTCTGCCGGTTCATCTGGAACCGATTCAGGAAACTGTTGCCCAAGAGGATGTGGGGCATGGGCTGGGGCAGCACGGCCGCCGCGACGTCAAACACCTCGACATCCTGGATGCGCACCGAACGCAGGGTGATGCGATGCCCCTTGACAATGCCGTTGGCGGTGCTGGCATACATGGGTTCGCCCGACTCGAACTTCAGGCCCAGACGGCGCGCCTCATCGGCGCTCATGGCGATCGAGGTCGCGCCTGTGTCCACCATGAACACGGTGCTGCGCCCGTTGATGCTGCCTTGGGCCATGAAGTGGCCGCCGGTGCTGGCCGACAGCACGATCTCGGTGCCACCGCCCGAGCCACCGCCACCGCCCACGCTGACCGGCGCAGAGCCCATCACCACGGTGCTTCGCTGGCCCTGCACCTCGATCACGGCGCGGTCACCCTGCACGCTGATGACCTTGACGCCTTGGTGGGTATCGCCAGCCGCCAGGGCCTTGGGAGCGCTGCCATTGACGATCAGCAGGGCCTTGTTGCCCATGCTGCCGCTCATGGCCACACTGGCCGCCTGCAACGAGCCCGCGGCCAGCCCCAGTGCCATGAGGAGACTGGCCGGCAGCCAGGAAGCGGGTGAACAAGTGCGCGCCATGCGAGGGTCTCCGGGTTCAGTCTCGGCGGTGAAGCCAGGCCCGCTCAATCGCGGAAGTTGTCGAACGAGAACGGATGATCGGGCAAGTCCTTGCGGATGAGGGCCATGGCGGCCTGCAGATCATCGCGCTTGTTGCCCGTGATGCGCACGTCTTCACCCTGGATGCTGGCATTGACCTTCATCTTGCTGTCCTTGATGACCTTGACGATCTTCTTGGCCAGCTCAGCCTCGATGCCCGACTTGATGGTGACGACCTGCTTGACCTTGTCGCCGCCGATTTTCTCGACCTTGCCCACATCCATGAAACGGATGTCGACCTTTTGCTTGGTGAGCTTACTGACCAGCACATCACGCACCTGATCGATCTGGAAATCGCTGTCACCGTACACGATGACCTGCTTTTCTTTCTTCTTGAACTCCAGCGCGGCACTGGTGCCCTTGAAGTCAAAACGGGTGCCAATTTCCTTCATGGCGGTGTCGACGGCATTGCCGACGGATTCCAGATTGGGGTCGAGCTTGGTGTCAAAGCTGGGCATGGGTTCTCCTTTGTCTGCGAAAATTCTGCCATGCCCTCCTCGCCTGCTGCTCCCGCCCCGTCAGTTTCTGTCGATCTGCTCATCGAGCGGGGCGCCAGCCTGCGTGCCTGCAACACCTTCGGGCTGCCTGCCAACGCCCATACCCTGGTGCGGGTGCGCAGTGCGGCCGACGTTCGGCGGGTGGTGAACCACCCCGAGCTGGGTCGTTCACCCAAGTTCATTCTGGGGGGCGGCAGCAACCTGGTGTTGACGCAGGATGTGCAGGCTTGCGTGCTGAAGATGGAAATTGAGGGCATTCGCCTGCTGGACACGCGCGACGACGCGTGGATCGTGGAAGCGGGCGCAGGTGTGGGATGGCACGCGCTGGTGCAGTGGTGTCTGGACCACGACCTGCCCGGCCTGGAGAACATGGCCCTCATTCCTGGCACGGTGGGTGCCGCGCCTGTGCAAAACATCGGCGCCTACGGGGTAGAGCTCAAAGACCGCTTCGACTCGCTGGACGCGGTCGATCTGATCACCGGCCGCATGGTGACGCTGGACGCCGCCCAATGCCGCTTTGGCTACCGCGACAGCGTGTTCAAGCAGGCCCTGGCGGGCAAAAGCGTGATCACCACCGTCAGGCTGCGCCTGCCCCGCCCCTGGCAGCCCGTGCTGGGTTACCTGGAGCTGGACCGCAAGGTGGCCGAGACCGGCATCACCGAGCCCACCGCCCGACAGATTTTCGACTGGGTGTGCGCCATCCGCCGCGCCAAGCTGCCCGACCCCGCCGTGATCGGCAACGCCGGCAGCTTCTTCAAGAACCCGGTGGTGACGGCCGAGCAGTGCCGCGACATCATTGGCCGCGACCCGCATGTGGTGCATTACCCGCTGGAGGACGGCAGCTTCAAGCTGGCCGCCGGCTGGCTGATCGACGCTTGCGGCTGGAAGGGCAAGTCCATCGGCCGTGCTGGCGTGTACGACAAGCAGGCCCTGGTGCTGGTCAATCGGGGTGGCGCCAGTGGGGCCGAGGTGGTCACCCTGGCCCGGGCCATCCAGGAAAGCGTCTATGGGCGATTCGGCATCCGGCTGGAGCCCGAGCCCGTGGTGGTGTGAGCCCACCAAGTTGCAAGCACTTGTTTCAACTCCCACTTAAGGGGGTGCTCCCTCACCGAGGCCCGGCCGCAAGATCGGCGGGTTTGTCAGTTTTCAGGGAGTTGACCACATGAACCGCCGCTTGCTGCCAGTTGCCATGGCCGCCCTCGTCTCCACCATCGGGCTGAATGCCTGGGCTCAAACCAGTGACGTAGCTGAGCGCAAGGTGGCCGTGCCACGCTGCGACCGCCCCGTCGCCAAGGTGATGATCGCCGAGATCAAGTGCAAGTCGGTGGACTGCGGCGCCAACAACAGCGGCGACGATCCCCGCCGCTACAAGTGGTGGGAGCGCATGGGCACGGGCAACTCAGTCGATCAGCCCTCGTACTCTGGCGTGGGCACCGGCATGACCGAGATGCTGGCCACGGCCCTGTCGCAAACCGGCTGCTTTGAGGTGATGGAGCGCGCCGCCCTGGACGAGATCAACCAGGAACTGGCCCTGGTGGGCCGCAAGGTGGAAGCCGAAGCTGCCGACTTCATGGTGACCGGTTCGATCACCTCGCTGGGCTTTGAGCAAAGCTCGACCGGCCTGGGCGCGCTGGGCTTCCTGCCCAAGCCGATCGCCTTGCTGGCGGGCAGCGTGGACTACAAGAAATCCAAGGTGTGGATGAACATGGACATCCGCCTGGTGAACATCAACAAGGCCAAGCTGATCACCTCGCGCACCTTCGAGGCCAACAACCAGCGCAGCGGGTTTGGCGTGTCGGCCGCCGGCTGGGCCGGTGTGGGCTTTGGTGGCAGCCATGCAGCCATCTCTGGCTCGCCCCTGGAAGAGGTGGCGCGCGACGTGCTGGTGCGCTCCACCGCTTTCGTGGCTGAAACCTTGGCCCCGAAGAACATCGTGGAGCGGGTGGAGTTCAGCGCCAAGAAAGAGTGACGACGGGCTGTGGATGCCAGAGGCCCGGCATCGGCTTCACCCATCAAGCATAAGGGCGCCCGAGGGCGCCCTTATTGCTTCGCAGGCTGGCGTGCGCCAGCCGGCTTCACATCAGCCGAAGTGGCAGATGTAGTGGTAGGGCTGCCCCTCCACCTTGATCTCGAACGACGAGTTACCGGGCACGTTGTAGCTTTCGCCCGGGCCGTAGGTCTTCCACACGTCCGAGCCCGCCATCTTGACGGTGCACTGGCCGGCCACGGTTTCCATGATCTCGGGCGCGCCGGTGTTGAAGGTCAGCGTGGCGGGCAGGATGACGCCCACCGACTTGCGGGTGCCATCGGCCAGGGTGACGGTGTGCGAGACGCACTTGCCATCGAAATACACATTGGCCTGCGTGTTGACGGTGCCGGCCAGGGTGGTGGTGCTCATGCTTGAAACTCCTTGAAATCGATCACTTGGCCTTGGCGGCCTTGGGTGCAGCCTTGGGCGCTGCAGCGGGCTTGGCCACGGCCTTCTTGGCGGCAGGCTTGGCAGCCGCCTTCTCGGCGACCGGCTTGGCGCGAGCCGAGGCCGCACGCTTGGCCTTCACGTTGGCGCCGATGCGCAGGCGCAGAGCGTTCAGCTTGATGAAGCCCGCCGCGTCGCCCTGGTTGTAGGCGCCACCGTCGTCGTCGAAGGTGGAGATTTGCGGATCGAACAGGCTGTCGGTGGCCGACTCACGGCCGGTGCACATGATGGTGCCCTTGTACAGCTTGAGCTTGACGGTGCCGTTCACGGTGGCCTGCGAGGCATCGATCAGGCCTTGCAGCAGTTCGCGCTCGGGGCTGAACCAGTAGCCGTTGTAGACCAGACGGGCGTAACGCGGCATCAGGTCGTCCTTCAGGGCCAGCACTTCGCGGTCCAGGGTGATCGACTCGATGGCGCGGTGGCCGGTCAACAGAATGGTGCCACCCGGGGTTTCGTAGCAACCACGGCTCTTCATGCCCACATAGCGGTTCTCGACCTTGTCCAGGCGGCCGATGCCGTGCTTGCCGCCCAACTCGTTGAGCTTGGTCAGCACTTGGGCAGGCGACATCTTCACGCCGTTGATGGCGACCACGTCACCCTTGGCGTAGGTCAGCTCGATGGTCTCGGCCTTGTTGGGGGCCTTCTCGGGCGACACGGTCAGGCGCCACATATTGGCTTCGGGCTCGAAGTTCGGGTCTTCGAGCACGCCGCCTTCATAGCTGATGTGCAGCAGGTTGGCGTCCATCGAGTACGGGGCGCCGCCCTTGCGCTTCTTGAAGTCGACCGGGATGCCGTGCTTGTCGGCGTAGGCCAGCAGCTTCTCGCGGCTCAGCAGATCCCACTCGCGCCAGGGGGCGATCACCTTCACGCCGGGCAGCAGGGCGTAAGCACCCAGCTCGAAGCGAACCTGGTCGTTGCCCTTGCCGGTGGCGCCGTGCGAGATGGCGTCGGCCTTGCTCTTTGTGGCGATCTCGACCAGGCGCTTGGCGATCAGCGGGCGGGCAATCGAGGTGCCCAGCAGGTATTCGCCTTCGTACAGCGCGTTGGCGCGGAACATGGGGAAGACGAAGTCGCGCACGAACTCTTCGCGCAGGTCTTCGATGTGGATGTTCTCGGGCTTGATGCCCATCTTCAGCGCCTTGGCGCGTGCGGGTTCGATCTCTTCGCCCTGGCCGATGTCAGCCGTGAAGGTGACGACCTCGCAGCCGTACTCGTCTTGCAGCCATTTCAGGATGATGGAGGTGTCCAGGCCGCCGGAGTAGGCCAGCACGACCTTTTTCACACCAGATGCGGCCTTCTTGGCTGCGGCAGGGGCGACAGCGGGGGCAGCAGCAGGCGCCGGAGCGGCAGCCTTGACAGGCTTGGTGGCCTTGGTGACTGGAGAGGCCTTCGTGGATTTGGACATGGTCAGGCAGAAAGGAAGAACGAAACCTTGAATTCTAGTCGCCCGTGGGCCGCCTGGGTCAACGGGGGCAGGCTTGGGCGCCAAGCCGGGACGTTGAGGATGGTCAGGTTTCACCTTGTAGCAACTTCCCCTCCCTGGGGGGGAGCCCCTCAGGACATGGCGCTCATAGACTTCTGCCTCCAAGACCAAACGCAGGAAGACCCATGAGCACACCGCAGCCCCTGAGCGGCATGCTGACGCAGAGCGTATCGCACGCGCTGAATGCCGCCGCCGGCTGGCTGTCGCCATGGCTGCAATGGCTGAGCGAGACCCGGCTGT
>CAMTVS010000124.1:0-35858 GCA_947085235.1 uncultured Aquabacterium sp. | reverse complement strand
GATCACCTATGCCGTGACTGGAGTTCAGACGTGTGCTCTTCCGATCTTTCACGTTCTTCTCGGGCAGCCCCCTGATCGGCCTCGTGGCCTTCATGGCCATCGCTTTTGGTTTCTTCTTCGCCATCGAGAAGTTCAAGAACTCGGGCATCGGCGTAGCGCTGCTGCTGGGCTTCACGTTCTTCATGGGCCTGATGCTGTCGCGCATGCTGGGCTACGTTACCAGCCTGTCGAATGGCTCTCAGATCATCGCGCTGGCCTTCGGCACCACGGCTGTGATCTTTGCCGCCATGGCCTCGCTGGCAGGCAGCATCAAGCGTGACCTGTCGGGCATGGGCAAGATGCTGTTCGTGGGCATGCTGGTGATCCTGGCCGCCGTCGTGGCCAACATCTTCCTTCAGATCCCGGCCTTGTCGCTGACCATCTCTGCCCTGGTGGCTGTGCTGTTCTCCGCGTTCCTGCTGTATGACCTGAAGCGCATCATGGACGGTGGCGAAACCAACTACATCACGGCCACCCTGTCGGTGTACCTGAACGTCTACAACATTTTCTCGTCCTTGCTGCACCTGTTCACCGCCTTCGGCGGCAACGACGACTGAGTCTCTGGCGCGGCAGACCGGCCAAGCCGCCGGCCTTGTGGCCACCCCAGAAACCCGCCTGGCCCAGCCGGCGGGTTTTTTTCTGCGCGGCTTGAAATCTTCACGCCCGATGCCATCTGCGGAGGCAGGAGGACCTCATGAGCGATTCCCTGGAATTGATCTGCCCACACTGCCAGACCATCAATCGCGTGCCGGCGGCGCGCGTGCATGACCAACCGGCCTGTGGACGCTGCGGGGCGGCGGTGGTGTCTGCTGAGCCCGTGCCGGTGGATGCCGATGGATTGCAGCGCTTCACACAGCGCGACGGACTGCCGGTGCTGGTGGACTTCTGGGCACCCTGGTGTGGTCCGTGTCGATCGTTTGCGCCCACGTTTCAGCAGGTGGCTGCACAGTACCAAGGCCGGGTGCGCTTCGTGAAGGTGGACACCGAGGCCCACCAGCAGGCAGCGGCGCAGCATCAGATCCGCAGCATTCCCACACTGGCTTTGTTCCAGCAGGGCCGAGAGGTGGCCCGGGTCTCGGGTGCTCTGCCGGGCCCGCAACTGAGGGCTTGGCTGGCCCAGCATGGGCTTTGACGCCTCAGGTCGGAGACGGGCTCAGTACTGGTCGCCTTCGCCGATGTAGGTGCCGGGCGCCAGGTTTTCAAAGCGGGTGTTGGACTTCAGGAAGGCCAGGTGCAGGCTGCCCACCGGGCCATTACGCTGCTTGCCGATGATGATCTCGGCCGTACCCTGAATCTTGGATTCCTTGTTGTAGTACTCGTCGCGGTAGATGAACATGATGACGTCGGCATCTTGTTCGATGGCGCCTGATTCCCGCAGGTCGGACATCATCGGGCGCTTGTCCGGTCGGGTTTCGACCGAGCGGTTCAGCTGCGACAAGGCGATCACCGGGCACTGAAGCTCTTTGGCCAGGGCTTTGAGGCCCCGCGAAATCTCACCAATCACGGTCGCGCGGTTTTCTTCATTGCCGCCGGAGCCGCTCATCAGCTGCAGGTAGTCGATGATGATCAGGCCCAGCGTGCCGCCAAACTGACGGGCGAGGCGACGCGCCCGGGCGCGCAGTTCGTTGGGCGACAAGCCTGGCGTTTCATCGATGAACACATTGGCCGTGCGCAGCTTTTCGACGGTTTCGCTCAGTCGGCTCCACTCGTCATCACTCAGGCGGCCGGTGCGCAGGTTCTGCTGGTTGATGCGACCGATCGAGCCGACCATCCGCAGCGCCAACTGCGAGGCGCCCATTTCCATCGAGAACACCGCCACAGGCAGGCCCTCATTGACCGCGACGTTTTCGCCGATGTTCAGCGCGAACGCCGTTTTACCCATGGATGGGCGGGCGGCCAGGATGATGAGATCGCCCTTTTGCAGGCCAGCGGTCATCTTGTCGAGGTCGATGAAGCCTGTGCGCACGCCGGTGACGTCTTCGGCGCCGTTGTCGGCCAACTCCTGGACGCGGTCCAGCAGGTCGACCACCAGGCCATCCATGGCGTGGAAGCCCTGCTTGTTGCGGCTGCCTTCCTCGCCGATCTTCATGATCTTGGCTTCGGCCTCGTCCAGGATGTCCGACACCGTGCGGCCTTGCGGGTTGAAGGCGTTGGTGGCGATTTCGTCCGAGGCTGAGACCAGCTTGCGCAGCACCGCGCGCTCGCGCACGATTTCGGCATAGCGGCGGATGTTGGCGGCGCTGGGCACCGATTGGGCCAAGGCGTTCAGGTAGGCCAGGCCCCCCACGTCGTCGCCCTTGCCCATCATCTGCAACTGCTCGTAGACGGTGATGACGTCGGCGGGCTTGGAGGCGTTCACCAGCTTCTGGACAGCCACGAAGATGAGCTGGTGTTCCAGGCGATAGAAGTCGCTGTCGTGCAGGATGTCCGAGGCGCGATCCCAGGCGCTGTTGTCCAACAGCAGGCCGCCCAGCACGCTTTGTTCAGCCTCGATGGAGTGCGGCGGTACGCGCAGCTTCGCCACTTCGTCGGTGGCAGAACTGGGTGAACCGGAAGCGGGAAACGAGGTGGGGAAAACTGCAGCCATGGGGTGAGATCATAGGCGGGAAGTGGCCCATCGCCTGTGGACAAGGCTGTGAGCATCCCTTGGACTTCCTGGGGAAGTGTGTGGATAAGCGCGCCGTGACCTGGAAAGGCCAGAAATGACAAAGCCGGCTTGCGCCGGCTTTGCAGGGTGTCCCGAAGGACGTCCGGGCCGAAGCCCAGGGGATCAGGCGGTTTCGCCGACCACAGCCACGGTCACATCGACGGTCACGTCGGTGTGCAGCGACACGGTCACAGCGTGCTCGCCGGTGGTCTTCAGAGGACCGTTGGGCAGGCGCACTTGCTGCTTGGCCACGTCAAAGCCAGCGGCCTTCAGGGCTTCGGCGATGTCGAAGTTGGTGACCCAACCGAACAGGCGGCCATCCACGCCGGCCTTCTGGGTCAGCGACACGGTCTTGCCGTTGAGCTTTTCGCCCAGGGCTTGAGCGGCGGCCAGCTTCTCGGCCTGGACCTTTTCGAGCTCTGCGCGGCGAGCTTCGAATTCCTTGACGGCGGCGTCAGTGGCGCGACGGGCTTGGCCGGTGGGGATCAGGAAGTTACGGGCGTAGCCGTCCTTGACCTTGACCACATCACCCAGATTGCCCAGGTTGGCGACTTTTTCGAGGAGGATGATTTGCATGACAGGGACTCCTTAGACGCGATGTTGGTCGCTGTAAGGCAGCAGGGCCAGGAAGCGAGCGCGCTTGATGGCGGTGGTCAGCTGACGTTGGTAGATCGCGCGGGTGCCGGTCAGGCGAGCGGGGATGATCTTGCCGTTTTCAGCGATGAAGTCGCGCAGGGTGTCAACGTCCTTGTAGTCGATTTGTTCGACGCCAGCGACGGTGAAGCGGCAGAAGCGCTTGCGACGGAACAGCAGGGATTGCGTGTTGCGCTTGCCCTTGCGGTCTTTGGAGAACTTGCCGTTCTTGGAGCGGGGAGCAGCCATGATGACCTCTCAGAATATGGTTAAACGATGTCGTGAATGTCGGTGATGTGAAGCAATACGCCCCGGCCGTTGCGAGGGGCACCCAGAAAGCCAGTGAGCCTGAACGGCTTGCCAGCCTCCATCCGGTTGAGCTGCTCGGCCATCGGGCCAAGAGCCAGCGCCTTGAGTTCCAGCTTGACCTGTCGGACTTGCTGGGCCTCGGTCACCTCGGATTCGTGCTCAAGCATCAGATCCAGGGCGGGCAGACCGGCGGGGGTGTATCGCAGGGCCTTGCGTTCAATGATCTGCGCGGACAACTCAACGCGGTTCATGAACAGTCGGCGTCAACGCCAATCAGGCGGTCGCTTGCTCCTGCTGGGCCTTGCGGGCCTCTTCACGCTCGACTTGCTTCATCATGACGGAAGGAGTGGTCTCAGCCTTGTCCTTCAGCACGGTCAGGTGACGCAGCACGGCATCGTTGAACTTGAAGCCTGTTTCGAGTTCAACCAGGGTTTCCTTGCTGACTTCGATGTTCAGGCACAGGTAGTGAGCCTTGGCCAGCTTGTTGATCTGGTAAGCCAGCTGACGACGGCCCCAGTCTTCAACACGGTGCACCTGGCCACCGGTGGTGGTGATCAGGCTCTTGTAGCGCTCCAGCATGGCTGGAACCTGTTCGCTTTGATCCGGGTGGATCAGCACGACGATTTCATAGTGACGCATGGTGACTCCTTGTGGATTCCCCACCAGAGACGGTGGGATGGAAGCCGTCGCGAAGCGTCAAACCCGCAGACGGCAAGGGTTGCAGCGTTGCGCTTAAGGTCAACGCCCCAACATTCGGGAAAGCCTGCGATTGTAGCAAGAAAAAACCGCCCCGAGGGGCGGTTCATGTCAGAGCGACTGCAGCGGTGCTCACATCACAGGGCGGCCAGGCGCTGCCAGGTGTCCACGACCGTGTCGGGGTTCAGCGAGATGGACACGATGCCTTCGGCAGCCAGCCATTCGGCGAAATCGGGGTGGTCGGACGGGCCTTGTCCGCAAATCCCGATGTATTTGCCGTGGGCGCGGCAGGCCGCAATGGCACGCGAGATCATGGCCTTGACGGCCGGGTCGCGCTCGTCGAAGTCGTGGGCCAGCAGCTCCAGACCGGAGTCACGGTCCAGGCCCAGGGTGAGCTGGGTCAGGTCATTCGAGCCGATGGACATGCCGTCGAAGAACTCCAGGAACTGCTCGGCCAGGATGGCGTTGCTGGGCACTTCGCACATCATGATCACGCGCAGGCCGTCGGTGCCGCCCTTGGCTGCCCGCACCAGGCCGTGATCGGCCAGCATCTCGGTGACGCGTTCGGCCTGCTTGAGGGTGCGCACGAAGGGCACCATGATCTCGACGTTGTTCAGGCCCATGTCGTTGCGCACCCGCTTGAGCGCTTCACACTCCATGGCAAAGGCTTCACCAAACTCTTGCGAGATGTAGCGTGAGGCGCCCCGGAAGCCCAGCATCGGGTTTTCTTCTTCTGGCTCGTAGCGCGACCCACCGATCAGCTTCTTGTACTCGTTGGACTTGAAGTCCGACAGACGCACGATGACGGGCTTGGGGAAGAACGCGGCGGCGATGGTGGCGATGCCCTCGGCCAGCTTGTCCACATAGAAGGCGCGGGGCGAGGCGTGACCGCGCGCCACCGACTCCACGGCCTTCTTCAGGTCGTTGTCGATGTGCGGATAGTCCAGGATGGCCTTGGGGTGCACACCGATGTTGTTGTTGATGATGAACTCCAGACGGGCCAGACCCACGCCGCTGTTGGGCATCTGGCAGAAGTCGAAGGCCAACTGCGGGTTGCCCACGTTCATCATGATCTTCAGGCCGATGTGGGGCATCTCGCCACGGGTCACCTCGGTGATCTCGGTTTCCAGCAGGCCTTCGTAGATGTAGCCGGTGTCGCCCTCGGAGCAGGCCACGGTCACCAGGGTGCCGTCGGTCAGGCGATCGGTGGCGTTGCCGCAACCCACCACGGCCGGGATGCCCAGCTCACGCGCGATGATGGCGGCGTGGCAGGTGCGGCCGCCACGGTTGGTCACGATGGCGCTGGCGCGCTTCATCACCGGCTCCCAGTTGGGGTCGGTCATGTCGGTGACCAGCACGTCACCCGGCTGCACTTTGTCCATCTCGGCGATGTTGTGCACGATGCGCACGGGGCCCGTGCCAATCTTCTGACCAATGGCGCGACCCTCGGCCAGCACGGTGCCCGAGCTCTTGAGCTTGTAGCGCTGTTCGGCCTTGCCGTGTTGCTGGCTCTTCACGGTCTCGGGGCGGGCCTGCAGGATGTAGAGCTTGCCGTCGGTGCCGTCCTTGCCCCACTCGATGTCCATGGGGCGGCCGTAGTGCTCTTCAATGATCAGGGCGTAGCGGGCCAGCTCCATCACATCGTCGTTGCTGAGGCTGTAGCGGTTGCGGGCTTCCACCGTGGTGTCCACCGTCTTGACCAGCTTGCCGGTGGCGGCCTTTTCGTCCGGCGTCGAGAACTCCATCTTGATCAGCTTGGAGCCCAGGTTGCGGCGGATGACGGCCTGCTTGCCGGCCTTCAGGGCCGGCTTGTGCACATAGAACTCGTCCGGGTTGACGGCGCCTTGCACCACGGTTTCACCCAGGCCGTAGCTGGAGGTGATGAAGACCACGTCCGAAAAACCAGACTCGGTGTCGATGGTGAACATGACGCCGGCGGCACCGATGTCGGAGCGCACCATGCGTTGCACGCCCGCTGACAGGGCCACCACGTCGTGGGCGAAGCCCTTGTGCACGCGGTAGGAAATGGCGCGGTCGTTGTACAGCGAGGCGAAAACTTCCTTCATCTTGTGCAGGATGTCGTCGATGCCCACCACGTTCAGGAATGTTTCTTGTTGACCGGCAAACGAGGCGTCAGGCAGGTCTTCGGCGGTGGCCGACGAGCGCACGGCGAAGGAGGCCTGGGGGTTGTCCGCTGCCAGTTTGGCGTAGGCGTCGCGGATCGCCTGCTCCAGATCGGCCGGGAAGGGTTGGGCTTCGACCCAGCCGCGGATTTCGGCACCGGCGGCGGCCAAGGCGCGAACGTCGTCGGTGTCCAGGGTGGCCAGGCGCTGGCTGATGCGCTCGGTCAAGCCGCCGTGCTTCAGGAACTCGCGGAAGGCATGGGCCGTGGTGGCAAAGCCGGTGGGCACACGCACGCCATCGGGCAGCTGAGAGATCATCTCGCCCAGCGAGGCATTCTTGCCCCCGACCGACTCGACGTCGTCCATGCGCAATTGCTCGAAGGGCACGACCAGGGCGGTCGGCTCAAAGCGTTGGGTCATACAAAAGCTCCAGGATGGTGAAAAAAACCGGTGGCGTCATGGGCGGCGGGCCTGTGGTTATGGTGTGGGCGTGGCGGCGCAGTGACGCGAAATTGGATCTGATTGTAGGGTCAGGCCTATGATCATGGCTCCACCGAAGTCACACCCAGGCGCCGCTTTGTGGAAATCTTCCATCAGCGCCCCCCTCAGCCAGGCGATCCATGCACATGCCCGACCGCAGCGTTTTCTTCATCTCCGATGGCACCGGCATCACCGCCGAAACCATGGGCAATTCCATCCTGGCGCAGTTCGCCATCAAGCCACGCCATGTGCGTCGCCCATTCATCGACACGGTGGACAAGGCGCACCAGGTGGTGCGTGAGATCAACGCCACCGCAGAGCGCGAGGGCAAGCGTCCCATCGTCTTCACCACCCTGGCCAACGACGAGGTGCTGGACATCCTCAAAACCTGCCGAGGCAAGGTGTTTGACGTGATCAAGACCTTCGTGGAGCCGCTGGAGGAAGAGTTCAACATGAAGTCCAACCACCGGGTGGGGCGCTTCAGTGATGCCAGCCAGGACCTGGAGTACAACAACCGGATTGAAGCCATCAACTTCGCCATGGAGCATGATGACGGTCAGTCTGCACGCAACCTGGAAGAAGCCGATGTGGTGCTGGTGGGCGTTAGCCGCTGCGGCAAGACACCCACGTCCTTGTATCTGGCCATGCAGCATGGCATCAAGGCGGCCAATGTGCCCTTGATCCCGGAGGATTTCGACCGGGGCTTTTTGCCCACCATGCTCAAGCCACACAAGAAAAAGTGCTTTGGCCTGACCATTGACCCCGAGCGCTTGAGCCAGATCCGCAACGAGCGCCGCCCGAACAGCCGGTACGCCAGCTTGCAGAACTGCCGAACCGAGGTGAGCGCGGCGGAGTCCATGATGCGGCGCGAAGGCATTGCCTGGCTGTCGTCCACCCACAAGTCGATTGAAGAAATCGCCACCACCATCTTGCGCGACATCCGTCCGGATCGCCTCATTTACTGAACTTCATGCCCCAACACGCATCCGCAGCCTCTGCCACCCCCGAAATCGAGCACGACGACGACTCTGTGACGATGTCGTTTGACGGTGATTTGATCCAGAGCCGCATGCGGCTGGACGACCCCACGGCCCTGGACCTGCAGTACAGCCAGGTCATGATGGCCTTCACCATGTTTCTGCCGCAGCCGCGCCGGGCCCTGATGATTGGCTTGGGCGGGGGATCGTTGGTGCGGCATGTGCTGCACCACTTTCCTGCCTTGCACCTGACGGTGGTGGAGATCAACCCGGCGGTACTGGCCGCGCGCGACACTTTTCAGATTCCGCCCGATGGGCCGTCGCTGCAGACAGTGTGCGGTGACGGCGCTGCCTTTGTGAAGGCAGCCGCGCCTGGGGCCTACGACCTGATCCTGGTGGACGCCTTTGATGAGGCGGGTGAGCCGGACGCCTTGAGCAACTCGGCGTTTTACCGCTCGTGCCGCGATGCGCTCGCACCTGAAGGGGTGTTGGTCGTCAACCTGCTGGACCGCGAGCCCCGGTGCAGCACCCTGATCGGACGCATCTGGTCGGTGTTTGGTGAGCCCGTGCTGCCGCTGGAAGTGGAGTGCGAGGGCAACCGCATTGTGCTGGCCAGCTCCGACGAGGTGTTCAGGCACTGCGCGCGTAACCTGCGCCAGCAATGGCAGCAGTTGCTGCCCGTGCATCAGGAGATGCTGGACGGGCTGCAAGATGAGCTGGAGGAGGTGTTGCAGCCCTGGGCGGCGCGACCCAAGGCGGCGCCGCAGCCCAGCAAAGGCAAGCGCCGGGGCAAGGGTGGCGCGTCCAAGCCTCGGCCCTGACTGGCCACCCCTGAGCCTGAGGCGCCGCCTGAAGGCGCTCGGGGGCGCTTGGTGGCGCTCAGCAAGGCTAAGCGCCCCGGTTCACTGGTACTCGCTCAGCGGCACACAGGCGCAGAACAGGTTGCGGTCGCCATAGACGTTGTCCACGCGGCCCACGGGTGACCAGTATTTCTGCTTGCGCAGGCTGGCGACCGGGTAGGCGGCTTGTTCACGGCTGTAGGCGTGGGCCCAGTCTGCCTTGAGCAGGCTCTCGGCGGTGTGAGGTGCGTTTTTGAGCGGGTTGTCGTCCTGCGGCAGTTGCCCTTGCTCCACCTGACGGATTTCATCGCGGATGGCGATCATGGCGTCGCAGAAGCGGTCCAGCTCGGCCTTGGATTCGCTCTCGGTGGGCTCGACCATGAGCGTACCGGCTACGGGGAAGCTCAGCGTGGGCGCGTGGAAGCCATAGTCGATCAGTCGCTTGGCCACGTCTTCGGCGCTGACGCCACTGGTGTCCTTCAGCGGGCGCAGATCCAGGATGCACTCGTGGGCCACGCCGCCGCCCTTCACACCGGCCTGACCGCTGCTGAAGTGGATGTCGTAGTGGTCGGCCAGGCGGGCCGCCACGTAGTTGGCGTTCAGGATGGCCACTTCAGTGGCCGCCTTCAGACCGTCGGCACCCATCATGCGGATGTACATCCAGCTGATGGGCAGCACGGCCGCATTGCCCAGCGGGGCCGCGGACACGGCGCCGACCTGCTGGGCTTCGCCGATGCCCGCCGAGCGGTGGGCGGGCAGGAAGGGTTTGAGGTCGTCCACCACGCACACGGGGCCCACGCCCGGGCCGCCACCGCCGTGCGGGATGCAGAAGGTCTTGTGCAGGTTGAGGTGGCTCACGTCGCCACCGAACTGACCCGGCGCAGCCAGGCCCACCAGCGCATTCATGTTGGCGCCGTCCACGTAGACGCGGCCGCCGTGCTGGTGCACCAGGGCGCACAGCTCGGTGACGCGGGTCTCGAACACGCCGTAGGTGGACGGGTAGGTGATCATCACCGCGGCCAGGTTGGCGCTGTGCTGCTCGCACTTGGCCTTGAGGTCGTCCAGATCCACGTTGCCATCGGCATCGCACTTGGTGACGACCACCTGCATGCCCACCATCTGGGCCGAGGCGGGGTTGGTGCCGTGGGCGCTTTCGGGGATCAGGCAGATGTTGCGGTGACCTTCGCCACGCGACTCGTGCCAGGCTTTGATGATGAGCAGGCCGGCGTACTCGCCTTGCGAGCCGGCATTGGGCTGCAGGCTGATGCCCGCGTAGCCGGTGGCCTGCGACAGCCAGTTGCACAACTGGTCGTTCAGCAGTTCATAACCCCGCAGTTGGTGGCGCGGGGCGAAGGGGTGGATCTGCGCGAACTCCGGCCACGTGATGGGGATCATCTCGCTGGTGGCGTTGAGCTTCATGGTGCACGAGCCCAAGGGGATCATGGTGCGGTCCAGCGCGAGATCCTTGTCGGCCAGACCGCGCAAGTAGCGCAGCATCTCGGTTTCGCTGTGGTAGCGGTTGAACACCGGGTGCGTCATGTAGGCGCTTTGGCGCTGCAGGGCATCCGGGATGCCCAGGCTCACGCCGCTTTCAAAGGCGGCGAACGAGGGCAGGGCCTTGGTGCCGGCAAACAGCGTCCACAGGTCGATGATGTCGTCGCGCGTGGTGGTTTCGTCCAGCGAGATGCTGATGCTGTCAGCGCTGGCGTCACGCAGGTTGATGCCCATCTTCTCGGCAGCCGCCAGGATGGAGGCGCGGTCTTCGGCCAGCACCTGCACGGTGTCGAACCAGGTGTCGTGCACCAGCGTGCGGCCCAGGGCCTTGAGGCCTTCCGCCAGGATGGAGGCGTAGCTGGCCACGCGCCGGGCAATGCGCTGCAGGCCTTCGGGGCCGTGGTAGACGGCGTACATGCTGGCGACGACCGCGGGCAGGACCTGCGCGGTGCAGATGTTGGAAGTGGCCTTCTCGCGGCGGATGTGTTGCTCACGGGTTTGCAGGGCCAGGCGATAGGCAGTGTGGCCGTGGCTGTCCACGCTCACGCCCACCAGGCGGCCGGGCAGCGAGCGCTTGAACTCGTCCTTGGTGGCCAGGTACGCGGCGTGGGGGCCGCCATTGCCCATGGGCATGCCGAAGCGTTGGGTGGTGCCGCACACGATGTCAGCACCCAGCTCGCCGGGGGGCGTCAGCAGGGTCAAGGCCAGCAGGTCGGCGGCCACGATGGCCAGGGCGCCCTTGGCATGCAGGGCGTCGATCAGGGGGCGGATCTCGCGGATCTGGCCATTGACGCCGGGGTACTGCAGCAGGGCGCCAAAGCAGTCGTGGGTTTCCAGGTGGGTGGCCAGGTGAGCGGCATGCACCACGTCCACGGTGATGCCCAGGGGCTCCGCGCGGGTCTGCACCACCTCCAGTGTTTGGGGAAAGACGTCGTGGCACACCACGAAGCGCAGCGATTTGCTCTTGCCCACGCGAGCCGCCAGGGTCATGGCCTCGGCCGCTGCGGTGGCCTCGTCCAGCATCGAGGCATTGGCAATGGCCATGCCCGTCAGGTCGGTGACCATGGTCTGGAAGTTGACCAGGGCCTCCATGCGCCCCTGCGAGATCTCGGCCTGGTAGGGCGTGTAGGCCGTGTACCAAGCGGGGTTCTCGAGGATGTTGCGCAAGATGACGCCGGGGGTGAGCGTGCCGTAGTAGCCCTGCCCAATGAAGTTACGCATCACCTTGTTCTGCTGCGCGATGCCCTTGAGCTCGGCCAGCGCCTGCGCTTCGGTCAGCGGCGAGGGCAGTTGCATGCCTTCGGTGCGACGGATGCTGGCAGGCACGATGCTGTCCATCAAGGCCTGGCGTGAGGCCACGCCAATGGCAGACAGCATCTGGGTTTCGTCCGCCCCATCGGGCCCGATGTGGCGGGCACGAAAGGCGGTGGCGTCTTCAAGGTGGGCGAGAGAGTGCAGGGCGTTCGGCATGGTGTTCGGCGTCGGCAAGAGGGGCGATGGGTGCACGCGTCAGGCGTGCACGGGGCCCGAATCAGGCGTTCTTCAGCAGCTCGTCGTAGGCGGTCTTGTCCATCAAGGCGTCGAGCTGAGCCGGGTTGGACAGCTTGACCTTGAAGAACCAGCCTGCGCCCGTGGGGTCGCTGTTGGCCAGGGCGGGGTCATCGCGCAGGCCTTCGTTGACCTCGACGATCTCGCCGTCCACGGGCATGTACACATCGGCGGCGGCCTTGACCGACTCGACCACGCCGGCCACATCCTTGGCCTGGAAGCTGGCGCCCACGGCGGGCAGGTCCACAAACACCACGTCACCCAGGGCGTCCTGGGCGTGGTGGGTGATGCCCACGATGGCGGTGCCATCGGCTTCGATCTGGAGCCATTCGTGGTCGGGCGTGTACTTGATGGTCATGGTGAGACGTCCTTGGATGTCAGGAATTCGAAAAATGAGGGGATGCCGAACGGCCGAGATTGTCGCTCAGCCGCGGTAGTAGCGGTTAGGCACAAACGGGGTGCTGGCCACGGTCATGGGCACTTTCTTGTCGCGCACCAGGGCGAAGACCGCCGTGCCCACGGCCGCATGGGCGGCGGCCACATAGGCCAGCGCCACCGGCTGGTTCAGGCTGGGGCCCAGCGAGCCACTGGTGACCACGCCGATCTCGGCGCCGGAGGCATCGACCACCTTGGCGCCTTCGCGCACAGGCATGCGCTCGGTGCTGATCAGGCCCACGCGCTTGCGGGTGGCGCCTTCGGCCAGTTGCTGGTCGATGATCGAGGCGCCCGGATAGCCGCCCGCACGCGCACCGCCCGCACGGCGCACCTTCTGGATGGCCCAGGTGAGGGCGCCTTCCACCGGGGTGGTGGTGGTGTCAATGTCATGGCCGTACAGGCACAGGCCGGCTTCAAGGCGCAGCGTGTCGCGTGCGCCCAAACCAATGGGTTTGACTTCGGGCTGGGCGAGCAGGGCACGGGCCAGTTGCTCGGCATGGGCGGCGGGCACCGAGATCTCGAACCCGTCTTCCCCGGTGTAGCCCGAGCGGGTCACGAAACACTCGATGCCATCCAGCGAAAAGTGACCGCCGGTCATGAACACCAGTTGGCGGACGCCGTCATTCAAGCGCGCCAGCGCCGTCACGGCCTCGGGGCCCTGCAGGGCCAGCAGGGCCTGATCAGGCAGGGGGGTGACGGTGCACAGGTGGCCGATGCGGGCCTGCAGGTGAGCAATGTCTTGCGTTTTGCAGGCGGCGTTGACCACCAGGAAGAGATCATTGGCACGGCGGGTGACCATCAGGTCATCCAGGATGCCGCCTTGCTCGTTGGTGAACAGCGCATAACGCTGCTTGCCCACCGCCAGGTCCACGATATCGACGGGCACCAGGGTTTCAAGCGCGGCATCCGCCCCGGGACCACTGAGCACCACCTGCCCCATGTGCGAGACATCGAACAGGCCTGCTGCGGCGCGGGTGTGCTTGTGCTCGGCCAGAATGCCCGTGGCGTACTGGACGGGCATGTCGTAGCCGCCAAACGGCACCATCTTGGCGCCCAGCTCGATGTGCAGAGCGTGCAGCGGGGTGGTCAGCAGCGGTGTAGAAGAGGTGTCGGACATGACAAAGGCCGGCGCTGAGGCCGGGAGGGCAGGGTGTTGATGTCAACCGCTCCCCCTGCCTGATTCAAGCCTGGGGTGAGGATGATCCGCTTGCCCTCGCTGTCCGCTTTACCTGAGAGATTGACCCCTCGCGAGCCTGCTGGCCGCGTTCAAGGCTTGCCCCTTCGGTGGTGTGGCTGGCCTTGTCGTGATGACGTGGCTACCAGACTCTCTCCAGTGAGGATCACGGCCAAGGCCGTGTTTGCCAGTCCTTTTGCCTGAGCGTTCGGATGGATGCATCGCTGCACGACACCCTGCGCCTTCGGCGGCCAGCCTTCACACACATGTGTGAGCCAGCGCTCTCCTGACAAGCCTGCAGTTTAGCAGTAGAGCAAGCCGCGTAGTCCGAATCTTCTTCGCGGCTTGCGAGCTTCGGTCGGACAAGACTCATAAGGCCGTGATCAAGGTCGCCAGCCCCAACACGATCCCTGGGATGTTGGCCGCCGCAATCGGCCAATCCTTGCGAGTGCGCGCCAGGGCGTAGGTGGTCCAGAGCACGCAGTTCAGCACCGTGGCAGCCGGCTGCATCACCGAGCCGGGATGCCCGGCCAGGTTCAGACGGATCTGATCCACATACGAGACAAACATCAGGATGGCGGTGAGCGAGGCAATCCAGCCCACCACCCGCAGGTGCTCGTCTTTCATGGCTCAGAGCTTGGCGGCCTGCATGTAGCGGTCGTAGGTGGCTTCCGTGAAGCGGAACCACATGTTCTGGTCGGCTCGGAACTTGGCGTAATCGGTGTACACCTTGCGCCAAGCTGGGTTCTTCTCGTTGAGTTCCGCGTAAATGTCCATGGCGGCCTTGAAGGCGGCATCCAGCACGGGCTTGGGGAACTGAACCAGCTGGGTCTTGGCGGCCACCAACTGCTTGAGGGCGGCCGGGTTGCGGGCGTCGTAGCGAGCCTGCATCTCGGTGTGCGCGTGCGATGCTGCGGCTTCGATCATGGCCTTGTACTCGGCGCTCAAGCCATTGAAGGCCTTGGCGTTGATGTAGAAGTCCAGTTGCGGGCCGCCTTCCCACCAGCCGGGGAAGTGATAGAACGGCGCGACCTTGTGAAAACCAAGCTTTTGATCGTCGTAAGGGCCCACCCACTCAGCCGCATCGATCGTGCCTTTTTCCAGGGCCTGGTAAATCTCGCCACCAGGCAGGTTTTGCGGCACGGCGCCCAGGCGCTCGATGACCTTGCCTGCAAACCCACCGATGCGGATCTTCAGGCCCTTCATGTCGGCCAGACTCTTCACGGGCTTGCGGTACCAGCCCCCCATCTGGGCACCGGTGTTGCCCCCCGGGAAGTTGATGATGTCGTAGCGGGCGTAGAACTCGCGCATCAGCTTCAGGCCGTTGCCTTCGTACATCCACGCCGACATTTGGCGTGAGTTCAGCCCGAAGGGGATGGTGCAGCCGATGGCAAAGGTTTCATCCTTGCCCACAAAGTAATAGGGGGCGGTGTGGGCCATCTCCACCGTGCCTTTTTGCACGCCGTCCACCACGCCAAAGGGAGGCATCAGCTCGCCACCGGCATGGATGGAAATCTGAAACTTGCCGCCCGACATCTCGGAGACCTTCTGGGCGAACACCTCGGCGGCACCGAAGATGGTGTCCAGGGACTTGGGAAAGCTGGAAGCCAGACGCCAGCGCAGCTGCGCTTGAGCGTGCACGATGGAGGGGGCGCTACCGGCGGCCAGAACGCCAGCCAGGCCGGCATGATGGATGAATGAACGGCGTTGCATGCGAAGCTCCTGAGGCTTTTGTGAAGAGGGTGCAGATGCCCGGCCGGGGTCAGTGCCCGGCCACCTTCATGCGTTCGATCAGCACGGAGCCAATCGTCTTGCTGCCATAGGTGTACGCGTCAGCGCCGACGGCCACGATCTGCTGGAACATCTCTCCCAGGTGCCCGGCGATGGTGATTTCATGCACCGGGTACTGGATCACGCCATTTTCAACCCAATAACCCGCAGCACCCCGAGAGTAATCCCCGGTGACGTAATTGACACCCTGCCCCATGAGCTCGGTGACGAACAGTCCGGTGCCCAGCTTGCGCAGCATGGCCTTGAGGTTGTCTTTCGGGTTGGTCAGGCGGCTGCTCAAGACCAGGTTTTGCGAACCACCCGCATGGCCCGTGGTGGGCATGCCCAGCTTGCGGGCCGAGTAGCTTGAGAGGAAGTAGCCCTGCACCACGCCGGCCTTCACCACGCGGCGTTTGCGTGTGAGGACACCCTCGTCGTCAAACGGCGCGCTGCCCTTGCCCTTCAGGATGTGGGGGTCTTCCAGAATGTCGATGTGTTTGGGAAACACGGGCTGGCCCAGGCTGTCCAGCAAGAACGTGGCTTTGCGGTACAGCGCACCGCCACTGGTGGCCTGCACGTAGGCACCCAGCAAGCCGGCGGCCAGGGTGTTCTCGAACAGCACGGGCACCTCGCAGGTGGCGATCTTTCGCGATTTCAGGCGCGACAAGGCGCGTTCAGCCGCATAGCGGCCCACGGCCTCCGGCTTGGCCATGTCTCGCGCGTCGCGCTCCGAGGTGTACCAAAAGTCACGCTGCATGTCTTTGCCACGACCCGCGATGGGCGATACCGACAGCGAGTGGCGCGAACTGGCATAGCCGCCTCGAAAGCCCACCGTGTTGCCCGCGAAGAAATGAGACTGCTGGGCCGACACGCCAGCCCCTTCCGAATTGGTGATGCGGGCATCCACCGACAGGGCCGCGTCTTCGCATCGGCGTGCCAGTTCGGCGGCGCCTTCCGCGTCAATCGACCAGGGGTGGAACAAATCCAGATCGCGTCGGGCGGCGCGACCCATGGCCAGGTCGTCAGCACTTGGCAGCCCAGCGGCAGGATCTTCGGCGGTGTAGCGGGCGATGTCGTAGGCCGCACGCACTGTCTGTTCCAGGGCTTGGGGAGAAAAATCAGAGGTGCTGGCGTTGCCGCGCCGCTGACCCAGGTACACGGTGACGCCGATGGTCTTGTCGCGGTTGCGCTCGACATTCTCCAGCTTGCCCTTGCGCACGGACACCGACAGCCCCACCCCTTCGGACACCTCCGCGGCAGCGTCACTGGCCCCCAGCTTGCGCGCCAGACTCAGCGAGTCTTCAATGAGCTGTTGAAACTCCGCCTGGGTGTAGGCAAAGCCGTCATTGCCTTGGGTTGCTTGGTTGGACGAAGGGCTGGAAGTCTTGCGGGCAGAGGTGGCCATAAAAACGGGCGCAGAGCCGTCAGGTTGATCGTGGCCCAAGCGGGCACCCGTATCATAGCGAGGCCATGAACCGATCACACCAAGCCCCCGTACCTGCCACCGATGAGGATGGCAGCGGCCGTCCCAGCCGAAGCGCCATGAAGCGCGAAAGTCACGCCCTGCAAAGCCTGGGCGAACAGCTGATGGCCTTGCCGGATAGCCATCTCAAAGACCTCGCGATGCCTGAACGCCTTCGAGAGGCCATCGTTGAATGCAAAAAAATGAAGCTGGGCGAAGGGCGCCGTCGCCAGATGCAGTTCATCGGCAAGCTCATGCGCGACGCAGACCCCGAGCCTCTGCGCGAGGCTGTGGCGGCGTTTGAGTTGGGCCATGCCCGCAACGCCCTGGCCCTGCACCAGGCCGAACGCTGGCGCGCTGACCTGATCACCGACGACAAGGCGGTGTTCAACCGCTGGATGGATGAGCATCCCGATTGCGATGTGCAGCGCTTGCGTACCTTGATCCGCAATGCCCGCAAAGACGCCGCTGCCACGCCCGAACAGCGCAACGGGCGGGCTTTCAGGGAGTTGTTCCAGTTCATCAAGGAAGCGCTGGCTTTGGCCGATGCCCAGGCCAAGCAAGCGCGTGACGCGGCTGGATCCGTGCCCGAGGGGGATGACGCATGAGCCCTGCCTTTGAGCCCGTCCGCATCGGTGTGGTCTCGATCAGCGACCGAGCCAGCTCGGGCGTGTATGAGGACAAAGGACTGCCTGCGCTTCAGGATTGGCTGGGCAGAGCCCTCAAGAATCCCATCACCTGGGTGCCTCGCCTGATTGCCGATGAACGCGACCTGATTGCCAACACCTTGCGGGCGCTGGTCGATGATGAGGGCTGCCACTTGGTGCTGACCACGGGGGGGACCGGTCCGGCACCCCGCGATGTGACACCCGAAGCCACGCTGGACGTGGCCGACAAGGAAATGCCGGGTTTTGGCGAGCAGATGCGACAGATCAGTCTGCGATTCGTGCCCACGGCCATCCTGTCCCGACAAACCGCTGTGATCCGAAAACAGGCATTGATCCTGAACCTGCCCGGCCAGCCCAAATCCATCGCTGAAACCCTGGAAGGTCTGCGCGACGCCGAAGGTCGCAGCATCGTCCCTGGCATCTTTGCAGCGGTTCCGTATTGCATCGACTTGATCGGCGGGCCCTACCTGGAGACCGATGACCGGGTCTGTGAGGCGTTCAGGCCCAAGTCGGCACGACGCCTGGTGAGTGTGTGATGCTTGATCAACAACCAGCATGAGCGCGGCCTCTTTACCCAGTTCACTGATGTCCTGGCTGTCGCGTGGGGCGAGGTGGTTGTGGCCGTTCTATCTGCTGGGTGTGTTTGGCGCCTGGACGGCGCTGGTGCTGCGTGCTGCGCGACTGCAGCAGGGGCATGTGTCGTCTGACTGGTTGCTGGATTACCGCTTTGGATTCATCCGGCGGGGGTTGCCTGGCGAGTTCGTCTGGTTTTTGAACGATGTGCTGGGGGTGGCCGCGGTGTACGGCGTCGCGGCACTCCAGATCGCTGCTGTTGGGGTACTCCTGGCGGGTGTTTGGCGTTTGAGTCGGCGTGTTTCAGTGCCTTTGGCGGGGTGGTTTCTGGCCTATTCCCCTGCAACCTTGATGTTCAGTCTGTTTGGTCTGACCGAGCCTGGGCGCAAGGAGGTGCTGCTGTTCGCGTTGTTCGCTGTGTTGGCTCAATGGCTGCTATCGTGGCGTGATCGCATGCGGCATGGCGAGAGCATGTCTTGGGTACTGGCCCTGGTAGCCGGATCTTTGACCACCCTGATGATGTTGAGCCACGAGCTGACGTTCTTTTACTTGCCGTGGCTGGCCTGGCTGTGCTGGCTGGGTTTTCCCGCTGGGTCTGTGCTGAAGCGTGCATCGCTGCTGGCGGCGGTGTTCATCGGTCCGGTCTTGGCGTTCGCAGCACTGCTCGTCTGGGGGGGCTCACTCGAGCGTCAGGCCTTTTGCAGCAGTTTCATGGATGCGGGTTTGTCCGCCTCCATATGTCAAGGCGTATTGACCTTCCCCATCGTTGATCTCCATGGCTCGTTGAGCAACACGCGCGCGATCGTTGGCCAGTTTGCCTATGTACAGACCTACGCCTTGGGCGTGGTGTTGGCCTTATTGCCAATTCTTCTGGCCGGTATGGCAGAGCGTGTGCTGTACTCCTTCAAGGCGGCAGCAGGCGTTCTCGGATGTGTCCTTTGGAGCTTGCCTTTGTTTGCCGTGGCCGTCGATTGGGGGCGTTTCATCCAGATTCATCTGGTGTTGGGGTTGGTGCTGTGGCTGTTTGCTGCTCATCGGGGGCAGATCCTGACACCGCCGTCTGGTAACCAGCATCAACCCAGCTGGCATTGGGGATGGTCTGGTTTGATGCTGTTGGGGGTGGTCAGTCTCGGTGTCTGGAATCTTCCCGTGTGTTGTGAAAACGGTGTGGGCCATGGCGTGATCGGTCATGTTCTGTCATTCATGACTGGTTGACGAGCCAGACCCGTGGCATTGATACCTTGCAAAGGGTAAGTTGGGGCTGATTCTTTCGGTGAATGGCTTTGCATTCGAATGCTGCATTTGATTCATTACTGAGTTGTTCATAAACTCGCGCCAGCGGTGATCAGCAGATCGCCTGTGTTCAGTCATCAGGAGACATCGCGTGAGCGAAGCAGACAACAGCACATTGATTGACCAGGCCGGCCAGGTGCGCGCGGGGGAAGAGGTGGATGCGGCCAAGGTGACGGCCTATCTGCAAGGTCAGGGCTTGACCCTGGATGGCAGTCCTCAGGTGCAGCAGTTTCCGGGCGGGGCCTCCAACCTGACCTACCTTCTGCGCTACGCCAATGTGGATCTGATCCTTCGGCGGCCACCCTTTGGGCACATCGCCAAGTCGGCTCACGACGTGGTGCGTGAAGCGCAGATCATGCAGAAGCTCAAGCCGGTGTACCCCACGGTGCCGGTCATCCATGCCATTTGCGAAGACACCGAGGTGATCGGCGCACCGTTCTATGTCATGGAGCGGCTGGTGGGCTACATCCCGCGCCAGAATCTGTCACCCGAGCTGGGCCTGGACGAAGCCAAGACCCGACAGCTGTGCCTGAATGTGCTGGACACCCTGGTGGACCTGCACAAGCTGGATCCAGCGAAGGCCGGGCTGGATGGCCTGGGCAAGGGCGAAGGCTACGTGGCGCGCCAGGTTGAGGGTTGGACCAAGCGCTACCGTGCAGCACGCACCGATGATGTGGGTGATTTCGAGCAGGTGATGGCCTGGCTGGCCGACAAGCAGCCCCAGCAGGAAGTGGCCATTCGCCTGATCCACAACGACTTCCGGTTCGACAACGTGGTGCTCGACCCGAACGATCCCTTGAAGGTGATCGGGGTGCTGGACTGGGAGATGGCCACACTGGGCGATCCTTTGATGGATCTGGGCAGCTCGCTGGCCTACTGGGTGCAGGCCGATGACGACATGTTCATGAAGGGCTCACGCCGTCAGCCTACCAACGCCAAGGGCATGCTGACGCGCGATGAGGTCATCCGCTACTACGCCGAGAAAACCGGTTTCAGCGTCGAGAACTTTGACTTCTACACGGTGTATGGCCTGTTCCGACTGGCCGGCATCGCGCAGCAAATCTACAAGCGCTTCAAGGAGGGCAACGCCCGCAACCCGGCGTTTGCCACCTTTGGCCCCTTCGTGAGCTACCTCGAGCAGCGCTGTCTGGGCATCATCGCCCAGTCCAAGCTGTGAGCCTTTCATCCTCATCCTTCTGTGTCGCAGGAGCACTGTTGTGAACCTCAAGAACCCTTTTGATTTGACCGGCAAGGTCGCCCTGGTGACCGGCTCCAGCCGTGGCATTGGTGAGGCCATCGCCCGTCTGCTGGCTGCTCAGGGCGCCCATGTGATCATCTCCAGCCGCAAGGCCGAGCCTTGTGAGGCGGTGGCCGCCTCCATCCGTGAAGCCGGTGGTAAAGCCTCGGTGCTGGCGTGCCACATTGGCGAGATGGATCAGATTGACGCCACCTTCGCGGCCATCGAAAAAGACTTCGGTCGCCTGGACATCCTGGTCAACAACGCTGCGGCCAATCCCTACTTCGGGCACATCACCGACACGGATGTGGCGGCTTTCCAGAAGACTGTGGACGTGAACATCCGCGGCTACTTCTTCATGTGCTCGCGTGGCGCGAAGTTGATGGCCAAGAACGGTGGCGGCTCCATCGTCAACGTGGCGTCGGTCAATGGCGTGATCCCTGGCATGCTGCAGGGCATTTATTCCATCACCAAGGCGGCCGTCATTTCGATGACGCATGCCTTTGCGAAGGAGTGTGCGCCCATGAAAGTGCGCGTGAATGCGCTGTTGCCCGGAGCGACAGACACCAAGTTTGCATCGGCGCTGACCAGCAACGAGATGATCTTGAAGACGGTGCTGGCGCATGTGCCCATGAACCGTGTGGCCGATCCGTCCGAGATGGCGGGGGCGGCCTTGTATCTGGCGTCGGATGCTGCCAGTTACACCACGGGCACCTGCTTGAACGTGGATGGCGGCTACCTGCTGGCCTGAACCGCCATCACTTGGGGTAGTGGGTGGGGCTCACCAGCCCCACAGCAGCGACCGGGCCACCCATCCGCTTTGGCCGTCGGTGGTTTCAACCTTCACCCAACGGTCATCGCGGTGGCGTGTGCGCAGCACTTCGCCGCGTTCCAAGGTGGTGACCCGCGTGTGTTGGGTCCCCGGGCCTTTGCGCAACTGAGCGCGGTCAGCCTTCACCACATGGTGGGGTACCCGGTGGGTCACGCTGCGGTGAATCCAGCCCTCATCGCCTTCAAAGTCGCGCACCTTCAGCCACTCACCCCGACGCTGGATCACCTCCAGTGGATAGCCCCGAGACAGCAGCCACTGGGCGGCGTGTTGGGTGCCTGGGCCCGACCTCAGGTTGACTTCTGCGTTGGCCACGCTGACCTTGTCAGCGGCTGAGGCCATGCTTGGGGCCATGAGGGTGATCAACAGGGCCAGCCAGGTGGCCCGGCGCGCTTGAGCCCAGTGCATGGGCGCTCCTTTCAGTGTGACGGGTTGGAATCGACTCGCGGTGACGCGTGTGTCAGGCCAAATCCTAGAGCCTGTCGACATGCCCTGCGGGCGTCGGGCAGCCCCTTTACACACTGAAACCTGCGGTACGCCACCCGCAGCAGGCCCCACTCACTTCACAAGGCGGTTGAGGCCGTCCGCATCGAACTGTTCGGTCTTGCGGGCGTCATCGGGCATGCAGTCGCGGCCCAGATCACTGTTGGCGCATGCGGCCAGCTTCTCGACAGCCTGCCACAGCAAGGCGATTTGATGCTCATGCCCCGAGGCATGGTCAATCAGCCCGCGCAGGGCCTGAGACAGGGGGTCATCGCCCTCGGTCACGCCATATGCCGAGAAGCCCATGCGGGCCGCGACCGCTTCGCGCTCGGCTTGCTTCTCGTCCAGCACCTGCTGCTTGGCCACGATGATGCGCGCCGGGTTGCCCACGGCCGTCGCGTTGGGCGGCACCGGCTTGGTGACCACCGCGTTGGAGCCCACCCGAGCACCATCACCCACGGTGAAGCCGCCCAGCACCTGCGCATTGGCCCCCACGATCACGCCACGTCCCAGGGTGGGGTGCCGCTTGGCGCCTTTGGACAGCGAGGTGCCCCCCAGGGTGACGCCCTGGTAGATGGTGCAGTCGTCGCCAATCTCGGCGGTCTCACCCACCACCACGCCCATGCCGTGGTCGATGAACACCCGCCGCCCCACACGGGCGCCCGGGTGAATCTCGATGCCGGTGAAGAAACGGCCCCAGTGTGAAATCCACCGGCCGAGCCACTTCAATTCATGCGTCCAGCACCAATGGGCCGCCCGATGAAAGCTCAGGGCATGCAGGCCGGGGTAGCAGGTCAGCACCTCCCAGGCTGTGCGCGCGGCGGGGTCGCGCTCCAGGATGCAGGCGATGTCTTCTCTGAGGCGTGCAAAGAACATGGACGGAGGGGATGTGTTCAGGTCGTCAGTGTACCGGTGGGGCCAAGGGCGCACCGGCGGTGTGCGCTTTCAGTGGGCTGCACGACGGCGCGAGTGCTCACGTACCGGGGCGGCAGCGATCCAGGATGGCCTTGGCCATGCCGCGCAAGATGTGCACTTCTTCCTGGCGCAGCGCAGCCCGGTTGAGCAACTGGTTCAGGCGCGGCATGAGCTTCTTGGGAGCCTGGGGATCCAGGAAGCCCAGGGCCACCAAGGCCTGTTCCCAGTGAGACAAGGTGCCTTGAACGGCCGCGCCGTCGGCCAAAGCGGGGCAGGGGGTGCGACCGACGACGTCAAAGCCGCCCAGGGCCTGGCGCCATTCATAAGCCACCACCTGCACCGCCTGCGACAGGTTCAAGGATCCATAGTCAGGGGCGGTGGGGATGCTCAGCACCGCATGACACTTGTAGACGTCATCATTGGCCATGCCGTAGCGCTCGCTGCCAAACACGAAGCCCACTCGGTGCGCGGGGCGTTGTGCAGCGATGCCGGCAAGTCCCTCGCGGGGCGTGAGGGTCGGGGGACCGAAGTCGCGCGGAGTCATGGCCGTGGCCGCCGCCCACGTCACCCCCTCCAGCGCCTCATCCAGGGAGCCCACCACCCGGGCGCGCACCAGGATGTCGGCCGCGCCGCTGGCCATGGCCACGGTGTCTTCATGGCTCAGCACGTCGGCAAATCGAGGGTTGACCAACACCAGGTCGTGAAACCCCATGACCTTCATGGCGCGGGCGGTGGCACCCACATTGCCGGGGTGGCTGGTGCCGATCAGGATGAAGCGGGTGGCCGAGGCCTGGGTGTCAAGCTCGGCTGGGGTGGGGGATTCAACTGACATGAACGGGTGGGGGCATCGGTACAGGGGCGGGAAAACCTGCACAAAACGCCGAGCCTTGGATACAATCTTCTATTCTCGCTCTTTGTTCACCGTTGCGTCCTCGCCCGACGTCTGGCGCGCTTGCTGCGCTGCCTTGCCTCCGGCCCGGTTCATCGTCTGCAGACATCCCGTCCTGTTGCGGGGTCTGTGGTGCTCATTTTGGTTCAAGGCTTGTCCATGTCTCAGACCCTGCATCCCATGCTCAACATCGCCATCAAGGCTGCACGCGCAGCCGGGGCGATCATCAACCGGGCGTCGCTTGACGTCGAACGCCTGACTGTGACGGCCAAGTCTCACAACGATTTCGTCACCGAAGTCGACCAAGCCGCCGAGGACGCCATCATCGCCACGATCCGCGAGGCCTACCCCGGCCACGGCATCCTGGCTGAAGAATCGGGCCGTAGCCAAGGCGCCAAGAACAGCGAGTACGTCTGGATCATCGATCCGCTGGACGGCACCACCAACTTCATCCATGGCTTGCCGGTGTACGCCGTGTCGATCGCGCTGGCCTTCCGTGGGCAGCTGCAGCAAGCCGTGGTGTACGACCCCACCCGCAACGATCTGTTTTATGCCTCGAAGGGCAAGGGCGCGTTCCTGAACGACCGCCGCCTGCGGGTCTCGCGCCGCACGCGCATGCTCGAATCGCTGATCGGCACCGGCTTCCCGTTCCGCAAGGGCGACAACTTCCAGCGCTACCTGAAGATGTTCGAGGACGTGATGGTGCAATGTGCCGGCGTGCGTCGCCCGGGCGCAGCATCGCTGGACCTGTGTTACGTGGCCGCTGGCTACTACGACGGCTTTTTCGAGACCGGTCTCAGCCCCTGGGATGTGGCGGCAGGTGCCCTGATCATCACCGAGGCCGGTGGCCTGGTGGGTAACTTCACGGGCGAGCCTGACTTCCTTTACCAGCGCGAGATCGTGGCGGGCAACCCCCGCATCTACGGTCAGTTGGTCAAGACCCTGGCGCCTTACACTCGGGTGATCTCGGGCGACGACGCCGCTGACGGTGAGGCATCGGAGGGCGACGAAGCGCCCGCTGCTGACGCCGCACCCGCGCCCCGCAAGCGCCTGTCGGCCAAGCCGGCAGCCGACTCGGGCGCACCGGAAGGCAGCGACGCCCCCTTCTGACGACCTGGTCCTGAGCCCTCAAGGGCTTGGGCAACGTTTTGCCCGTGTGGCAGCAGATCAGCCATGGATTTCAGCGCCCACACCCCCATGATGCAGCAGTACCTGCGCATCAAGGCCGAGTACCCGGACACCCTGGTGTTCTACCGCATGGGGGATTTTTACGAGCTGTTCTTCGATGATGCGCGCAAGGCCAACCGCCTGATCGACATCACGCTGACCGTGCGTGGTCAGTCCGCAGGCGAGCCCGTGGTGATGGCGGGGGTGCCGGTGCACGCGGTGGAGACCTACCTGGCCAAGCTGATCCGCATGGGCGAGTCGGTGGCGATTTGCGAGCAGGTGGGCGAGGTGGGCGCCAGCAAGGGCCCGGTCGAGCGCAAGGTGGTGCGGGTGGTCACGCCCGGTACCTTGACCGACAGCGAGTTGTTGTCAGAGCGTGCTGACGCGCTGTTGCTGGCCGTGGTCATGGACAAGCGGGGCCGCCATGCCGAGCATGCGGTGCCCTGTGCACTGGCCTGGCTGGGCTTGGCCAGTGGCAAGCTCGGGGTGACCGAATGCACCGAGCGCGAGCTGGCGGGCTGGCTGGCCCGGCTGCAACCGGCCGAGGTGCTGTACGACCGCGAGCGCATTCCGCCGTCGATTCAGCCCTGGCTGACCCAGGCCCGTGGCGTGGCCATGACCCCGCGGCCCAGTTGGCAGTTCGACAGTGGCTTGGGCCTGCGCAAGTTGTGCGAGCAACTGCAGGTGAGCACCCTGCAAGGCTATGGCGCCCAGGAGATGAGCCTGGCCCATGCGGCCGCCGCCGCCCTGCTGAGCTTTGCCGAGCACACCCAGGGCAGGGCGCTGGCCCACGTCAGCACCCTGGAGGTGCCCCGCACGTCGGAGCTTTTGAGCCTGCCGCCCGCCACCCTGCGCAACCTGGAGTTGACGCAGACCTTGCGGGGCGAAGACGCGCCCACGCTGCTGTCGCTGATCGACACCTGCCGCACCGGCATGGGCAGCCGCGCCCTGCGTCAGTGGATGACGCAACCCCTGCGCGACCGCGCCATGGCCCGCGCCCGGCACGATGCCATTGCGGCCTTGCAAAGTGCCCCCAGCCTGGATCAGGGCCATGAGGCGCTGCGCGAGGCCCTGCGCCAGGTCAGTGATGTGGAGCGCATCACCGCCCGCATCGCCTTGCGTCAGGTGCGCCCGCGCGAGTTGGCCGGGCTGCGTGACACCCTCCTGGCCATGCCCACGCTGGCCACCCGGGTGCCTGCGGGCGATGCGCTGCTGAGCCAACTGCACACCGCGCTGCACCCGGATCCGGCCTTGGCCGAACGCCTGAGCCGCACCCTGGCCGAGACCCCCGCCGTGCTGCTGCGCGATGGTGGTGTGATCAACACGGGTTTTGATGCCGACCTGGACGAGTTACGGGCCATCTCGCAAAACTGCGATGCCTTCTTGCTGGACCTGGAGGCCCGCGAGCGAGCCCGCACGGGCATCTCCAACCTGCGGGTGCAGTTCAACAAGGTGCATGGCTTCTACATCGAGGTCACCCAGGGTCAGGTGGACAAGGTGCCGCTGGACTACCAGCGCCGTCAGACCCTCAAGAACGCCGAGCGCTACATCACCCCTGAGCTCAAGGCCTTTGAAGACAAGGCCCTGTCGGCGCAAGAGCGGGCCCTGGCGCGCGAAAAGCTGCTGTACGAGCAGCTGATCGACTTCTTGCAGTCGCACCTGACGGTGCTGGGTACCCTGGCGCGGGCCCTGGCCACACTGGATGCGCTGGCCGCCCTGGCCGAGCGGGCGGTCACCCTCGGCTGGACTCGGCCCGAGTTCTGCCCCCATCCCTGCATCGAGATCGAGAAGGGACGTCACCCCGTGGTCGAAGCCCGCTTGCAGGAAACCAGCGGCGCCGCCTTCATCCCCAACGACTGCCGGCTGGACGTGAACCGCCGCATGCTCATCGTCACCGGGCCGAACATGGGTGGTAAATCCACCTTCATGCGTCAAGTGGCCTTGATCGTGCTGCTCGCAGCCATGGGCTCTTATGTGCCGGCGGCTTCTTGCCGCCTGGGGCCCATTGACGCCATCCACACCCGCATCGGTGCGGCCGACGACCTGGCCAATGCCCAGTCCACCTTCATGATGGAAATGACAGAGGCGGCGGCCATTGTGCACACGGCCACCGAGCAGTCGCTGGTGCTGATGGACGAAATCGGGCGTGGCACCTCCACCTTTGACGGTCTGGCCCTGGCCAGCGCGATTGCCAGCCACCTGCACGACAAGAACAAGGCGTTCACACTGTTTGCCACCCACTACTTCGAGCTGACGCGCTTGCCTGAAAAGCACCCGCGCGCGCTGAACGTGCACGTGGGTGTGGCCGAGGCCGGTGACGACATCGTCTTCCTGCATGAATTGCAGCATGGCCCGGCCAGCCGAAGTTATGGCGTGCAGGTGGCACGTCTGGCGGGCATGCCGCACAGCCTGATCCGGCAGGCCCGTGTGACGCTGGAAGCGCTGGAGTCTCAGCAGAAGGCGTCCGACGAACAGATCGATTTGTTTGCCCAGCTGGACACGGCCGCTGGCAGCGCGCCGCTGGATCAATGGGTAAACCAGAGCGCCGTGATGGTGGGCGCCGGCACGGCCGAGGCGCTCAGCCCCGCAGAGGCCCTGGCCTTGAGCTTGCTCGCCAGCATCGATCCCGATACCCTGACCCCACGTGAAGCGCTGGACGCGCTCTACAAACTCAAAACGGTGATTTCATCATGACCTACTGTGTGGCCATGCGGCTCAATGCCGGTTTGGTGTTTCTTTCCGATTCGCGTACCAACGCGGGCATGGACCAGATCAGCACCTTCCGCAAAATGACGGTGTATGAAAAGGCTGGCGAGCGCACGCTGGTGCTGTTGTCGGCGGGCAACCTGGCGATCACCCAGGCGGTCAAGCAATTGCTGGCCAGCGAAACCATCGAGGGCTCGGATGGCGAGCCTTGCACCATCTGGACGGCCAAGAGCCTGTTCGACGTGGCGCGGATTGTGGGTAGCTGCGTGCGCAAGGTTCACACGCGCGACGCCGAGGCGCTCAAGAAGCACGGCATCGAGTTCAATTGCAGCCTGATCATCGGCGGCCAGATCAAGGGCGAGACCATGCGCCTGTTCAATGTCTATGCGGCAGGCAACTTCGTCGAGGCGGGCATTGATGGCGTGTGCTACTTCCAGATTGGTGAATCGAAGTACGGCAAGCCGGTGATCGATCGTGTGATCACGCCCACCACCCCCTTGCAAGAGGCGGCCAAGTGCGCCCTGATCTCCATGGATTCGACCCTGAAGTCCAACCTCTCGGTGGGTCTGCCGCTGGATCTGCTGGTGTATGAGGCGGACGCCCTGAAGGTGGACAAGCTCATCCACATTGATGAGTCCAATGCTTACTTCCGCATGATCCGCACCACCTGGGGGCAGCGTTTGCGACAGGTGTTCGATTCGATTCCAGAACCGAGTTGGTCGGGGGCCGATGCAGACCTGTCGACCCAGGCGCCCACCCAGGCACAGGCCATGAACCCGCTGAGCAAGATCAGCGCACCGTCGGCCTGAGCGGTCACTCCAGATCTGTCTCAGGGCAGATCAGTTCGGGTTGCCAGTCACGTCCTGGCGGCGCCAGGCTTGCAGGATGCGGGGGTGGGGCGGGTGTCGCTCCAGCCAGGCCACCACCAGCAGGCAGCCCGCAGCGCTCAGCACCGCAGCCGTGGCGAAGGTGGGGGTGTAACCCAGTGCATCGCCCATGATGCCCCCCAGCAGGTTGGCCATGCCGCTGGCCACCGAGGTCATGCAGGCCATGATGGTGAAATCGGTACCGGCGTGCTCAGGGTCGGCCGCATCCATCATGAAGGTGAACAGGGCCACCGTGGCCATGGAGCCGAACAGCCCCTCCAGGATGGTGGCCGCCATGATGGCGGGCATGCCACCCCCTTGTTGGGCTGCCACCACGTAAAACACGAAGGCACCGGCCTGGGCCAATCCGCCCACCAGCAGGGCAGTGCGTCGGCCGAAGGTGAAAGCGAGCCAACCTCCGAGCAAGGCGCCCACCAAACTGGTGGCCGATCCCAGCACGCCGCGCAGCCAGGCGATGGTTTCCTTGTCGATCCCCAGGTCCCTAAGGAACGGTCCCGTGAGTGAGCCCACCAGCTGGTCGCCAAGGCGGTACACGATGATCAAGCCCGCGATGGTCAGCATCCCGGGTGCCCGCAGGCGATCCAGCCAGGCCCAGGCCAGCGCTGCGCCATGGGGGCGTTCATGGGCAGGCAAGCGCCGTTCAGGCTCAGGGGCATTCCAGCTGGCCAGGGCCAGCACACCCAGCAGGGCGGCCATGCACAAAAACATGGTTTGCCAGTCGCTGCGGGCGAACACCCACAACAACACGCCACCGCCCAGGATCATGCCCAGGCGAAATCCGCCGATCTGCAGGCCGTTGGCCAGGCCGCGCTCGCGCACTGGCAAGATGCGCACGGCCAGGCCGTCCGTGACCACATCCTGGGACGCGGCCATGAGGTTGAACAACAGCACGGCGGCAAACAAGATCCACGATGCCTCTTGAAACTCCATCAAAGACAGCAGCAAGGCCATGCCGCAGGCACTGAGTTGGAACAGGCGCAGCCAGAACCGGCGGCTGCCGTGGTGATCGAGCACCGGAGCCCACAGAAACTTCAGGGCCCAGGGCAGCGCCAAAAACTGCAGGAAGCTGATGGCGGTGAGCGACCAGCCCGCGTCGCGCATCAACACCGGCAGGGCCAGGGTGAAAAAGCCAAACGGCAGCCCCTGGGCCATGTACAAGGCCCCCAGCAGCTGAAGTTGCTGGCGTCGGTTCATGCAGCGGTCGAGGCCGTCAGGCGATCCAGTTCATCCACGCAGGCGGCCATCTGGGCATGGCAGTTCGCCATCAGCTGGGGCAGGTCGTCCATGGTCAGCCCAGCGGTGGGGATGGAGGGCAGGGCACGCAAAATCACGGTGCCGCCACGCCAGCGATTCAGATTGATCGTGCGGGTGTAGTTGTTGGCGCACACGGGAATGATCGGCACCCCCGCATTGATGGCCATTTGAAAGGCGCCTTTCTTGAAGGGCCCCAGGCCCTTGCCATGGCTGCGGGTGCCCTCGGCAAACACCCACAGCGACATGTCCTTGTGCTGCAGCGTGTCGGTGGTGGTGGTCATGGCGCGCTTGGCCTGCATGGCATTGCCGCGATCGATCAGCACATTGCCCGCCAGCCAGTAAAGCTGGCCGAACAGCGGGATCCATTTCAGGCTTTTCTTGCCCAGGCTGACGGTTCGCACCGGCACCACGCGGCCAAACACGAACAGGTCATGGTTGGACAGGTGGTTGGCCACGATCACTGCGGGGCGCTGGTGCTGGATCAGGTCACCCACCTGCAGTTCGACCTTGATGCCCATGATGCGCAAGGCCGGGAGAGAGTAGACCCGGGCGCACAGGCGGCTGTTGTCAGGGTTGAACGGACGACACAGCCCGATGATCAGGCCGATCACGCTGGCCACCACGAAATGGACGGTCAGCAACAAAATACGCAGCACGAACAGCAAAGCAGCTCCCCAGGATCTTGGATCAACAAGCCCCCCTGCGACCAGCCTGCCACAACAGACTCAAACGGGCTCAGGGGCGCCGGATCATACGCCCAGCCCGTGACTCTGTCGCACTGCGCGGCACCTCCGATCCTGCCGGAACCCCTATAATGCCGCTTTACCACCGCAGTGCCCGCTCATGCAGCGGGCGTTTTTGCGCAATGACCAAGTTTGTCTTCGTCACGGGCGGTGTGGTGTCCTCTCTCGGGAAGGGCATCGCCGCTGCGTCTTTGGCCGCCATCCTTGAATCGCGTGGCCTCAAGGTCACCCTGATCAAGCTGGATCCCTACATCAACGTGGATCCGGGCACCATGTCGCCGTTCCAGCACGGCGAGGTGTTCGTCACTGACGACGGTGCAGAAACCGACCTCGATCTGGGCCACTACGAGCGCTTCATCACCACGCGGATGAAGAAGGCCAACAACTTCACCACGGGTCAGATCTACAAGTCGGTGCTCGAGAAAGAGCGCCGCGGTGATTACCTGGGCAAGACCGTGCAGGTCATTCCCCACATCACCAACGAGATCCAGGACTTCATTCGCCGTGGTGCGGGTGTGGGGACGCCTGACGCGGTGGACGTGGCCATCGTTGAAATCGGTGGCACCGTGGGCGACATCGAGTCGCTGCCCTTCATGGAAGCCGCTCGTCAGTTGAGCCTGCGCGCTGGCCCGTCGAACGCTGCCTTCGTGCACCTGACCTACGTGCCGTTCATCGCCGCCGCTGGCGAGCTCAAGACCAAGCCCACCCAGCACACGGTGCAGAAGCTGCGCGAGATCGGCATTCAGCCTGACGCACTGCTGTGCCGTGCGGATCGAGCCATCCCTAACGATGAGCGCGAGAAGATTTCGCTGTTCACCAATGTGCCTGAAACCGGTGTGATCTCGGTGTGGGATGCGGACACCATCTACAAGGTACCGCGCATGCTGCACGAGCAGCACCTCGACGATCTGATCTGCACCAAGCTGCAACTGCAGACCAAGCCGGCCGACCTGTCGCGTTGGGATAACCTCGTCTACGAGGTCGAGAACCCCAAGGGCGAGGTCACCATCGCCATGTGCGGCAAGTACACCGAGCTGTCGGATTCGTATAAGTCGCTCAACGAGGCCTTGCGCCACGCCGGCATCCACAACCATGTGCGCGTGAACATCGAGTACGTGGATTCGGAATCGCTCACGCCCGAAACGGCCTCGTCGCTTCAGCAGTACGACGCCATCCTGGTGCCTGGCGGTTTCGGCAAGCGCGGCGTGGAAGGCAAGATCATCGCCGCCCAATACGCACGTGAGCACGGTATCCCCTACCTGGGCATCTGCTTGGGGATGCAGGTCGCGACCATCGAGTATGCCCGCCACAAGGCTGGTCTGGAGGGGGCCAACTCAACCGAGTTTGAACCTCAAGGTCCGCACCCCGTCATCGCCTTGATCGATGAATGGCTGGATGCCGACGGCACCGTGCAGAAGCGTGATGCCAGCTCGGACCTGGGTGGCACCATGCGCCTGGGGGCTCAAAGCTCGGACGTCAAGCCCGGCACGATCGCGCATGACATCTACGGCCCGGTGGTGACCGAGCGTCACCGTCACCGTTACGAGGCCAACGAGCGTTACCTGGACAAGCTGCAAGAGGCCGGTCTGGTCATCTCGGCCATCACCCAGCGCGAAAAGTTGACCGAGATGGTCGAGCTGCCCAAGAGCGTGCACCCCTGGTACGTCGGCGTGCAGTTCCACCCCGAGTTCAAGTCCACGCCGTGGGATGGCCATCCGCTGTTCAAGGCCTACATCAAGGCCGCGTTGGACCACCAGGCCGCTGCCAAGCAGGCTTGAAGAAAGGCTGAACCATGAAACTCTGCGGCTTTGACGTTGGCCTTGAGCATCCCTTCTTCCTGATCGCCGGCACCTGCTCCATCGAGAGCCTGGAGCTGTCGCTCGAGGTGGCGGGCCGTCTCCAGGAGGCGTGCGCGCCCCTGGGCATCCCGTTGATTTACAAGGGCTCCTTCGACAAGGCCAACCGATCCTCGGGCACCACCGCCCGTGGATTGGGGCTCGACAAGGGCCTGCAGATCCTCGACGAGGTGCGCCGCCAAACCGGCTTGCCGGTGCTGACCGATGTCCACGACGAATCGCAGGTGGCCGAGGTTGCCAGCGTGGTCGACGTGCTGCAGACCCCGGCCTTCCTGTGTCGCCAGACCGACTTTATCCGTGCGGTGGCCAAGTCGGGCAAGCCGGTCAACATCAAGAAGGGCCAGTTTCTCGCGCCCTGGGACATGAAGAACGTCATTGACAAGGCCCGCGCTGCCGCGCAGGAGGCTGGCCTGTCGACGGATCGCTTCCTGGCCTGCGAGCGGGGTGTGAGCTTCGGCTACAACAACCTCGTGGCCGACATGACGAGCCTGGCCGAGATGCGCAAGTCCGGCGCACCGGTGGTCTTTGACGTGACCCACTCGGTGCAAAAGCCGGGTGGCTTGGGCGGCGCCAGCGGTGGTGCCCGCGAGATGGTGCCGGTGCTGGCGCGTGCCGGCGTGGCGGCCGGCGTGTCGGGCCTCTTCATGGAGACCCACCCCGACCCTGCGAAAGCCTGGAGCGACGGCCCGAATGCTGTGCCGCTCAAGCACATGAAGGCCTTGCTCGAAACCCTGGTGGAGCTCGACCGCATCACCAAGAAGAATGGTTTCCTGGAAACCGACTTCAACTGACATCCTAGAATCCGCGGTTTGCCTGCAGCCCAGGCAGGCCGTTTTTGCTTTCCAACCATCCATCCATTTGAGGAACCCCTGATGAGCGCCATCGTTGACATCATCGGCCGCGAAGTGATCGACAGCCGCGGCAACCCCACCGTCGAGTGCGACGTGCTGCTGGAAAGCGGCGTCATGGGCCGTGCAGCCGTGCCGTCGGGCGCATCGACCGGTTCGCGCGAAGCCATTGAGCTGCGCGATGGCGACAAGAGCCGTTACCTGGGCAAGGGCGTGCTGAAGGCGGTGGAGCACATCAACACCGAAATCTGTGAAGCCGTGCTGGGCCTGGACGCTGGCGAGCAAGCCTTCCTGGACAAGACCCTGATCGATCTGGACGGCACCGAGAACAAGAGCCGCCTGGGTGCCAACGCCATGCTGGCCGTGTCGATGGCCGTGGCTCGCGCCGCTGCTGAAGAGTCTGGCCTGCCCCTGTACCGCTACTTTGGCGGCATGGGTGCCGTGCAGATGCCTGTGCCGATGATGAACGTCATCAACGGTGGTGCACACGCCAACAATAACCTCGACCTGCAGGAATTCATGATCCTGCCCGTGGGCGCACCGACCTTCCGTGAAGCCATCCGCTACGGCGCCGAAGTGTTCCACGCCCTCAAGAAGATCATCCACGACAAGGGCATGAGCACCGCCGTGGGCGACGAGGGTGGTTTCGCCCCCTCCGTGGCCAGCCACGAAGCCGCCATCCAGCTGATCCTGGAAGCCATCGAGAAGGCCGGTTACGTGGCCGGCGAGCAGATCGCCCTGGGCCTGGATTGCGCTGCCTCCGAGTTCTACAAGGACGGCAAGTACCACCTGGAAGGCGAAGGCCTGGTGCTGACGGCCGAGCAGTGGACCGACATGCTGGCCACTTGGTGCGACAAGTACCCGATCATCAGCATCGAAGATGGCATGCACGAAGGCGACTGGGCCGGTTGGGCCCACCTGACCGAGCGCCTGGGCAAGAAGGTGCAACTGGTGGGTGACGACCTGTTCGTGACCAACACCAAGATCCTGAAGGAAGGCATCGACAAGGGCATCGCCAACTCGATCCTCATCAAGATCAACCAGATCGGCACCCTGACCGAGACGTTCGCCGCCATCGAAATGGCCAAGCGCGCCGGCTACACCGCCGTGATCTCGCACCGTTCGGGCGAAACCGAAGACAACACCATCGCCGACATCGCCGTGGGCCTGAACGCTGGTCAGATCAAGACCGGTTCGATGAGCCGTTCGGACCGCATCAGCAAGTACAACCAGTTGCTGCGCATCGAAGAAGACCTGGGCAACGTGGCCGTGTACCCGGGCCGCAGCGCCTTCTACAACCTGCGCTGATCGTTCACGGTTCACGCATGACAAAGCCCCCGGTGCCTTGCAGCCCGGGGGCTTTTTGCTGGATGGACGGTGCGTCTGACGTTACGCACCTTGCTTGTTCTTTTGTACCGCGTCCAGGAACTCGCGTCCCCAGGCATTGATGTCGTTGTGCTGCACCACCGCGAAGGCCTCACGGATGCGGCCTTGTGCTTCGCTGTCGTCCATCGTCAGGGCCTGGAAGCAGGTGTTGACCAGGTCATGGCGATCGTGCGGATTGGTCAACAAGGCGCCTCGCAACTCGGCTGCGGCGCCCGCGAACTCCGAGAGCACGAGCACGCCTTTGCCTTGGATCGTCCCTTGTGTGGCCACAAACTCCTTGGCCACCAGATTCAGCCCATCGCGCAGGGGTGTGATCCACATCACATCGGCCATGCTGTAGAACGCCACCAGTTCGTCAAACGGGAAGTTGCGGAAGAAGAACTGCACCGGCGTCCAGCCCACACGTCCGAAACGGCCGTTGATGCGACCCACGGTTTGTTCGATCTGGGCTTGCAACTCCTGGTAAACCGTCATTTCTTTGGCTGCAGGCACGCAGATGGTGACCAGCGTCACGTCGCCAATCAGCTCGGGGTGCTGCGCCAGAAGCATCTCGGAGGCTTCCAGCTTGGGCAAGATGCCCTTGGTGTAATCCAGCCGCTCCACCGACAGGATGACGCGGTTGCCGCTGATCCTGTTTTTCAGTTGTTGGGCGCGGGCTTGCATACCTGGTTTTTGCAGAGCACGTTCTACCCGAGCCAGGTCCAGTCCGACCGGCAGGGCCGACAAGGTGATCTGGCGGTCCTGCGCCTCGATGCGAGTGGCCATCTCGTCGATGCCCACTGCGCACCCATAGGTCAGGAAGCGCGGCGCGCAACTCGCTTTCTCCAGCACTTTCACGGGAGTCACCCCCATGGCCACATCCAGAAAGTTCTGAGACTGCCGGGGAATGTGAAACCCAATCAGATCGCACTGCAGCAGAGAGCCGACAATGTCTCGCCGCCAGGGCAAGACATTGAATACGTCGGCCGACGGGAAGTAGGTGTGATGAAAGAACGCGATGATCAGGTCGGGCCGTAGCTCACGCAGAAAGGCCGGCACCATCCAGAGGTTGTAGTCATGGATCCACACGGTGGCGCCGATGGCTGCTTCTTGGGCGGTCTTTTCAGCAAACAGTCGGTTGACCTGCAGGAACACCTTCCAGTGATCGTACCGAAACACGGCTTGCTCCCAGAACGTGTGCAGGGTGGGCCAGAACGCTTCTTTGGAGAACTTCTTGTAGAAGATGTCGACCTGTTCGGGGGTGAGTGACACCTTGGCACAACTGAGTCGGGGGTATGAACGGGCATCGACGGTGGTGCGGTTCTGGAAGCCAGGGGTGTCTGGGGCCACGGTGGACCACGCGATCCATGAGCCCTTCTTGCCATCGCCAAAGAAGCTCAACAGGGTGGGGATGATGCCGTTGGGGGAGCGATGCGGGCGCTGCCTCATCTGACCTTGCTCTTCATACTCTTCGAAGGGCAGCCGGTGGTACACGATCACGAGCTCGGCGTCACCAGTC
>CAMTVS010000123.1:0-14757 GCA_947085235.1 uncultured Aquabacterium sp. | reverse complement strand
GCGCCAGATTCCTGACAGTCGCATCGTTGGTGGCCGCCATTTACTTTGGTGCGTTCTTCTTGCTGGATCTGCTGGCCAATCCAGCAGGACAGTGGTCATCAGCCCAAATCGGCCGGCTACTTGTTGCGTCCAGTCTGCTTTGTTTTGGTCTGGGCGCTCGACTGAATCGATCGTTCTTCATCAAGCACTACACCATCTCGTGCTTTGCGGTGGTTGCATTGGTCATGGCAGCCAACGCACACATCGCCTCCGAAGGACAACAAGCCAGTGGAGTGATTGCCGTTTACTGGAGCCTGACATCCTCTACGGTGTTTGGTGTCGTGCTGGTTTATGGCTTCGCACGCATGCGCTCCGCACCAACCTTAGCGCTAGGTTTTTTGATCAGCATGATTGCGGTGGGGTATGGGCAGCGCTTTGCAGCGGAATTCCCAACAGGATTCGTCAGGATGTGCGTTCACATTTTTGCGGCGAACATTCTTGGGTACATGCTGTACCGGTTTTCTTTGCTCCGCGAGCGCAAACTCTTCCTGCAATCCAAACGCAAGAACCACATGGCCGAATTGCGGCGCATGAAGGAGCAGGCCGAGGCCGCCAATCGGGCCAAGACCGCCTTCCTGGCCAACATGAGCCACGAGATCCGCACCCCGATGAATGGGGTGATTGGTGCGTTGAGCATGCTTGATGACCAGCAGCTCAGCGAGCGTGATCGCCTGTTCGTGAAGTCCGCGCGCGACTCGGCGCGCAATCTGCTCCAGGTGCTCAACGAAATCCTGGACTTCGCCAAGATCGACGCGCAGAAGATTCGCCTCAACCCTCAGCCCTTTGACCTGCGCCACACCGTGGCGGGCGCCTGCCAGGCCTTCCAGGCCACGGCAGAGCAAAAAGGCATCCGCATCCGCCACGACATGAGCCGCGTGCCGGCCCACATCCGCTCGCTGACCGGTGATTCAGGCAAGCTCCGGCAGGTGCTGCTCAACCTGATCAGCAATGCGGTCAAGTTCACTCAGCAAGGTGAGGTCCTGGTGAGCGTGCGGGTGAGCACCCCCAATACGCACGACGCGCGCCTGCACATCGACATTTCCGATACCGGCGTGGGCATCCCGGGTGATGCCATCGAAAAGCTCTTTCAGCCGTTTTACCAGGTCGAATCGGGTACCAACCGCAGCCATGGCGGAACGGGCTTGGGGCTGGCCATCTGCAAGCAGATCGTGGAAGAAATGGGCGGCCGCATCCAGGTGCGCAGCGTCATGGGCATTGGCACCACGTTCGAGGTGACGCTGGACATGCCCTTCAGCACGCTGGCGGCCACTGAACATCCTCAAGCCTACAGCGACGAGGCGCCGGATTTTGCCGACAGCCTGCCCCCTCACGACGCCAACCTGCGGTTGCAGGGCGAGGTGCTGCTGGTGGAAGACAACGAGGTCAATGCCTTCATTGCCAGCATGACGCTGGAAAGCCTGGGGGTGACCTGCCATCAGGCGCGCAATGGTGAACAGGCGGTGCAGATGTTCCAGCAGCAGGCCTATGACGTGATCCTGATGGATTGCGAGATGCCCGTGATGGACGGCTACCAGGCGGCCCGCATGATTCGGCAACTGGAAGGCGATGACACTGCACGGCCACGCACGCCGATCATCGCCCTGACCGCGCACGCCTTGACGGGCGATCGGGAGCACTGTTTGTCAGAGGGCATGGACGACTACCTCACCAAGCCCTTCGACCGTCAGGCGCTGGCCGCGCTGCTCAGCCGCTGGTTGCCTGAAGCCGACAGCCTCATGCCCGGGACGGCATCCAGCGGGCTTTCGCGCGACTGATCAACGTCACCGCGCCCAAGACCACCACGCCCGCCACCACACCCAGCACGCCATCCAACAACGTGGGCGTGATGGCCGCAGCAACAGCCCCCACCGCCGGCCAGCCCTCGACCGAATGGACCACGGCATGCACCGCGTCGTGCGCCAGCGGCCAGCCATGCACGAGAATGCCACCGCCCACCAGGAACATCGCCACGGTGCCCAGCACCGATAAGGCCTTCATCAGTACCGGAGCAGAGCGCAACAAACCCTGACCGAGGGCCTGCGACGCGGCAGACGACTGCTTGGACAAATACAGGCCCGCATCGTCCATTTTGACGATGGCCGCCACCAGACCATAGACACCGATGGTGATCGCCACAGCCACCGTACTCAGTACCAGCACCTGCTGTGTCAGGCTGCTGGTGGCGACGATGCCCAGGGTGATGGCCACGATCTCGGCCGACAGGATGAAATCGGTGCGAACGGCACCTTTGATCTTGTCGCGCTCGAAGGCGACCAGATCCACCTGGGGGTTGGCCACAGCCTGCGCCAGGGCTTGGTGGCGGGCCTCGTCATCGGCCTTGGAATGCAGCCAGGCGTGGAACAACTTTTCAACGCCTTCATAGCAGAGGAAGAGGCCACCGGCCACCAACAGGGGGGTGATGGCCCAGGGGGCAAACAGGCTGATCAGCAGCGCCAAGGGCACCAGGATGAGTTTGTTGAGGAACGAGCCCTTGGCCACCGCCCAGACCACTGGCAGTTCGCGATCAGCCTGAATCCCGGTGACCTGCTGCGCATTCAGCGCCAGGTCGTCGCCCAGCACACCGGCGGTCTTTTTGGCCGCCACTTTGGACATGGCCGCCACATCATCCAGCAAGGTGGCGATGTCATCGATCAACACGAGAAGGCTGGAGCCGGCCATGGAGGGTCACCCACGCAACAAATGAATAAGCCCGCTATCGTAGAGGGCTTTTTGAGCGAGGCACACCCACGCTGATGGGGGAGTGGCGGAATCAGACGGCGTTGAGGGTCTCGCGCAGCTCGTCTTCCCAAGCCATCAGATCAGCGTCACTCACTTCCAGCCAGGCCATCGCGGCGGCGCCGTGCTCAGCCCAGTCGACATCCGGGTCGACGCCTTCATGCCGCACCGTGATGTACTCCGCCAGCAGGCCCATGGCAATCAGGGTGTTGACCTCTGGGTCGGCACTGCTCTCGCCCAAGGCATCCAGATCATGGTGCAGACGGATGCCCGCCATCACCGTGGGCGACAGGCGCCACACCCGGGCCACCAGCGCCCCCACCACCGCATGATCGGTCTTGTGATTGGTATTCTCGGTCTGCACATACGAGCGATCAATGCGCGCGCGGGCTTCCACCATGGTGCTGGCGTAACCTTTGACGCTTTGAATCATCACCGGCAGGCCCACGTGACAGAACAGGCCGTAGGTGTGGGCCAGATCACTGGACACCCCGGGCAGTTTGCCGGCCATGTAGGCCATGACCACGGCTCGCTTGGCCGAGCGCTCCCAAAAACGCTGCAGGTGCGGCGAGTTGACGCGGATGGCTCGCTGCGTCAGGAATGTGTTCATGACCCCCGCCGTGTGCTCCAACCCAAGTCGGTTCATGGCCTGACCGATGGTCTGAACGGGCGGGCCGCCCGTTGAAAACGCTGGGCTGTTGGCCTGACGGATCAAGGTGGCGGACATGGCCACATCCGAGGTGGCGATCCGGGCCACTTCGTGCAGGTCGGGCTCAGGGGCTGATAACGCGGCACGCAGTCGGGTCAGCAGTTCAGGGCACGGCGGCACCACGATGTGCTGCAGCGGGCCGCGTGTTCGGGCGTGGTCCAGTTCACGCACGATCTCTTCGGTGGCAGCAGCAGGGCGGGTGGCGGTGCGGATGGCGGCAGCTTGCATCATCAGCGTCTGGGTTGAGGGCTGGAAGCATCCAGCAAGTCACGGGTCTGGACAGGTACATCGGGTTTTCGTCAGGCGCACGACAAACTTGAGCCCGCAGCGCATCCGTTCAGACCCCGGCCCCAGGCCCTACACTCTCGGCCGTTCTGACTTGGTATCGCCTCCGTCGCCCCGCCTCCGAGGGCGACGCTCCCCCTGCCCCATGCGCTTGCTGCTCGCCCCCATGGAAGGCCTGCTGGATTGCACCCTGCGGGATGTGCTGACCCGCGTGGGCGGGGTGGACCGCTGCGTGTCCGAATTCATCCGGGTGACGGGCACCGTCTTGCCCGACCGGGCGTTTTTTCGCATCGTGCCGGAATTGAAAAACGGGGGGCGTACCGTGGCGGGCACCCCGGTGCGGGCGCAACTGCTGGGCTCTGACCCGGCCTGCATGGCCGACAACGCTGCCCGCCTGGCCCGCCTGGGGCCCGCCGGCATCGACCTGAACTTTGGCTGCCCTGCCAAGGTGGTCAACCGCCACGGCGGTGGCGCCTCCTTGCTGAAAGAGCCGGATCAGGTGCACCGGGTGGTGGCCGCCGTGCGGCGCGCAGTGCCGCCCGAGATGCCGGTGTCGGCCAAGATGCGCCTGGGTTACGACGACGACCGTCTGGCCGAAGACTGTGCCCGCGCGATTGACGAAGCCGGTGCGGCCGAGCTGGTGGTGCATGCGCGCACCAAGGCCCATGGTTACCGGCCACCCGCTTATTGGGAGCGCATCGCCGATGTGCGGGCCGTGGTGAGCATCCCGGTGATCGCCAATGGCGAGATCTGGACGGTGGACGACGCCCGGCGCTGTCGCGAGGCCTCAAGGTGTGACGCGCTGATGCTGGGGCGAGGCCTGGTGGCCAACCCGGGGCTGGCCTGGGCCATCCGTGCCGAGCTGGACGGGCAAGACGGTCGCACCGTGGTCTGGCACGATCTCTTGCCTTTGCTGCAGGTGTTCTGGAGCCAGGTGTGCACCCGCGTGGAAGCGCGGCACCGCGCCGGCCGACTCAAGCAATGGCTGAACTACCTAAGGCGCACCCATCCTGAGGCGCAAGCCGCCTACGACACGCTGCGCACCGTGCGCGACAGCCGCGACATCCAGGCCTGGCTGGACGCGGCCCTGCACGGCCACCCGGCAGCACAGGGCTCACAATACAGCCCTGGCGCCTGGCTCGAGGCCGCCACTGCCCCTGCTTCCGTCTGAAAGTTTTCCTGCGCCATGGCCATCAACTGGTTCCCCGGTCACATGCACGTGACCAAGAAAGCCCTCATCGAGCGGCTCAAGGACACCGATGTCGTCATCGAGTTGCTGGATGCGCGCCTGCCCGGCTCCAGCGCCAACCCGATGCTGGCGCAGCTCACGGGCACCCGCCCCAAGCTCAAGGTGCTCAACAAGCAGGATCTGGCTGACCCCGCACGCACCCAGCTCTGGCTGGACTGGTACAACGCCCAGAGCGAGACCAGCGCCATTCCTCTGGACGCCGGCGAGAAGGCCCCAGCCCAGCGCCTGATCACGGCCTGCCGCGCTCTGGCCCCTCACCGGCAGGGCATGGACAAACCCTTGCGCGTGCTGATCTGCGGCATCCCCAACGTGGGCAAATCCACGCTGATGAACACGCTGGTGGGCCGCAAGGCGGCCAAGACGGGCGACGAGGCCGGTGTGACGCGCATCGAGCAGCGCATCAACCTGGCCAGCGACTTCTACCTGTACGACACGCCCGGCATGCTGTGGCCCAAGATCATCGTCGAGAAGAGCGGCTACCACCTGGCCGCCAGTGGTGCCGTGGGCCGCAACGCCTATGACGACGAAGAGGTGGCACTGGAGTTGCTGGGCACGCTGAAGAAGCCCTACGCCGCGCTGCTGGCCGCACGGTACCGGCTGGATGAGCCCGACACCATCGGGCAACGCCATGACGACGCCCTGTTGGAAGACATCGGCCGCAAACGCGGCGCGGTGATGAGTGGCGGCAAGGTGAACCTGGCCAAGGCTGCCGAGATCGTCATTCAGGATTTCCGCAGCGCCGCCCTGGGTCACATCACCCTGGAAACGCCCGACGAGATCCAGACCTGGCTGGCTGAGGCCCAGGCGGCCGAACAAGAGCGGCAACGGCGGAAGCACCTAGAAGCGCAAGCCAACAAGGGCAAGCGCGGAGGCCGACCCGTGGGTGGCCGCAAGGACCCGCGCGGCCTGTGAGCAGCCCCGACACCGTCTTCGAGCCCAAGGGCCTGGTGCCCACGGCCGAGCAACGCGCCATCCAGCTGGCGCGCAAGGCCCATCTGATCATCGAGGCCAACGCGGGTGCGGCCAAGACCACCACCCTGGCCCTGCGCCTGGCCCAGGCCCTGCTGCGCGGGGCCGACCCCACCCGCGTGCTGGTGCTGACCTACACCGACGCCGCCGTGCAGGCCTTTCAAGAGGCGCTGGCCCGCATCGGCCTGCCTGCAGCCACGCGCCGTGCCGTGCAGGTGTGCACCTTCGAAGCCTTTTGTGCAGCGCGGCTGCGCCACATCGAGGGCACCGACACCCCCGCCCTGCCCCTGGCCGAGCAGCGGCGGCCCCATGTGCTGGCGGCCATCGGGCGGGTGCAGCAGCGCATGGACGAGCCCTACCCCGAGGCCCTGAACATCCACGACAGCGGCGAGGCCAGTGTGGAAGGCCTGCTGGCCAGCTTCGACTACCTCAAGGGCACGCTGTTGCTGCACACCGAAGCGGCCGATCGGCGCTTGAGCCCGACCCTGGCGGCCGAGCTGGGTCAGGACTACATGACGCTGAAGGTGCTGCGGGCCTATGAACAGATCCGCCGGGGTGGGCACCCCGACCACCCGGTGTTTCGCGGCCCGCAGGACGCCACCTACGACCTGGCCTGCCTGCTGCGCGATGACGAGGGCTGGCTGGGTGGCGAGGCAGGGCAAGACCACCCCCTGGCGCTGGGCTTGCAGCTTTTGCTGGTCGACGAGATGCATGACACCAACCGCGCCATGTTCACGGTGCTGCGCGAGCTGATGGCCCGCAACCACGCGGGTTTTGTGGGTGTGGGCGACCGCGACCAGGTGATCCACGCCCTGGCCGGGGCCGACGCCACCTTCATGGGCGAGACCTTCGACCGCGAGGTGGCGCCGGCCACCCGCCTGCCGCTGAGCACCAGCTGGCGCTTTGGCCCCCGCCTGGCCCAGGCCGTGAGCCGCGTGGCCCGCCACAAGCCCTACGCGGCGCAAACCGCGCGCGACACCGACGTCGAGCTGATCCGCACCACCAGCCTGGCCGATCAGCGCTGGCACCTGACGCGGCTGGTGCGCGACCGTGTGGGCCTGTCGCCCGAGGCTCCGCTGTCGGCCATTGCCATCCTCCTGCGTCACCCCCACCAGTCGGTCGAGCTGGAAAACCTGCTGCTAGACCATGGCCTGGACTACCGCACCACCGGCTTCAGCCCCTACCTGCAGCGCCCCGAGGTGCTGTTTGTGCGGGGCCTGTATGCCTGCGGACGGGGCTGTCTGGACGGCATCGAACGTGTGGACGTGAGGCAGGCCGTGCTGAACGCCTTGTTGAGCTTTTCAGGCTCGTTCGTCAGCGAGGGCGATGACGGGGTACCCGCCAGCGGTGATGACCCTGACGCCCAGGCCCGCCACCACAAACTGCAAGCCGAGGCCATCCGCGACGTGGCCCAGCAACCGCAACTGGCCCAGGCCTTCCTGAACAACCAGGTGCTGCGCAATGCACCTCAGGCCGTGCGCGAGCGCCTGGAAGACGCCCTGGACGTGCTGGACAGTGACGACACCGAGCAACTGCAGCGCCGCTTTGTGCGTGTCCTGCAGCCACAGGCCCTGGCCGAGAGGGTGCTGGTGCGCAGCCAGGACATCGCCCAGGTGGTGGGCAACATCGAGGGCCTGATCCGATCGGCCCATGGCTTTGACCACCTCACGGCCTTCTTCCGCGCCATGAACGAGCGCGAGCTGCGCCAGCAGGCCATGAAGGCCCAGCGCTGCCTGCTGCTGAGCAGCATCGAAGCCGCCAAAGGCCTGGAGTTCGATCACGTGATCGTGCCTGGGCTGAACCGCGGTGAATTCGCGCCCGGCGGCGATACCGTGGACAATCGCAATCTGCTGTACGTGGCCATGACCCGTGCGCGCCAGCGCCTGACGCTGCTGTGCGACGCCGACCGGCCCAGTGCCTACCTCCGAGAGGCGGGCCTGCTCTGAAGCGGGCGCGTCTCCATCACACACCCCACACACCTCCTCATGGCCTCTACCCCTGACCACATCAGCATGGCGCTGTTCTGCGACTTCGAGAACGTCGCCCTCGGCGTGCGCGAAGCCAACTACGACAAGTTCGACATCAAGAAGGTGCTCGAGCGCCTGCTGCTCAAAGGCAGCATCGTCGTCAAGAAGGCCTATTGCGACTGGGAACGCTACCGCGGCTTCAAGGCCCCCATGCACGAAGCCAACTTCGAGCTGATCGAGATCCCGCACGTGCGCCAGTCCGGCAAGAACTCGGCCGACATCCGCATGGTCGTGGACGCGCTGGACCTGTGCTACACCAAGGCCCACGTCAACACCTTCGTCATCATCTCGGGCGATTCAGACTTCTCGCCGCTGGTCTCCAAGCTGCGCGAGAACGCCAAGTACGTGATCGGCGTGGGCGTCAAGCAATCCACCTCGGACCTGCTGACGGCCAACTGCGACGAGTTCATCTTCTACGACGACCTGGTGCGCGACAGCCAACGCCAGTCGGCCCGACGTGAGGGCCGCGATCAAGTCCAACCACGCCGCTCGCCCGAAGAAGAGGCCAAGCGCAAGGCCGAGATGGACGCCCGCCGCACCAAGGCGGTCGAACTGGCGGCCGAGACCTACGATGCCCTGGTGACCGACCGCGACGAAGGCGGCCGCATCTGGGCGTCCGTCCTCAAAGAAGCCATCAAGCGCCGCAACCCAGGCTTCAACGAGAACTACCACGGCTTCCGCACCTTCGGGAACCTGCTGGAAGAGGCCCGTGCCCGTGGGCTGCTGGACTTCGGTCGCGACGAGAAGTCGGGCACCTATGTGTCACGTGGCACCGGGGTGCCGACGGCGGCGCAGGCCACACCATCAGCGGCCCAGCCGCACGTGGCGCCCGTACCGGGCTCTGAGCCAATGAGCGCAGGGCCATCGGCCCACAGCGACGAGGCCGTGGCCGATGTGGTGTCGTCTTTCATGGCCGAAGAGGGTGACACGCTGGAGCATGACCGCGAAGCGGCCGCTCCCCGTCGTGATCGTCAGAGCACCGGCGCAGGCAACCGCAGCCGCTCCGGCCGAGGCCGCCGAGGTGGTGGTGGTGCTGGTGGTGGTGGACGCCATGAGGAGCCCGCCAACGTGCCCGCTGCCCAGAACACCACCGCCAACGATGCCCCTACGGTGCCCGAGGCCCAGATCAGCGCCCCCACAACGGCCGATACCGACACGCCCCCTGCCCCCGCCGCCAAGCGCAGCGCCCGCAAAACAGCGGCACGTGGCACCGGTGGTGGACGGGGTCGAACCGCATCCAAGGCGGCAGAACCGGCTGATCAGCCCTCGGCGCCACCCGCCGCCTCTGAGGCGCCTGCAGCCACCCAGGCTGCCGACACCCCGCCAGCCCGAGCACCCCGCAGCCGTGGCGGACGGCGTGGCGGCGGCAAGTCGGACACGGGCAGCGCCAAGGGAGAATGAACTGGTCTGCCTTGGCATGACGCGACACACCCTGGCCACGTGGGCTGCGCTGCTCATGGCCGGCGCGTTGACGGCCTGCGCGCCCCTGCCCAAAGGGGCAACCCAGGCCGACACCACGCGCCCCGCCCACCACACCGACACGGGCTTTCGCAACCTGCACATCGATGATGAGCGCAAGGGCTTCGGCACCTTCCTGCGCTGGCAGTGGGAGCGACGCTTCGGCCCCAAGGCTGTGCGCCAGGATGAGCGCCCGGTGGTGGTGCCCACCCCGCGCACCACGCCCGATCTGGCCGTCATCCAGCGCAACGCGCAAGCAGGCGCCGCCATGCAGCCTGCCGCCACCTGGGTGGGCCAGAGCACCGTGCTGGTCCAGGCGCTGGGCCTGAACGTGCTGACCGATCCACACTTCTCGGAGCGCGCCTCGCCCGTGTCCTGGGCGGGCCCCCCCCCGGCGCCTGCAGGCGCCCGGACTGTCGATGGCGCAACTGCCCCACATCGACGTGGTACTGATCTCGCACAGCCATTACGACCACCTTGACGACGCCTCGGTGCGCGCCCTGGCGGCACAGCCCGGCGGTTCACCGCTGTTCCTGGTGCCACTGCGCCTGGCCGAGTGGTTTCGGCAACGCGGCATCACCCGGGTGATCGAGCTGGACTGGTGGCAGCACCATGAGGTGCGGGGCGTGCAGTTTCACCTGACGCCCGTGCAGCACTGGTCAGCCCGGGGCCTGCGTGATCGCCGACAGACCTTGTGGGGCGGCTGGGCGGTCATGCCCTCGCTCAACTCCACCCCACCGTACCGGCCCTGGCGCTGGTACTTCAGCGGCGACACGGGCTACAGCCCCGATTTCAAAGCCACGTACCAGCGTTTGTTTCAGCAGCCGCAGGATCACACCCACTCAGCGGGCTGCGCGGGCCCTGACTTGGCCCTGATCGCCATCGGGGCCTACGCGCCACGCTGGTTCATGCGCGACTACCACGTCAACCCGGCCGAGGCTGTGCGCATCCACCAGGACTTGCAGGCCTGTCAAAGCATTGGCGTGCACTGGGGCACGTTCATCCTCAGCGATGAACGGGCTGACGCCCCGCCACAAGATCTGGCGCAAGCGCGCGAGGCGGCGGGCCTGGCGCCTGAGGCCTTTCAGGTGCTGCCCGTGGGGGGCACTTGGCACGCGCCTGTGGTCAGACCGGCCCTCACGCCAAACGCCACCACAGCCCTGCCAATCCCAGGCCCATCAGCAGCAACAACGCGCTGAGCCAGCGCAGGCGCACACGGTGCGCCTCGACGCGCTCCACCAGCAGGGTGTTCTGATCGGCCAGGGCCTTGATCAACTCGGACGAGGTCTGCAACTCCTGCTGCAGCAGGCGCGTCTCCGCGCTCAGGTGCTCCACACGCGTGCGCAAGGCCTGCACCACATCGCCCCCTGGGGGCACCACGATGGGCGCGGGGGGCATGGGTTCGGGCGTGGCCCCCGTGCCGCCCACCTTCTTCCACAGCTTGCGGGCGCCATCGGCGATCGCGGGGGCGTTCGAGATCACGTCCGCCCAGGGCACGGTCTTGAGCAACACCAGCCAGGGAATGGCCATGCACGGGTCCTTTCAGGGTTGGGTCAACCCTGAAGTTCTATCACAGCACGGATGACACCATGCGCCGTGCCAGATCACGCCCGCTCAACCAGGCGCCTTCCACCTTGCCCTCGTTCATCCAGTCACCACACACGCCCAGGCTCAGGGTGGCATCCCAAGCCCTGGGGGGGATGGCCCCAGGCGCGGCATCGGCATAGCGCCAGCGGTGGGCGGTCCAAGCCTGCGGTGACGGCAGGCCCAGCTCAGCGGCCGCGGCCAGCAAGGTGGCCGCCACCGACTCGGGCTGATCTTCGATGTGGGCATCGCTCCAATCCGCATCAGCGTGCAACAGCCAGGTTTCAGGCTGGGCTGAGCGCCCGGGCTTGTGGCTGTCGCAGGCCAGCCAGCGCAAAGGGGGGGTGTTGACGAACGCCGCATCCCATCCCAGCTGCGAGGCCACGGGCTGCTCATAGCGCACCATCAGCGCCCAACTGCCGCGCATGCGCGCGGCCTGCACCTCGGCCGCCCAGGCCGGTGCCAGAGGCTGCAACAAGGGGGCCGCCTGGGGCGAAGGCACGGCCAACACCACGGCGTCAAACACCGCATCAACACCGGGGGCATCTGATCCAGCGTCGGCTTCAGCCACCTGCAGGCGCCAACCTGCGGGCGTGCGCTGCAGGCCCGTCACGGTGTGCTGAAGGTGCAGCGGGTGCCCCGCGTCCTTCAAGGCGCTCACCATGGCCGCCGCCGGGGCGGTCATGCGGGGCACGCCCACCCAGCGGGTCACGGCGTCGCTGGGCTGGCTCCAACCCGCCTCACGCGACCAGGCCCGCAAGCGCGGCGACCAGGGGGCCACACAGCCGGCCTGAACCCAGCGCTGCACCTGTGCCGCAAAGGCGGCATCGCGGGCGGTGAAGTACTGGGCCCCATGGTCACACTGCCAGCCTTCAGCCCGGCGGGTGCTCATGCGGCCAGACGGCCCCCGACTTTTGTCGAAGACAGTGACTCGGCACCCCGCTTGCTGCAAGGCGGTGGCGCAGCTCAGTCCCGCGATGCCGGCGCCAATGACGGCCACATGCTGCGGCACGGCGAGCCCTGAAGGTGGAAGATGGCTTGAATCGTTCATGACCACATCGTACGCAGCCCCATCAGCCGCCACCGCCACCTGGCGTGCGAAACCGTGCATCCGCCCACGTCAAAGCAGGGTCAGGCCATGACACGGGCCCAATGACGTTGCAACGAGGGCAGCACCTGGACCGGCGCGCTCAACAGCGACATGTGTCCCAGGCTGGTCAAGACCTCAACCTCGGCTTGCGGGTTGACGGCCGCCAGGCGCTGCACCATCTCGCGGGTGGGCGCGGGCGAGCGCTCGCCCCGCACCAGGGTCAGTGGCACCGACAGGCGGTAGTGGGCAAAGGGCTCGGCCGTGGTCGACACGGCCCGCACCTCCTGGTACATCTTCCAGCCCACGAACTCGGCCATCTGCCGGGCTTTGTCGCTCATGGCCGCCCAGGCACCCGGCTGGTTCCAGTAGTCCACAAAGCGCTCCAGCCAGGGCGCCAGGCCACCGGTCTCGTCATCCAGCATCGAGTGCTCGCCGTCGAACAGACCCCGCACGTCAGCCGCCGCATCCTCAGGCAGCGTGGGCATCTCGGCGCGCAGGGCGCCAAACAGCACCGGCTCGTACAACCACACCGAGCGCACCGGCAAGGTCGAATCCAGCGCCAGGGTCAAGGCGGCCAGACCACCATAGGAATGCCCTCCCAGGTGAAGCGCCGTCGTGCCTTCAGGAATCTGCGCGCGCATATGGGCCACCTCTTCAGCCAAGGTCAAGGGCTGCCCCCGGGGCACCATGTCGGCCAGGCTGTAGCCCCGGTTGCTGGGGGTGAGCGGTGTCAGTCCTTCCGGACGCTGCGCCAGCAACTTCGTCCACATGAACGGACCGGTGCCGGTGGAATGAACAAACAGGGCGATCTCGGCCATCAAGCACTCCAGACTTACTTGCGTATTGAAAGTAATCGCATGCTAGCCGATGTACTTTCATGATGCAAGTAAACGTCTCGCAGCCTACAATCCAGTCATGTCTCGCAGCAGCTTTGCCCACATGCGTTGCTCCATCGCCCGGTCACTGGACGTGATCGGCGAATGGTGGACGCTGCTCATCGTGCGCGAGGCCTTCTGGGGCGCTCGGCGCTTTGGCGAGTTCGAATCACGGCTGGGCATCGCGCCCAACATCCTCAGCCAGCGTTTGAGCCGCCTGGTGGCGCACGGCGTGCTGGAGGTGACGCAGACCAGCCAGAACGGCAAGGCCCTGGCCTACGCCCTGACCCCCAAAGGACGCGACCTGCTGCCTGTGATGGTGGCCCTGACCCAATGGGGCGACCAGCATGAAGCCCTGCCCGAGGGCCCCGCCGTGACCTTGGTCGATCGCGCGAGCGGAGAAGCCTTGGGGCCCTTGCAGTTGACAACGGTCAGCGGCCAGGCGGTGCAGGCCCGCGATGTGACGGTGCGGCCCGGCCCTGGTGCACAGGCCGATGAGCGTGAGCGACTGGAGGCCTTGCAGGCCCGCCGCGCCCAGCGCCTGGCGGCCCGTGCCGAGCCTGATCCCACCGTGCCAGACCCGTCCTTTTAAGCCGCCCATGAACAGCACCACACCGAGCCCCACGCCGGCCGCCACTTCGCCTGTGTCACCTCGGCCCGACGACACCCAGGACCGCCTGGAGGCTCGCATCACCGAGCTCGAAATGAAAGCGGCTTACGCCGAAGACCTGCTGGACACGCTCAACCTCACGGTGGCGCGCCAGCAGTCCATGATCGACCTGTTGGTGCACGAGATTCAGTCGCTGCGCGAGCAAGCCAGCCAGTCAGGCCAAAGCGGCGGCTTCCGCAGCCTGCGCGACGAGCTGCCGCCGCATTACTGACCCGGCGCACGCGCGGGCACCGGTGCCCGTGTGGGAATGCGCGCCACCACGATCACCCCCACCACCCCGGCCAGGGCAATGACGCCTTGCACCCAGGGGCGCCCGGCCAACTGCCACACGGACAAACCGACCATGGTGACCATCATGGCAATAGCCAGCACCTTGATGCGGCGCGGCAGGCTGCGATGGGATTCCCAGTCGCGCACCATGGGCCCCATCCAGCGGTGCCGAAGCAACCAACCGTGCAGCGCCGGTGAGGCCTTCGCAAAACAAGCGGCGGCCAGCAACACGAAGGGCGTGGTGGGCAAGCCCGGCAAGACCACGCCCAAACCCGCCAGGCCCAGGCAGACCAGCCCCGCCAGCACCAGCAATTGGCGGCGCAGGCGGGCGGTCAGGCTCACTTCCAGCCGTCCTTCAGGCCAGTGATCTTGTTGAACACCGGCTTGCCAGGCACATGGTCATGGCGATCGGCCACAAAGTAGCCAAAACGCTCGAACTGGAACTTCTGGTCCGGCTGCGCAGCGGCCAGTGAGGGCTCCACATAGGCCGTCACCACCTTCACGCTCTCGGGGTTCAGGCTGGCCTTGAAGTCCTTGCCGCCGGCATCGGGATGCGGATCGGTGAACAAGCGGTCGTACAGCCGCACCTCCGCGGGCACGCCGTCGGCCACACCCACCCACGTGATGGCGGCTTTCACCTTCACGCTGTCGGCACCGGGCGTGCCGCTCTTGGTGTCGGGCACCAGGGCGGCCAGCACCTCGGTGACCTGGCCGTCGGCGTCTTTGGTGCAGCCAGTGCATTCGATGACGTAGCCGCCCTTCAAGCGCACCTTGTTGCCGGGGAAGAGGCGCTTGT
>CAMTVS010000122.1:0-13099 GCA_947085235.1 uncultured Aquabacterium sp. | reverse complement strand
TCTTCCGATCTTATATGCCCTGAGGCCCTTTGAAAGTGCAGATGAACAACTGGCTGCCACCATGCGTGCATTGAGCGGCGAGCATCTCGCAGCACAACAAGGGCTGTGGATGCCCTACTTGGCTCAGCAGGCGGCGGTGTTGCGTGCCGCGCTAGACTACACCCCGCCGCAGGGCGTGACATCTCCCACCATTGGGGAGCCGCCAGTCGTGTACTTACCCGTACTCAGTCGCGACCGGTCTGCTGTCGTGGTGCTCTTGCGAGACCGGCTTGAGCCGCATGCTGTTTTACGACAAGAAGCGTATGTGAGCCCAAGTCGCTGAGCGCTTGGCGCGGGCTAAAATGATAGTTTCGCCTGACTGTAACGCCCGCACCATGTCCCACCCCACCAAGAACATCACTGCCATGGCCAACGCCATCCGTGCGCTGGCCATGGACGCCGTCCAGCAAGCCAATTCCGGGCACCCCGGTGCGCCGATGGGCATGGCCGACATGGCAGTGGCCCTGTGGAGCCGTCATCTGCGCCACCACCCTGCGCAGCCGCAATGGTTCGACCGCGACCGATTCGTGCTGTCCAACGGTCACGCCTCGATGCTGATCTACGCGCTGCTGCACCTGACGGGCTATGAGCTGTCGATCGACGACCTCAAGGCCTTCCGCCAGATGCACAGCAAGACGCCGGGCCACCCCGAGGCGGGCATCACCCCCGGTGTTGAGACGACCACGGGCCCGCTGGGGCAGGGCATCACCAATGCGGTGGGCTTTGCGCTGGCCGAGAAGATGCTGGCCACCGAGTTCAACCGCCCGGGCCACGACATCGTCAATCACCACACCTATGTGTTCCTGGGCGATGGCTGCCTGATGGAAGGCATCAGCCACGAAGCCGTGGCCCTGGCCGGTGCCTGGAAGCTGAACAAGCTGATCGCCCTGTACGACGACAACGGCATCTCGATCGACGGTCAGGTGGCGCCCTGGTTCATCGACAACACGGCGCAGCGCTTCGAGGCCTGCGGCTGGAATGTGATCGGTCCGGTGGATGGCCACGATGTGGACGCCGTGGATGGTGCCATCGTCAAGGCCAAGCTGTCGTCTGACAAGCCCACGCTGATCATCTGCAAGACCGCCATCGGCAAGGGCTCACCCAACCGCGCCAACACGGCCAAGGCCCACGGCGAGCCGCTGGGTGGTGATGAGATCAAGCTCACGCGCGAGGCCATTGGCTGGGCGCACGAGCCCTTCGTGATCCCCGAAGAAGTCCGTGCCGATTGGGACGCCAAGACCGATGGCGAGCAACTGGTGGCCGACTGGAACCAGCGCTTTGAGGCGTACAAGGCCCTGTTCCCCGCTGAAGCGGCCGAGTTCGAGCGCCGCATGAAGGGCGAGCTGCCCGCCAACTTCGCCGAGATCGACGTGCAGGCCGTGGCCACCGCCCACGAGAAGGCCGAGACCGTGGCTAGCCGCAAGGCCAGCCAGATCGCGCTGGAGTTCTTCACGGCCGCCATCCCTGAAATGTTGGGCGGCTCGGCCGACCTGACCGGCTCGAACCTGACCAACACCAAGAGCACGCCGGCCTTCCGCGTGGGCGATGATGGCAAGATCGTCACCACCGACGGCAAGCCCGGTCGCCACATCAACTACGGTGTCCGCGAGTTCGGCATGGCCGCCATCATGAATGGCGTGGCCCTGCACGGTGGCTACATTCCTTATGCCGGCACCTTCCTGACCTTCAGCGACTACAGCCGCAACGCCATCCGCATGGCCGCGCTGATGAAGCAGCGCGTGATTCACGTGTTCACGCACGATTCGATTGGCCTGGGCGAAGACGGCCCCACGCACCAGTCGGTGGAGCATGCCGCCAGCCTGCGCCTGATCCCCGGTCTGGACGTCTGGCGCCCGGCCGACACGGCCGAGACCGCCGTGGCCTGGACCATGGCCCTGGCCAACAAGAACCGTCCCTCGGCCCTGCTGCTGTCGCGTCAGAACCTGCCGTACGCGCCCAAGACCGACGCCGATGTGATGACGCAAGGCGCCTACGTGCTGGCCGAGCCGGCCGAGGTGGGCCTGAAGAAGAAGGCCGTGGCCGTGATCATCGCCACCGGCTCGGAAGTGCAACTGGCTCTGCATGCGCAGGCCGAGTTGGCCAAGCGCGGCGTGCCGGTGCGCGTGGTGTCCATGCCCTCGACCACCGTGTTCGACCGCCAGGACGTGGCCTACAAGAAGGCCGTGCTGCCGCCCAAGCTGCCCCGCGTGGCCGTCGAGGCTGGCGTGACGGACTTCTGGTGGAAGTATGGCGTTGACGCCGTGGTGGGCATCGACACCTACGGCGAGTCGGCCCCCGCTGGCGTGCTGTTCAAGCACTTTGGCTTCACCCCCGAGAACGTGGTGGCCACGGTGCTGAAGGTGCTCAAGAACCGCCGCTGATCATTTAAGCTAGCGGGTTTTCCGCGAGGCGCCCTGGCCACCGTCAGGGCGTTCGTTTTCAAACAGATTTCCACAAGAGGTTTTTTCCATCATGGCGATCAAGATCGGTATCAACGGCTTCGGCCGCATCGGCCGCATGGTGTTCCGTGCCGCTGTCCAGAACTTTGCCAACGACATCGAAATCGTCGGCATCAACGACCTGCTGGAGCCCGACTACCTGGCCTACATGCTGAAGTACGACAGCGTGCACGGTCGCTTCAAGGGCGACGTGGCCGTGGATGGCAACAACCTGATCGTCAATGGCAAGAAGATCCGCCTGACCGCCGTGAAGAACCCTGCCGAGTTGAAGTGGGACGAAGTCGGTGCTGACGTCGTGATCGAATCGACCGGTTTGTTCCTGACCAAGGAAACCGCCGAGGCCCACCTGAAGGCCGGTGCCAAGAAGGTCATCCTGTCGGCCCCCTCGAAGGACGACACTCCGATGTTCGTCTACGGCGTGAACCACAGCACCTACGCCGGTCAGGCCATCATCTCCAACGCCTCGTGCACCACCAACTGCCTGGCCCCCGTGGCCAAGGTGCTGAACGACACCTGGGGCATCAAGCGCGGCCTGATGACGACTGTGCACGCCGCCACCGCCACGCAAAAGACCGTGGACGGCCCTTCGAACAAGGACTGGCGCGGCGGCCGTGGCATCCTCGAGAACATCATCCCCTCCAGCACGGGCGCTGCCAAGGCCGTGGGCGTGGTGATCCCCGAGCTGAACAAGAAGCTGACCGGCATGGCCTTCCGCGTGCCCACCTCTGACGTGTCGGTCGTGGACCTGACCGTCGAGCTGAACAAGGAAGCCACCTACGAAGAGATCTGCGCCGCCATGAAGGCCGCCTCGGAAGGCGCCATGAAGGGCGTGCTGGGCTACACCGAAGACAAGGTCGTGGCCACCGATTTCCGTGGCGAGCCCTGCACCTCGGTGTTCGACGCCGAAGCCGGCATCGCCCTGGACAAGACCTTCGTGAAGGTCGTGTCCTGGTACGACAACGAGTGGGGCTACTCCAACAAGTGCCTGGAAATGGCCCGCGTTATCGCCAAGTGATTCCTTGATGATGCGCCGTTGACTCGGCAACTCAGGGTTGGGACCATCCCTGAGCGCACACACAAGCCCCCTGCTGGGGGCTTTTTTCATGGTGCAATGACTGCGTGGAGACTGGGCTGGATCAGCGTCAGGATCGATGCGGCTTGTGACATCGGCAACAGGATGTGATGCGGGCAAGTGCGTCAAGTCCACGTCGCGTCGGCCACGCGACACAGACCGCCCATAATGCGGCAGAACAACATGAGAAGGTGTTTGAGGATGCGGTGTCGTCATGCGTGGTGGATAAGGGTGCTGGGCGGCTGCCTGGCTGGAGCAGTGTGGGCGACGGGTTCGACGGCCTCCACCACCAGCCCTGCGCCCGAACCACTGGCCCGCGGCTGGATCGTCAAGCTCAAAGAGTCCAAGCCCCAGCCGGTGGTGCGTCTGGCCGCTGCCGCGGTGCCCTCGGACGGCCCCACCAGCCAGCGATCGCGCTTGTGGCAGGCCACGCAGCGTCAGCGTGTGAGCATGCTGACCCACAAACCAACAGCGTTCGGGGCCAACGTCGTGCATGCAGGGCGCCTGTTGACGGTGGCCGAGGCGGAGGCGGAGGCGCGCCGGCTTCGACAAGATCCCGATGTGGAGTGGGTTGAGGTCAATGTGATTGAGCGGCGGATGTCCATGACGCCCATGACCGCAAACACGGTGACGACGCCCTTGAATGATCCCGACTATGCGTCGGGCGCTTTCCCCAATCAGCAGGTCTGGTTGTCAGCACGTACTCAAGCAAGGGCTGGCATAGCGGACTTTCCCGCTGCGTGGGCGGCCATGAATGGCCAGACGGTTTATCCCGTGACGGTGGCGGTGCTGGACACCGGCAAGCTCGAGCACCCAGATCTGGACGGGCGCTTGTTTCCAGGTTATGACTTTGTGTCAGAGCTGGAGTACGCCCGCGATGGCAATGGCATCGACGATGACCCGACAGACCCTGGGGACTACCTCACCTTGTCGCAGAAGCAGAGCGGTGGTGTGCTTTACCCCAACAACTGTGATGTGTCTGACAGCAGTTGGCACGGCTTCTCGATTTTGAACATGCTGGGTGCTCGCACCAATAATGGTGTGGCGGGGGCCGGCATGCTCGCGCCGCTGCCGGAGGGGCATGGTCGTCGCTGGGTTCTTCCGGTACGGGTGGGTAGCGTGTGTGGGGCCGACCGCAGCGATATTTACGAGGGCTTGTTGTGGTCGGCCGGTGTGAGCTACCAAGGTGCCCCAGCATTCACCAACAACCCGCAACCTGCACGCGTCATCAGCTTGAGCTACGGCAGTGAAGGGAGCTGTACAGGTACTCTGTACCCGCAGATTGTCGCGACGCTCCGGCAGCGTGGCACCCTTCTGGTGGCGTCAGCTGGTAACGGCAACAGCAACAATGTGGGGGACGTCACGCCGACGGTGCCCGCGGCTTGTTCTGGCGTGTTGGCGGTCACGGCCTTGCACCAGCGTGGCACCAAAGCCAGCTATGCCAATTTTGTGCAAACCAGCGGATCGTCATGGGGGCTGGCCGTGTCAGCGGGCGATGTGTCATCCATCAACGATTCTTGGGTTTATGCCTTGTCGAATGCGGGCACCACCACAGCCACCAGCTCTTTCATCATGCGCAGGTTGGCGGGAACCAGTTTCGCAGCCCCTCAAGCCGCAGGTGTTGCTGCGTTGATGCTGGCCCTCAATCCTGGGCTGACAGTTGACGAACTGTTGCAGCTGATCACCAGTTCGGCAAAGCCCTGGTCTGAGGTTGAGCAGGATCTGTCAGACTCATCCCAACTGTTATCGGTGGCGGGTATTTGTTCGCTTGGCTCTACGGGCGCGTGTCGTTGCACCAGTTCCACGTGCGGCTCTGGTGTGTTGGATGCAGGGCGTGCCGTACAAGCCGTCTTGGGTGGTTTGCCTGACACCATTGAACCCTTCCAGCCAGCGCCGGTCACTGCCGGTTACTTCACGCCAGATCGACAGCAGTCCAGCTCAGGGGGTGGCGGCGGCGGTGGTACCTTGTCCTGGCCCTGGCTGGCTGGTCTGGCGGCGCTGTGGATGATCGGTGCGGTCACCGGCCGCCGAGCGGGCCTCAGAACCTGCAGGCCGTGAAGGTCTGTCCTCTGGGCAGGGTGAGGCCGGACAGGGCTACCTGGGTGGCGCTGTCAGCCTGATTGACCCGCAGCAGTTGGCGCTCGATGGCGCGGCGCAGTTGCACCACCTTGGCCGTGCGCACCCCGGTTTGCTTCAGGCGCTCCAGGGCGGCATTGGCGGCGGCCTCGCTGTCGTAGCGTCCCAGGCTCAGGCCGGGCGCCAGGCTGGCGGGTGTGCGCAGCACCTCGTAGCGCAAGCGGGGCATCTGGTCCAGCTCGGCTTGTTTGCGCTCCAGTGCCGCCTCGTTGTCGAAGGGGCCCATGTAGACCGACCATTGCTCGGGGCTGGCCCGTGTCAGGGTCTCCCAGACCAGGTCTGGGCGCAGGGCGCGAACGGCCGTGCTGACCTGCGCAAATTCGGCCTCGTCGAAGGGGCCCGCCTCGATGCAGATGTTGCCGGGTGCCTCGGGTGTGGACGATGGCGCGGTGCCAGCGATGGTTGCGTCGATGGTCGAGCCGGTGGCTGCCGCTGGCGCGGTCAGGGCGATCGGGTGGCGCTCCAGCACATTGATGCGCTCAGCTTGTACTTCAGGGCGTGCAGCCGCTTGCGCCACCTCGGGCGCGGCACTGCCCAGCCAGCCTTGCGTCCAGGCGAAATAGCCCAGATTGGCCAGCAGCAGGATCACAAGCAAAAGACGCAACATGGTTCGGTTCAAGACCCCGATGGGGTGGTGACAGCGGCCGAGGCCGGGCGCACGGTGACTTCGCCGCTGGTCCAGCGCTGCAAGCCCTGCGCAGTATGCACGAGCAAGGCGCCGTCGGCGTCCACGCCCAGGCACTGCCCATGGCCTAGCGGGGTGCCGGTGGGGCCATCGGGCCGAGGGGCCCACGACTGTACCGTTTGGCCCAGCAGCACGTCGCGCTGCGCAAATCGGGCTTGCAGGGGCGCAAAGCCCGTGTGCATGAAGCTGCGCAGCTGGCTCAGCAGCGTGGGCACCAGCCAGCGCCAGACGGTGGCCAGGGCCTGGTCGGGGGCTGAGCCCGAGGTGCCCCGTGGCCACAGGCTGGTGGCCTCAGGGGTGGGGGGCGGGCCCTGCACGTTCAGGCCCACGCCGATCACCACCCAGCGCTCGGCCTCGGGCAGGCCGGGGGCGGGCGTGGCTTCAATCAGGATGCCACCCAGTTTGCGCGGGCCCAGCCACAGGTCGTTGGGCCACTTGAGGCCAATAGGGGACAGGGTGGGGGGCAGGTTGGGGGGCGATGCGGTGGCGGGGTGATGTTGCTGGCTGGCCCAGCTGCTCAGGCCCTGGTCCAGGGCCTCGGCCAGGGCCAGGCCCACCGCCAGCGAGAGGGCACTGCCGCCGCCCGGCACGCGATCCAGCGCCAGGGGCAGGCCCACCGAGAACGCCAGCGTGTCGCCCGGGTGGGCCAGCCAGCTGCGCCCGTGCCGGCCACGCCCCGCGGTTTGGGACACCGCCAGCATCACCGTGGGGGCGCACAGGCCCTGGCGACCTTGCTGCATCAGCAGGGTATTGGTGGAGTCCACCTGAGGCCGCACCTCGATGCTGAGGCCCGGCCAGTCGGCTTCACAGGCCTGCCACAGCGCTTCCGCGGCCTGGTTCAGGGCCGACAGCAGGCCGGCTGGCTGCGTGGCCGCTGGGGGCGTGGGGGGCTGGGTGGTGGGCATCCAGGGCTGGCGGCGATGGCGGGCAGAACTCGTGGACCTCAGCGGCGGCGCTTGGTGGCCAGCATGGTGCCCCGGCAGCTGGGCGTGCCACACCAGCAGGCGTACTCTTTCTTGAGCTTGGGCGTGATGCGCTCGTCGATCACCAGGCCGTAGTCGAAGAACAGCTCTTCGCCCGGGGCGATGTCGCGCAGGGCGCGCAGAAACACCCGAAAGCCTTCTTGCTCAGCCTCGAGGTTGGGCTCGCAGCAGTGGTTGATCCACTTGGCCGAGTTGCCTTGGTACTTGCCATCGATGACGTGACCGTCGTCCAAGTGGAAGTAAAACGTGTGGTTGGGCTGCTCAGGGTCGTGCGGGTGGCGCTCCAGCGCCTCTTCCCAGGTGATGATCTCGCCCTTGTATTCCAGCACCACTTCGCCAGCGCCGATGGGCTGGATGGCATAGACGCCCTTGCCGTGCACCCCGGAGCGGCGCACCTGGGTGCGACGACCGGCCGAGGCGGCCTGCACACGCGCGCTGGCCGTTCGGGCCGCAGGGTGGGGTTTATTCAAGGCTTGCGTCATCGGCCGGATTCGGTAAATTGAAAGTGTGGGCGCGCGCGTGGGCGTGTGCGCACGTGGGCGTGCCCGTGCGCGTACACGTGTGTGCAGGCGCGCGCGAGAAAGCCCGATTGTATGAATGGATTCCATGCGTCCCTCGCGGAGACGTGTTCTCAAACAGAAAAAATCAGCTCATGAGCAAAGCCCTGGTCATCGCCGAGAAGCCCTCAGTGGCCCAAGACATCGTCCGCGCCCTGACGCCGGTCGACGGCAAGTTCGAGAAGCACGACGAGTATTTCGAGTCCGAGCACTACGTGGTGAGCTCGGCCGTGGGTCACCTGGTCGAGATCAAGGCCCCGGATGAATTTGACGTGAAGCGTGGCAAGTGGAGCTTCGCCAATCTGCCGGTCATCCCGCCCCACTTTGACCTCAATCCGATCGACAAGAGCAAGGGGCGCCTGAACGCGCTGGTCAAGCTCATCAAGCGCAAGGATGTGACCACGCTGATCAACGCGTGTGACGCGGGGCGCGAGGGTGAACTGATCTTCCGCCTGATCGTGCAGTACGCGGCCGACAGCACGGCCACGACACGCGCCAAGGGCCTGGGCAAGGACGTCAAGCGTCTGTGGCTGCAGAGCATGACGCCGGCGGCCATCCGCGATGGCTTCGAGCAACTTCGCACCGACGAGCAGATGACGCCGCTGGCTTCGGCGGCACGTTGCCGCTCCGAGGCCGACTGGCTGGTGGGCATCAACGGCACGCGCGCCATGACGGCGTTCAACTCGCGCGACGGCGGCTTCTTCTTGACCACCGTGGGCCGGGTGCAAACGCCCACGCTGTCCATCGTGGTCGAGCGCGAAGAGAAGATCCGCAAACACGTCTTCCGCGATTATTGGGAGGTGCGTGGCACCTTTGGCGCGCAGGCCGGGGCTTACGAGGGCAAGTGGTTCGATCCGGACTTCAAGAAAGACAAGAACGCCGCCGAGGGTTCGGCCGAGGCCGAGTTCAAGGCCGATCGCGTGTGGAGCGCCGCTGAGGCGCAGGCGATTGCCGACGCCGTGCGGGGGCAGACCGGCACGGTCACTGAAGAATCGAAGCCCAGCACGCAGGCCAGCCCGCTGCTGTACGACCTCACCACGCTGCAGCGCGAGGCCAACTCGCGCTTTGGCTTCAGTGCCAAGACCACGCTGGGCCTGGCCCAGGCCTTGTATGAAAAGCACAAGGTGCTGACCTACCCCCGGACCGACTCGCGCGCCCTGCCCGAGGACTACCTGGGCGTGGTCAAGCAGACCATGGGCATGATCGCCGACGAGGACATGCCGGGCCCGCTGCGCGAGCTGTCGCAACATGCGCGCAAGGCCGTCAACGACGGCTACATCAAGCCCAGCAAGCGCGTGTTTGACAACGCCAAGGTGTCAGACCACTTTGCCATCATCCCCACGCTGCAGGCGCCCAAGGCCCTGACCGAGGCCGAGGCCAAGCTGTACGACATGGTCGTCAAGCGCTTCATCGCCGTGTTCTACCCCTCGGCCGAGTTCCAGGTCACCACGCGCATCACCAAGGTGGCGGCTGCGGGCAAGACGCATCACTTCCAGACCAACGGCAAGGTGCTGGTCAAACCGGGCTGGCTGGCCGTGTATGGCAAGGAGGCGGCCGAAGAGGGCGATGACGCCCACCTGGTGCCGGTGCAGGCCGGCGAGTCGGTGGCCAATGAAGACATCGTCGTGTCGGCCCACAAGACCAAGCCGCCCGCCCGCTACACCGAAGCCACGCTGCTGAGCGCCATGGAAGGCGCGGGCAAGCTCATCGACGACGAAGAGCTGAAGGCCGCGATGCAGGAAAAAGGCCTGGGCACACCCGCCACGCGCGCGGCCATCATCGAAGGCCTGCTGACCGAAAAATACATGTTCCGTGAAGGCCGCGAGATCATCCCCACGGCCAAGGCCTTCCAGCTGGTGACCCTGCTGCGCGGCCTGGGCGTGGAAGAGCTGACCAAGCCCGAGCTGACCGGCAACTGGGAGCACAAGCTGGCCGAGATGGAGAAGGGCCGCCTGAGCCGCGAGGCCTTCATGGCCGAGATCGCGGCCATGACCCAGCGCGTGGTGCAAAAAGCCAAGGAGTACGACCGCGACACCATCCCGGGCGACTACGCCACGCTGAAGGCGCCGTGCCCGAACTGTGGCGGTGTGGTCAAAGAAAACTACCGCCGCTTCACCTGCACCGGGGCCGATGGCCAGGGCGAGGGCTGTGGCTTCAGCATGGGCAAGATCCCGGCGGGGCGCAGCTTTGAGCTGCACGAGGTGGAGCAGCTGATGACCGAGCACAAGCTGGGCCCCCTGGAAGGCTTCCGCTCGAAGGCGGGCTGGCCCTTCACGGCCGAGCTCAAGCTGGTGAAGGACGAGGAGACGAACAACTGGAAGATGGAGTTCGACTTCGGTGACGACGCCAAGAAGGAAGAAGAATCCGGCGAGCCAGTGGACTTCAGCAACGCCACCACGCTGGGCGCCTGCCCGAAGTGCGGTGGCAGTGTCTACGAGCACGGCACCAACTACGTGTGCGAGAACACCCTGGGCGCCACCAAGGCCAAGTGCGACTTCAAGAGCGGCAAGATCATCTTGCAGCAGCCGATTGCGCCGGAGCAGATGGGCAAGTTGCTGGAAACGGGCAAGACCGACCTGCTGGAGAACTTCGTGTCCAACAAGACGCGCCGCAAGTTCAAGGCCTTCTTGAGCTGGGATGCCAAGGCGGGCAAGGTGGGCTTCGAGTTTGAGCCCCGTGCGCCCAAGGCCCCGGCGGCCAAGAAGGCGGCGCGCAAGGTGGCGGCCAAGAACACAGCCTGAAGCGGTTTCAGGCGGCATCAGGCGCTTTCAGGTCAGCAGGGCGCCGGAACCTTGTCAGGTTTCGGTGCTCAGACACGACTAGGGCATCACAGGGGCATCATCCCGATGCGCCCCCCAGGAGTCGTCATGAGCTTTGTTCGCACCTCGCACCATCATCTGCATCCTGACAGCGGCTGCACGCTGCCTGAGCACGAGGTCACGCCACAGGCCGTGTACCTGCAGCGGCGGCAGTTGCTGCAAGGGCTGGCGGGGGCGGGCGCCCTGGTGGGGGCGGGAGGGCTGATGGGCTCGCCGGCCTGGGCCCAAGGCCAGGCGGCGGTGGTGAAGGGGCCGGGCAAGTTGCCGGCCCTGGCCGCCCAGCGCACCGCAGTGGCGGGTGGTGTGGTGATGGACAAGCTCACGCCGTACGACGACGTCACCACCTACAACAACTTCTACGAGTTCGGCACGGACAAGTCCGACCCGGCGCGATACGCCCACACGCTGAAAACGCGCCCCTGGACGTTGCGCATCGAGGGCGAGGTGAACAAGCCCTTGACGCTGGGCCTGGACGACCTGTTGAAGCTGGCCCCGATGGAAGAGCGCATCTACCGCTTGCGTTGTGTCGAGGGCTGGTCGATGGTGATCCCGTGGGTGGGCTACAGCTTGTCGCACCTCATCCGCCGTGCGGAGCCGAATGGCCGCGCGCGCTACGTGAGCTTCTACACCCTGGCCGACCGCGAGCAGATGCCGGGCCTGCGCTCCAGCGTGCTGGACTGGCCGTACGAAGAGGGCTTGCGGTTGGATGAGGCCATGCACCCGCTCACGCTGATGGCCTTTGGCCTGTATGGCGAGGTGTTGCCGAAGCAGAACGGAGCGCCCTTGCGCCTGGTGGTGCCCTGGAAGTACGGCTTCAAGAGCGCCAAATCCATCGTGCGCATTCGCGTGACGGCTCAGCCCAACACCCCCAGTTGGGTCAAGGCGGCGCCGCAGGAATACGGGTATTTTTCGAACGTGAACCCGAAGGTGGACCACCCCCGCTGGAGCCAGGCCACCGAGCGCCGCATCGGCGAGGGCGGGTTGTTCACGCCTCGTCGTCCCACCTTGATGTTCAATGGCTACGAGGCCCAGGTGGGCCAGATGTACGCTGGCATGGATTTGCGCAAGAACTTTTGACCGCCCAGGGGTGATCGATTGCAGATGGATGTGAACCGAGTGTTGTTGGCGCCCTGGGCCAAGCCCCTGTGTTGGGCCCTGTGTGCGGTGCCTGCGCTGGTCTTGCTGGTGGCGGGCCTGGGTGATGCCCTGGGGGCCAACCCGGCCGAGCGGCTGATCCGCGAGACGGGCGAGTGGTCGCTGCGCTTTCTGTGGCTGACGCTGTTGATCACGCCCCTGCGCGATGTGGCCGGTCTGGCAGGGCTGCTGCGCTTCAGGCGCGCCTTGGGTGTGACCGCCTTCGTCTATGCGGCCCTGCACTTTCTGGCCTATGCCTGGCTGGACAAATCGCTGCTGGTGGCTGACATCGTGGCCGATGTGTTCAAGCGCAACTTCATCCTGGTGGGCATGGTGGCCTTGTTGCTGATGCTGCCCCTGGCCCTGACCTCGTTCAATGCGGCCATCCGCGCCATCGGTGGGCGGCGCTGGCAGATGCTGCACAAGCTGGCCTATGTGGTCGCGCTGCTGGGCTTGTTGCACTTCTACTGGAAGATGTCGGCCAAGAATGATGTGGCCGAGGTGATGGTGTACGCCGTGCTGCTGGCGGTGTTGCTGGGCTGGCGCGTGATGCGTCGGGGCGGCATCCTGGCGATGTGGCGTCCGCGTTGAGCGGGGCGCCCGCCGCGCCTGACGCACAATCGGGCCCCATGTGGGCCCTCTTCCTTCAGTTTTTGCCCTTCTTCGCGCTGGTGGCCCTGGGGTGGGCCGGCACGCGTGGCGGTCTGGTGCCGCTGGCGGGCATCCCCGCCTTGAACGTGTTTGTGCTGTACTTTGGCCTGCCGGCCATGCTGTTCAAGCTCGGGGCCAGTGGTGCGCTGCTGCAGCCTGGGTTGGGGGGCCTGGCACTGGTGTATGCGCTGGCCGGTGTGGTGGTGGTGGGCCTGGCAGCGTGCTGGGCCCGATGGCAGCGCTGGCCTCGGCTGGATGCCGCGATGGCTGCTTTGGCCACCACCTTTCCCAACACCGGATTTTTGGGTCTGCCTTTGCTGACCGGCTTGCTGGGCACCTCCGCCGCCGGACCGCTGGCCGCCACCATCCTGGTGGACGTGCTGCTGTTCAGCACCCTGTGCCTGGCCTGGGGGCGGCCATCGGGTGGCACCGGGCCCACCGCCTGGCGTAACCCGCTGCTGTGGTCCATGGCCGCCGGTGTGGCGTTCTGGTGGATGGATGGGGCTCTGCCCGTGCCGGCGGCGCGCACGGTGGAGGCGCTGGCCCAGGCCGCCTCGCCCGTGG
>CAMTVS010000121.1:0-31468 GCA_947085235.1 uncultured Aquabacterium sp. | reverse complement strand
TCGAAGACATCGACCGCGGGCAACGTCAGGCCATCATCGTCGACGAGATCCCCTACCAGGTCAACAAAAAGGTGCTGCTGGAGCGCATCGCCGAGCTGGTGCGCGACAAGCGCATCGAGGGCATCGCGCACATCCAGGACGAGTCCGACAAGTCCGGCATGCGGGTGGTGATCGAGCTCAAGCGCGGCGAAGTGCCCGAGGTGGTGCTCAACAACCTGTACAAGCAGACGCAGCTGCAGGACACCTTCGGCATCAACATGGTGGCGCTGATCGACGGTCAGCCGAAGCTGTGCAACCTGAAGGACCTGGTCACCGTCTTCCTGGAGCACCGCCGCGAGGTGGTGACCCGCCGCACGGTGTACGAGTTGCGCAAGGCACGCGAACGCGGCCACGTGCTCGAAGGCCTGGCCGTGGCCCTGGCCAACATCGACGAGTTCATCGAGACCATCAAGACCTCGCCCACGCCCCCCGTGGCCAAGACGGCCCTGATGAGCAAGAGCTGGGATTCGTCGCTGGTGCGCGAGATGCTGTCGCGCGTCGAAGGCGACCCGCAGCTGTACCGCCCCGAGAGCCTCTCGCCCAACTTCGGCATGCAACCCGATGGCCTGTACCGCCTGAGCGAAGACCAGGCTGGCGAGATCCTGCAGATGCGCCTGCAGCGCCTGACAGGCCTGGAGCAGGACAAGATCATCGGCGAGTACAAGGATGTGATGGCCCAGATCGCCGATCTGCTGGACATCCTGGCCAAGCCCGAGCGGGTGTCCACCATCATCGGTGATGAGCTCACGGCCATCCGCACCGAGTTCGGCCAGACCAAGCTGGGCGCACGCCGCTCCACCATCGAGCACAACGCTCAAGAACTGGGCACCGAAGACCTGATCACGCCCACCGACATGGTGGTCACGCTCAGCCACACCGGCTACATCAAGAGCCAGCCCCTGAGCGAATACCGCGCCCAGAAGCGTGGCGGCCGCGGCAATCAGGCCACCGCCACCAAGGAAGACGACTGGATCGACCAGCTCTTCATCGCCAACACACACGACTACATCCTGTGCTTCAGCAACCGGGGCCGCGTGTACTGGTTGAAGGTGTGGGAAGTGCCGCAGGGCTCGCGCAACTCGCGCGGCAAGCCCATCGTCAACATGTTCCCGCTGGACAAGGACGAGAAGATCAACGTGGTGCTGCCGCTGACCGGCGAGTTCCGCAGCTTCCCTGAAGACCACTACGTGTTCATGACCACGTCCATGGGCACGGTCAAGAAGACCCCGCTGACCGACTTCAGCAACCCCCGCAAGGCCGGCATCATCGCCGTGGGCCTGGACGAGGGCGATTACCTGATCGGCGCCGCCCTGACCGACGGCAAGCATGACGTGATGCTGTTCAGCGATGGCGGCAAGGCGGTGCGCTTCGACGAAGAAGACGTGCGCCCGATGGGCCGCAGCGCCCGTGGCGTGCGCGGCATGATGCTGGAAGAAGGCCAATCGGTCATCGCCATGCTGGTGGCCGAAGACGAGTCGCAAAGCGTGCTGACCGCCACCGAGAACGGCTACGGCAAGCGCACCAGCATCGTCGAGTACACCCGCCACGGTCGTGGCACCAAGGGCATGATCGCCATCCAGCAATCCGAGCGCAATGGCAAGGTCGTGGCGGCCACCCTGGTGCGCCCTGAAGACGAGATCATGCTGATCACCGACAAGGGTGTGCTGGTGCGCACCCGGGTGTCGGAGATCCGTGAACTGGGCCGCGCCACGCAGGGCGTGACCTTGATCGCACTGGACGAAGGCGCCAAGCTGATCGGCCTGCAGCGCATCGTTGAGAATGACGCCAACCCGTCAGGCGAGGATGACGGGTCCCAGACTGGGGAAGCCGCTGACGACAGCGGTGGAACCGAATCCTGACCAGACGACACCAAGTCGGGAGGCTGGCGCTGCGCCAGCCCCCACACCCTAGGACGCAAGGACCCACGATGACCCTGACCCGCAACGCCCTGGCCGCTTCGATGGCCGCCGCCCTGATGACCCTGTCGGTGTCGGCCCACGCCGACAAGAAGGCCGACGTGCAGAAGATCCTGTCGCTGCAGCAGCCGGCCCTGGAAGAAATGGCCCGCACCGTGGCCGAGCGCCCCGCCCTGCAAATGGCCGCTGGAGTGCGCCAGATCATGGCCCAGGCTGTGCCGGAAGACAAACGCGAAGCCACGGCCAAGCAAGTCGACGCCGAGATCAAGAAGTACCTGGACGCCGCCGTGCCCGCCGTGCGCGCCAGCGCCACTAAGATGAGCCAGTCCACCCTGGGCCCCATGCTGGAAGAAAAGTTCAGCGACGAAGAGCTCAAGCAACTCGTGGCCATGCTGGACTCGCCCGTGCTGAAAAAGTACCAGGGCATGCTGCCCGAGATGAGCAACACCATCCTGGAAAAGGTGGTGGCTGATGCACGTCCGCAGGTGCAGCCCCGTCTGCAAACCGCCGAGACCAACATCCGCAACATCCTGGACAAGGCCACCGGTGGCAAGCTCAGCGGCGGCGGTGAAGCCAAGCCGGCTGCCAAGCCCGCACCCAAGAAGTGATCCCTGACCGGGCGCTGGCCCGGTTGCCCCTCCTGCCCTGCCCGTTTCGCCATGTCCCGTCCGTTCAATTTTTCAGCCGGTCCGGCCACCCTGCCTGAAGAGGTGCTGGCGCAGGCTGCCCGAGAGATGCTTGACTGGCAGGGCTCGGGCATGGGCGTCATGGAGATGAGCCACCGGGGCAAGGAGTTCCTGTCCATCGCCCACCAGGCGGAAGCCGACCTGCGCGAGATCCTGGCCATCCCGGCGCACTTCAAGGTGCTGTTCATGCAGGGCGGCGCCATCGCCGAGAACGCCATCCTGCCGATGAACCTGTCGCGGGGCGGCCGGGCCGATTACGTGATCACGGGCTCGTGGTCGCAGAAGTCGGCCAAGGAAGCCCGCCAGTACTGCGATGTGCACGTGGCGGCCAGCAACGAAGCCGATGGCCACACCAGCCTGCCGGCCTACGGCGACTGGCAGCTCAGCGAACGCCCGGCCTATGTGCACGTGTGCAGCAACGAGACCATCCACGGCGTGGAGATGCATGAGCTGCCCGATCTGAAGGCACTCGGCTGCGACGCACCGCTGGTGATTGACTGCTCATCGCACATCGCCTCGCGCCCCATTGACTGGACACGCGTCGGCGTGGCCTACGGTGGCGCGCAGAAAAACATTGGACCATCAGGCCTGACCCTGGTCATCGTGCGTGAAGACCTGCTGGGGCACGCCCTGCCCATCACGCCATCGGCCTTCAACTACCAGACGGTGGCGAACAACGACTCGATGTACAACACGCCACCCACGTACGCGTGGTACATCGCCGGACTGGTGTTCCAGTGGATCAAGCGTCAGCGCGAAGTCACGCCCGCCGGCGAACTGACCGGCCTGGCCGCCATCGAGGCGCGCAACATCGCCAAGGCCGAGTTGCTGTATGGCTACCTGGATCAATCCGGTTTCTACCGCACCCAGGTGCAGGCCCATTGCCGTTCGCGCATGAACGTGCCCTTCTTCCTGCCCGACGACGCGCTCAACGAGCCCTTCCTGGCCGGCGCCAAAGCGGCTGGGCTGCTGCAACTGAAGGGCCACAAGAGCGTTGGTGGCATGCGCGCCTCGATCTACAACGCCATGCCCCTGGCCGGCGTTCAGGCGCTGGTCAGCTACCTGCAAGACTTCGCGGCACGCCATGGCTGAGTCGTCGTCCCCCGCACACGCCCCCTTCCAGCCCGACGATCGCCCGGTCGACGAGCAACTGGCCGACCTGCGCGTGCGCATCGACGCGGTCGATCGCCAGGTGCTGGCCCTGCTGAACGAACGCGCCCAACTGGCCCATGCCGTGGGCGAGGTCAAGAAGCTGGATGGGTCGCCCGTGTTCCGCCCTGACCGCGAGGTGCAGGTCGTTGAACGGGTCAAAGCCGCCAACCCCGGCCCGCTGCTGCCTGAGAGCATCGGGCCCATCTGGCGCGAAATCATGTCGGCCTGCCGCGCGCTGGAAGCCCGCCAGAAAGTGGCCTTCCTGGGTCCGGAGGGCACCTTCAGCGAGCAAGCCGCCCTGAAGTTTTTTGGCTCGTCCATCGAGCCCATCGCCTGCGCCAGCATCGACGAGGTCTTCCGTGCCACGCTCTCGGGCACGGCCGATTTCGGCGTGGCTCCGGTCGAGAATTCCACCGAAGGTGTGGTCGCCCGCTCGCTGGATCTGCTGCTGGCTTCCGATCTGACCATTGTGGGCGAAACCAGCCTGCTGATCACGCACAACCTGCTGCGTCAATCGCCTTTGCTGGAGGACATCCGGACGGTGTGTGCCCATCCCCAAGCCCTGGCGCAGTGTCACCAGTGGCTCAGCCAGCACCTGCCCCACGCGGAACGTCGCCCGGTGTCCAGCAACGCCGAAGGTGCTCGCCTGGCCGCAGCCGATGCCTCGGTGGCAGCGCTGGCCAGTGAACGCGCCGCCTCGATCTTCGGGCTGCATGTGGTACGCCGTGCCGTGCAGGACGAGGCCCACAACCGCACGCTGTTCGTCGTGCTGACACGCCCCGAGAAGCACAGCCCCTCGCGCCCCACCGGCCATGACTGCACCAGCCTCATCGTGTCGGTCGACAACCGCCCCGGCGCCGTGCACGACATGCTGACCCCACTGAAGCGGCATGGCGTATCCATGACCCGCTTCGAATCCCGCCCGGCCCGCTCGGGCCAGTGGGAGTACGTTTTCTTCATCGACCTGGCCGGCCATCTGGACGAGCCACCGGTGGCCGCCGCCCTGGCCGAGTTGCGCGCGATGTGCAGCTTCGTCAAGGTGCTGGGCACCTTCCCTGTGGACCCGCTCTGACATGTTCAACCAGCTCGGACTGATCGGCTGCGGCCTCATGGGGGGCTCGTTCGCCCTGGCACTCAAAAAGGCCGGACTGGTGCGGCGCGTGGTGGGTTACAGCAAGTCGCCATCCACCGTCGAGAAGGCCCGACGCCTGGGCGTGATCGACGTGGCCGCCGAGTCGGCCCTGCTGGCCGTGTCCGGCTCGGACATCGTGCTGATCGCCGTGCCGGTGGCCGCCAGCGAAAACACCTTCAAGGCCATCCGCCACCTGGTGGACCCGGGCGTGCTGTTCATGGACGTGGGCTCCACCAAGCGGGATGTGGTCGATGCGGCCCGTCGTGTGCTGAAAGAGCGTCTGCCCTCGTTCGTGCCAGCCCACCCCATCGCAGGCCGCGAAGTGGCGGGCATCGAGCATGCGGACCCCGGCCTGTACCAGGGCCGCAAGGTCATCCTGACCCCGCTGCCGCAGACGGACGCCACGCTGGTGCAAAAGGCCACCGACGTGTGGGCTGCCATCGGTTGCCAGGTGCTCAAGATGACGCCCGAGCACCACGATGCAGCCTTTGCCGCCGTCAGCCACCTGCCGCACCTGCTCGCGTTTGCCTACATGAATGCCATGGCCGAGCAACCGCGAGGCCAGGAATACCTGACCCTGGCAGGGCCCGGTTTCCGTGATTTCACCCGCATTGCCGCCAGCGACCCGACCGTCTGGCGTGACATCCTGCTGTCCAACCGGGAAGAAATCCTGAAACAATCCGAGGCGTTCCGCCACGCGCTGGAGCAGATGGAGCGCCAGATGCGCGACTGGAACGGCCCCGCCCTGCAGGAGCAGATCCAGGCCGCCTCGGACGCGCGCAGTCAGTGGACCCTGGCCAGCAGCAAGCCCGGGCCCACGCGCTGAGGGCGCTCACCCGTCCACCGCCTGCCTGCCGCTGGCCTCGGCCTGCCCCGCTGTTTCTGCTGACGCTGTTTTCGCTGACCTCGCTGTCTTTGCCGCCATCGCCGCATGTACACCACCGCCTTCCTTGACCTTCCCCCCTTGCTGTCCAGCGGTGGCACCGTGCGCCTGCCGGGCTCCAAGAGCATCTCCAACCGGGTGCTGCTGCTGGCGGGCCTGAGCCAGGGCACCACCGTCGTGCACGACCTGCTGGCGTCGGACGACACCCGCGTCATGCTCGAAGCCTTGCGCGCCCTGGGCTGCGATCTGCATCAGGATGGCGACACGGTGCACATCACCGGCCTGGGCGGACAGCTCAAGGTGCTGCAGGTCGATCTGTTTTTGGGCAACGCGGGCACGGCCATGCGTCCCCTCACGGCCGCGCTGGCGCTGCTGTCGGCCACCCAAGGCGGCGTGTTCACCCTCAGCGGCGTGCCCCGCATGCACGAGCGCCCCATTGGCGATCTGGTGAACGCCTTGCGCCCCCTGGGTTGCACCATCGAATGCACCGGCACCGAAGGCTACCCACCGCTGCGGTTGGCCGGTGGCCAGCTCGATCTGAGCCGGCCCATCCAGGTGCGCGGCGACGTCTCCAGCCAGTTCCTGACCGCCCTGCTGCTGGCCCTGCCCCTGGTGACTCAAGCCCAGGCCTTGACCATCGAGGTGGTGGGCGAGCTCATTTCCAAGCCCTACATCGACATCACGCTGAACCTGCTGGCGCGCTTCGGCATCCAGGTGCAGCGTGAGGGCTGGCAGCGCTTCACCATCCCGCAAGGCAGCCAGTACCGCTCGCCTGGGGTCATCCACGTCGAAGCCGACGCCTCGTCGGCGTCTTACTTCATCGCCGCCGGGGCCATCGCCGGCATCGATGAGCCCGTGCGCATTGAAGGCGTGGGCGCGCAGTCCATCCAGGGCGACATCCGCTTCATCGAAGCCGCCCAGGCCATGGGGGCACAGGTGGTGTCTGGCCCGAACTGGCTGGAAGTGCGCCGGGGCGCCTGGCCCCTGAAGGCCATTGACCTGGACTGCAACCACATTCCCGATGCAGCCATGACCCTGGCCGTGATGGCGCTGTATGCCGACGGCACCACCCGCCTGAGCAACATCGCCAGCTGGCGCGTGAAAGAAACCGATCGCATCGCGGCCATGGCCTGCGAACTGCGCAAGCTGGGTGCCTCGGTGGTGGAAGGCCACGACTTCATCGAAGTGACCCCGCCCGCATCGGGCCAGTGGCAGCACGCCAGCATCCACACCTACGACGACCACCGCATGGCCATGTGCTTCTCGCTGGCGGCGTTCAATCCGCTGGCGCCCACGGCGGTGGCCAGTCGCCCCGTGTCGGTGCGCATCGAAGACCCCCGCTGCGTGGGCAAGACCTTCCCGGATTACTTCGAGTGCCTGTTCAAGGTGGCCGACACCCGGCCCGACTGGATCCCGGTGATCACCGTGGATGGCCCCACGGCCTCGGGCAAGGGCACCCTGGCCAGCGCCTTGGCCACCCGACTGGGCTACCAGTTCCTGGACTCGGGCTCGCTGTACCGCATCACGGCACTGCTGGCGATTGAAAACGAGGTCGATCTGGACGACACCCAGGCCCTGGAACAGCTGGCGCGCCAGCTGGGTGACAGCGTGCGCCTGCGATTCGATGGCGAACACATCTGGGTGGACCAGCGCGACGTGAGCCTGGACCTGCGCCAGGAAGAAGTCGGCCAGACGGCCTCGCGAATCTCGGCCTACCCCGCCGTGCGCCAGGCCCTGATGGATCTGCAGCTGAATTTCCGTGGCCTGCCCGGCCTGGTGGCCGATGGCCGTGACATGGGCACCGTCGTCTTTCCCGACGCGGCCCTGAAGGTCTTCCTGACCGCCTCGGTGGCGCAGCGCGCCGAGCGGCGCCATAAGCAATTGATTTCCAAAGGGTTTTCTGTTACCCTAGAAGAGATTTGCGCGGATTTGGAAGCGCGCGACCGTCGAGATCAAACTCGTGCGGTGGCACCTTTGAAGCCCGCAGCAGACGCCCGCAGCCTCGACAATTCGGCCCTGTCCATCGATGAATCGGTGGCCACGGTGCTGGATTGGTGGGATGCCGGCTGGCCCCACGTGATCGTGCGTTCCTGATTCATCCACCGATGCTCAGACCGCCGCTCGGGCGGTGGCTGGTCACGCGGGCTTTCACAAGGCTGTGACGTTCGGCCCCTGCCGCCAGGTCGGGGCGTGCTCGTTCAGACCGGCCCCAAGCCGGTTCGGGCGTCATGTTCTTCAACCCTACCCGCTCTGGTCGTTCCTGTCGGCCCGGGCGTCACCGCCGGCTCATCCCGGCACAGGAAACTCCATGTCTGAATCTTTTGCCGCCCTTTTTGAAGAGTCGTTGCAGCGCGCCAATATGCGCACCGGCGAAGTCATCACCGCTGAGGTGGTGGCCGTCGACCACAACTTCGTGGTCGTGAACGCTGGCCTGAAGTCCGAGGCCTATGTGCCCATCGAGGAATTCAAGAACGACCAGGGCGAAATCGAAGTCCAAGTGGGCGACTTCGTGTCGGTGGCTGTGGACGCCATCGAAAACGGCTACGGCGACACCATCCTGTCGCGCGACAAGGCCAAGCGTCTGGCATCGTGGCTGTCGCTGGAAACCGCTCTGGAGTCGGGTGACTTCGTGACCGGTACCGTCAACGGCAAGGTCAAGGGCGGCCTGACCGTTCTGGTCAATGGCATCCGTGCCTTCCTGCCCGGCTCGCTGCTCGATACGCGCCCTGTCAAGGACATGTCGCCGTTCGAAGGCAAGACCATGGAGTTCAAGGTCATCAAGCTGGACCGCAAGCGCAACAACGTCGTGCTGTCGCGCCGTGCTGTGGTCGAGGCTTCGATGGGCGAAGAGCGCGCCAAGCTGATGGAAACGCTGCGCGAAGGCGCCATCGTCCAGGGCGTGGTCAAGAACATCACCGAATACGGCGCCTTCGTGGACCTGGGTGGTATCGACGGCCTGCTGCACATCACCGACATGGCATGGCGCCGCGTGCGTCACCCCTCCGAGGTGGTGACCGTGGGTCAAGAGCTGACCGCCAAGGTCCTGAAGTTCGACGCCGAGAAGAACCGCGTCTCGCTGGGCCTGAAGCAAATGGGCGACGATCCCTGGGTGGGCGTGTCGCGCCGTTACCCCTCGGGCACCCGCCTGTTCGGCAAGGTCACCAACATCGCTGACTACGGTGCATTCGTCGAGATCGAACCCGGCATCGAAGGCCTGGTGCACGTCTCCGAAATGGACTGGACCAACAAGAACATCGCTCCCAACAAGATCGTCAACCTGGGCGACGAAGTGGAAGTCATGGTTCTGGAGATCGACGAAGACAAGCGTCGCATCTCGCTGGGCATGAAGCAGTGCAAGCCGAACCCCTGGGACGAGTTCGCTCAGAACTTCAACCGTGGCGACAAGGTCAAGGGCCCCATCAAGTCGATCACCGACTTTGGCGTGTTCGTGGGCCTGACGGCTGGCATCGACGGCCTGGTTCACCTGTCTGACCTGTCTTGGAACGAGACCGGCGAAGCCGCCGTTCGCAACTACAAGAAGGGCCAGGAAGTTGAAGCCATCGTGTTGGGCATCGATGTCGAGCGCGAGCGCATCTCCCTGGGCATCAAGCAGCTGGATTCCGATCCCTTCACCAACTTCACGACCCTGAACGACCGTGGCGCCACCGTCACCGGCACCGTCAAGACCGTGGATGCCAAGGGCGCTGAAATCTCGCTGGGCGATGACATCGTGGGTTACCTGCGTGCCTCCGAGATCAGCACCGACCGCGTGGAAGATGCTCGCAACGTGCTGAAGGAAGGCGACGAAGTCACTGCCCTGATCACCAACATCGACCGCAAGTCGCGTTCGATCCAGTTGTCGATCAAGGCCAAGGACAACGCCGAGCAGCAAGAAGCCATCCAGTCGCTGCGTGCCGACACCACCAAGGAAGGCTCCGGCACCACCAGCCTGGGCGCCCTGCTGAAGGCCAAGCTCGACCAGAACAACGGCTGATGCCGTTGCCCCCTGCGACTGCCCGGCTGGCAACAGCCAGGCAGCCCGCAGGGGCTGTGATCAGCTGCCCACCCTCGACACCTGATCACAGCCTCTGCCCGCATTACCCGACATGACCCGATCCGACCTGGTGGCCCGACTGGCCGAACGATTTGGCCAGTTGACGCAACGTGACGCTGAATTCGCCGTCAAGACCATCCTGGACGCCATGTCGGATGCTCTGGCGCGTGGTCACCGCATCGAGATTCGCGGTTTTGGCAGCTTCTCCATCAGCCGTCGCCCACCCCGCATGGGACGCAACCCGCGCACAGGCGACCAGGTGCTGATCCCTGAAAAACTGGTGCCCCACTTCAAGCCGGGCAAAGCCCTGCGTGAAGGCGTGGACCAGGCCCCGCCCGCGCAGGAAGGCTGACCCATGCGCCTGTTCAACTGGTTGTGGCGAGCGGCCCTGTTTTTCGTGCTGTTCGCCTTCGCCTTGAACAACCAGCATGTGGTCGAGATGCGCTGGTTCTTTGGCCACCAATGGCGAGCTCCCATGGTCTATGTGGTGCTGATCGTGTTCGTGCTGGGCTGCGCCACCGGCGTGCTGGCCATGCTGCCCAGCTGGTGGCGCCACCGCCGTGGGGCCCGTCAACGCGAGCTGTTGTTGCCTGAGCCGGTGGCCGCCCCCAACGGAACAGCCGGCACAGACGCGCCCGGCGGCGAAGGTGCTGACACCCAGGCCGTGCCGTCGGTGCTGCCCTTCCCCCCCGACATGCCCGCACCGCGCAAACCCGCGCGCTGACCCGCTTCATGGACTTCGACTACCAATGGCTGCTGCTGGGCCTGCCCGCAGCGTTCTTTCTGGGCTGGCTGGCCTCGCGCCTGGATCTGCGACAGCTGCGGCAGGACGAAGCCGCTTCGCCGCAGGCCTATTTCAAGGGCCTGAACCTGCTGCTGAACGAACAGCAGGACAAGGCCATCGATGCCTTCATCGAAGCGGTGCAACACGACCCCCAGGCGGCGGATCTGCACTTCGCGCTGGGCAACCTGTTCCGCCGGCGCGGCGAGTACGAGCGCGCCATCCGGGTGCACGAGCACCTGCTGGCCCGCGCCGACATCAGCCGCGACGCCCGCGAGCGCGCCCAACACGCCCTGGCCCAGGACTTCATGAAGGCCGGTCTCTTTGACCGGGCCGAACATGCATTCAAGGCGCTGGAAGGCACGGCCTTCACCAGCGATGCGCGTCTGGCGCTGTTGTCGCTGTATGAGCGCTCTCGCAACTGGCATCCGGCCATCGAGGTGGCGCGGCAGCTTGAAGCCGCCGGCCAGGGCTCGTTTGCCGCACGCATGGCCCACCATTGGTGCGAGATCGCCCAAGAAGCCCATGCCCGTGGCCAGGATGACACGGCCGATCAGGCGCTGACGCACGCGCGCGAAGCCGCCCCCCATGCCGCCCGACCCCTGGTGATGCTGGGGCAGCGCCTGATGCGCCAGCAACGCAGTGCCGAGGCCTTGCAGGTGTGGGAAGAGCTGATGGCCCTTCAGCCAGCCGCCTTCGCGCTGGTGGCCTCGGACTATGCCCAGGTGGCACTGAGCCTGAATGAATCGGCACGGGCTCGTGAACGTCTGGCGGCGCTGTACGAACGTGCCCCCTCGGTGCCGGTGCTGTCGGCACTGAACCGCCTGCAAGACGATGCCAGCCTGCGTCGGCAGGCCTGGATGGCCCACATCAGCCAGCAGCCCTCACTGTCTGCGGCTCAAGAGCTGATTCGCGAGCGCCTGTTGACCCATGTACCGCTGAATGAGCCCGAAATCGAGCGCCTGCAGCAGGCCCTGTCCAGCGCGGCCAAGCCCTTGCAGCGCTACCGCTGCGCCGCCTGCGGATTCGAGAGCCAGCACCACTTCTGGCAGTGCCCGGGCTGCCACGGCTGGGACACCTACCCGCCGCGGCGCCTTGAAGAACAGTGATCAGTGATGGTGGTGATGGCCACCGGCAGGCTCACGGGCCGCGCCCGCCGGCGCTGAGGCGCGAACAGGCACAGCCACGGACTGCACCACGCTGGCACCCTGAGCATCCTGCAAAAGCAACTCCAGCGTGATCGTATGACCGGCTGACAGCGGCTGGGTCAAGCCCATCAGCATGAGGTGATGACCACCGGGCCGCAGTGTCACGGCTTGGCCGGCGGGCAGAGGCAGGCGCTCGATGGCACGCATGCGCATGACATCCCCATCCATCTTCATTTCATGCAGTTCGGCATGCGGCGCGGCGGCACTGCGAAACCCGACCAAGGTCAGGTCTCGATCCGCGCGCAAGGTCATGAACCCACCGGTGCCGGTCTGCCCCTTCACTGTGGCGCGCACCCAGGCCCCTTCGACCGCCACGGGCGCTGTGGCCGTGGCGCTGGCGGCCACCGTCGGGGGGGTGGTCATATGGGGTTTGCCGGCACCGGCGTGTCCACCGGCGACAGCGGTGGACAGGCACAGGGCGCTCATCAAGCCACTGCACAGCAGCTTCACGGATGCGGACTGAAAGAACCCCTGAGGGGCGCGCTGGCTCTTGCTCATCTTGGATCTCCGTTGGCAACATGAGGCGAGAGGCAGGCCGCTGAACACGACGTCATGCCTTCGCCCTTGATCGCGACCCAGTGTAGTGCACCCGGCCAGAGCATCACACGCTGGCCAGGGTGCGCCGGTACTGAACGGCCTCCGCCACATGGGCCGACTGCACCTCGTCTGCTTGCGCCAGATCGGCGATGGTGCGGGCCAATCGCACCACCCGGTGGTAGGCTCGCCCGGACCAACCCATGCGCTCGCAGGCCAGGGTCACCATGCGCTGCGCGGCCTCACCCAGCCCGGCATGCGCATCCAGCGCCTCGCCTTGCAGTTGCGCATTGAGCACACCCTGCCGCGCCATCTGCCGCGATCGCGCCGCCAGCACCCGGGCCGCCACGGTGGCGGTGTCTTCGCCATCCGGGGCGGCAGCCAGCACGGCCGGCGCCAGCACCGGCACCTCCACCTGCACATCGATGCGATCCAGCAAGGGGCCGCTGAGGCGGGACTGGTAGCGCAAGACCTGATCGGGCGTGCAGCGACACGCCTTCAACGGGTTGCCGTGGTGCCCACAGGGACAGGGGTTCATGGCCGCGATGAGCTGAAAGCGCGCCGGAAAGGTCTGACGCCGTGCCGCCCGCACGATGGCGATCTGACCTGTTTCCAGCGGCTCACGCAAGGCTTCCAGGGCTGAACGCGGAAACTCGGGCAGCTCATCCAGGAACAAGACGCCGTGGTGAGCCAAAGAGATCTCGCCGGGCCTGGGCGGCACGCCACCCCCAACCAGCGCTGGCGCCGAGGCCGAGTGGTGGGGACTGCGCACCACTCGGCGCCGCCAACCACGGGCCTCGAACTGCCCGGCCAGGCTGAGCACGGCCGCCGATTCCAGCGCCTCACGGGCCGACAGGGGCGGCAGTACGCTGGCCAGCCGCTGGGCCAACATGGACTTCCCGGTGCCCGGGGGGCCTACCAACAAGGCCGAGTGTCCGCCCGCAGCGGCCACCTCCAACGCGCGCTTGGCGGCTGACTGCCCTTTCACCTCACGCCAATCGGGCAAGGGCTCGGCCCTGTCGTCATCCACCTCTGCCGGGGCGGCCCGCCACCAGCCCTGCGCCTGAGCGGTGGTACCGCCGGGCGATGACGCCGTCTCGGGCCGCAAGGCCGCCACGACGTCAGCCAGGTGCCGCGCGGCATACACCGTCACCCCGTCCACCAAGGCTGCTTCGCGCGCGCTGTCTTCGGGCAGCACCAGCGCGCGCACAGCCTCCCCCGTGTCGTCCGCCAAGGCCAAGGCCATGGGCAAGGCACCGCGCACTGGACGCAGCTCACCCCCCAGCGACAACTCGCCGGCGAACACCAGCCCCTGAAGACGCCGGGTGTCCAGCTCGCCCATGGCGGCCAGGATACCCAGGGCGATGGGCAAGTCGAATCGGCCAGACTCTTTGGGCAGATCAGCCGGCGCGAGGTTGACCGTTACCCGCTGGTTGAACGGGAACGACAGGCCGCAGTTGCTGAGCGCTGCGCGCACCCGCTCGCGGGCCTCTTTGACCTCGGTATCAGCCAAACCCACCAGGGTGAACGACGGCAGGCCGTTGGTCAGGTGCACCTCCACGGTGACGCGAGGCGCCTTCAAGCCATCGAGGGCACAGCTGTGAACAATCGCAAGTGACATGGGCTGGCATGCTAGCCAGCCACCCCCGTTTGCGACAGCCCCCTGAAGGGCGAGTCCACCCCATGAGATGACGCACCGTGATCGGGAACATCAGGCGATTTCACTGATTGAAATGCACCAAACTGGCGCAGATCATGCAACAGAGCATCGGCCCGGCACGTTTCCGTGACCCATGACCGACCGCCGCCCATCGCTGGTGCAAATGCACCAAGACCGCGCCTCGCGCCGAGGCACAGGGGAGGCCCGACGACACCCCGCCTCAGGCGGGTGCACGAAAAACACACCCTGGCACACTTCATGCAGTGAATGTCGGGTCCGTCTTTTGTCCAACCTCACCGGAGAAACAACCATGAAAATGGTGACCGCCATCGTCAAGCCCTTCAAGCTTGATGAAGTGCGTGAGGCCCTGTCTGCCATCGGCGTTCAGGGCATCACCGTGACCGAAGTCAAAGGCTTCGGTCGCCAGAAAGGCCACACCGAGCTGTACCGTGGCGCGGAGTACGTGGTCGATTTCCTGCCCAAAGTGAAGATCGAAGCCGCCGTCGATGAATCCATCCTCGACCGTGTGGTGGAGGCCATCGAGTCGTCTGCCCGCACCGGCAAGATCGGCGACGGCAAGATCTTCGTCACCGCCCTGGAACAGGTCATCCGCATCCGAACCGGCGAAACCGGCAAGGACGCCCTCTGATTTCATCGATCCCATCCGTGAACCCTCTGGCCCACACCACCCCGGTGTGAGCGCTGTCACCCAACTTTCAGACCTTACAAGAGGCCTTACATGAGAAAGCTCATTGCGTCCATCGCACTGGGGCTCGCTTCCTTCGGTTTCCTGGGCGTGTCACACGCTCAAGAAGTCGCAGCCAGCGAACCCGTCGCGGCCACCGCCGTTGAAGCCACCGCCGAGGCGCCCGCCGCTGAAGCGCCCGCTGCTGCCGCAGTCGCTGAAGAAGCCGCTGCGCCCACCGTCAACAAGGGCGACGTGGCCTGGATGATGGTCTCCACCATCCTGGTGATCCTGATGGTCCTGCCGGGTCTGGCCCTGTTCTACGGCGGCCTGGTGCGCAGCAAGAACATGCTGTCCGTGCTGATGCAGGTCATGGTGGTCTTCTCGCTGATTTCCGTGCTGTGGGCCGTGTACGGCTACAGCCTGGCCTTCGGTGGTGAGGGCCTGATCATCGGCGACCTGTCCAAGGTGTTCCTCAGTGGCGTGACGGTTGACTCGTTGGCCGACACCTTCACCGACAACGTGAAGATCCCCGAGTACATCTTCATCGCCTTCCAGTGCACCTTCGCGGGCATCACCTGCGCCCTGATCGTGGGCTCGTTCGCCGAGCGCATCAAGTTTGGCGCCGTGCTCCTGTTCTGCGTGCTGTGGTTCACCTTCAGCTACCTGCCCATCGCTCACATGGTGTGGGGCGCTGGCGGCTACCTGCTGGACAAGGGCGCTCTGGACTTCGCTGGTGGTACCGTGGTGCACATCAACGCGGCCATGGCTGGTCTGGTGGGTGCCTACATGGTGGGCAAGCGCATCGGTTACGGCAAGGAGGCCTTCACGCCTCACTCGCTGACGCTGACCATGGTGGGCGCCTCGCTGCTGTGGGTGGGCTGGTTCGGTTTCAACGCCGGCTCCAACCTGGAAGCCAACGGTGGTGCAGGCCTGGCCTTCATCAACACCCTGTTCGCCACCGCCGCCGCTGTGCTGGCCTGGTGTGTGGGTGAGGCACTGCTCAAGGGCAAGGCTTCGATGCTGGGCGCCGCTTCCGGTGCTGTGGCTGGTCTGGTGGCCATCACCCCGGCTTGCGGTTCGGTGGGCCCGATGGGTGGCATCGTGATCGGTCTGGCTTCGGGCTTCCTGTGCCTGTGGGGCGTGACGGGTCTGAAGAAGATGCTGGGTGCCGATGACTCGCTGGACGTGTTCGGCGTGCACGGTATCGGCGGTATCGTGGGTGCTCTGCTGGTGGGCGTGTTCGCTGCCCCCGGCCTGGGCGGCACTGGTGCCGAAGACTTCTCGATCGCCTCGCAACTGTTCGTTCAGGCTGAAGGCGTCGTGATCACCATGGTGTGGTCGGGCGTGGTGGCTGCCATTGCCTACAAGATCACCGACCTGGTCATCGGTCTGCGCGTCTCCGAAGAAGAAGAGCGCGAAGGTTTGGACATCAGCTCGCACGGCGAAACTGCCTACCACAAGTGATCCTGAACTCGGCTGTCTCGACAGCCGACTCAAGACTCATCCAGGCCACCTTCGGGTGGCCTTTTTGCGTTCTGAGCCACGACTCAGCAGGGGCAGCCGGCATTCTCTAGAATGAGAGCCCGACGTCTGAACAGTCTCCGACCATGGTTCCCCATCTCATCACTGCGCTCACCGGCCCCATCAATGAACTGGAGCAGCGCCTGCTGGACTCCGTGCCGGCCATTGAGCGCTGGTTCCGCCTGGAGTGGATGGAGCACACGCCCCCCTTCTACACCTCGGTTGATCTGCGCAATGCGGGCTTCAAGCTGGCCCCGGTGGACACCAACCTGTACCCGGGCGGCTTCAACAACCTGACGCAAGAGATGCTGCCACTGGCGGTGCAGGCGGCCATGGCGGCGATCGAGAAGATCTGCCCCGAGGCCAAGAACCTGCTGCTCATCCCCGAGAAGCACACACGCAACACCTTCTACCTGACCAACGTGGCCCGGTTGATGGACATCTTCACGCTGGCCGGCCTGAACGTGCGCCTGGGCACGCTGGATGAAACCATTACCGAACCCATGGACATCACCCTGCCCGAGGGCCAGGTGCTGACCCTGGAGCCGCTCATCCGCACCCGCCACCGCCTGGGGCTGAAGCATTTCGACCCCTGCACGATCCTGCTGAACAATGACCTGTCGGCTGGCATCCCCGAGGTGCTGCAAAACCTGCACGAGCAGTACCTGCTGCCCCCGTTGCATGCCGGCTGGGCGGTGCGCCGCAAGAGCCAGCACTTTGCCGCCTACGAAGAGGTGGCCAAGAAGTTTTCGAAACTGATGGGCATGGACCCCTGGCTGATCAATCCCATGTACGCGGTGTGCGACGAGGTGGATTTCCAGGAGGGCGCCGGCATCGAATGCCTGCAAACCCAGGTGGATGCCCTGCTCAACAAGATCCGCCGCAAGTACAAGGAATACAGCATCAACGAGAAGCCGTTCGTGGTCGTCAAGGCCGACAACGGTACCTACGGCATGGGCATCATGACCGTTCGCGATGCGAAAGAACTGGCCGATTTGAACCGCCGCACACGCAACAAGATGTCGGTGGTGAAGGATGGTCAGTCGGTCAGCAAGGTGCTGATCCAGGAAGGTGTGCCCACCTACGAGCAGATCAACGAGGCCGTGGCCGAGCCGGTGGTCTACATGATCGACCGTTATGTGGTGGGGGGCTTCTACCGCGTGCACGCCGACCGGGGGGTGGATGAAAACCTCAATGCCCCGGGTTCCAGCTTCGTACCGCTGGCCTTTGCCGAGCCCAGCCACCTGCCTCGCCCCGGCTTCAAGCCCGGCGCCAGCGCGCCCAACCGCTTCTACATGTACGGCGTGATCGCCCGACTGGCCATGCTGGCCGCCAGCTACGAGCTGGAAGCCACCGACCCGGACGCTGAAACCTACAACTGAGCGACTTTGTTGCCAAGCCCCCTCATCCGAGGTGGGCATTGACACGCAACAGGCGCACAATGGCAGCCTCCGTACTCGTGATCCTGTTCCGTGCAGCACCCTGACAAGGCTCAACTCAGCGGCAAGCAAATGGCCGCCTTGACATTGGGCGCCATCGGCGTCGTGTACGGGGACATTGGCACCAGCCCCCTGTACGCCCTCAAGGAAGTGTTTGCGCACGGTCGGCTGCCGCTCACGCCAGACAACATCATGGGCATCCTGTCCCTGATGTTCTGGACGCTGACGATCATTGTGTCGCTCAAGTACGTGACGCTGATCCTGCGCGCCGACAACAACGGTGAAGGCGGCCTGATCGCCATGCTGGCCCTGGCGTCCACCGCGGTGGCCGACCGACCGGCCCTGCGCAGCAAGTTGCTGCTGCTGGGTATTTTTGGCACGGCCATCTTCTTTGGCGACGGCGTGATCACACCGGCCATCTCGGTGCTCTCCGCCGTCGAAGGGCTGGAAGTGGCGGCCCCTGGCCTCAAACGCTATGTGGTGCCGATCACCTTGGTGGTGCTGACGGCGCTGTTCATCGTGCAGCGCCACGGCACCGGGGGCATTGGCAAGTTCTTCGGGCCCATCACGCTGGTGTGGTTCCTGGTGCTGGCCATCCTGGGTTTGGTGCATGTGGCCCGCAACCCCGCCGTGCTGGCCGCCATGAGCCCGCACTACGCGCTGGGCTTCATCATCGACTATCCAGGCTTGTCCTTCATCGCGCTGGGCGCGCTGATCCTCTGCGCCACGGGGGCCGAAGCCCTGTATGCCGACATGGGGCACTTCGGCAAAAAGCCCATCCGCCTGGCCTGGTTTGGCCTGGTGATGCCGGCGTTGCTGATCAATTACTTTGGTCAGGGCGCGATGCTGCTGGCCCACCCCGAGAACGTCAACAATCCCTTCTACGAAATGGCGCCGCACTGGGCGCTCTATCCGCTGGTGGGTCTGGCCACCTGTGCCACAGTGATTGCCTCTCAGGCCCTGATCTCGGCGGCGTTCTCCGTCACCAAGCAGGTGGTCCAGCTGGGCTACCTGCCGCGGCTGCGGGTGTTGCACACCTCGGTGAACGCGGCCGGCCAGATCTACATCCCGTTTGTGAACTGGACGCTGTTCGGCTGCATCGTGATGGCGGTGATCTTCTTCGGCTCCAGCAGCAACCTGGCGGCGGCCTACGGCATCGCGGTGACGATCGACATGCTGATCACCACGATCCTGACCTTCTTCGTGATCCGCTATGCGTGGAAGATGTCGCTGCTGCTCTGTGTGGCGGCCACCGGCTTTTTCTTCGTCATCGACGCCATGTTCTTTGCCGCCAACGTCATCAAGATCAACGATGGCGGCTGGTTCCCCTTGATGATCGGTATCGTCATGTTCGCCTTGATGACCACATGGCGAGACGGTCGACACATGTTGAGCGAGAAGCTGCGCAGCGATGCCATCGAGCTCAAGTCTTTCCTGGATGCGGTCTTCATCAGCCCACCATTGCGCGTGAGCGGCACGGCGGTATTCCTCAATGCCGATGCGGGCACCACGCCCAACGCCTTGCTGCACAACCTCAAGCACAACAAGGTGCTGCACCAGCAGAACCTGTTCGTGACCGTCAAGTCGCACGAGGTGCCCTGGATTGGCTTCAACAAGCGCATCGAAGTGGAATCGCTGGGGCACAACTGCTGGCAGGTCATGCTCCACTATGGATTCAAGAACGAACCTGACGTCCCCGAGGCCCTCAAGCTGTTGAAGCAACAGGGCATCCATCTCGACGACATGGAAACCAGCTACTTCCTGTCGCGCGACATCGTCATCCCATCCATCGGTGGCGGCATGATGCCGTGGCGCGAGAAGCTGTTTGCCAGCATGCACCGCAATGCGTCGGGAGTCGCTGACTTCCTGAGCCTGCCCACGAACCGCGTGGTCGAGCTGGGCTCCAAGGTGGAGCTCTGAGGCTTGTCAACGCCAGGCGTGTTCCTTCAAGCTTGGCGCGACAGCCATCCGGCGGCGATCTCCGCCGGCTTTGTGGCCACCCTGGTGGGCTTCACCAGCACCATCGCCCTGATTTTCCATGCGGCCCAATCACTGGGGGCCACCCCGGCGCAGATCACCTCCTGGGTGCTGGCCCTGGGGGTGGGCATGGGGTTGGCCAGCATCGGCCTGTCGCTGTGGACGCGCATCCCGGTGCTCATCACGTGGTCCACGCCCGGAGCTGCCGTGATCGCCAGCGCGGCCACGGGCGTCAGCCTGGCGGAGGCCGTGGGCGCCTTCCTGGTGTGCGGCATGCTGATGTGGCTGAGCGGCGTCACAGGCTGGTTCGAGCGGCTGATGAACCGCATTTCCCTGGCCCTGGCCGCCAGCCTGCTGGCCGGTATCCTGGCCAAGTTTGCACTGCTGTCCTTCGGGGCGGGCACCGAGCACCCGCTGCTCATCACGTCGATGCTGCTGATCTACCTGCTGGGCAAGCGGTGGTGGCCACGCTACGCCGTGCTGGGGGTGCTGGTGGGGGGCACCGCCGTGGCCGCCGCGCAGGGGCTGCTGGATAGCACGCAGATGCGCCTGCAGTGGGCGCAGCCGGTGTGGGTCACGCCTGAATGGTCGTGGCAGGCCGTGCTGGGCATGGGCCTGCCTTTGTTCATCGTGACCATGGCCTCTCAGGCCGTGCCGGGGGTGTCCGCCATCCGCGTGTCGGGCTACCAACCGCCGGTATCGCCCTTGATGAGCTGGTCGGGCGTCACCACGGTGTTGCTCGCCCCGTTCGGCGGTTATGCCTTCAATCTGGCCGCCATCACGGCCGCCATCGTGCTCAATCCCCATGCGCATCCGCAGCCTGAGCGGCGGTACACCGCTGCCTTGTGGGCTGGGGCGTTCTATCTGCTCATGGGCTTGCTGGGTGGGGCGGTGGCGGGCCTGCTGGCGGCCTTTCCGCCGGCGCTCATCATGGGCATTGCGGGGCTGGCGCTGCTGGGCACGATCGCCAATGGCCTGGCCACTTCGCTGGCCGAACCCGGTACGCGCGAGGCGGCCATCATCACCTTCCTGGTCACGCTGTCGGGCGTGACGCTGTGGGGCGTGGGCTCGGCCTTCTGGGGCCTGGTGGCCGGCGCGCTGACGCTGTTCGTGGAACACTATCGGCTCAAGCCCCACCACGGCCCGGATGAACCCTGATGCACCCCATGAAGCTGCTTTTCGTTGCCGATCCTCTGGACACGTTCAAGACCCACAAGGACAGCACCTTCGCCATGATGCGCGAAGCGGCTGCAAGGGGGCACGAGTTGTGGGCCTGTGAACCCCGAGAACTGGTGTGGCAACGTGGCGGCGTGGTCACGGCCACCGCCCGGCGCGTGCAGCTGACGGGCGACGCCCACGACTGGTACGACGAACTGGAGGCGGCTGAGGTGCCCCTGTGCCGCATGGATGCGGTGCTGATGCGCAAAGACCCGCCATTCGATGCCGAGTACCTGTACTGCACCCACCTGCTGACGCAGGCCGAACGCGAGGGCGCTCGGGTGTTCAACCGTCCGGAGGCGCTGCGCGCCCACCCGGAAAAGCTGGCCATCCTGGAGTTTCCGCAGCACATCGCGCCCACGCTGGTCACGCGTGACATGGCCGCCGTGCGGGCCTTCCATGCGCAGCATCGCGACGTGATCCTCAAGCCGCTGGACGGCATGGGCGGCATGGGCATCTTCCGCGTGAAGGATGATGGCCTGAACCTGGGCAGCATCGCCGAAACGCTGACCAAGGATGGCACACAGACCATCATGGTGCAGGCCTTCCTGCCGGCCATCGCCGAGGGCGACAAGCGGGTGCTGTTGATTGACGGTGTGCCGGTGCCCTACGCACTGGCCCGCATCCCGCAGGGGGGGGAAGTGCGCGGCAACCTGGCGGCAGGTGGCAAAGGCGTGGCCCAAGCCTTGAGCGACAGCGACCGCGCCATCGCCGAGCACCTGGGCCCTATCCTGGCCGCGCGTGGGCTGTTGCTGGTGGGCCTGGACATCATTGGCGACCGCCTGACTGAAATCAACGTGACCAGCCCCACCTGCTTTCAGGAAATCACGGATCAAACGGGCTTCAATGTGGCGCAGCGCTTCATGGATGCGCTGACGGATCAAGTGACGCGAGCGGCCTGAATGCAGCGCCAGGGCCCGAGCGCCACGCCCGACGCACACTGGCGCTGGGGATCACCGCCTCAGTTGGTGGGCCCCAGGGGAGCCAGCAAACCCAGTCGGCTGGCCTCGTAGACAGCTTCGCTGCGCGAGTGCACGGCCAGCTTGCCGTACAGCTTCTTGATGTAGGTTTGCACCGTGTGCACAGTGATGCCTTGCTGGCGAGCAATCTCGGCGTAAGAAAAGCCCCGGGCGATATAGGCCAGCACCTCCTGCTCACGCGGGCTGAGGGCCACCAACACGGCATCAGCCGCAGAGCGCCCAACGGCCGGTGTGGGCTCAGGCACGGGGAGCGATGTCGCCTCGATGCCCTCGCGCGGACGCATCCTGCGCAGCAGGTGGCGCGCGATCATGGGCGAAATGGGCGAAGCCCCGCGCTTGACGGCCAGCAGCGTTTCGGCGATGTCGGTGGCCTCATCGTCCTTGTGCACATAGCCCACGGCGCCAGCTTCGATGCTGGCCACCACGTTCTCTTCGTCCCCGAACATGGACACGACCAGCATGTCGCAGGCGGGCCAACGTTGCTGCACCTGCCGCAGCAGCGTCAGGCCACTGCCATCGGGCAGCCCCAGATCCACCAGCAACAAATCAGCACCCTGACGGGCAAACCAGTTCTGCGCGGGGCTCAAGGTGCCAAACGATCCCGCCAGGCGCAACTGGGGGTTCTGCACCACGCATTGCTCCAGGAAATGGCGGGTGTGGGCGTTGTCCTCCACGATCACCACGCGCCAGGGATCGGCTGTTGTCAGGCTCATGCCGCAGAGGATAAACCACTCCAGTCGCTGGCCTGCCAGGGCAGGGTCAGACGTACTTCCAGCCCGCCCTGGGTGGGCCGCACAAACTCCAGTTGCCCGCCGATCACGGCCGCGCGCCCCACCATGCCTTGGAGCCCCTGCCCTTGTTCGCTGCCGGGGGGCATGCCCACGCCGTTGTCGATGAGGCTGAGCGTCAGCCGCCCCTCGGTCTGGCGAGCCATGAGCACCAGGCGCGTGGCCCCCGCGTGTTGCAAGGCATTCGACAAGGCCTCGAACAGGATGTACTGCAACTGCCGCAACGCCGGTGGCGTGCCCATGGGCCACGAGGGCATCTCGGGCACATCCCATACCAGGTCGATGCCCGCCGCCTTCAGGCGCGGCGTCATGCGGAACCGCAAGCTGGCCAGCAGGCCCACCACATCCCCTGGCTGCAACTGCATGGCATCGATGGACAGCTTGAGCTGATCCAGCGAATCCCGCAAGGTTTGCGTGACCATGGGCAGATCCACAGCCTGGCCTGCCGGCGCCTGCAGTTGTCGCAAGGCCGAACTGAGGTGGGCGCCCACCCCATCGTGCATGTCCTTGAGGATGCGGCTGCGCTCGGCCGACACCGCCTGGGCCCGCTCCATGGCGGCCAGACGCGCAAAGCTGTCGCGCAGCTCATGTTCGCGCTGGGCCACACGGGCGCTGAGCGTGCGGTTGAGGTCACGCAGGGCACGTCGTGAACGACTGAACTCGCCCGCCAGCGAGATGAAGATCAGGCACACGTTCAGGGGCGCCACAAAAGGCAGCAGGTACACCGCATCGAACTGCGACCAGCCCAGCTCGATCAGCAGGTCGTGGCTGGCCGCCAGGGTCATCAGCGCGATGCCCAGCAGCAGCCACAGCCCCTCGGGATGACGCTGGCGCGCGATGGTCATGGCCGCGCGCAAGAAGCCCCCCATGGCTAGCGCGTAAATGGCGCAGTACACCAGCACCTGGGTGCGCGTGGTGGGCGAGATCAGCGCCGCGGCCGGCACCACCACGATCATCAACTGGGCCAGCCGCTCGGGCCAGATCACGCGCCCGCCGCCGTGCCGGTAGTAGTACAGACAGATCATCAACAGCCCGCAGGCGGTGATGAAGAAGGCCAGGTTCTCCCACAACAATACCGGGCTGATGGGATTGGGCGCCACCATGACGGACGTGCCCACGCTCCACATCAGCGCGGCGGCACTGATGTACCCCACGGCCACCTGGTCTCGGTCGCGCAGCCAGATGATGGCCATGAGCACACCCAGCGCCAGCAAAGCAATGTTGGCCACCAGCACGCCATCGGCCTGTAGCCAACTGCGCTGCTGCTGGCGGGCCACGAGCTGCTCGGCGGGCCCCACCTGGATGGGCGCCAGCCCATGGCGACGCAACTGTCCGCTGACCACGCGCACGTAGATGACGTTCTCGCCCACCGTCCAGGCGCTGGACGGTACGTTCACCAGCAAGGGGGTGTACCAGTGTCGGGTGACGGGGTCCGACATGGAGCCGGTGTAGGCCACCGCCGAGCCATTGACCCACACCTGGGCATTCATCACCGCACGGGGCAGGTATACCGCCCAGGTGTCCGCGGGTACCGCCGCCAAACGCACGCGAAAGCGATACCACATGGTGCCCTGGTAGCCCGGGTGCGTGCTGGACCACAGGTGAGGCAAGGTGGTGTGCAACCAGGCTGCTTCATCATCAGGCGGGCGGATGCCCGCACCCACGATCACGCAGGCCTCGTCCAGCACGGTCACTCCGGACAGATTCAGCGGCACCGGTGGCGATGATGCGGCTTGGGCATGCCGGCCTTCGGCGTGGTGGGCGTGGTGAGCTGCGTGCGCCGTCAGCGCACCACTCAGGCCCAGGGCACACAGGCACCAGCACCACCAACGCCACACCATGCGCAGCAGGCCAGAGGCCCCCTGGCCCCGGCCGCGTTCATGTTGCACGCGATGCCACCAACGATTCATGGCACGAATTGTCGCCGCATCGCCCATGGCTGGCAGCCCCCAAGCCAAGGTGACTTCAAGCCGAGGGGGTCACCATCGGCGACAATCGGCTCCTGCACTGGCGCAGTTTTTCATCTGACGAAATGGCCCTGATCACACTCACCAACGCTTGCCTGGCTTTCGGGCATGTGGCCCTGCTGGACCACACCGACCTGTCGCTGGAAGCGGGAGAGCGCATCGGCCTGATCGGCCGCAATGGCACAGGCAAATCCTCGCTGCTGAAAATCATCGCCGGGCTGGAAAAAGCTGACGACGGCGACGTGCAACGCCAAAGCGGCGTGCGCCTGGATTACGTCTCTCAGGAACCCACCTTCACCGACGGCGCCACGATTTTTGAGGCGGTGAGTGACGGCCTGGCCGATGTGCGCGCCCTGCGCGAGCGCTTTGAAGCCCATGCCGAGGGCGACGACCTGGACGCCCTGCAAACCGCCATCGAAGCCCGTGACGGCTGGACCTGGGAGCAGCGGGTGGACGAAACCCTGCAGCGCCTGCAGCTTGACCCTCACCGTCCGGTGGCCAGCCTGTCGGGGGGGCTGCGCAAGCGCGTGGCCCTGGCGCGCGCCCTGGTGGCGGCGCCGGACGTGCTGCTGTTGGACGAGCCCACCAACCACCTGGATCTGGAATCCATCGCCTGGCTGGAAGACCTGCTGAAGAGCTTCAAGGGCAGCGTGATGCTGATCTCGCACGATCGCGCGTTTCTGGACGTCGTGTGCACCCGCATCGTCGAGCTGGACCGGGGCATTCTGCGCAGCTACCCCGGCAACTTCGCGGCCTATGAAACGCTGAAAGCCCAGCAGTTGCAGGATGAAGCCCTCAACAATGCCCGCTTCGACAAGCTGCTGGCCCAGGAAGAGGTGTGGATCCGCAAGGGTGTGGAAGCCCGCCGCACCCGCAGTGTGGCCCGCATCAAGCGCCTCGAAGGCCTGCGCGAAGCACGGGCCGCCCGCCGCGATGTGGTCGGGCGCGCCAAGCTGGAAGTGGCCCAGGGCGAGCGTGGCGGCAAGATCGTGGCCGAACTGGAGCACGTGAACAAACGCTATGGCGAGCGCGACATCGTCAAGGACTTCACGGCCACCATCCTGCGTGGTGACAAGGTGGGTCTGATCGGCCCCAATGGCGCCGGCAAGACCACCCTGCTCAAGCTCATCCTGGGTGAACTGGCACCTGACAGTGGCACCGTCAAGCTGGGTACCAACCTGCAGGTGGCGTATTTCGACCAGATGCGCGACAACCTCAACCTGGACGCCACCCTGGCGGACTTCATCAGCCCGGGCAGCGAATGGATCGACATCAACGGCGCGCGCAAGCACGTGATGGGCTACCTGGGTGATTTCCTGTTTTCGCCCCAACGGGCCAATTCACCAGTGCGCACCTTGAGCGGTGGCGAACGCAACCGCCTGTTGCTGGCCCGGCTGTTTGCCCGGCCCGCCAACGTGTTGGTGCTGGATGAACCCACCAACGACCTCGACATCGAAACGCTGGACCTGCTGGAGGACCTGCTGGCCGACTTCCCCGGCACCGTGTTCCTGGTCAGCCACGACCGACGCTTTCTGGACAACGTGGTCACCAGCACCATCGTGGCCGAAGGCGAAGGCCGATGGCGCGAGTACGAGGGCAGCGTGGAAGACTGGCTGACGCAGTCACGACGCGCGCAAGCCCTGGCGGGTCGCAAAGACCCCTCGAAGTCTTCGGCCGCTGCCACCACGGCGCCGCCGACGGGGGCCTCCACGCCATCCACGTCCAGCAGTTCAGTGGCCCAGGCAGTCTCTGCGCCCAAGCCACGCAAGCTCAGCTACAAAGAGCAGCGAGAACTGGACGAACTGCCCGCCCGCATCGAGGCGCTGGAAACCGAGCAAAGCGCGCTGAATGCCCGCCTGGCCGACCCGGACGTGTATCGTCAGGAAGGCAGCAAGGTGGCCGAATTGCACGAGCGCGTGCAGGCCATCGACGAAGAGCTGATGACCCTGCTGGAGCGCTGGGAGACCCTCAGCCGTTGACCACCGCCGGCGCCTGAGCGCCTGGCGAACCCAGGCCGGATTGCAACCAATCCGCACAGGCCTGCTCAGGGTCGGCGGCCGCCAGCACGGCGTCGGCAAGCGGCTTGAGTCGCCGGGTATCGGCCCGCAGTACCCGCTGCTTGACCGAAGCCACTTGCGTGGGGTGCATCGAGAAGCTGCGCAGGCCCATGGCCAAGAGCAGCTCGGTGAAGGCCGGGTCACCCGCCATTTCGCCACACACGCTCACGCCCTTGCCCGCCGCTCGCGCCTGTTCAATGCACGACCGAATCAAGGCCAGCACGGCCGGGTGCCAGGGGTCATAGAGATGCGCCACCGCCTCGTCAGCCCGGTCAATGGCCAGGGTGTACTGGATGAGGTCGTTCGTGCCGATCGAGATGAAATCAAAGTGCTGCAAGAACACCGGCAAGGTCAGGGCCGCGGCCGGCACCTCGATCATCGCCCCCAGCTCGACGCGTCCATACGGCTTGCCGGCATCACTCAATTGACGCTGCACGTGCGCGATGTTGTCCAAGGTCTGGCGAATCTCGCGCTGGCTGGCCAGCATCGGGATCAGCAGCTTCACGGGGCCATGGTGCGCCGCCCGGAACAGGGCCCGCAACTGCTTGCGGAACATGCTGGGCTCTGACAGGCTCCAGCGAATGGCGCGCAGGCCCAGCGCAGGGTTCAGCACCGATTCATGACGCAACTCGGCGGTGGACAAACCGTCCAGCGGCTTGTCCGCACCGATGTCCACGGTGCGGATGGTCACGGGCAAGCCCTTCATCACCTCGACAGCACGGCGATAGGCCTCGTACTGCTCTTCCTCATCGGGCAGCTTGCCCGCCCGGTTCATGAACAGGAATTCACTGCGGAACAGGCCCACACCCACCGCACCGGCCTCCAGCGCGGCCTGGCCGTCCTCCGGCATTTCGATGTTGGCCAGCAGCTCCACGCGCTCGCCGTCCAGCGTGACCGCCGGGGTGTGGCGCAGGCGGGCCAGGCGGCTGCGCTCCAGCTCGCTCTGGCGCTGGCGGAAGCGATATTCCTCCAGCACGATGGGCGATGGGTCCACGATGACCAGACCCGCATCGCCATCCACGATGATGTAATCGTCTTGCCGAATCAGGCTGCTGGCCTGGCGGGCGCCCACCACGGCCGGGATGTCCATGCTGCGCGCCACGATCGCTGTGTGCGAGGTTTTGCCGCCCACATCCGTGACGAAACCCGTGAACACGCTGCGCTTGAAGCTCAGCATGTCGGCAGGGGCGATGTCGCTGGCCACCAGCACCAGCGGCTCTTCGCCGCCAAAGTCACGTGGGTGTCGCTGCTGGGCGGCTTGTTCGCGGGCCGCATCGCCCTGCGATAGATGTCGCAGCAGCCGCTCCACCACCTGCTCCAGGTCGGCCTTGCGCTCGCGGATGTAGGCGTCCTCCATCTCGTCGAACTGCCGCGCCAGCACTTCCAGCTGCGCCGAGAGCGCCCACTCGGCGTTGTAGTGGCGCGAGCGCACCCACTCTCCGGCCGCACCAATCAGGGCCTCGTCCTGCAGCAGCATCTGGTGCACATCCAGCAGGGCGGCCAGCTCGGCCGGTGCATCTGCGGGCAGATCACGCTTGAGGTTGTCGAACTCGGTTGAGACGTGATCACGCGCGGCGTGCAGACGGCCCACCTCTTCCTCGAGCCGTTCCGGATCGACGAACACGTGCGGCACGTCCACGCGGCTGGACGCCACGAGCACGGCGCGGCCGATGGCCACTCCACGCGATACCGGCAAGCCGAAAACCTGAATGCTCATACCGGTGATGCTACCAGCGCCGGGGCCGCGTCCTTGTACGGATTTGCCTGCAGCCCGTCACGGGACTGTCATGCAGCCGTCATGGCCACGTCACCCCCCGCCGCCAGACTGCGAGGCATCGATCAACCACCGCATGGAGACCGCGATGCGCGAGCTGCCCCTGCCCACCCTGCCCATGGCCGACCTGTCCGCCCCCCGCTCGGCCAGCCCGCTGGCCGCACGGAGGTCACTTCATCCAGGCTCGGACGAGGCCCATGCACGATCGCGAACCGGTTTTCAGGTCGTTTGGGCTCGCACTGAAGAGGATGTTCGGGCCGCGCAGCGCCTGAGGTACCACGTCTTTGCCGAGGAAATGGGCGCGCGCCTGAACGTGCCGCCCGGCAGCCCGGCCGGCCACGACATCGACCTGTTTGACGCGTACTGCGAGCATTTGCTGGTGCGCCTGGACGGCGAGGATGGCGAACCCGGAGAGGTCATTGGAACTTACCGCGTGCTGACGCCGGACGCCGCACGGCGCGTGGGTGGGCTCTACAGTGAGACCGAGTTCGACCTGACCCGCCTGCGCCCCCTGCGCAGCAAAATGGTGGAGCTGGGCCGCTCGTGCGTGCACCCTGATCACCGCACCGGCGGCGCCATCATGGCGCTGTGGGGCGCGTTGGCGGAGTTCATGGTGCGCAACCAGCTCGACACCATGATCGGTTGCGCCAGCATCAGCATGCGCGACGGCGGCCACGTGGCGGCCAGCCTGTGGGAGCAACTGCGACACAGTCACCTGGCCCCCATCGAGGTGCAGGTGCGCCCCCGGCTGGCCCTGCCGGTGGACGAGCTGAACCGCCACCTGCAGGTCGAGGCCCCGGCCCTGATCAAGGGCTACCTGCGCGTGGGCGCCAAGGTGCTGGGCGCCCCCGCCTGGGACCCCGACTTCAACACGGCCGACCTGCCCATGCTCATGCGCATTGGCGACCTGCCCTCGCGCTACCGCCGCCACTTCCTGGGCGCTTGATGGGAGGGATGGCGCGGGGGGCCAGATAGACTGCGCGCCATGACGCGCGCAACCACCTCCGCCCCACCACCATCCGACGGCACCCCTGCCCTGCACCGCCAACTGGACGCCACGGCGCGCGCTGTGTCCCTGGTGCGGCAGGGTCGTTCCTTGCCTGATGCCTTGCAGCAGGTGCCGGCCTACCTGCGCCCCGGCGTACAAGCCCTGGCCTTCGACACCCTGCGCGAGCTGGGTCGCGCCCAGGCCCAACTGAAGCTGCTGGTGCCCCGCAAGCCCGCACCGTGGGTGGAGGGCCTCTTGCTGACCTGCCTGGCCTTGCTGCCCGGCTCGCGCTACAGCGCCCACACCCTGGTCAACCAGGCCGTGGAAGCCTGTAAACAGCACGCTCGTCCCGCCAGCGGCATGGTCAACGCCGTGTTGCGCCGCGCCCTGCGCGAAGCCGACACCCTGGCCCAACTGCCCGCCGATGACCTGAGCGCCCGCCACAACCACCCAGCCTGGTGGGTGCAGCGCCTGCAGCGCGACTGGCCCGATCACTGGTCCGCCCTGCTGGCAGCCAACCAGCAGGCCGCCCCCATGACACTGAGGGTCAACCGTCGCCACGGCAGCGCCCAGGCCTATCACCAACGCCTGCTGGATGCGGGCTGGACCGGCGTGCCTGCACCCATCCAGGATGCCATCGTGCTGCCCCACCCCACCCCGGTGGATCGCCTGCCGGGCTGGCACGACGGCGATGTCTCGGTGCAAGACCTGTCAGCCCAGCGCGCCGCCCACCTGCTGCTGAACCCGGACGGCCTGGCGCCGCTGCCCGCCGGGGCACGCGTGCTGGACGCCTGTGCCGCCCCTGGGGGCAAAACCGCTCACCTGCTGGAACAGGCCGACCTGGACGTGCTGGCACTGGAGATCGATGCCGAGCGCGCCCGCCGCATCCACGACACCCTGGGGCGACTGCACCTGCAGGCCCAGGTGGCCGTGGGCGATGGCTGCCAGCCCGATGCCTGGTGGGATGGACAACTGTTTGACGCCATCCTGCTGGACGCCCCTTGCAGCGCTTCGGGCATCGTGCGGCGCCACCCCGACGTACGCTGGCTGCGCCGCGAAAGCGACCTGACCGCGCTACAGCAGACCCAGGATCGCCTGCTGGACACCCTGTGGCCCCTGCTGCGCCCGGGCGGGCGGCTGCTGTACTGCACCTGCTCGGTCTTCAAGGTGGAAGGCGAAGAGCGCATCGACGCATTTTTGCAACGACAACCCCAAGCCTGCCGGCAACCCGCTCCCGGTCACCTGCTGCCTGTGGTCGAATACCCCGACGCGTCCCCGACCGAGTCGGGCGACGGCTTCTTCTATGCCCTGTTGACCAAATCCGCCCCCGGGGCGTGAACGACCACCGCATGCGCCGACGAGACCTGCTGACCCGCAGTGCCTCGGCCGTGATGGCTGCCTTGGCCTTCACCGCCGGGGTGTCTCCGTTGGCGCGCGCCAACGAGGGTGAGCCGGGCCTCAGCCTTCAAACGCTCAAGGCTCAGATCGATGATGACGGTGTCGTGCTGGACTACGACGTCTCCGTCCGGCTCTCCGAAGCCCTCAAGAACGCCTTGCAGCGCGGTATTTCGGTGGTGTTCGTGGTCGAGGCGCGGCTGTTCGAGCGCCGCTGGTACTGGACCGACAAGTCGCGCGGGCAGGCCGTGCGACGATGGCGGGTCACCTACCAGCCCCTGACGCGGCAATGGCGACTCAGCATCGGCGCCTTCAACCGCCACTACACCTCGCTGGATGAGGCCCTGGACGCCCTGCGACGCAGCTCACGCTGGCGCATCGCCGAGCGGCCCGATGGCAACGCCGATGATCACTACGTGGAGTTCGGCTTCCGTCTGGATGCCCGAGAACTGCCCCGCCCCCTGCAAATTGGTCTGGGCAGCCAGAACACCTGGGACCTGTCGCTGGAGCGACAGATCAGCCTGCAAGACTGAGCGCCATGGGCCCCATCAAGCTCAACCGCTGGGCCTGGATCATTGCCAGCATTGCCCTGCTGGGCGGCGGCCTGGTGCTGGGCTTTCTGCTGGTGCTC
>CAMTVS010000120.1:0-25312 GCA_947085235.1 uncultured Aquabacterium sp. | reverse complement strand
CCGCTGGCGGCGTGCAGCTCCAGGCCGGTGTCTTGCACGGCGCGCTGGGTGTTCTTGGCCTCGCCCCGCGTGAAGAGGCTTATGCCGTTCTTCACGGCCCAGGCCTGGTGGCGTTGGGCCAGCAGGTTCAGGTCAGCGGCGGTGGTGAGGGTGGCGTGGCGGCCGGCGCTCAGCACTGTGTGGGCGGGGGTGAGGGTGGTGATGGCGGCGGCGCCGCTGAGCAGCAGGTCGGGGCGCTCGGTGGTGGGGATGCGGCCGTGCTCCGAGGCCTGGATGCCCTGGAGGCTTTGCAGCGTGGCTTGCAGGCCAAGGTGTGCGGGCAGTTGGGCGGGCAGCTGGGCAGCGTCGGGCTCCTGGGGCAGATCTGCGCGGTGGGTTTTGGCGTTGGCGGCCAAGGCGGTGAGCAGCTGTGCGTGGGCGCTCAGTTGTTGCTGGGCCTCGCGGCTGTTCATGGGCTGGCCCTGGGCGCTGGTGGTGCCTGCAGGGCGGGCGTGGCTGCTGATGTGCAGGCCGCTGGCGGCACGCAGCGCGGCCTGGGCCTGGGTGTGCAGCTCCAGGCCATGGCCACGGTGGGCCAGGCGCAGGTTGTCGGCCTGTTGCAGCAGGTGGCCCATCTGCAGCCAGGTTTGCTGCTGGGTGGTGTGCAGCAGCACGCGGCCTTGCCCGGGGGTGTCGTCCATCACGAGCTGGTTGTGGCCGCCGCCGCCGTGCTGGCTGGCTTCCAGGCTTTGGCTCTTGAAGCCGCTCAGGCAAGCGGTGTGGGCGTGGCCTTCCAGCTCGCCACGGGTCTCGCTGCCCGGGAACCAGGCCGGGGCGTTGCCCGTGGCGCCGGCGGCGCCGCCGCTGATGCGGTTGCCCTGCGCGTTGGCTTGGCCCTCGCCGTTGTAGGCGGCGCCCAGCACCACGGGGCGGTCGGCATCGCCATCCATGAAGCCCACCAGCACCTCCTGGCCCACGCGGGGCACGAAGACCGCGCCCCAGTTTTGGCCGGCCCAGGATTGCGCCACGCGCACCCAGGTGCCTGAGGCATCAGAGGCCGGGGCGTTGTCGTCGCCCGTGAGGTGGTTGAGTCGGTGGCTGGCCTGTGCGCCGCGCTGCCAATGAAACTGCACCTTGACGCGGTTGTCGCGGTCGGTGTGCACGGGCGTGTCGGGGCCCAAGCCCACCACCAGCGCGGTTTGCAGGCCATGCACGCGGGCTTGGGGCTTGCTCAGACCCTCGGGGGTGCAGGGGGCGCGGTAGGGCACGCTGACGCGTTGAGCGCTCAGCTGGCCTTGGTACAGGGGCTCGGTGCTGTCATTGCCAAAGCCGGGCAGGGTCACCGTGCCCAGGCGTTGCGCCAGGCCGGCTTGTTCATCGGCACTCAGGTTGTTGCGCGCGGTGTGGGTCACGCTCAGCACGACGAATTGGTCGCCATCGGGGTGGCGGGGGTGTTCGTTCAGCGCAAAGGTGCTACCTGGGCGCAGGGTGCGCACGGTGCCTTCGCCATCGAAGCGCTTGCGCTGCGATTGCAGGGCCTGCATCTGCACGGTGGCCAGGCGTTGGGCGTGTTCGGGGGTTTCGTGGGCATAGGCACCAGGCTGGTCCACGTGGCGCAGGGCCACGGGCTGGTCGTGCGCGGCATCGCTCAGGCTGTGGCCGGTGTGGTTGCTCACGCTGCGGTGATCCCAGCTGGCGGTGCTGAGTTCAGTCGGTGCCACCTGCCGATGGGCATGCCAGTGCCGCAGGCTGTCGCCTTGCAGCACGGCCGAGGCCTGGGTGAAGCGCACGGCCTCCAGGGCGCCGGGCGCGTGGGGCTGGAAGGCGCCAGGGTGGTCGGCCAGCACCAGGGTGTGGTGGCCCAGGCCGGGCTCGCCGGGTTGGCCTGTGTGTTCAAACCAGGCGTACAGGCCTTCTTCGGCCCACAGGCGCTGCAAGAAGGCCAGGTCGGTCTCGGCGTGCTGCACGCACAGTGAGCGCACCGGGTAGGCCTGGGGGTTGGCCAGTGCCCATCGCCATTGGGGCGTCAGCTTGCCCTGGGCCTGGTAGTCGCGGAAGATGGCTTCGGTCAGGTCCACGACCGACATGTGCTGGAACACCCAGCTGTCGGTGCGGTGGGCCAGCAGGTCCAGCCAGCTGCCAATTTGCAGGTGGTAGCGGGCCAGGCCGCCGTCGCTGCCCAGCAGCTGCATGGCCAGCACGTGGCCATGAAAGGGGCGCCAGGCCGTGGTGCTGCCCGCGAGGGCATGGCTGCCGTCGGTGAGCAGCTCCAGCAGCGCGGGCTGGCCAATCAGGTCGTTGGGATCGAGGTGGGCCTGGGTGCTCAGGGCCAGCACGTCCATGTGGAAGGCCTGGTCGGTTTCGGGTGTCAGGGCCTCGTGCACGCGCACGCGCTCGGCCATCAGCACCTGGTCGCCCAGGGGCGTGTGCAGGCGCAGCAGCCGGGTGTGCTGGTGGATGCCTGTGCCCAGCAGTTGGTCGAGCAGCGATTGAATCGCGGCGTCCGCAGCGCCGCGCACGGCGTGCTGGATGCCCGAAAGGTCGGTCATGCGTGCGTCCCTGGTGAATGTGGAGGTGTCTGGGCAGACGCGGGCCTGCGCGAGACGGGGCCGACGTTAACGCAACTTGAGCCCCGCGTGAGGGCCTTCCCCTCTTAGTGGGGGAGGGTGGTCAGCAACAAATGCAAGCAGATGTACTGAGGTGCTGGGCGCGGGGTTGGCGGGGGCTGAGGGCGGGGTGGTGTGCACGGCTCGTCACCTTGTGTTGCAATTGGTGTTTGCTTGTTCAGACCATTGTTCAGACTGGAGACCTGCCCATGGCCCAACCCACCGGAACCATGATCCACTTCACCCGCCCTGATGGCCAAACCACCCCGGCCTACCTGGTGGACGGCCCCGCGGGCCGCCCCGGCATCGTCCTGATCCAGGAGTGGTGGGGCTTGAATGAACACATCAAAGGCGTGGCCGAGCGATTGAGTGGCCTGGGCTACACCGTGCTGGCGCCGGATTTGTACCGGGGGCGCACCACGACGGCGGCCGACGAGGCCAACCACCTGATGACCGGCCTGGACTTTGCCGATGCCACGCACCAGGATCTGCAAGGCGCGGTGAACCTGTTGGCGGCCAAGGGGGCGCCGGTGGGCGTGATGGGGTTTTGCATGGGGGGCGCACTCACGGTGGCCGCGTCGGTGCACGTGACGGGGCTCCAGGCCGCCGTGTGCTTCTACGGCATCCCGCCGGCCGAGTTTGCCGATCCGGCCCGCATCCGCATCCCCTTCCAGGGGCATTTTGCCGATCAGGATGATTGGTGCACCCCCGCCGCGGTGGACGGCCTGGTGCAGGCCATGGCGAGCGCACCCACGCCGCCTGAGGTGCACCGCTATCCGGCGCAGCATGCCTTCTTCAACCACAGTCGGCCGGAGGTGTACGACGTCGCTTGCGCCGAGCAGGCCTGGTCGCGCATGCAGGCCTTCTGGCGGGCACAACTGGGGTGAGCGCTGAAGGCTTGGGGCTGAGGTCTCAGGCCGTTGGATGGGGGCGGCGGCTGAAGCGCAGCACGCCGTCGTCCACAGGCTGCCAGGATTGCCACCAGCGTGGCAGGTGGTGCGGTGTGGCCTGCCAGGGGGCCTGGTCGGCCTGACGCGGAAACTGCCCGGCCGCACGCAGCACGTAGCCGGCAGTCAAGCCGGTGTAAGGCGCTGGGCGCAGCCCGACGGGCGCCTGCGGGCAGGCGATGTCATGCCCGGTGTGGCGCAGGTGGTTCAGCACCCGGGTGGCCCAGCGGGCGCACAGGTCGGTTTGCAGCGTCCAAGCGTTGTGCATGGTGCCAAAGCTGTAGACCAGATTGGGCACGCCCGCCAGCATCATGCCCCGGTAGGTCCAGGTTTTGCCCACCACCACGGGGCGGCCATCCACGGTCAGCTGCACCCCGCCCAGGGCGCGCAGTTGCAGGCCGGTGGCCGTGACGATGCAGTCGGCCGGCAGGTGCTGGCCTGATCGCAGTTGCACGCCGGTGGGGGTGAGGGTGTCCACCTCGCCGGTGTGCATGCTCAAGCGGCCGCTGCGCTGGGCCTGGAAGAGCTCGGCATCGGGGGTGAAGCACACGCGCTGCGTCCAGGGGGCGTAGCGTGGGCTGAAGGAGGGCAGCTCGGTGGTCGGGTCGTGCAGGTGGCGCGCGGTGTGGGCCAGCAGGCGCTGGCGCATCCAGCGGGGCCAGCGCCGGGCGGCGGCGTATTGCCAGTCGCTGCACACCATGCTGGCCCAACGAGAGCCCAGGGTGCCCAGCCCGGGCCACCCGAGCCGGGTCAGCACCTGTATCAGGCGGCTGTGGCGCGGTGTGCTCAGCACATGCGAGGGCGAGCGCTGCAGCACCGTCACGTGGGCAGCCTGGCGCGCCAGGGTGGGGGCCAGGGTGATGGCTGTGGCGCCTGAGCCCAGCACCACCACGCGCTGCCCCGCCAGGTTCAAGTTGTCAGGCCAGTGCTGGGGGTGCACCAGGCGCCCCTGAAACTGGTCTTGCCCGGGCAGCGGCGGCGCGTGGCCTTCATCCGGGTGGAAGTAGCCCGCACACATCAGCACGAAGCGGGCGTGCAAGGTCAGCCGCTGGACGGACGCATCGGTGGAGTGGGCGCCGTCTGCGTCCGTGCCCACGGTGTGCTCCACCTCCAGGCGCCAGCGGGCCTGCTGGCTGCACCAGTGCGCTGCCACCACGCGGTGCTGGTAACGGATGAGCGGGGCGATGTCGTGCTCCACCGCCGTGTCCTGCAAGTACTGCAGGATGCGGGGGCCATCGGCGATGCGCTCAGGGCCGCGCCAAGGGCGAAACCGGTAGGCCAGCGTGTGGATGTTCGAGTCGCAGCGCACCCCCGGGAAGCGAAAGATGTCCCAGGTGCCGCCCAGCCGTGGCCGGGCCTCCAGCAGGGCGAGGCGGTGTTGGGGGCAGTGCTGGCGCACGTGCACGGCCGCCCCGATGCCGGCCAGGCCGGCGCCAATGATCAGCACATCCAGGGTGTCGGTCGCCATGAGGGCAGAGCGGGTGGTGGGGCCGCGATTGTGCCCCGACTCTGCCAGTTCTGGCGTGAATTAACCCTTTTTGGCCTTCACGCCCTTTCGGACTTTCTGGGGTGGACGCTGGGTGGACGCTGGGTGGCGTAGGTGTGGCTCAGGGCATGATCGCCATGCCGCGCAGCGGCTGGCCACGGTCGACGGCGCCCAGAGCCTGCGTTTGACCGGTTTGCAGGTTGATCAGGTACAGGGCCGTGCGCCCTTGGGTGCGCAGCGCCGCCAGGGCGGTGTTGTTGGTGTCGGTGATGTCCATGGAGGCGTCTTCCAGCGGTCCGGTGCCCAGGGCGCCTACCGCGCGCAGCTTGCCCGTGTTGGGCGACACCACGGGTTGCACGCCCTCGACCGAGCCCTGGGTGACCAGCTGGCCGGTGGCCAGGTCGATGGCGTAGTTGGTGGTCAGCTTCTCGTTGGTCTGGTTGTAGGTGTAGCCCGCTGCGGTGACCTGCGGCACGCCCGACTGCCCCTCGAAGCTCAGGGCCGGGTCTTGGGCGGCGACCGCGCCGGTGTCCGGGTGCAGGCGCAGGTTCTGGCCGGTGTTGCTGACCACGCGGATGCGGTCGGCCGCCGGGTTGAAGTCAAAACCGAAGCGTTGGCCTTGCAGTGGGGCGGGGGTGTTGCCCACGGGCTGCAGGGCGCCCGTGTCGGCGTTCAGGGTGTAGAGCTGGCCTTGTGCTGACAAGGCATACAGCACACCCTTGGCCACGCGGTAGTCGATGCCCACCAGTTGGTCGCCTTCTGGCAGGCCGCTGATGACCACCCGAGACAGGATGCGACCGGGTTGGCCCGCGTTGAAGCGGATCAGCTCTTGGGTCTCGGTCAGGGCCAGCACGGTCTCGGGGCGAGGTTGGCCCGCCGACGAACCGGGCCACCAGTCAGCCGTCTTCAGGGTGGGGAGGCTGCAGCCGCTCAGGGTGATCACCCCCAGCAGCGAGGCCAGACCAAGGGTGCTAAGGCGGCGGCGAGACGTGGTGGCAGACATGAGGCGGGCTCCTGACAGTGACGGTTTGGGGAGATGGGGGCGTGGGACGCAGGGCGTCCCATCCTGGGGCACACTGGCGTGTGTATCGGCAGGTGCACAGTGTTTTACGCAAGATGGACCATATCGGATGCAGGTTGACTCGAAAGTGACGCCAAACGGTCGTGTGTCACGGCGGTTGGGTTGGATCGCGGCGGCGGTGGTGGCCGTGGCGGCTGGATCTTGGTGGTCGATGCGCCCCACCGTGCTGCCCGGGGTGGCGGTGCAGGCGCAGCCCTTGACCCGCACCTTGCAGTTCACGGCCCGCGTGGAAAGCCGCGAACGGGTGGATCTGGGGGTGACCCAGACCGGCCGTGTGGAGCGGGTGCTGGTGCGCGAGGGCGACCGTGTGACGGCTGGGCAGGCCTTGCTGGTGCTGGAGCAGCAGGAAGCACAAGCAGCCCTGAGCCAGGCCGAAGCCAACCTGACCCAGGCGCAGGCCCGATTGGGCAGTCAGCAAGGCCTGGCCTTGCCCACGGCCCAGGCCAGCCTGGCGCAGGCCGAGGCCACGTGGGCCGCTGCCCAACGTGATCTGCAACGCACGCAAGACCTGGTGGGCCAAGGCTTCTTCAGCCAGCAGCGCCTGGATGACGCCCAACGGGCCGAGCAGGTGGCCCGTGCCCAGCGCGATGCAGCCCGTGCCCAGGTGCAGGCCAACCAGCGCCAGGGTGCAGAGCAGTTGAATGCCCAGGCCCAGCGCCAGGCGGCCCAAGCTGCCGTGGAATTGGCCCGGGCCCGACTGGCCCAAACCGTGGTGCGTGCCCCTGGCGATGGACAGGTGCTGGTGCGCAGCGTGGAGCCCGGCCAGATCGTGCAGGCCGGCAAGGCCTTGCTGAGCGTGGGCGTGAATGGGCCCATCGAACTGCTGGCGTCGGTGGATGAGCGCTTCCTGGCGCAGTTGCAGGTGGGGCAGGCCGCCAAGGTGGTGGCCGACGCCTTTCCCAACCAGCCGTTTGACGCCAAGGTGACGCGACTGGCCCCTGGGGTGAATGCGCAGACGGGGGCGGTCGAGGTCACCCTGGGCGTGGCCGAGCCCGTACCGGCCTTTCTGCGTGAAGACATGACCCTGTCGGTGGAGGTGGTGACTGGCCAGCGGCCACAGGCGCGCGTGCTGCCCTTGCAGGCTGTGCGCGACATCCGCTCGGGGGAGGGGGGCGAATCGGGCACCGTCATGGTGGTCCGTGAGGGGCGGGCCATGGCACAGACCGTGCGCCTGGGCTTGCGCACACTGGACCGCGTGGAGGTGGTGTCGGGCTTGAACGAGGGCGCGGTGGTCTTGCGTGACCCCACGGTGGCTGAAGGCCAGCGCGTGAGTGTGGAGCCTGCCGCCGAGGCGGCCCGATGAGTGCCGTGAGCGGTGGGCGTCGCTTGTGGCGCGGCCTGGGCTTCGAGTGGCAGGTGGCCGTGCGCTTCCTGCGCGAAGGCCGCTTCCAGAGCCTGCTGATCATCGTGGGTGTGGCCGCCGGGGTGGCCGTGGTGGCTTACATCTCGGCCTTGGTGACGGGCCTGCAGCGCAACACGCTCAACCGCACGCTGGGCGCGCAGGCGCATGTGGTGGTCAGTCCGCTGGAAGAGCGGGTCACGCCAGCCTTGCCACCCGTGGCGGGCGCGGCCGGTGAGCGCTTCAGCGACACGCAGGCCCGCGCACAGCGCCTGCGCACCATCGCCAACTGGCCAGCGGTGGCGAGGGCCCTGGCCGAGCGGCCGGGCATCACGGCCGTGTCGCCCATGACCTCGGGTGCAGCCCTGGCCCGCCGAGGCGAGGCCACACGGGCCATTGCACTCAACGGGGTGGAGATCGATCGTTACGACCGCATCGTCAACCTGCGCGACAAGGTGGTCGATGGCCGCATGCAACTGGGCCCGGGCGAAGCCATCGTGGGCACCACCCTGGCCAGCGACCTGGGTGTGCGTGTGGGTGACCGCATCACCGTGGTCACCGATGGCCGCAGTGAAACTTTGCGCCTGAGTGCCCTGGTGGACCTGGGCGTGCGCGACCTGAACCGACGCGTGGTGCTGGTGCCGCTGCGCACCGCACAGAGCCTGCTGGGCCTGGCCGGCGGCGTGACCCAGATCGACTTGCGGGTGGACGATGTGTGGGCCGCCAAAGACATCGCCCGCACCCTGGCGCGTGAGCTCCCGCAGCAGGTGGACAGCTGGCAGGACACCAACGCGCAGCTGGTGTCGGCGCTGAATGCGCAGTCGGTCAGCACCACGCTGATCCGCTCGGTGGTGATGGTGGTGGTGGTACTGGGCATCGCCAGCGTGCTGGTGGTGTCCGTGGTGCAAAAGCAGCGCGAGATCGGCATCTTGCGCGCCATGGGCAGCACGCGTGGTCAGATCCTGCGCGTGTTCTTGCTGCAAGGCGCGCTGGTGGGGGCCGTGGGCTCGGTGCTGGGCGTGGTGCTGGCCATAGGCCTGCTCAAGGGCTTCTCCACCTTCGTGAAAGGCGCTGATGGGCAGCCGTTGTTCTCGGTCAGCCTGCCGCCGGACATGGCCTTGCAGGTGATTGCCCTGGCCTTTGTGGCGGGCATCCTGGCGGCCATCGCGCCGGCCCGCCGCGCGGCGCGCATGGACCCGGCTCAGGCCATCCGCATGTGAAGGGGCCAGCCATGTCTCATGCGGATCAAAGCCCTCAAGCCCTGGTTGATTTGCGCGCCCTGCGCAAAACCTACAACCTGGGCCAGCCCAACGAGATCGAGGTGCTGCACGGCCTGAACCTGAGCATTCACCAGGGCGAGTTTGCTGCGCTGATCGGCCCCTCGGGGTCGGGCAAGAGCACCTTGCTGAACGTGCTGGGCTTGCTGGAGCGCGCCACGGCCGGTGAATACCTGCTCAAAGGGCAGCCCGTACAGCACCTGCCCGATGACGAGCTGACGCGCCTGCGCCGCGATGTGCTGGGCTTTGTATTCCAGTTTCATCACCTCTTGCCGGCCTTCACGGCGCTGGAGAACGTGAGCTTGCCGGTGCTGATGCGCGATGGCCGTGTGGCGCCGCCCGACCTGGCCCGCGCTCGCGAGCTGCTGGATGCGGTGGGCCTCTCGGCCGCGATGGACCGCAAGCCGCCACAGCTGTCGGGTGGCATGCAGCAGCGCGTGGCCATTGCGCGGGCGCTGATGCTGCAGCCCGCGTTGGTGCTGGCCGATGAGCCCACGGGCAACCTGGACACAGCCTCATCGGCCGAGGTGTTTGCGCTGATGCGCCGCATCCATCAGGAGGTGGGCACGACCTTCCTGGTGGTGACCCACGACCCCCGTCTGGCGGCACGCTGCGACCGCGTCATCGAGCTGGTGGATGGTCGGGTGAACCAGGATGGGCCCGCCGAGGTGGTGCTGGCTGCAAGATGAACTGATAGTATGAATTTCATTCATCTCTGATTGAAAATTCATCGCTTGATTCATGTGGGCGTGGTGCGCACACTGCGCGCCATTGCACACATCAATGGATCAAGACATGGCACGCACCCACATCCTGGGCTACCCGCGCATCGGGGCCCAACGCGAACTGAAATGGGCCCTGGAGGCCTATTGGAAGAGCCCCCGCACTGAGGCCGATGAGCAGGCCTTGCGCCAGGTGGGTACCCGCCTGCGGCAGCAACACTGGCAGCGCCAGCGCGACGCCGGGCTGGATTGGGTGACCGTGGGCGACTTCGCCTGGTACGACACCACCCTGAACCTGAGCGCGGCCCTGGGTGCACTGCCCGAGCGTTTTGGTCTGGATCCTGCCACGCTGAGCCTGTCGCAGTACTTCGATCTGGCCCGTGGCCGCGCTGACCAGCCCGCCATGGAGATGACCAAGTGGTTCGACACCAACTACCACTTCCTGGTGCCTGAGGTGAACGAGCGCACCCGCTGCGACGGTGGGGTGAGTTGGCTGCTGGACGAGGTGGCCGAGGCGCAGGCCTTGGGGCATCCGGTGAAGGTGAGCCTGCTGGGCCCCGTGAGCTGGTTGTGGCTGTCCAAGGCCCATGGCGCCGCGCCGGGCTTTGACCGGCTCAGCCTGCTGCCGCGCGTGGTGGCGGGGCATCGCCGTCTTTTGCAGGCCCTGGCCCGCCAGGGCGTGACCTGGGTGCAGGTGGATGAGCCCATCCTCACGCTGGAACTGGAGCCCGCGTGGCAGGCGGCGTTTGAGCCGGCGTATGCCGACCTGTTGGGCGCGGCGGATGAAGGGCATGACACTGCCGTGCTGCCCCAGGTGCTGCTGGCCACGTACTTCGAGTCAGCCGCCGGGCATGCCGCACTGGCCGCGCGTCTGCCCGTGCAAGGCTTCCACATCGACCTGGTGCGGGCCCCTCAGCAACTGGCCGCCTGGCAGCAGGTGCTGCCGCCTGAGGCCGTGCTGTCTGTGGGCGTGATCGATGGGCGCAACATCTGGCGCACCGACCTGCGCAAGACCTTGCCCGTGCTGCAAAGCCTGCACGACAGCCTGGGCGATCGCCTGTGGGTGGCGCCATCGTGCTCATTGCAGCATGTGCCGGTGAGCCTGACCGCCGAGCAGCGCCTGGATGCCGAGGTGCGTGGCTGGCTGGCCTTTGCCAGCGAAAAGCTGGATGAGCTGCACACCTTGGGCCGCGCTTTGAACGATGGCGTGGCGGCGGTGCACCAGGCCTTGTCCGACAGCGACGCGGCGGTCGCCGCCCGTCGCGCCTCGGGCCGGGTGCACCACCCGGTGGTGCAGCAGCGCTTGCAGCGGCTCACGCCTGACATGGCACAGCGCCGATCGCCGTTTGCGCAGCGCATCCAGGCCCAGCGCGAGGCCTTGAACTTACCGCTGCTGCCCACCACCACGATCGGCTCCTTCCCGCAAACGGCCGAGATCCGTCAGTCGCGTGCGGCCTACAAGCGCGGCGAGCTCAGTGCGCTGGACTATCTGCAGCGCATGCGCACCGAAATCGAGCATGTGGTGCGCCAGCAAGAGGCCTTGGGCCTGGACGTGCTGGTGCATGGCGAGGCCGAACGCAATGACATGGTTGAGTACTTTGGCGAGCAGCTCTGGGGCTACGCCTTCACTGAGCACGGCTGGGTGCAAAGCTATGGATCGCGCTGCGTGAAGCCGCCCATCCTGTATGGCGATGTGTTCCGCCCCGAGCCCATGACGGTGGAGACCACCCGCTACGCTCAGTCACTGACCGACCGCCCCATGAAGGGCATGCTGACGGGACCCGTCACGATGCTGCAATGGTCGTTCGTGCGCGATGACCAGCCGCGCGAGACCACGGCCTTGCAGCTGGCCCTGGCCATCCGTGACGAGGTGCAAGACCTCGAGAAAGCCGGGATCCCCATCATCCAGATCGACGAGCCCGCCTTCCGCGAGGGCCTGCCCCTGCGACGCAGTGACTGGGCCACCTACCTGGATTGGGCTGTGCGCGCGTTCAAGATCAGTGCCTGCGGCGTGGCCGATGCCACGCAGATCCACACCCACATGTGCTATTCGGAGTTCAACGACATCCTGCCCAGCATCGCAGCGCTGGATGCCGATGTGATCACGATCGAGACCTCGCGCTCGGCCATGGAGCTGCTGGACGGGTTCGGCGCCTTCGACTACCCCAACGAGATCGGGCCGGGTGTGTACGACATCCATTCGCCGCGTGTGCCGTCGGTCGAGGCCATGGTGCGCTTATTGCAACGTGCTGCGGATGTCATCCCCGTGGAGCGGCTGTGGGTGAATCCGGACTGCGGGCTCAAAACCCGGGCCTGGCCCGAAACCCTGGCGGCCTTGCAGCACATGGTGCAGGCGGCCGAGGTGCTGAGGGCCCGACTGGCGCTGCGGCCTACGGCCTGAAGCGCGGCCGGTCTGGGCTTCGTCTGGCTGTCACATCGCGGGGGCAACCTTAACCGTTGGTAACCGCGTTGGAGTCTCGTCCGTGGGGGCGGTACAGTGCGGGGGCTGTATCGCTTCACCTGATCATGGGCCTGCCCGTTCCAGACGCTGACCACCTGCCCGACTCGGCCACCCCCGAGGCGTTGTCGGCGCGCGCGGGTTCGACGGTCGCCGTCGGGGTGGCCGTGGCGGCGAGCGTGTCGGGCTTGACGGCGTGCGGCGGTGGGGGAGGCGGCGGAAGTGGCTCCGGTGGATCGTCCGGCGGCGGTTCCGTGGCCCCGCTGCCCGAGGCCCCCCAGCAGGTGGCACGGTTTGAGCCCATGACCGATGAACGGGCTGCGCGCTTGCTCAACCAGGCTGGCCTGGGGGCCACGCCCGATGAGGTGCGGGCGCTGATGGAACAAGGCGCCGAGGCCTGGTTGGACGCGCAGCTGGCCATGCCGGTGGGGGCACCCATCTGGGCATGGGCCCAAAGCCGCGGGTTCGATAACCAGGCCTATGCGCAGAGCGACTTTGGTCTGGACCAGACACTTTGGCGACGGCTGGCCACCGCCCCTGATGTCTTGCGACAGCGCGTGGTGCTGGCGCTCAGCCAGATCTTCGTGGTCTCGCCCCTGAACATGGTGGCCTATTGGCGGCAGTTTGGCTGCCTGGCGTGGTGGGAGCTGTTGGAGCAGCACTGCTTCGGCAACTTCCGTGATCTACTCACGCACGTCACCCTCTCGCCGGCCATGGGGGTGTACCTCAGCATGCGGGGCAGCGCCAAGGCCGATGGCAGTGGCCGCCAGCCCGATGAAAACTATGCGCGCGAGCTGCTGCAGTTGTTCACCATCGGGCTGACGCAGTTGAACCTGGATGGCACGCCCACATCGCCCCCGCGCGAGACCTACACCGCCCGCGACGTGAGCGAACTGGCCAAGGTGTTCACCGGTTGGGATGTGAATGGCTTCAATCCGGCCAACCCCACCGGGCCTTTCGGGTACTGGCGCGCGCCCATGGATTTCAATCCATCCCGGTTTGACACCTCGGACAAACAGGTGCTGGGCGTCACCATCCCCGGCAGTCTGTCGGGCCCCGAGGCCCTGAGCCGTGCGCTGGACATCATTTTTGCGCACCCCAATGTGGGGCCTTTCATCGCGCGCCAGTTGATCCAGCGCCTGGTGACCAGCAACCCCAGCCCTGCCTATGTGAGCCGGGTCGCGCGGGTGTTCAACAACAACGGCGCATCGCCCGCTGTGCGAGGCGATCTCCAGGCCGTGATCCGTGCCGTGCTGGCGGATCCGGAGGCTCGCCCGGTGATCGTCGAGCCGGCCCCCGGGGTCCTCAATACCTGGCGCGATGGCAAGTTGCGTGAGCCCATCGTGCGGCTGCTGCAGTGGCTGCGTTTGGCGCGTTGCTCATCGGTCGAGTGGAATGTGCTTGACTTGTCTGCCAGCGATCAGTTGGGTCAGGCCCCCTTGCGTGCGCCGTCCGTGTTCAACTTCTACCGCCCGGGCTATGTGCCGCCCAACACTGCGGTGGCTGAGCAGGGTCTGGTGGCGCCCGAGTTTCAGATCACGCACGAGTCATCCGTGGTGGGCTACCTCAATTTCCTGTGGGAAGCTTTCATCACCGGCGGTTGGGGGCGGGTGACGCTGGATTACAGGGATTTCTTGCCGCTGGCCGATGATGCGCCCGCCCTGGTGGATCGGTTGAATCTGCACTTGACCGGCCGCACCTTGTCGGCCACCACGGTCAGCACCATCGTGCAAGGGGTGCAGAGCATCCTGGGCACGGGGGCCACCGAGCGCCTCAACCGGGTGCTGGCGGCGTTCTACCTGATCATGGTCAGCCCTGAGTATCTGGTGCAGCGATGAGGGGTGATGCATGAGTCAGCCGTCTGCCAGCCGTCGTGCCTTCCTCCAGCGCAGCGCCATGCTGTCGATGGCCGGGGTGGCCGCGCCCTGGGCCCTGAACCTGGCCACCATGGCCGAGGCGGCGGCGCAGTCGTCGGGCACCACCGACTACAAAGCACTGGTGTGTGTGTTTCTGCAGGGCGGGAACGACCATGCCAACACGGTGTTGCCGTACGACCTGTCTGCGCATCAGGCGTACGCCCAGGCGCGGGGCAGTCTGGCCTTGTCGCGCGAGTCGCTGGCCGGCACCTTGCTGGGCAGTGCCCCTGGCGGAGAGGTCTTGGCCCTGGCGCCAGCCTTGGCGCCCTTGCATGCTGAGTATCAGTCTGGCCGCCTGGCTGCATTGCTCAACATCGGCCCCTTGGTGCAGCCCACCAGCCTGGCGGCCTACCGCGCGGGCAGCGTGCCCGTGCCGCCCAAGCTCTTCTCGCACAACGACCAGCAGTCGATGTGGCAGTCCTACGGTCCCGAGGGCAGCACGGCGGGCTGGGGTGGGCGCACGGCCGACCTCCTGTTGGAGGACAACGGGCTGGCTTCCCTCACCTGCATCAACGCGGCGGGCAGTGCGGTCTACCTGGCCGGGCAGGAGGCGGTGCCTTACATGATCAACCCCGCTGGCCCAGCGGAGGTCAGCGCACTGGGGTCTCCGTTCGGCATGTTTGGCTCGGCGGCCTGTCGCGAGGCCCTGCGCCAGATCATCACGCAGACCACCCAACCGCATGTGCTGGCTTCGGAGCATGCGCGCATCACGGCCCGTGCGCTGGACGTGAATGCTCAGTTGCGCTCGGCCTTGGCGGCGCAGCCTGCGCTGGACACCCCGTTCAACAATGACAATCCACTGGCCAAACAGTTGCGCATGGTGGCGCGACTGCTGCAATCCCGTGCCAGCCTGGGTATGCGACGACAGGTGTTCTTTGTGCAGTTGGGCGGCTTTGATCTGCATGACAACCTGAGCGCGCAGCATCCGATGTTGTTGGGGTGGGTGGCCGAAGCCCTGGTGCAGTTTCAACAGGCGGTGGACGCCATGGGTTTGGCGCCCCAGGTGACCACCTTCACCGCCAGCGATTTCGGGCGCACCCTGAGCAGCAATGGCGATGGCTCGGACCACGGCTGGGGCGCGCATCACCTGGTGATGGGGGGCGCTGTGCGCGGGCGTGCACTGTATGGGCAGTGGCCGGGTGCGGGCCTGGGTGGCCCGCAGGACGTGGGGCAAGGGCGTCTGTTGCCCACCACCAGCGTGCAGCAACTGGCCGTGGCCCTGGCGCGCTGGATGGGCGTGTCGACCCCCGACCTGGCCATGGTCGCGCCTGGATACGATGCGTTTGACGCGTCGACGCTGTCGGGCTTGCTGGCCTGAATCGGCCTGGATTTGCACTAGGATGCTGCCCTGTCTGAACAGGAGTGCCGAATGTCGAACCGCCCCAACCAACTCGCCCGCACCGTGGCCAAGCTGCAAGGCCTGCCGGTGATCGGGGCCTGGGCCACCAGCTTCGCGCTGGGGCGTGTGGTGCCCTATGTGGGCACCTCGGGTTTGCGGTACGAGGTGCTCAGCCCGGAGCGCGTGGTGGTGCGCATCCGCAACCAGCGCAAGGTGCAAAACCACATCAAGGGTGTGCATGCCGCCGCCATGGCCTTGCTGGCAGAAACCGCCACCGGTTTTTGCGTGGGCATGAACCTGCCCGATGACAAGCTGCCACTGATCAAGACGATGAAGATCGACTACGTGCGCCGCTCGCAGGGCGACATGGTGGCCGACGCCCGCCTGCGACCCGAGCAGATCCAGCAGATCCTGTCACAAGACAAGGGCGAGGTGACGGTGCCCGTCACCATCACCGACGAATCGGGCGAACAGCCCATCCAGGCCGAGATGGTGTGGGCCTGGGTGCCCAAGAAGAAGGCGTGAACCAGAGCGTGAAGGAGGCGTGCCCCCTTCACGGATGCGCGGTCAGTCGGCCCCAGCCTCTGGCGACGGCGTGGGATGCTCGCCGCGCTCATAGACCACATGGGCTCGCCCCACCAGCAGGGGGTCAGGCTTGGGCAGTTGGCTCAGATCGCGGTTGGTGTAGTGCAGCTTGTGCAGCACATAGCGCATGGCATTCAGGCGTGCGCGCTTCTTGCAATCGCTCTTGATCACCGTCCATGGTGCATCGGCCGTGTCGGTGTGGAAGAACATCGCCTCTTTGGCGCGGGTGTAGTCGTCCCACTTGTCGAGTGAGGCCTTGTCAATGGGGGAGAGCTTCCACTGCTTGAGTGGATGCGTTTCGCGCTCCTTGAAGCGGCGGCGCTGTTCCTCGCGGCTCACCGAGAACCAGAACTTGATCAGGTGCACGCCCGAGCGCACGAGGTTGCGCTCGAACTCGGGTGCCTGACGCATGAACTCCTGGTACTCGTCGGGTGAGCAAAAGCCCATCACGTGCTCCACGCCGGCGCGGTTGTACCAGCTGCGGTCAAACAGCACGATCTCGCCTGCCGTGGGCAGGTGCTGCACATAGCGCTGGAAGTACCACTGGCCGCGCTCGATGTCGGAGGGCTTTTCCAGCGCGACCACGCGGGCACCCCGGGGGTTGAGGTGCTCCATGAAGCGCTTGATGGCGCCCCCTTTGCCAGCGGCATCCCGCCCCTCGAAGATGATGACCACCTTCTGGCCTGTGGCCTTGACCCAGGCCTGCAGCTTCAGCAGCTCAACCTGCAGCCGGTACTTCTGCCGCTCGTAGCTCTTACGAGCCATGAGGTTCTTGTACGGATAAGTGCTGGCGTCGCGCCAATGGGGGGTCAGCTCGTCATCGGGGTTGGGCAGGGGCTCCAGTGGCCCCAGCCGGTTGTCCAGCGCGGCGCGCAACACGGCCGCATCGTCGGGCGAAGCGCCGCTCAGCAGGGCGTCCAGGGCCTGGGCCAGTTCGTGCGGCGGCATGTTTCGCACCATGTCTTGCAACGCCGCAACCTGGGCTTGTTGGGCCGCCTGGGTGGCCTGGTCGGCCACGGCGGCTTCGATGCGGCGAGGGGTGCGGCTGCCAATCACATCGCCACGGCTCAGGCGGCGCGTGCTGGTGCGAGCCGATGGGGTGGCGGCACGACGGGGTGCCGAGGAGGTCGGGGTGCGGTCGGCTTTGGCCATGGAGTGTGTGGGGTGGGTGAGGAAGGTTGAAACCATCCACCCTACGCTTGGCCTGCCTTCTGCACAAGTCAGTGCTGTGACAGGGCGTGCCAACCGCGGCACATCCCGGGCCGTGATGAGGCTGTTCTTTGATGCAAATCAGGAGATTTGCTCAGGCCGCAGAGGCCTTGGCGGTGACCGCCTTGCCGCTCTTCAGGCCCAGCTTTTTCATCAGGGCCTGGTCGGCGTCGAACTCGGGGTTGCCCGTGGTCAGCAGCTTGTCGCCGTAGAAAATCGAGTTGGCCCCCGCCAGGAAGCACAGGGCCTGCACGGCCTCGCTCATCTGCTGGCGGCCGGCCGACAGGCGCACGCGGGCGGTGGGCATGGTGATGCGGGCCACGGCGATGGTGCGCACGAACTCCAGCGGGTCGAGCTGCGGCGTGTCGGCCAGTGGGGTGCCTGGCACACGCACCAGATCATTGATGGGCACAGATTCAGGGTAGGTGGGCAGGTTGGCCAGTTGGGCGATCAGGCCAGCGCGGCCTTCGCGCGTTTCGCCCATGCCGACGATGCCGCCGCTGCACACCTTCAACTGGGCTTTGCGCACGTGCTCCAGCGTGTCCAGCCGGTCTTGCAGGTCGCGCGTGGTGATGATGTCGCCGTACAGCTCGGGGGCGGTGTCCAGGTTGTGGTTGTAGTAGTCCAGGCCCGCTGCTTTCAGCGCCTGGGCCTGGGTGTCGGTCAGCATGCCCAGGGTGCAGCAGGCCTCCAGGCCTTCGTCCTTGATCACGCCGATCAGCTCGGCCACCTTCTCGATATCTCGGTCTTTGGGGGCGCGCCAGGCGGCGCCCATGCAGAAGCGGCTGGCGCCGGCGTCGCGGGCGGCGATGACGGCTTCGCGCACCTGCTCAGGCGACATGAGTTTGCTGGCTTCCACGCCGGTGTCGTAGCTGGCCGATTGGGGGCAGTAGCCGCAGTCCTCAGGGCAGCCGCCAGTTTTGACGGACAAGAGCGTGGCGTGCTCGATCTCGTTGGCATCCCAATGCTGGCGATGCACCTGCTGCGCCTGCCACAGGAGGTCGTTGAACGGCAGGTTGAACAGCGCCAGCACCCGGTCGCGCGGCCAGCGACCGTTGTCAAAGTTGGGGTCGGTGCAGTCGCCGCCGCAGCCGTGGGCATTGAGCACCGGCTTTTTCACCAGCTGAATGGGCTGGGCGGCGGGCCGTTGGGTGGACTCGGGGGCGGCAGGGGTAGAGCACTGGGACATGGCAAGCAATCCCGCGCTGAGCGGGCAAAGAATGGTCCTGCGCAAGTGTAGTCTGCCCAGTGGGTGATGTGCTTGACGTCAGACGCATCGAATTGACGTAAATGGGATTTTGCGTCAATCATGGTGGCTGTGGGCGAGCCTTGACGTAAGCTCGCGCTCATGCGTTTTGAACACCTCATCGAGATCAATGCCCCTCAGGGCGCCATGCCCAGCCTGGTGTCCACCTTCACGCGTGAGCAACTCTGGCATGGCCTGATGGTGCGGGTGCAGTCGCCTCAGCGCTTTCCGCTGGGGCCAGAGCGCTGCGAGTGGCAGCAGGCCGCCCCCGACTTGGTCCAGCGCACGCTGTCTTTCGGGCAGCACGTGCTGCGCGATGAGGTGAGGTTGATCCCGCTGGACCAGTTGGTGTTCACGCCCGAGGCGCATGGCGATACAGCTCCCATCCGCTTGACGGTGCGGATCGAGGAGCCGCACGCCGGTCGCATGGTGCTGCGTTTTGTGTACGAAGCGCTGGCTGAGCAGACGGCTGAGGAGGCCTACTTCAACAGCTACCGCCACAATGCCTGGGTCATGGCTGATCGCGACATGGTGCGCACCTTGCGTGACTGGCTGGACCAGGGTGAACTGGGCGGCATCACCACCAACTGAACTCAGGCGGCGCTGGGTAGGGCCTGAGGCAGGTACCGCGACAGCACGCGTGCCAGGTCCTCGGGGGTGAAGGGCTTGCCAATGAAGTCGTTCATGCCGGCCTGCAGGCAGGCGTGGCGGTCGGCGGTGTCGGCGCTGGCGGTCAGCGCAATCACGGGCACGGGTTGTCCCCGGCGCGACATGCACGCCCGATCACGGATGGCTCGGGTGGCGTCCATGCCGTTCATCTCGGGCATGAAGCAGTCCATCAACACCAGATCGGTCTGGTGTCGGGTCAGCCAATCCAGGGCCTGCCCTCCGCTTTCCACGGCGGTCACGTGCAGGCCCAGTTGTGCCAGCGCAGCCTGTGCCACGATGGTGTTGATGGGGTTGTCTTCGACCAGCAGCACGTGACCGGTGGCGGGCAGCGGCGGCGACGACATCGGGATGGTCAGATCCTCCGGATGCGCCCGGGGCAGAGACACCCTCAAGGTGAACGTGCTGCCCTCACCGGGGTGACTGTGACAGCTCAGGGTGCCGCCCATGGCCTGGGCCACTTGTGAAGAGATGCTCAGCCCCAGGCCCGTGCCGCCGTGGCCTTTGCCCACGCTGCTGGCCTGGGTGAAGGGCTCGAAGATGCGGGCTTGTTCAGCCTCTGGAATGCCAATCCCGTTGTCGCTCACCTCGAATTGCAGAGGCACCAGGTGGCTGCCCGAGGTGGGCTCAGGACTGGTGACGGTCAGCACCACGCGGCCGCCGGGGGTGAACTTGACGGCGTTGCCCATCAGGTTGATCAGCACCTGCCGCAGTCGGTGTCCATCCACCGCCACCCACTGGGGCACGGTGTCTTGCAGGTCGCAGCGCACCACCAGTGCTGCGGGCCGCTGGTGTGCCAGGGATTGAGCCTGTGCTTGGGCGAGCGCAGTCACCTCGTGCACCAGGGCGTGCAGGTCCACCGGCGCCGGTTGCAGGGTCAGACGGCCCGCCTGCAGGCGAGACAGATCGAGCACGTCGTTGATCACGCCCAGCAGGTGCTGTCCGGCTGTCTGGATCAACTCCAGCCTCTGGCGCGCAGGGGCCTGGGCGGTGTCGCTGTGCAGCATGCGGGCCAGACCCAGGATGCCGTGCAAGGGGGTGCGCATCTCGTGGCTCATGGTGGCCAGGAACATGTCTTTGGCCTTGGAGAGTTGTCGGGCCTCGTCCAGGGCTGCTGCACGCAGGGTGGCCAGGTGCTCGCTCTCATAGCGCAGGCGCAGCAGTTCGCCGATGCGGCGGTGCGAGCGATTGGCGGCCAGCCAGAACAGACCGGTGAAACCGCCCACGATGACGACCCCGAACATGCCGCGTGCATCGCCCAAGGCGGCGCAGAACACGAGCAGCGACAACCCAATGGGCATGAAGAACAGCCGAGCCAGCAGCCGATCTGCGGTCAGCATGAAGGCCCCACAGGCCGCTACGCCCAGGCAGCAACCCACCAGGGTGGCGCGCAGTTCCAGGTGGTCACCCACCGGAATGGTCCAGACGGCCAGGCTCCACACGATGCCGGTGGCGCTGCTCAACAGAATCAGGCGGCGTCGCCAGGCTGGCGAGTGTCGCTGCGCGGAGCGCAGGTAGAGGTAAGCGTGCAGCCCTGATACGCATTCCACCACCACGGTGACGGCGCACCAGGCGATCGCCGAGGTGGTGAGTGCGCTGGGCAGCAGGTGATGCACATACAGCAGCAACAGCACGGCCAGCACCGCACCGGTGGGTGCCGCAAAGGGCACATGCGAAAACAGCATGCGGGTGCGGGCCGACCGCACATGATGTGACCAGTGTTGAGGCGCGGAGGCTGCCGTCATCGGTGAAAAATGTCCCAGGTGTGGCGCGATGGGCCAAGAAATGCTGCACCGAGTATGAATGTCGTCCGTTAGATGCCTGAAAGGGGTTATCCCGCGCCATGAGCCCGCGGCCTGGGCGTGGGGTGTCAGTCGGGGCCCTTGAACGGGGGGGATGTACCCGTCAGCCCTCAGGGTGATTGCCCAGGGCCAGCCCAGACTGCGAGTCTTGGTGCGCGAGTCTCAGAGCGCGGGTCCAGGCCCGCGTCGGTCCATCACAGCACCGGGTGAGGTAGGCCTGCTGCAGGCGCAGCATCGTTCATTGCGGTCTGGGTGGGGGCGGTGGCCCATGCGCTGCGCAACGCGGGCACCTGCCGGGCCATGGCATCTGGGCTGGAGCCCAGGGCGCGCACCACGCACAGGGCGGCAGCGCCGCAGTCACCGTGACGGCGCAGGTCGTCCGCCGTCAGCAGGCCGCCAATGCCCAGCACGGGCACCGTGCTGTGCCTGACCCACCAGCGCAGGTTGTGTGCCCCTTGCGGGCGCCAGGGCATGTCCTTGGTGGTGGTGGGCTGCAAGGGTCCACAGGCGATGACGCTGGCGCCGCAACCAGCCGCCCGGGCCAGTTCCCACAGGCTGTGCGAACTCAGGCCCAGCATGACCTCATGCCGGTGGCTCAAGAGGGTGGCGGTGTCCTGCTCGTTCAGCGAGAGCAGGTCTTCCTGCCCCAGGTGCAGGCCCAGGTGCCAGTGTGTGTGCAGACCCGGTGGCTGCTCGGAGGTCAGAACCGACAGCGCAGCGCGCCAGTGGTCGTTGATGAACAGTTGCGCTCCGGCGTGGCGGGCTGCGTTCAGGGCCAGGCGAAGGTGGCCTTCGAGCCCGGCCTGGGCCTTGTGTCGCAACTGAACGCAGCGCAGGCCCGCATTCAGCGCAGCCCGCACCTGCGGCCCATCGGCCACGATGCCGTACAGCCGATCAGTCGGTGGCGTGAAGGGGCGAAACAGGGGGAGCGAGTCGGCGCCCTCGCTAATCGACATCCGCCAGGGCAGGGCGTCGTGAAGCCCCAACCAGGGCAAGGGGGCGCCACCCATCGCCGGCTCATCGGCAAAGCCGGCGCGGGCTTTCACGGTGCCGGCCCCCGAGCCGGCAGGGTGCGCGTGCATCAAGGCATGGCGCGTCAGCATGTTGGCCAGCACGGCGGCGTCGGCGGCCACATGGCCCAGCGCCATGGCCGCGGCCAGGCCGCTGGCGAAGGTGCAGCCTGTGCCATGGTGGTGTGACGTGGGGATACGCGGTGCGACCAGCCAGCCTTGGGCATGAGGGGTGTACAGCCAGTCCAGGCAATGCGCGCCGTCGTCGCTGTCGCCCCCGGTGATCACCACCGCTTCGGCCCCCAGCGCGCACAGTGCGCGCGCCAGCGCCGGCACCTGCTCGCGCGGCACCGCGTGGGCCGGCCACTGCCCATGCACCAGGGCGTGGGCCTCGGCGCGGTTGGGGGTGAGCACGCTGGTGCGTGGCAGCAGGTGCTCGCGCAGTGCCCGCCACAGGGCCGCGTCGGTGAAGACCGCGCCGCCCGCTGAGGCCTTGAGCACCGGGTCCACCACCAGGGGAATGGCGTGGTGGGCGGCCGCGCCGGTGTGCGGCGATGCCCGCAGGCGATCCACCCAACGGGCCACGCACTCGATCGCCTCAATGCTGCCCAGCAGGCCGGTCTTGATGGCGGCCGGGGGCAGGTCGTCGGCCAGGGCCGCCAGTTGCGCATCCAGCGTGTCTGCGGGCACAGGGTGCACCGCGTGCACGCCTTGTGAATTTTGGGCCGTCAGGGCGGCTGCCACGGGGCAGGCATGGGCGCCCAGAGCCTCGATGGCGCGCTGGTCGGCGCTCAAGCCCGCGCCGCCTCCGGTGTCCAGCCCGGCGATGTGCCAGACCACGGGGGGCGTGACCGGCGTGGTACCGGAGGGGCTGCGTCGGTCGGACATGGTGGGCATCCCGTCACAACAGCACGAAGGGCTGACCGCCCACAGGCGTGGTGGCCACAGCCACATCGCTGGTGGCCATGAGCCCGGCCAGATGCCCCGCGCGTCCGCCGCGCACCGCATCGCGGAAGGCGGCCGCCATGCGCACCGGCTCACGCGACTGCGACACGGCCGAGTTCAGCAGCACCGCGTCCATGCCCAACTCCATGGCGGCTGCGGCGTGAGAGGGGGCGCCCAGCCCTGCATCCACGATGAGGGTGATCTTTGGCAGGCGTGCACGCAGGGTGCGCAAGGCCCAGGGGTTGAGCAGTCCCAGGCCGGAGCCGATGGGCGCGGCCCAGGGCATGAGGATGCGACAACCGGCGTCCACCAGACGCTGCGCGCTGACCAGGTCGTCCGTGCAGTAAGGCAGCACCTCAAAGCCGTCGGCCACCAGCTGGCGCGCAGCGGCCACCAGCTCCACCGGGTCAGGTTGCAAGGTTTGCTCGTCACCCACCACCTCGAGCTTGATCCAGTGCGTGTCCAGCAGTTCGCGGGCCATGTGGGCCAGGGTGATGGCCTCGCGGGCACTGCGGCAGCCGGCGGTGTTGGGCAGCAGGTGGGCGTCTTGGGTGCGCGCGGTCTTGCGGATCATCTGCACGAAGCCGTTGTCCTGTCCGGTGGCGCCCAGGGTGCGGCGCAGCCCCAGGGTCAGCACCTGGGCGCCTGATGCCACGATGGCCTGGCGCAGCACCTCAGGCGAGGGATAGCCCGCTGTGCCCAGCAGGAAGCGGCTGTGCAACGGGGTGCTGCCGATGGACCAGGCGTCCGCGAGTTCAGACGGCGGCGGCACAGGAGCCGCGCTCTGCGGTGACGGGATGTTCATGGGCGCTCAGCCTCCGGTGATGGGTGAAAAGCACAGCACCTGATCACCCTCTTGCAGCAGGTGGGTCTGGCGGGCATCGCGTGGCACGAAGTGGCCATTCACGGCGGTGGCCAGGGCGCGGATGTGGGTCTCGGCTTCGCCGGCCGACCGCTTTGCGATCAGGGCCGTGACGGCATCGGCCAGGGTGGCTGGCGCGGGCAACTGCAGCGGACCAGCGTCGGTGTGCACGGTGATGAGGGTGTCCATCGGATTCATGGGGCTCGCATCAGAGATCAGGGCAGCGTTGCATCAGACACCGGCGGCTCACCCAGCCGGCACAGCGCCTGCATCTGCACCAGGGCGTCATCCACCAGGGCGGGCGCCATCAGCCAACCGTGCCGGTACAGGCCATTGAGCCGGAGCAGCCCGGGCTCGACCTGCACGTGCGGGCGGTGATCGGGCAAGGCGGGGCGCAGGTTCACATCCATGCGCAGGATGCGTGCTTCGGCCAGATCAGGCAGGATGCTGTGGGCGGCGGCCATCAGCTCCACCGCGCTGCGCAGCGACATCGGCGAGCGGTCCTCGCTTTCAAGTTCGCTGGCGCCCACCAGGACCACATCGCCGGGCCGGGGCACGATGTACACGCGGTGACGTGGGTGCAGCAGTCGCACCGGACGCCCCAATTTCAGGCCGGGCGCATGCAACCAGACGAGTTCGCCCCGCACGCCCCGCACCGGCAGCTCAGGCCGCGCACCCGTGCCGCGTGCATCGATGGCCCAGTCCACCAACAGGGGCTGGCCATCAGCCAGATGCACCTCGCCCGGCATCACTTGGCTGACGCGTTGGCCCCAATGCCACTCGGCGGCGTAGGCCTGGTCGTGCAGGGCTTGCAGGGTGCCCACGGTGTCGATCTGCCCCTCCTGGGGCAGCAGCCAGGCGTGCAGGGGGCCGCTGCTGCTGTGCAGAGCGGGCTCCAGGGCCTGCAGCGCGGACGCCTCCAAGCCTTGTGGCGTGGGCCACTCGGGCTGATGGCTGTGCGCCAGGTGCTGAAGCATCCGCCGTGCGCTGCCCAGGTCCGGGCCATGAGCCACCAGCAGGCTGCCCTGGTCCTGAAAGAAAGGCTGCGTGGGGCCAGCTTGTCCCAGCTGCTGCACGATCTCACGCCATCGCGGCAGGGATCGCCAGCCCAGGTGGGCCACGCTGGCGTCGGCGTGCTCCAGTTCGGCCAGGGGGCTGAGCATGCCGGCGGCCGTGAAGCCCGCCGCTTGATGCCCATTGAACTGGGGTTCAGGACCTGGGGCCGGGTCGAACACCATCACCTGGTGGCCGGCCCGGCTCAGTGTCCAGGCCAGCAGACGACCCAGCAAACCCGCCCCCGCGATGCCAATGCGCAGGGGGTGTCCCCGCTTGATGGCCAGCGGATGCTCCATGGAAGCACTGCACATGGCGTCAGCCCTGTCGCTTCGGGGTCGACGGCTCGGTGCGGATGGGGATGTACAGCTCGCCGCCCACCTGCTTGAACTCGGCCGACTTCTCGGCCATGCCCCGGGCGATCGCGTCACCTTCGCCCACACCCTGTGCAGCGGCAAACTCGCGCACTTCCTGCGTGATCTTCATCGAGCAGAACTTGGGGCCGCACATGGAACAAAAATGCGCCACCTTGGCCGAGTCCTTGGGCAGCGTCTCGTCGTGGAAGTCGCGTGCGGTGTCCGGGTCCAGGCCCAGGTTGAACTGGTCCTGCCAGCGGAAGTCGAAGCGTGCCTGGGAGAGCGCATCGTCACGCGCCCGCGCACCCGGATGACCCTTGGCGACGTCGGCCGCGTGGGCCGCGATCTTGTAGGCAATGATGCCCTGCTTGACATCGTCGCGGTCGGGCAGGCCCAGGTGCTCCTTGGGCGTCACGTAGCACAGCATG
>CAMTVS010000119.1:0-19739 GCA_947085235.1 uncultured Aquabacterium sp. | reverse complement strand
TTCGCTCTTGCGCACCATCGTCAGCAGGAAGAGGCGCATACCGAGCCGGATCGTGGGCAGCGTGGCGACATGCTCGAGCTGCTTCAACATCACACGAATCTCGGTCGGTGACAGCGAGCGGTCTTTCGGCACGAACGTCGCGATCGAGGCCGGCCCGACATCGTCGGCCGGATTGGCCACCTTCTCGCCGTGCAGAATCGCAAATCCGTAGATCTGTTTGAGGATGTCTCGGACGTGGATGGCGGTGGCCGGAGCACCGCGATCGACGATCTTTCCGCAATGGGCGCGAAGATCATCCGGCGTGATCTCGTGCAGCAGGCGGTTCTTCCAGACCGGCAGCAGCTCACGCTCGAAGATCGAGCGCCGCATGGCTCGGGTACTGTCAGCCATCGGCGCTTTGGTCAGCCACGTTTCTCCGAACTCTCCGAAGCTCTTGGCTTCCTTGAGGCGGCGCTTCTCCCGCTGCTTCTCTTGGGCTGGCGACCGGCCTTCAGCGACGGCGCGTTTTGCGTCGATCGTCTTTTCGCGCGCGCGGGCAAGCGAAATCCCGGTCGGGCCGTACTTGCCCAGCGTCAGCGTCTCCCGCCGGCCGTTCAAGCGGTAGTCCAATCGGAACGTCACCGTCCCCGACGTGGAAACATGAACGTAAAGCCCGTCACGGTCGGTGACCTTGTAGGCTTTATCGCGTGATTTCAGGTTCTTAAGCGCGACATCGGTGAGCATACGGGCTCCTTCACGACAGAAATACCGTCGGCCCCTTTCCGGCACCTTTTCAGACCATTTACTCTGCGTTTTCCGCGTGTTAAGTCCGAATAAATACCGTCACTCAAGCCGATGCCCCTGACGGTATCGCCCTCGGCGGCGTGGTGCAAGTTTACGGCATACCGTCGCGCAGACCGTCGGCGCGAGGCGCTGCACCGCGATTGATCTCGATAGATTGCGAGAGACAATTATTTTATTTCAGCAGCTTAGGGGAACTTTGGTGAAAGATGCCGATAGGCCCAAAGGGGCCTGAATCATTCCCACTCGATCGTGCCCGGCGGTTTCGACGTCACGTCATAGACGACACGGTTGACGCCGCGGACCTCGTTGATGATCCGGGTGGCGGCCTTGCCCAAGACCTCCCAGGGGAACTCGAAGAAGTCGGCGGTCATGCCGTCTGTCGAGGTGACCGCGCGCAGAGCGCAGACATTTTCGTAGGTGCGGGCGTCGCCCATGACGCCGACCGTCTTCACCGGGAGCAGGACGGCGAAGGCCTGCCAGATCGAGTCATAGAGTCCCGCCTTGCGGATTTCGTCGAGATAGATGGCGTCGGCCTGCTGCAACACCGCCACGGCTTCAGGCGTGATCTCACCGGGAATGCGGATGGCCAGGCCCGGCCCGGGGAACGGATGGCGGCCGACGAAGGCTGGCGGCAGGCCAAGCTCGACGCCGAGCGCCCGGACCTCGTCCTTGAACAGCTCCCGCAGGGGCTCCACGAGCTTGAGCTTCATATAGTCCGGCAGGCCGCCGACATTGTGGTGGCTCTTGATCACCGCCGAGGGGCCGCCCCGGGCCGAGACGCTCTCGATCACGTCGGGATAGAGGGTGCCCTGGGCGAGGAAGGCGGCGCCTTCGATCTTGGCGGCCTCGCGGTCAAAGACCTCGACGAACAGCCGCCCGATGGTCTTACGCTTGGTCTCGGGGTCAGAGACGCCAGCCAGCTCGCCCAGGAACTGCTCGCCCGCGTCCACATGGATCAGGGGGATGTTGTAGTGGTCGCGGAACATGGTCACGACCTGCTCGGCCTCATTGTGCCGCAGGAGGCCCGTATCGACGAAGACGCAGGTCAGCTGGTCGCCAATGGCCTCATGGATCAGGACCGCCGCCACCGAGGAATCGACCCCGCCCGACAGGCCGCAGATCACCTTGCCCTCGCCCACCTGCTCGCGAATGCGCTCGACCATCTCCTGGCGGAAGGCCTTCATGGTCCAGTCGCCCTTCAGACCGGCGATCTTGTGGGTGAAGTTGCGCAGGATCAGCGCCCCGCGCGGCGTATGGGCGACCTCCGGATGGAACTGGATGCCGTAAAAGCGCCGCCCCTCGTCGGCGATCACGGCGTAGGGCGAGCCCTCCGAGGCGGCCACGACGTGGAAACCCTCAGGAATGGCGGTGATCTTGTCACCATGGCTCATCCAGACGGTCTCCTTGGCGCCCACCCCGCCCAGGCCGTCTAGCAGCGGGCTTTCCCGCTCGATCAGAATTTCGGCACGGCCGAACTCCCGGTGGTGGCCGCTCTCCACCGCCCCGCCCAGCTTGGCGCACATGTGCATCTCGCCATAGCAGATGCCCAGCACCGGCACGCCGAGCTCGAAGACCCGAGGCGTGACCTTAGGCGCCTCGTCCTCATGGGCGCTGGCCGGTCCGCCGGACAGGATGACCGCCTTGGGCGCATAGACATCCAGCATCGCCTCGATCTTGTCGTAGGGATGGATCTCGCAATAGACGCCGTTCTCCCGCAGGCGCCGGGCGATCAGCTGGGTCACCTGGCTGCCGAAATCGACGATCAGGACGCGCTCGTGGTTGGGTTCGAGAAGCTCGGTCATGGCGGAGGCCTTGGTCATTCTGTCGGTTTAGCGCGCACGCTCCAGCACGGCGACGAAGAAGCCATCGGTCTGGGCGCCGGCCGGCGTCAGGCGCAGATAGCCCTGCGGCGTGAGCCAGGGGGCAAGTTCGGAGCGTTCGGTGGCTGGCCGGACGGTAAAGGCCCCGGCCTGCCGGGCCAGGAAGGCCTCCACCCGGTCCTCGTCCTCGCGGGGGAGGATGGAGCAGGTCACATAGATGATGCGTCCCCCGGGGCGCACGAAGGTGGCCCCGTGATCCAGCACCTGGTCCTGGTCAGCCATGCGGCGCTCCAGCGCTTCGGGGCTCAGACGCCACTTGGTGTCCGGATGACGGCGCCAGGAGCCTGAGCCTGAGCAGGGGGCGTCGATGAACACGACGTCCATCTTGCCTTCCAGACCCGCCAGGGGCTCGGCGTTCACCGGCGAACGGATCTGCAGGTTGCGAACCCCTGCCCGTTCCCCTCTGCGAATGGTGTCGGTCAGCCGCCGGGCGTCAGAGTCGTAGGCGTAGATCTGGCCGGTGTTGCCCATGGCTGAGGCGAGGGCCAGGGTCTTGCCGCCGCCTCCGGCGCAAAGGTCGAGGACCTGACGCCCCTTCACCTCGCCGGCGCAGGCCGCCGCGATCTGAGAGCCCAGGTCCTGCACTTCGAACCAGCCCTTGGAGAAGGCGGGGATGGTCTCCACCGCGCCGGCCCGCCGCGACGGGTCGGGCGCCGGCATCCGGATGGCGCCTTCCAGCAGGTCGACGGTTTCTGGCCCCAGGGGCGAAAGCGCCTTCAGGGCGCGAATGGGATCGGTTTTCAGCAGATTGACCCGCAGATCGACCGGCGCCCGCTGGGCGAGCGCCTGAGCCTCGGCGACCCGGCGATCGCCAAAGGCGCGGCCCAGGTCTTCGTCCAGCCAGTCGGGATAGTCGCCGCGCACGGGATCAGGGGCGGCCACCAAATCGGCCGGCGCCTCGAGGGCCGCAGCCTCAGCCGCGCTGAGGGCGCCTGGACCGTGTTCCTCGTCGGCGCAGGCCTCGGCGATCGCCTGGCTCGTCCAGCCCCACTCGAACTTCAGGGCGGCGATCGCCGCGGCGCGGTTGGTGTCGGCGCCCATCCGCCAACCCAGAGAGCGTCGCTTGCGCAGGACATCCAGCACCAGGCCTGAGACAAAGGCCCGGTCCTTGGACCCGGCGAACCGCGAACGCTCGCCCCAGGTCTTCAGGGCCAGGCGCGCCGGTCGGTGGCGGGTTTCGATGTCGTCGAGAACCTCTATGGCCGCAGCCAGGCGTCCGCCGTCACGCACTGGGCCGCCTCACAGGAAAATGGCCGCGACCACCATGCCGAGCCCGATCATGGCGGCGAACCAGACGAGGCTCCGCACCATGGGAATCCCGGCGGCATAGATCGGGACATAGAGGGCGCGGGCGACCACATAGGTGATGCTGCCCCACAGGGTCAGGTCCCCCAGCTTGCCGCCCAGATAGGCGACGATCACCGCGACGGCGAAGAAGGGGAACGTCTCGAGGAAGTTGCGCAGGGCCCGGTCGAGGCGGGCTGCGACCCCATCGATGGGCCGCACCTCGTCCCGCGGACCGGCCGCCCACGTCAGACCCTGCTGGCGGCGTGCGGCGGCCGCGCCCCAGAGGATCTGAACAAGCCCGATCAGGACGGCGACGGCGAGCAGCTTCAGCTCGATGGCCATGGTCATGGCCTAGATCCCGCTCGGATAGTTGGGCGCCTCGCGGGTGATCATGACGTCGTGGACGTGGCTTTCGCGCAGACCAGCCCCGGTGATGCGGATGAACCGCGCCCGCTCCCGGAACTGCTGCAGATTGCCGGCCCCCACATAGCCCATGGCCGCCCGCAGGCCCCCGACCATCTGGTGGACGATGGGGGCGATCGGCCCCTTGAACGGCACCTGGCCCTCGATGCCTTCAGGCACCAGCTTCAGGGCGTCGGAGACTTCCTTCTGGAAGTAGCGGTCAGCCGAACCGCGGGACATGGCGCCCAGGGAGCCCATGCCGCGATAGGCCTTGTAGGAGCGGCCCTGATACAGGAACACCTCGCCCGGCGCCTCGTCGACGCCGGCGAAGACCGAGCCCATCATCGCCACCTGGGCGCCGGCGGCGAGCGCCTTGGCCAGGTCGCCGGAATACTTGATGCCGCCGTCGGCGATGACCGGCACGCCGGAATCGCCTGAGGCGCGGACGGCGTCCATGATGGCGGTCAGCTGCGGCACGCCCACGCCGGCCACCACGCGGGTGGTGCAGATGGAGCCAGGGCCGATGCCGACCTTCACCGCGTCAGCGCCGGCGTCGATCAGGGCGCGAGCGCCGTCATAGGTGGCGACGTTGCCGGCGATCACCTGGACCCGGTTACTCTCGGCCTTGATCCGTCCGACGGCGCGGCCGACGTCAGCGTTGTGGCCGTGGGCGGTGTCGATCACCACCACGTCCACGCCGGCGTCGATCAGCGCCATGGAGCGTTCATAGCCGGCGTCACCGACCGTGGAGGCCGCGCCCACCAGCAGGCGGCCCTTGCTGTCCTTGGCGGCCAGCGGATGGGCCTGAGCCTTCTCGATGTCCTTGACGGTGATCAGGCCGACGGCGCGATAGGCGTCGTCCACCACGATCAGGCGCTCGATCTTGTTGCGCCGGAGCAGTTCGTGGGCCTCGGCCTGCTCGACGCCTTCCTTGACCGTAACAAGCTTGTCCTTGGTCATGATCGCGCTGGCCGGCATGGCGTCGCTGGCCTCGAAGCGCATGTCCCGATTGGTCAGGATGCCCACCAGCTTGCCGGTGTTGCGCTCCACCACCGGGAAGCCCGAAATGCGGCGGCGCGCCTTGATCTCGCGGACCTCGCCAAGCGTTGTGTCCGGGTGGATGGTCAGCGGATTGATGACCATACCGCTTTCATAGCGCTTCACCTCGCGGACCTGATCGGCCTGCTCCTCGACGGTGAAGTTGCGATGCAGCACGCCCAGGCCGCCAGCCTGCGCCATGGCGATGGCGAGCCGACTTTCGGTGACCGTGTCCATGGCTGAGGACACGAGGGGTATGTTCAGCCGGATCTCTCGGGTCAGCCGTGTGGTCGTGTCCACCTGGGTGGGCATGACCTCGGACGCGCCGGGTTCGAGCAAAACATCGTCGAAGGTGAGCCCTTCGCGAATCTCCATGAGACTCTCCGTTTTGCGAGCCGCGTATAAGCCGTCCGGCGCGGTGGGAGCAAGGGCCGTGGGCGCCGCAGCGCAAATTAGGCCAGATCGCCCTGCGGATCGCGCCGGCCTTTGAAGCCGGTGGCGACGATATAGGTCTCCGAGGAGTCCGCGCGGCTGGCCTTGGGTTTGACGTTACGCACGGTCGCAAAGTCCAGGCGCAGCTTCTGGATCAGGTCGCCGACCTCGCCGCCCTGGAAGGCCTTGATGGCGAAGGCGCCGCCGGGCTTCAGCACGCTGATGGCGAAGGCCGTTGCCACCTCGATCAGGCCAACGATGCGCAGGTGGTCGGTCTGGCGGTGGCCCACCGTATTAGGCGCCATGTCCGACAGCACCAGGTCCGGCGGGCCGCCCAGCAGGTCGATCAGCATCGGGCCGCACTCGGGATCGGTGAAGTCCATCTGCAGGATGTGAGCCGGCGGCATGGGGTCGACCGGCAACAGGTCGACGGCGGCGATGTGGGTCACGCCCCGCTCGATGGCCACCTGCGTCCAGCCGCCAGGCGCGACCCCCAGGTCGATGACCCGAACGCCCGGCTTCAGGAAGTGAAACTTGTCGTCGATCTCGATCAGCTTGTAGGCCGCCCGCGACCGATAGCCATGGGCGCGGGCCTTGGCGGCGAAGGGGTCGTTGATCTGGCGCTCCAGCCAGGCCTGGGACGAGGGCGTCCGCTGCTTGGCCGTTTTCAGACGCGCGGGCTTGGAGCGGCCTTCATCGCTGCCGCCGGTGGGCAGGCGGACCATCCGTTTGCGAGGGGGCTCGGTCATGCTGGCGCCTTGCTGCTGTCGCCCGCCCGGCGGCGGCGGGGGCCGCGACGGCGACGTCGTCGCCCGCCCTTATCGGACATCAGCGAGATTAGCACGCCTTCGCGCAATCCACGGTCCGCCACCCGAACCCGCGAGCACGGCCAGAGCTCCTGCACTGCCTGAAGGATGGCGGCGCCGGCCAGGACCAGATCGGCGCGGTCCGGCCCGATGCAGGGCTGCTGAGCCCGCTCGGCCGGGGTCAGGGCCAGCAGCCTGTCGGCGGCCCGGTCGCAATCGGCGCGGGTCATCCAGATGCCATCCACCCGCGAGCGGTCATAGCGCTCCAGCCCCAGATGCAGGCCCGCCAGGCTGGTGATGGCGCCCGAGGTTCCCACCAGATGGGCTCCATCGGCCTCAAAGACCGGCCGCAGGGACTCAGCCCGGCGGAAGGCGCTGATCTCGGCCTTGACCGCCTCGACCATGGCCCGGAACCACTGTTGGGTTGGGGCGTCGCCCTCAGGAAAGCGCTCGGCCAGGGTCACGACCCCGATCGGAATGGAGAGCCAGGCCTTGATCGGGGGAGTCTTGTCGGCCGCCTGGGGCGCGCCGCTAAGATCGACCCAGGACATTTCGGTGGAGCCGCCGCCCACATCCACCACCAGGGCGGCCTGCGCCTCCCGGTCGAGCAGGCCGAGGCAGCCGGCCACCGACAGGCGGGCCTCCTCGTGCGGGGTGATGACCTGCAGATTCAGGCCCGTCTCCTGGGCGACGCGGGCCACAAAGGCCTCGCCATTCGTCGCCGAACGGCAGGCCTGGGTAGCCACGGCGCGCAGCTTGACAACGCGCCGGCGGCGCACCTTCTCGGCGCTGACCGCCAGGGCGGCCAGGGCGCGGTCCATGGCCGCCTCCGACAGGCGGCCCGTCTGGGACAGTCCCTCCCCCAGCCGCACGATTCGCGAATAGGCCTCGACCACCCGGAACCCGCCAGCCGACGGGGTGGCGATCAGCAGCCGGCAATTGTTGGTCCCAAGGTCGAGGGCCGCATAGCAGGGCCCGTCCCTGGTCGTCTTGTCCCGCGCACGCAACCTGGTGTCGGGCGCTCTCGGCGCCTCTGACATGGACCGCCACCTGTCCCTTTGCAGCCGGTCAGAAAAGACCGCCGGCTCGTTTCAGAGGCGACTGTAGCAAGCGTACTCGCCCGCCGAAAGGCGTCGCCTTGCGCCACATGACAGGATGATTACGTTCACCTCCCGGTCAGAAAACGTGGTGTACAAACCCCTGTCATGGAACCTCGTCGCGCCAAGTACGCCATTGGTCAGGTGGTCCGGCACAGGATCTTCCCCTTCCGGGGCGTGATCTTCGATGTCGATCCCGAGTTCGCCAACAGCGAAGACTGGTGGCTGTCGATTCCCGTGGACGTGCGCCCGCACAAGGATCAGCCCTTCTACCACCTGCTGGCCGAGAACCAGGAAAGCGCCTACGTGGCCTATGTCTCCGAGCAGAACCTTCTGCCCGATGAGACAGGCGAGCCGGTCGCTCACCCTCAGGCCGCCCTGCTGTTCGATTCCTTCCACGGCGACCACTACACGCTGCGCCCCCGGATCAGCCACTAGGCGCAATTTTTAATCCGTCGATTGACGTTTTCACGTCAAATTCGAACGGATATTTCCGCGCACCCAGCGCATTCTCTCCCTATGGACGGGAGCCACACTTCATCTGAGCCACCATCCGGCGCCGGCGCCGACTGGACCATCGATCAGGGCTGGGACACCTATTCCCGCGCCGAACACCAGGTCTGGACCACCCTCTATGAGCGCCAGACGGCGCTCCTCCAGGACCGCGCATGCGAGCCCTTCCTCAGGGGACTCGAAGCCCTGGACCTGCATGGCGACGGCATTCCTGACTTTCGCCAGATCAACGCCGAGCTGACGGGCCTGACCGGTTGGCAGGTGGTCGCGGTCCCAGGTCTGGTCCCGGACGCCGTCTTCTTCGAGCACCTGGCCAATCGCCGCTTTCCCGCGGGGCGGTTCATCCGCACCCGTGACCAGCTGGACTATCTGCAGGAGCCTGACGTCTTTCACGACGTGTTCGGCCATGTGCCGATGCTCACCGATCCCGTGTTCGCCGACTATATGGCCGCCTATGGCCGCGGCGGCATGCGGGCGCTCAGCAAGGGTCATCTGGCCCACCTCGCCCGCCTCTACTGGCACACGGTGGAGTTCGGCCTGATGCGCACCGACGCTGGGCTGCGCATCTATGGCGCCGGAATCGTCTCGTCCCGGGCGGAGTCGGTGTTCTGCCTGGACGATCCATCGCCCCATCGCCTGGACTTCGACCTCGTCCGGGTGATGCGCACGCCCTACCGGATCGACGACTTCCAGCCGACCTACTTCGTCATCCCCTCGCTGGAGGAGCTGCTGGCCGCCAGTCTGCAGGATTTCGGACCCATCTATGAGGCGCTGGAGAGCCTAGATGACATCCCGATCGGCGAGGTGGCCCGAGCCGATGGGATCATTCATCGCGGAAGCCAGACCTACCATCTGAGTCGCTCGGATCCTCAGTAGTCCCGGCGCCAGCGGACAGCGAGGCGGCTGTCCCCCTCGCCCGTCAGGCGCGACACGATGGAGAGGTTGCGCCTCACCTGCCACTCGACCTGAGCCGTAGCGCCGCCACGGCCCCCGCCGATGATCTCCAGATAGACGTCGTCGGTCAGGTACTTGCCCCCAGCCACCGTCACCCCGGACGTCTCGTCACCGCCCAGGCTCAGGCGGTCGAGGCCGGCGAACTCCCGCAGGTTGCCCACGATGTCGAACCCGCCGCCGCCAGCGAGGGACGACAGGGCCGCGGCCAGCTGGGCCGCCTCGATGGTGGACAGTTGCGAGGCCGAGCGTCCGAACAGCACCTGCGACAGCACCTCGTCGTCCGGCAGCACAGGCGTTGAGGTCAGGCGGATGCTCGGCTTGGCGGCAGTCCCGCTGACACGGATCACGGCGGTCAGAGACGGATCGTCCCGGGTCGCCGTCAGGTCCAGGCGGATATTAGCCGGCGAGGTGGACAGATAGACCACGCCGCGGGAATCGAACTCGAACCGCTTGCCGGCGAACTCGTAGTCGCCGCGCACGACCCGCGCCTGTCCTGACAGGATCGGTCGGGCGGTCGACCCGGTCACCCGGGCGTCCAGCGACATCTCCATGTCGAGGCCCCGGCCCCGCAGGAAGACGCCGCGCGGCGCATTTAGGCTGACATCCAGGGCCCAGCCTTCGCCCTGCCGTTGCGGCTGGAGGCGAAGGTTCTGGCGCAGGTCCAGCTCCAGCGGCCGATTGCGCTCCACCACCTCGATGCTGACCACGCCTGAAGGGGTCGGCGGATCTGCGGCGACCTCCGCATTGTCCACCCGCAGATCGCCCGAAAGGCGGACCTTGCCCTCGGCGTTGCGGTTGATGGTCACTTCGCCGCTGGCGTCGGCCTGGGCGATGTCGTTGTCGATCAGTCGGAAGCCGTCGAGACGAAGGCGGAAGCCCGAGACCCCGCCCCGGTAGAGGCTGATCTGGCCCGCGCCATCAACGCGCCCGCCGGAGCCGTCCACACCGCGGGCCCGGCTGACATCAATGACCCGTTCCGACAGCACGGCGGCGACGCTCATCTCTCGAAGGCTCAGCCCGGTCGGCGCATCGTCGAACCGCCCGTTCTCCAGGCTGGCCCGGCCCGACAGGCTGGGATCGGCCAGTGTGCCAGCGATCTGGCCATTGATCTGGACCCGGCCGGCCAGGGTGCGGTCGCCGTCCACCAGCAGGGCCCAGAGCGGCTCCACATCCCCATCGGCGAACACGCGGCCGCTGACGGGACGTCGCCGGTCGAGCGCAAGCCGGAACGGGCGGGCAGAGGCTTCCGTGGGCAGGTTCAGGTCGGCCTCGGCGCGCAGCCCCTGTTCATTGCTGACCTCGGCCTTCACGGTCATGGTCTCGTCATTCAGCTCGACCTCAAGCACCCCATCCAGCCCCTGGATCCGGGGGCTCCCACGCCCGCGGGCGTCCGCCAGACGGGCCCCAAGGGAGCCGACCAGCTCGCCGTCCCGGCCCGACAGGGTGAGGTTGGCGTTCACCCGTCCGGCCAGATCGGGGTTGATGACATCGAGACCCAGATTGGTGATCTCGGCTTCCACATCGGCGATGGCCCCGGCCAGTCGGCCGTCGATGTCCACCCGTCCGCCATCCTCGGTCCCCAGGAGGACACGCGCCGTACGGACATCTCCCCCCAGGCGGAGGATGGCCGGCTGGATGGTGGACACTTCGCGTCCCCCATAGGCGCCCCGCCCCATGAAGGTCAGGGTGCGGGCGCGCTCGGCCTCAGCCAGGGCGCCGCCGCCCGCCAGGTCCCAGCGCTCGCCCCCATGGCCGCCGCTGGCCGACAGCTCATAGGCCAGCTGGTCCATCGGACCCTGGGCGCTCAGCCGGCCGGCGACGATGGCCAGTTCGCTGCCCACCGGGACGGCGTCACGTATCCGCAGATCGAGATCGGCCATGGGCGCATCCACGCCATCGACGATCTGAACCTCGCCTGTCACCGCGCCGCGGGCCAGGATTGCGCCAGGTCCGATGGTCAGACGCAGGTCGGCCCGCGACGGCGTCGCGCGACGCAGGCTGAGGTCGCCCTGTAAGGTCACCCCTCCCGCATCCACATCGATACGGCGAAGATCCACGCCCGAGGTGGGCAGGGCGAAGTCGGCGCGGCCCCGGGCCGGGCCATACTGGCTCTCAGCCGCCAGGGTGACCTGGCCTGCCGAGCCCGCGGTCTGGCTGCGGCCGAAACTCAGGGTGAGGACCGCCTGCCTCAGCGGCATACGGGGCAGATCGACCTCGTCAAACCGGGCGGTCAGGTCGAGTTTAGGCGCCGAGACGGTCCCGGTCAGGGCGCCGCTGCCGTCAGCCGATCCATCGAACTCGGCGGGACCAGCCTGCAGGGGGCCTTGAGCCGACCAGTCGACCTTGAACCGCAGGTCACCCTCGGGACCATAGACCCCTGCCGCCTGCGCCTCGAGGGCGCGGCCATTGAGCCTGGCCTCCTGCAGGGCGAGACGACCGCCGGCATAGTCGGCCTGGGCCCGCAAGTGCGGGGTCGGCCCGAGGAGACGGTCAAGCTGGGCATAACCTGTGCCCAGGTCGGCGCCGCGGCCTTCCAGACGCAGGCTCCAGGGGCCTTCCCGGCGACCGCGCTCGGCTGACCAGGTCAGGTTCACCAGCCCCGCCGCGCCGGCCCGCGCGGCAGCGAGATTCGACAGACGTGCGGTTCCCCGGGCGTTCAAACCGCCCAGCAGCCCACGGCCGCCCCGGGCTTCAACCGCAAGGCCGTCACCGGTGGCGTTCAGCTCACGAACCAGCAGACGCCCGTCATTCAGGCGCTCGGCGTCCAGAAAGACCCGCGGTTGGGGGCCCAGCAAGGCGTTCAGATATCCCTCGCCTGCCCCGCCCGCGCCCCGCAGGTCGGTCTCGATGGCGATCCCCCGTCGATTGCGCTCCAGGCTCACCGGACCAGCCACCGACCCCAGACTGTAACCGCCTGTCGCAAGGTCGCTGGCCGAAACATCACCCGCGAAGGTGAGCTCCTGCGGCGTTCCGGACAGCACGCCGGACAGTCGCGTAGCGCCCATCTCGGGGCCGCCAGTAAGCTGCGAGAGCTGCGGTGTCTGCAGCACCAGGCTCAGGCCCTGGGGACCTGTCCGCCGCTCGCCGGGATGAACCTGGCCGACCGCCCGGGCCGTCAGGTTGTCGGCCCCCAGGCGCGCGGTCATGGCGTAGAGGCCGTCCTCAACCCCTTGGCCCTGGATATCGAAGGTGACCTCGTCGCCGAGGCGCGCCGCCAGGGGCGCCGTGAGGCTTGAGGCGCCCAGCGACACCCGCCCGACAGCCCGGCCGCCGAGCTCATTCCAGCCGCCATTGGCCCGCAGCGGGGTCGTGGCGCCGGACTGGGCGAGGGCCTCGAAACGCCCGTCCGGCCCCTCGCCCGCGGCGTCGATACGAAGCCGGAACGGCTGGTCCGCGGGCAGGCCCAGGGCGCCGGCGATCGCGCCCCCTTGCGCCTCCAGCGCCGAAACATCGACCAGCAGCGGCCGCCGGGGGCCGAGATCGAAGGCGACGTCTAGGTGATCCCCAGACCGCAGCAGGCTGCGGGCGCTGATCTCCCCGGACTGGCCCCGCCCCTTCCGACGCACGTCGAGCTGGGCGGTGACGTCGAAAAGGCCGCGCTCGTAGCTGAACTCCGGCGAAGCGGCCAGCCGCAGGCGGGCCTGGTCGACGACGATACGGACCGGCAGCCCGCTGGTTTCATCCTTCTTGGGCGTCAGGGTCGGCCTGCGCAGCAGCCTCACCTCCTCGGCGGTCAGCCGTTCGGCATGAAAGCGCCGGCGCAGCAGCTCCAGATAGTTCCACTGCAAGGCGATGTTGTCGGCCTCGAGCCAGACCCCGTCCTCGTCGGTGATGGTCAACCGGCGGATGCGGATATCGCGGAACAGGTCACCCTCGAGCCCTTCGATCTTCAGATTGCCGAAGCGGCCGATGGCCAGCCCGTCGGTGCGCGCCTCGATCAGCCCCATGGTCGGCGGCGCCATGGCGCCGAACCGTACGGCGGCGAAGAGGATGCCGATCAGGGCGACCAGGGCCACAGCGGCGACGGCCAGCCGGCGCTTCAGGCGCGGGCGGGCGGGCGTCACCGCCTCATCCTGGGGCTCAAGCTCGAGACTCAAAAGCTTTGTCCGATACTGAGATAGATCTGGAAGGCGCCATCCCGCTTGTCGGCGTCAAGGGGGATGGCGATATCGGCGCGGATCGGCCCAAAGCCCAGGTCGTAGCGGACGCCGACCCCTATGCCGACGCTGAGATTGTCCCCATTGGGCGTCATCTCGTCGCCCACCGAGCCCGCATCCACAAAGGCCACCACGCCCCAGCGATCGGTGAGCTTGCGACGGGCTTCCAGGCTCACCTCCACCAGCGACAGACCACCCCGCGGGGTGTTGTCGGACAGGCGTGGGCCCACCGCCTGATAGGCGTAGCCGCGGACCGAGCCGCCGCCGCCAGCGTAGAACCTGCGAGAGGCCGGCACGTCCGGCAGTTCGCCGCCCACGAGGCTGCCCACCCGCAGGCGGCCGGCTATGACGGTCCGGGCCTGATCGTCCAGGGGCAGATAGGCCGCGCCCTGGGCGGAGACCTCCAGATAGGGCAAGGCCTCGTCCCCGGCGATGTAGGTCGGCTCCAGCCGCGTGTCGACGCGCCAACCCTGGGTCGGATCGAGCCGGTCATTGGAGCGGTCGAGGGAGACTGCGCCGAACACCGCCGCGGTGATCAGGTCACGACCCAGCGGCGAGAGCGTGCGCGCCTCCTTCTCGTCGTTTCGCGAGAAATCGAGGGATGCGCCGACGGTGACAAAGGAATTGGCGCCATAGCGACGGCGCAGGTCCGCTCCGACGCCAACGCCCGTCTCCTCATAGGCGTCGGTTTCATTGCGGTAGGCGCCGGCGTTCAGATGCAGGGTCTGGGCGGCGCGACGCCAGTGCGGCAGGGTCAGGTCGCCGCCGATCCGGCTATCAAGCTCCGAGAGCCTCGCCACCAGGGCCAGGGTGTCGGCCCGGCCCAGGACGTTGTAGCGGCTCCACCGGGAATCGACGCCGAAGCCCTCGAGGGTCGAATAGCTGGCGCCCAGTTCGAGGGTGCGGCGGGGACGGTCAGCCAGCCCGACGAGAACACGGCGCCGGCCTTGTTCGTCCACATCGTCCTTTGCCGACAGGGCGACCGTGACGGTGTCGTAGACGCCGGTGTCCAGCAGCCGCCGCTCAAGCTCGGCCACGTCCTCCGGATCATAGACGTCTCCCTCCCGCCAGGGGCGCAGCTGGTCCAGCCAGGCGGGGTTGGTGCGACCATCGGTGTCGAGGACGAGGCCATCGAGGCGAACCAGATCTCCGGCGGAAATGCGGAAGGTCGGCCGCACCGTGTTGTCGGCATGATCGACAATCACCTCGCGGGGATCGGGGGTGGCGTCGGCATAGCCGGACTGGCGCACCGTGGCGACGATCCGGCCCTCGGCGGCCACGACCTCCGCCGATCGGCCCGGATCGCCCAAGTTCAGCCCCATCGCCTCCTCGGCCTCAAGGCGGGCCTCCCCATCCGGAGCGGCGCCTGTCCAGGCGACTTGAAGATCAGCGAAGACGAACCGCGGGCCGGGGACGATCGCGACGACGGGGCGTGGCGGCTCGTCCTCGCTAACCTCGGCCTCGACGGCGTAGGCGTAGTAGCCCTCTGAGCGGAGCACGGCGACCGCATCCTCGGCCGCATCGCGCGCCCGACGGCGCGCCTGGAAGCGATTCTCGACCGGCCGGTCCGCCTCGCCGATCGCTCGGACGATGCGCTCGCGCAGATCTGAGCCGAGCTCTCCGGCCACGTCGGCGCGTGGCTCGGCCCGCGCGGAACCCGCGCCATAGACACAGAGGGCAGCCGTGGCGACGGCTGCGAAGGCAAGTCGTCCCACGCAATCACCTTTAAGCCCCCGACGCACCCCCTGTAACGAGGGGACGCCCCCCTGTCACCCCGCCGTCTTCGCCCATTTATTTGGCGCCCGACGCCTGTTTTTGCGCCGCCGACGTTACAGGGCGACGATCACGCTCGCAGTCTCTAGGCTCAGCCTGCGGCTTGCGGTTTCGAGGACGTGAGCGGGTGGAGTAGGGCGTGGCGACAGCGCAGAGATCCGAAGAGATCGACCGGGCCTTGGCCCAGGAGGCCGCCGAAACGGCGGCCAAGGCGGACGTGAAGCCGCCCTATGACGAAATGCACGCCCCTGACGGCTCGGTCAGACCGCATTTCGCCATCATGGCGCGGCGGCTTGCGGCCCTGGGACCTGGAGAGCTGGACGAGCGGCAACGAACGCTGGAGCGGTTCTTCCTGCTGCAAGGGATCACCTTCACCGTTTATGGGGCCGAAAGCTCCACCGAGCGGATCATCCCCACCGACCTCCTGCCGCGGATCATCCCCGCAGACGAATGGGCGCGGATCGAGACCGGCCTTGTTCAGCGCCTGCAGGCCCTGAACCTGTTTCTCGCTGACATCTATGGCGAGCGGATGATCCTCAAGGATGGGGTGGTCCCGCGTGAGCTTGTGCTGGGCGCGCCCTCATATCGTCGGGAAATGCAGGGGCTGTATGTCCCCCACCAGGCCTACGCCAATGTCTGCGGCAGCGACCTGATCCGGCAGGAGGATGGGGAGTACGCCGTCCTGGAGGACAATCTGCGGGTGCCGTCTGGCGTGTCCTACATGCTGGCCAACCGTGAGGCCTCCAAGCGCACCTTCCCCGGCACGTTCCGCCTGGCCGGGGTGCGCCAGATCGACCGTTATCCGGATCTGCTCCTCACCACCCTGCGGAGCATGGCCGAGTGGCGGCCCAACCCTCAGGTCGTGGTGCTGACCCCGGGCGTCTACAACTCGGCCTATTACGAACACGCCTATCTGGCGCGGCTGATGGGCGCCCCCCTGGTCGAGGGCCGCGACCTCGTGGTCCACGACAACATGGTCTACATGCGGACCACCACCGGCCTGCGGCGGATCGATGTGATCTATCGCCGGGTGGACGATGACTTCATCGACCCCCTCACCTTCCGGCGGGATTCCTCCCTGGGCGTGCCAGGCCTGTTCAACGCCTATCGCGCCGGCACCGTGGTGATGTGCAACGCCCCAGGCACCGGCGTGGCCGATGACAAGGCGGTCTATGCCTATGTCCCGGAGATCATCCGCTACTATCTGGGCGAAGAGCCGATCCTGCCCAATATCGAGACCTTCCTTTGCCGCGAGCCGGCGCAGATGAGCCATGTGCTGGCCAATCTCGACAAGCTGGTGGTCAAGGCGGTCGGCGCCTCCGGCGGCTACGGCATGTTGATCGGCCCCCACGCCAGCGCCGCCCAGCGCGAAGAGTTCGCCCAGGCCATCAAGGCCGACCCTGAGAACTACATCGCCCAGCCGACCATCCAGCTCTCCACCGCGCCCTGCCTGATCGATGGTGAGGTGGACGCCCGCCATGTGGACCTGCGGCCCTTCATCCTGTCCGGGGAGAAGATCACCGTGACACCGGGAGCCCTCACCCGAGTGGCCCTGCGCAAGGGCTCCCTGGTGGTCAATTCCAGCCAGGGCGGAGGGTCGAAGGACACCTGGGTCCTGGCCGGGCCGGGAGATGACCTGTCATGATGCTCGCCCGCGTTGCGGACAGTCTCTACTGGATCGGTCGCTATGTGGAGCGGGCCGAACATGTGGCCCGTCTGGCCGACATCATGCTCACCGCCACCCTCGACCGGGCCGAGACCGCCGCCCAGGTGGCGCGGATCGCCCTGTCGGCCGTGGGCGAGGCCACGCCGGAGAAGATCGCCACCCCCTTTGAATCGGCCCGGGGCCTGGCCCTGGACCGGATGGACGGCAGCTCGGTGGTCTCCTCCCTGGCGCTGGCCCGCGAGAACGCCCGCCAGGTCCGCGACCAGATCACCAGCGAGACCTGGGAGCGGCTGAACCTTGTCCATCTGCGTCTGTCGGGCGCCACGGCGGCCAAGTCGTTCAACGACGGCTCCTCGGCCTTCCTGCACGACATCATCGCCGACCTGCACCTGTTCAAGGGCGCCGCCGACGCCACCATGAGTCACGGCGAGGGCTGGCGTTTCCTGTTGCTGGGGGCCCATCTGGAGCGCGCCCAACTGATCGGTCGCCTGCTGGAGGTCTGCTTTGGCCGGGGGGTCGAGCGGCTGGACCACCCCACGCTGACGGCCGTCCTGCGGATGAGCTGCGCGCTCGAGCCCTATTTGCGCGTCTATACCGCCGACGTCCGGGCCCGGCCGATTCTGGAATTCCTGCTCCTGAACGCCGAGTTCCCGCGGTCGATCCGCTTCTCCACCGACGAGATCGAGGCCCATCTGTCCGTGCTCAGCCGCCATACCGAGGCGGTGCATGCCGGTCCCGGCCGTCTGGCCGGGCGGCTGAAGGCGCGGCTGCAATATGCCGACATGGCCGAGATCGAACGTGAGGGCTCCCACGTCTTCCTGGAAGGCGTGCTGGCCGAGTGCGGCGCGATCCACAGCGGCGTCTATGACGCCTTCGTGGCCTATCCCCTCGAAATGCGCCTGCCGGCCTGAGGAATTCCAGTGCTGCTCGAAATCCGCCACGTCACCCAGTACCACTACGCCGCGCCGGTCCGCGAAAGCCTCATGGAGGTCTGGATGCAGCCCCAGAAAGGCGCGCGCCAGCGGCTGGTGAGCTTCGACCTGGAGATCGATCCGGGCGCACAGCTGTTTTCCTACGCCGACACCTTCGGCAACGCCGTCTACCACTTCGATGTCCCCCACCCCCACGACCGCCTGACCATTGTCGCTCGATCGGCTGTGGAGACCCAGACCGAGGCGCCCCTGCCCGAGGCGCTCGACATGGGAGAATGGGACCGCCTGCGCAGCGACTTCGTGCTCGGGGACCAGTTCGACTTTCTGCGCGAGCACGGCTTCGCCGTACAGACTGAGCTGTTGCGGGCCTTCGCCGCCGAGCATGAGATCGAGCGCCTGCGCCAGCGCGATCCCTTGAGCGCCGTCACCACCCTGTCGAAGATCATCTATGAGTCCTTCGCCTATGAGACGGGCGTCACCGAGGCCGACAGTCCCATCGACGAGGCGCTGCGAGAGCGGCGGGGCGTCTGCCAGGACTTCAGCCACATCATGATCGCGCTCTGCCGGGCCTGGGGCATCCCGGCCCGCTACGTGTCAGGCTATCTGTTCACCGACCGGGAGGGCGGCGACCGCTCCGATCCCGATGCGACCCACGCCTGGGTGGAGGTCTTCCTGCCGAGCCTGCGCTGGATTGGTCTCGACCCGACCAACAATGTGATGGCCGGCGAACGGCATGTGGCCGCCGCCGTGGGCCGCGACTACAGCGATGTGCCGCCGTCCCGCGGGGTCTATAAGGGCGACGCCGAAAGCCAGTTGGCCGTCGGCGTCTCGGTTCGCCGGGCCCGGGCGGCGATCACCGAGCCGGAGTTCCTGCGCATCTCGCCGCCGACCTTCAGCCGCAACGCCCGGCGCCGTCCGGCCCCGAACGCGGTGATGCACGACCAGCAGCAGCAACAGCAGCAGCAGCAATAGGGGACCAAAGAGCCCTCCATTCCTCAGCGAATGGGGACTTTCAAACCGGACCGGGCTGGACTATGGCGAGGCTGTGAACCGCCGGGCCTCCCCTTCTCCTGCTTCCCGCCACAGCCTGATGCTGGTGCTGGCGGGTCTGGCCCTGTTCCTGAAGATCCTGATCCCGCCCGGCTATATGGCCGCGCCGGTCAGGGCCGAGGCTCCGGCCTTCGCTCTGGTGCTCTGTACGCCCCAGGGCATGGTGACCCTGGATGCTGCGGCCCGGGGCGAACATGGCGCCCCTGATCCCACCGACGAAGACGGCGCCCGCCACAGCCCCTGCGCCTTCTCCGGCCATGGGGTGAACGCTCCACCGCCGGTCATGCTGACTGGCGAGCTCGTCGCCTTTGCGCCCCATGTCGACCGCTCTGAGGCGGCCCCCCGTCAGGTCGTCCCGGGCCGTGGCCTCGCGGCGCCTCCGCCCCCCGCCCGAGGCCCCCCTCCCCTGCAGGCCTAGGAACCGGCCACCGGTTCCGCGACGCAACCGGCGCCCGAGGTCCATCGACGGCGCGCGCCTTCCTGCACTGCATATGCGGCCGCCTCTGCGCGGCCGGGGGACTCCCAATGAAAACCACGCTTGGCGCCTGTAGCGCCCTGTTCGTCCTGGCCCTGCCCTTCGCCGCGGCCGCCCAGACCACTGTCGATTCCGTCATCGTCACCGCCCGCCCCGACTCCGAAGATCCCGCCGTGGTGGCCGACGCCCGCCGGCGCCTGTCGGAAACCCCGGGCGCGGTGTCGGTCATCGCCGCAGAATCCTTCGAGGACCGCTTCGCGCTCGCCCTCGACGACATGCTCCGGGACGCGCCCGGGGTATTCGCCCAGAAGAAGTGGGGCGGCGACACCCGCCTCTCGATCCGCGGTTCGGGGATCGGCAACGCCAACCACAATCGCGGCCTGCTGATCGCCCAGGACGGCCTGCCCCTGAACGAGGCCGACGGCTATGGCGACAGCCAGATCGCCGATCCGCTGCTGACCCGCCATGTGGAGGTCTATCGCGGCGGCAACGCC
>CAMTVS010000118.1:0-8712 GCA_947085235.1 uncultured Aquabacterium sp. | reverse complement strand
GGCTACGCCAACAAGACCCTTTGGCCGCTCTTCCACCACCGGGTCGATCTGACCGCCTATGAGCGGTCGTTCGGCGAGGGCTATGCCCGGGTGAACGCCCGCTTCGCCGAGACGGTCCTTCCCCTGATCGAGGAGGACGACTTCGTCTGGGTCCACGACTACCACCTGATTCCGCTGGCCCAGGAGCTGCGCAGGCGCGGCGTGAAGAACCGCATCGGCTTCTTCCTGCACATCCCCTGGCCGGCCCGCCACCTGATCACCACCCTGCCGCGGCACCCCCAGCTGGTGGAGGCCCTGTTCGACTATGATCTTGTGGGCTTCCAGACCCAGGACTCCCTGGAGGCCTTCAAGGACTATGTGGTCCACGAGGCCGGCGGGTCCCTGGGCGAAGGCCGGCGGCTCAGCGCCTTTGGCCGGACCGCCGAGTTCGACGCCTTTCCCATCGGCATGGACGTCACCGAGTTCACCGCCGCCCTGGATGGAGAGACGGCCAAGGCCGAATACGCCCGCATGCAGACCAGCATGCTCGACCGCCAGATGATCATCGGCGTCGACCGGCTCGACTACTCCAAGGGGCTGGAGGAGCGCTTTCTGGCCTATGAGCAGTTCCTGCACGACAATCCCGACCTGCACGAAAAGGTCTTCCTGCTGCAGATCGCCACCCCAAGCCGGGAGGACGTCGAGGCCTATCAGGAGATCCGCGGGCGGCTCGACGGGGTTTCGGGCCGGATCAACGGCGCCTTCTCCACCGTCGACTGGGTACCGATCCGCTATGTGAATAGGGGCTATCGCCGAGACCAGCTGGCAGGGATCTACCGCGCCGCCAAGCTCGGTCTGGTCACCCCCTTGCGGGACGGCATGAATCTGGTGGCCAAGGAATATGTGGCGTCCCAGGACCCGGAGGATCCCGGCGTGCTGATCCTCTCGCGGTTCGCCGGCGCCGCCGAACAGATGGGCGAGGCGCTCATCGTCAATCCCTTCAGTCGCGAGGATGTCTCCGACGCCATTCTGCGGGGCCTGGCCATGCCCCTGGCCGAGCGCCGTCGCCGGTGGGACCGGCTCATGGCCGACCTGCGAACCTCTGACGTCTCAGCCTGGCGGGACGACTTCGTCAGCGCCCTGATGTCGGATTGAGCTGGCGAGGCGGTCCGAGAGTATTTTCCGAAGTGTGACGCGGTTATCGGATCAAAAGGGCTCTAGAACGGGAACATCCGGGGGATCACCCAGACGGCGACGATCGCCGAGATGATGTTGAGGGGCAGGCCGACCCGGACGAAGTCCATATAGGTGTAGCCCCCGACCTGATGGACGATCGTGTTGGTCTGATAGCCGACCGGGGTGGCGAAGGACGCGCTGGCGGCCATCATCACCGCGACGACGAAGGGCCGGGCATCGACCCCAAGGTTTTCGGCCAGGCCGATCGCCAGCGGGGTAATCAGCACCGCCACCGCGGCGTTGGACATGATCTCGGTCAGGATCGAGGTGGCCACATAGATGATGGCCAGCGCCGCAACGGGACCCAGCGGCTGGGTCCAGGCGGCCACCGTGTTCGTCGCCTGAAAGGCCAGACCGGTCTTGCCCAGGGCCTCGCCCACCACCAACATGCCGCCGATCATCAGCAACACCTGCGGCCGCAGGCCGGAATAGGCCTCTTCCGGCTTCATGACCTGAAAGGCCAACAACGCCATGGCGCCGACAAAGGCGACCACGGCGATGGGCAATCCGCCAGCCGCCGCGCCCAGGACAAAGGCGAAAACGGTGACGCTGACCAGGGCCGGGACGAGCCGCAGGGGCGGCGGAGCCTCCGGCAGAATGCCCGAATGGTCCAAGCCGTCGTCATCGGCGGGCAGCAGCCGGGGGGCGACAAACGCCAGGTAGAGCGCCCCAACCGCAGCGATCGCCAGGCCGACGCCAGTGATCTCGAACAGGCTGAACGGAGCCAGGTGCTGTCGCTGGGCCATGTCGTCCACCAGCAGATTGGTGGAGGTCCCGATCAGAGTGCAGGCGCCCCCCATGATCGAGGCATAGGACAGAGGAATCAGCAGCCGCTTGGGGGAAATGCCCAGGCGCCGGGCCGAATCCTGAATGATCGGCGCGGCAAGAATCACCAGGGGTGTGTTGTTCAGAAAGGCCGACAGCGAGCCGCACAGGGTGATGATCACGGGCGCCGAGGCTGCGCCCATACGATCAGTCATCCGCGCCGCAGAGCGAATGATGACGCCCATGCCGCCGGTCACGTCCAGGGCCCGGGCGATGATGAAGAGCGAGGCCAGCGCCACCAGGGCCGGGCTGGCCAGGCCGCGGCCCAGGTCCTGCAGGCTGATGACGTCCAGAGCCAGCAGGGTCGCAGCCGCGACCATGGCCGCGACATCGGCCCTCACCCGGTCGCTGAGCAGGGCGACGACGACCGCGGCCAGGACAGCCAGGGTGGCGAGTTGTTCGAAGCTCAAACAGGACCCTTCCCAGGCGTACGGGTCGGCGAAGCACCTGCAGGCGGCGCAGTCGACCGCCGCTGATCCTAGAGGCGCCCCACCCTTGGCGGAAGTCCTGGCGCTATTTCGGCTTCACGGCGGCCTGAACCTCGATCTCCACCATCATGCCCGGCGCCACCAGGGCCGAGACTTGCGAGGTGATCCGGGCGGGCTTGTTGGGCTGCTCGGCATTGGCGAAGTACATGCGATAGCCCTCCATCATCCCGGCGAAGTCCATCTTGCCGTCCAGGGCCGGATCGCCCACCAGCAGGACCCGCATCATCACCACATCCCCAAGGCCTGCGCCCTGGGATTCCAGGATGGCCTTGATGCGCTCGATGACGCCGATGGTCTGGGTCTTGGTGTCGCCGAACTCCCGGGGGGTCCCTTCCGGGGCGCCGGCATTGGTCACCGGCGGGGTGATGCCGCTCACATAGATGATGTCATAGCCGGCCGGCACGACCACGGCGCTGGCGATGGGCGAGGTCTCGGGCCCCACGCGGGTGATCTCCGCAGCGGCGGGCGCGGCGGCGAGGGACGCCAGGAGGGTGGCCAGGGCGAGGGCGCGCATGGGCGTTTCCTTGTTCTTGAGAAGCTTGAAGAGGTAGGGCGCGGGTTCGACTAGGAGGCCGCGACACGCGGCTGCGCAAGAGCCGTGGCCTGGACCTCGGCGGCCAGGGCCTTGATCGTGCGGTGCGCCGACAGAACCGCCCCCTCCTGCCAGCCCGGCATCTGGCTCAGATGAGCGCCGGTGAAGTGGAAGGGTCCGTCAGGCTGGTTCAGAAGCCGGTAGGCGGGCATGTCCATGTGACCTTCCTGGGCGCTGTCGCCCTGCCAGTTGGGCCAGGGGCCGTGGCTGAAGGGGATCTTGCTCCAGTTGACCACCACAGGCTTGGTGAGTTCGCCCTCATGTCCCGGATGGACTCGACCCACCGCGGCGCGGGCCGCGGCGATCTGGGCCTCCAGCGGCAGGGCCGCAAAGCCCTCGGCGCGGGGGCCTGAGCCGTAGCAGGCCAGCAACATGCCGCGCTCGGTGTGCAGGCCGTTGCTGGGATACCAGATCAGGGAGGTGTCCCCGCCGACCCAGGAAATGCCCCCATAGATCTGCGATTTCTCCCAGAAACGGGGGGATTCGAAGCCGATCTTGTTGGAAAACGCGTTGGGCACGCTGCCCACGGCGGTCTTCACCGCCGGGGAGAAGTCGTTCTCGATCCCCGTCAGGATGGCGAGCGGGATGGTGATGATCGCGTGGTCAGCCAAGACTGTGCGCTGGGCGCCGCCCTGGTCATAGGCCACCTGAACCCCCTCACCGGCCCGGGCGATGGCGGTCACCTTGGCGTTGCGGATCACCGGGCTTTTGATGGCGCGCTCGAAGCCGGCGACGATCTGGTCCATGCCGCCCGTCGGCTGGAACATGGTCGCCTGCATGTTGATGTTGTCTTCGAACACCGTGGCGCGGATCTGCGGATTGGCCAGCAGGTCCCGCAGCGGCACCGGCGGCCGACGCTGGCTGAACTGGTCGGCGGCGCCTGGCGCCTGGGCGAAACCCGACCGCTCGGTGCCCTGGAAGCTCAAATCCTCCGACAGATCCCCGTAGGCCCGCAGGAAGGGCAGCAGCTTCTCCTTGTCCTGAAGGGTCAGCTCCCCGTCCAGAGCGCCCTTGTTGATCGCCTTGGCCAGCAGTTCCGACACATGGCCGCGGGTGTCGTTGATCCCCTGGCGCATCTGGATCGGCTTGCCCCCGTGGGCGCCCTCCCCCCAGATCAGCGCGCTGCGGCTGACATTGATCTCCACCTCCAGGGGCACGCCCAGGCGGCGGCAATAGCCGAGCAGCCCCTCGTGGTGGCTGGGGATGCGGGCCGGCCCGGCATTGAGATAGACGTCCTTCTCGAAGGCCACGGTCTGATCGGCCTCGCCGACCATCTCCACCTTGTCGCCCCCGCGCAGGGTCCAGTTGCGGCCGCCCAGCCGATCGCGCCCCTCCAGAACCGTGACGTCGAACCCGGCGCGCTCCAGCTCATAGGCGCAGACCAGGCCCGCGATCCCGGCGCCCAGGATCACCACCTTGCGTCCCTGACCAAGCTGCGGCGACAGGGTGGGCGGGATCGCTGCGACGGCGACGTTCAGACCGAGCGCCGTCATGGCGCTATAGGCCGCGCCCAGCCCCCCGACCGCCCCCAGACGATGCAGAAAGAGACGCCGACTGACACCCATGAGACTCAAGACCCCCAGCAACCTGCTGGGCCTAGAGCGGCGACCGGGCGCCCCGCTGACAAGGCGCAAGCGTGGCCAGCCCTGCAACGCCCTGAGGAGCGCGCGGATTACAGGCGACGATCACGCGCCTGCGCCCGGATTTTCCGCAGCGCTAGAGATTCAGGAGCGCCGGGTCGCCCCCCTGTGCGGCGATGTTGACGCTCACCGCCCGCTCCACGGCGTATCGTAACAGGGCGTTGTGGCCGCCCGCCTTTGGACCCGTCCCCGACAACCCCTCGCCGCCGAAGGGCTGGACCCCCACGACGGCCCCGGTCATGCCGCGGTTCACATAGGCGTTGCCGGCCGGGACCAGCTCGCGCACCCGCCGGGCGAACCCGTCCAGCCGCGAATGCACGCCGAGCGTCAGCCCATAGCCCAGGCCGGCCAGCTCCCTGGCCATGGCCTCCAGTTCGCCGGCCTCATACCGGACCACATGCAGGATTGGGCCGAAGACCTCCTTCTGCAGAAAACCCGGCCTGGGGATCTCCGCCAGGACCGGCCCGAAGAAGCTCCCGCCCGCCGGCGTCGGCAGCCGGTGCAGGAGCTTCGCCTCCCGACCCAGCCGCTCGACATGGGCCTCCAGGGCCGCGCGCGCCTCGGCATCGATAACGGGCCCCACATCAGTGGCGGGTTCGGCCGGATCGCCGAGCGCCAGGGCGTCCATGGCCCCGACCAGCCCCTCGATCAGGCCATCCGCCGTCTCGGCCGGCAGGAACAGTATCCGCAGGGCCGAGCACCGCTGGCCCGCCGAACCGAAGGCCGAGAGGATCACATCGTCGATCACCTGCTCGCGCAGGGCTGTGGTGTCGACAAACATGCCGTTCAGGCCCCCCGTCTCGGCGATGAAGGGGATGATCGGACCCGGCCGCTCGGCGAGCGCCCGGTTGATCGCCCGGGCGGTGTCGGTCCCCCCGGTGAAAGCGACGCCGTCGCACTGGGGATGGGCGACCAGGGCCGCCCCCACCTCGCCGCCTGGTCCCGGCAGCAGGGCGAGCAACTCCGGCGGCAGGCCGGCGGCGTAGAACAGCGCCACCGCCTCGGCGGCGATCAGCGGACTCTGCTCGGCGGGCTTGGCCAGCACCGCATTGCCAGCCGCGAGCGCCGCGCAGACCTGGCCGGTGAAAATGGCCAAGGGGAAGTTCCAGGGGCTGATGGCCACGAAGACGCCGCGGCCCTGCAGGGCGAGGCTGTTCGCCTCACCCACGGGGCCGGTCAGCACCTCGGGCGCGCCAAACTGGCTCTGCGCCAGATGGGCGTAGTAGCGGCAGAAGTCGGCCGCCTCGCGCACCTCGGCGATCCCATCGGCCAAAGTCTTGCCCGCCTCGACCGCGCAAAGGGCGATCAGCCTGTCGCGGTTGGCCTCGAGCGCCTCAGCCATGGCCCGCAGCACCTTGGCCCGCCCCGCCCCGCCCAGGGCGTCCCAGGCCGGCTGGGCCGTCCGGGCGGCGGCGAAGGCTGCGTCGATGTCGGACGAGGTGGCCGAGATCACATGTCCGGCCAGTCGGCCTGGGTCGGCCGGACTGTGGAGGGGTTGCGGCGCGCCCGCGGTCCTCAGCCGCCCGGCGATGACCGGCCCGGCAGCGACCGGCTCCAGTCTGCGGGCGGCGGCGGTCAGGCCCGCGGCGGTCTGGGCGATGCTGAGGTCGGGGCCTTGGGAATTGACCCTCGCCGCGCCATAGATCTTGGCCGGCGGCGGAATCTTCGGATGCCGGCCCGGTCCGGCCTGCGCGACCTGAGCCAAGGGGTCGGCCACCACCTGCTCCACCGGCACACGCTCATCGAGCAGGGCGTGGACGAAGGAGGTGTTGGCCCCGTTCTCCAGCAGCCGGCGCACTAGATAGGGCAACAGGTCCTCATGCCCGCCCACCGGCGCATAGGCCCGCAGGCGCAGGGGCGCCTCGGCCTGAGCCGCAGCATAAAGCGCCTCGCCCATGCCGTGCAGTCGCTGAAATTCGATGGCCACGCCAGCCTCGGCCGCCATCTGCCGCACGGCGGCCAGGGAATGGGCGTTGTGGGTGGCGAATTGGGCGTAGAGATGTGGCGCCGCCGCGATCAGGGCCTTGGCGCAGACCAGATAGGACAGGTCCGTGGCCGGCTTGGTGGAATAGACCGGATAGTCCGGCCGCCCGCTCACCTGGGCGCGCTTGATCTCGGTGTCCCAGTAGGCGCCCTTGACCAGCCGGACCATCAGTCGCCGGCCACTGGCCTGGGCCAGCGCCGCAAGGGCGGTGATCACCTGAGGACTGCGCTTCTGATAGGCCTGCACAGCCAGGCCCAGGCCCCGCCAGTCTCCGAGCTCCGGCTCGCGGGCCAGCCGGTCGAGCAGCTTGAGCGACAGAACCAGACGGTCGGCCTCCTCGGCGTCCAGGGTCAGGTTCACATCATAGCCCGCCGCCAGGACCGCCAGGCGCTTCAGTCGCGGATAGAGCTCGTCCCAGACCCGCGCGGCCTGCGTCGCCTCATAACGGGGCGACAGAGCCGAGAGCTTCACCGAAACCCCGTGCCCGTCCTCCGGGCCGCGCCCCCCATGGGCCTGGCCGACCACGGCGATGGCCTGGGCGTAGGCGGCCTCATAGCGGGCGGCGTCGGCGGCCGTGCGGGCGCCCTCCCCCAGCATGTCGAACGAACAGAGATAGCCCTCGGCCTTCGCCCGCTTCAGGGCCGCGTCGATGTCGCGCCCCAGGACGAACTGCTCGCCCATGATGCGCACCGCCTGGGCGACCGCCGCCCGGATCACCGGCTCGCCCAGCCGTCCGGTCAGGCGCCGCAGGAAGCCGCCCAGGTCCCGCTGCGCCTCCTCGTCCACCTCCACCAGCCGCCCGGTGAGCATCAGGCCCCAGGTCGAGGCGTTCACGAACAGACTGTCGGACTTGCCGAGGTGCGCGGCCCAGTCGGCGCTGCCGATGCGCTCGGCGATCAATCGGTCGCGGCTCTCGTCGTCGGGGGTGCGCAGCAGGGCCTCGGCCAGGCACATCAGGGCCAGACCCTCACGGGTGCCGAGGCTGAATTCCTGCAGGAAGCTCTCCACCACCCCCTGCCGGTCGCCCCGTCCCCGGGCGCCCCGCACCAGGGCCTCGGCCCGCGCCCGGATCGCCGTTTGGGCGTCGGCACCGAACGGCGGCCGGGCCAGCAGGGCGGCCACCGCCTCGGTCTCGTCCTGATACTTGGCGGCGTCCAACAGGTCCCAGTCCATCGCAACCTCCCAAGGGCTTCAGTTCGATGTAGCGGTCGAGATGCCGAATGTGTTTCGTATGTCAGACCCTATCACCGAATAACTCACATAATGACCCGCGAAACGACGAAGCTTGATGAGACCGACCTGCGCCTGCTCCGGCTGCTGCAGGCCGATGGGCGCATCACCAACCAGGCCCTGGCCGCCCGCTGCAATCTGTCGCCGGCCGCCTGCCATGAGCGCGTGCGACGGCTGAGGGCGACCGGCGTCATCCAGGGCTATGCCGCCCTGCTGGACCCCCAGGCCATCGACCGGGGTCTGCTGATCTTTGTGGAGGTTCAGCTGGATCGCACCACCGGCGACCTGTTCGCCGAGTTCGCCGCCGCGGCCCTGGCCACTCCCGAGATCCTGGAGTGCCACATGGTGGCTGGCGGCTTCGACTATCTGATCAAGGCGCGGCTGGCCGACATGGCCGCCTATCGGGCCTTCCTGGGGGAGATCCTGGTGCAGATGCCTGGCGTGCGGGAGACGCGGACCTACGCCGTGCTTGAGGAGGTCAAGAACACGGTGCGACTGCCGCTTTGAGCAGCCCTAATTCGAGGACTGGATGGCGTGGCGTTCGCGGACCTTGCGCAGCCCATCAAGCACCGGCTCGGCCACGGCGTCGGCGCCGGCCGGCAGATTGCGCAGCAGCCGCAGAGCCTGGATGTGAACCTGCACCCCGTCACGGTCCCAGCGGCCGGTGGTCGAGAGCCGGTCCAGCAGATCGCACAGGCTGTGGGCGGCGTTCTCCAGGGCGTCGAGACCGCAGAGACT
>CAMTVS010000117.1:0-39045 GCA_947085235.1 uncultured Aquabacterium sp. | reverse complement strand
CTGAGGCACCCTCGGGCGGCAGCAGCCTGGCCACCGCCCTGTTCTTGAATTCCTGTCCGTATCGCGCCACTTCTGTCTCTCATGTTCTCGCCCCCTTCATTCTCGGTTCTATCGGGGCGACAACTATCCTGACACAGGGGGAAATGCCGACGGCGGATTGGCGGCCTGCATGGCGCAGCCGCTGGTGGCCGGCTTAGAAGAGCTGCAGTCCTGTGAGCCGTTCGTGTTCGCGCAGCGCGAAGCGGTCGGTCATGCCGGCGATGTAGTCGGCCACGGCGCGGTGGCGGTCTTCGCGCTGCGCAAAGCCGCTTTGCATCTCGAGTGGCTGCTCGGCATAGGCCTGGAACAGCTCGGCCACGACCCGCTTCGCGCGAGCCGTGGTGTCGTTAACCTGTTCATGGCGGTAGAGCTCACGAAACAGGAAGCGCTTGAGCTGGGTGCTGGCCTCGCGCATCTCGGCACTGAAGCGCACCAGCGGCGGGCACAGGCGCGCTTCATCGGCGTTCAGCGGCATGTGCTCTGCGATGCGCGCCCGCGTGACGTCGATGACGTCGTAAACCTGCTGGGACAGCATGCGGCGAATCGCATCGAACAGCAGACGTCGCCCGCGCACCTGGGGGAACTCTTTCAAGGTCGCATCGCGAAAGCGCACGAACAGCGGCACCGCATCGAGCTGCTCCAGCGTGATCAGTCCTGAGCGCACGCCATCGTCGATGTCGTGGGCGTTGTAGGCGATCTCGTCGGCCAGGTTGCACAGCTGGGCTTCCAGGCTGGGTTGCGTGCCTTGGATGAAGCGTTGCCCCACGCCGCCCGGCTCTTGGGCTTCCAGCGCCTCGGCGTGCTTGCGCGAGCAGTGCTTGAGGATGCCCTCGCGCGTCTCAAAGCTCAGGTTCAGGCCGTTGTAGGCCGGGTAGCGCTCTTCCAGCTCGTCCACCACCCGCAGGGATTGCAGGTTGTGCTCGAAGCCGCCGTGGGGCTTCATGCAGTCGTCCAGGGCATCCTGACCCGCGTGGCCAAAGGGGGTGTGACCCAGATCGTGCGCCAGGGCGATGGCCTCCACCAGGTCTTCATTCAGGCCCAAAGACCGTGCGATCGAGCGACCCAGCTGGGCCACTTCCAGCGAATGCGTCAGGCGCGTGCGAAAGAGGTCGCCTTCGTGGTTGAGGAAGACCTGGGTCTTGTACACCAGGCGCCGGAAGGCTGTGCTGTGCACGATGCGATCGCGGTCACGCTGAAAATCACTGCGCGTGGGCGCGGGGGCTTCCGGGTGGCGACGCCCCCGGGTGTGCTCAGGATGACTGGCGTAAGGGGCAAGCCACATGGTGCGTCAGGGCCAGCCGGGTGATCAGTGGGTGTGCTTAGCGATCACGTCACGCACCACGGACTCGGGGGCGGGGCGCATGCCGGCCTGGCCCAGGGGGCCAATGACGACGAAACGGATCTCGCCGCCTTCGGCCTTCTTGTCCACCTGCATCAATTCCAGATAGCGATCAGCGCCCAGTGCAGGGCCCTTCACGGGCAGCCCGGTGCGGGCGATCAAGGCCTGAATGCGTTGCGAGGTGGCCTCATCGATCAGCCCCAGGCGGGCCGAGAGATCCGCCGCCATGACCATGCCGCAGCCCACAGCTTCGCCGTGCAGCCATTCGCCATAGCCCAGGCCGGCCTCGATGGCGTGCCCAAAGGTGTGGCCGTAGTTGAGGATGGCGCGCAGGCCGGCCTCTTTCTCGTCTTGTCCCACCACCCAGGCCTTGATCTCGCACGAGCGCTGCACGGCGTATTTGAGGGCCTGACGGTCGCGGGCGAGCAGGGCGTCCATGTGCGCCTCCAGCCAGCCCAGGAAGTCGGCATCGGCGATAGGACCGTACTTGATGACCTCGGCCAGCCCGGCCAGCAGCTCGCGCTGGGGCAGGGTATCGAGCGTGACCAGATCGCACACCACGCGCAGTGGCTGGTAGAACGCGCCGATCATGTTCTTGCCGGCGGGGTGGTTGATGGCGGTCTTGCCGCCCACGCTCGAATCCACCTGAGCCAGCAGGGTCGTGGGCACCTGCACGAAGGGCACGCCCCGCATGTAGCAGGCCGCAGCAAAGCCGGTCATGTCGCCGATCACGCCGCCGCCCAGGGCGTAGAGCACGGTCTTGCGGTCGGCCGCTTCTTCCAGCAGCTTGGTGAAGACCTGGTTCAGCGCCGGCCAGTCCTTGTACTGCTCGCCATCGGGCAATTCAACATCCAGCACACGCTGGTGCAGGGGGGCAATGGCCTGACGCAACCGTGCGGTGTACAGCGGGCCCACCGTGGTGTTGGTGACGATCAGGGCCTGGCTGGAGCGGGGCAAGCCGGCGAAGGTCTCGGGCGCGTCCAGCAGGCCTTCGCCGATGAGGATGTCGTAGCTGCGGTCACCCAGGTCAATGGACACGGTGCTGGTGCCTGCAGGCACTGCTCGGGCGGGCGGAAGCGGGGTAGAAGCCATGGATGCCGTCGAGGGGGGGCGGATGGCCCCACCGGACATCACCAGACACGCGCACCTGGTGGCGGTGGCAGGCATCCAGACCCGAAAAGCTCAGGGTGTGAATGGGGGTGACGAGCCTTAACCCCGGCACTGAAGGCAAACGGTTAGGGCTGCTTCGTTCCCGACCTGACCCGTTTGGCCGCGCCCCCATGCGGGGAGGCCCGTCACTGGCTATTGTACGGGATGCGCCAACATACGGTTTTTCATGCGGGCACCGGCTCCTGATCCAGCCAGGCTTGCAGCGCCGCCTGATGCTGTTGCATCAACACCCGCAGCCTGGCCAGCACGGCCTGGACCTGTGGCTCCTGACCCGCACTGCAGGCCCCTTCCAGATCGCCGGCCATGGCCGCCAGGCCCGGCAAGCCCAGGTTGCCGGCGGTGCCTTTCAGGCGGTGGGCCAGTTGCCGTGCACGCTCCAGATCGTCATGTTGTGCCGCCTCAAAGCGGTCGCAAAAATCGGCTTGCTCACGGCTGAAGCGGGTGATCAGGGTGCGCAGCAAGGCCGGCTGGTTACCGCACCGGCGCAGTGCGCCGTCCAGATCCAGGGCGGGTGCCTCGGTGTGGGCGGGCACAGAGGGCGCTGTCGCGATCTCGGCGGTGGCAGTCTGCGGAGCCGGAGATGGGGCGGACTGAGGCTGCCCCAAGGGGGCACGCCGGCTGTGGCGCAACACCATGCGCACCAGATCGTCGCTTTCAAAGGGCTTGCTCAAATGGTCCAGCATGCCAGCGTCTACGCAGCGCTGCCGTTCCTCCGGCAAGGCGTGGGCCGTGAGGGCCACGATCGGCAGGGTGGCGTCGCGCATGTGCAGCAACTCGGTGGCCTGCAATCCGTTCATCACGGGCATCTGCACGTCCATCAGCACGATGTCGTAAAAACCGGATCCGTGTTCCCTGACCTTGTTCAGAGCCTGCTTGCCATCTTCGACACAGTGCACTTCGGCGCCTTGCTGGCTCAGCAGTCCCAGCAAGATATCCCGGTTGATGTCCACATCGTCGGCGGCCAGGATGCGCAGTCCGTGCAGGTGTGTGTTTTCGGTGTGCAATGCCGACCCACATGGTGAGGTCGCCACATCCCGCGCGTCAGCCACCTCCAGGGGCAACTGGAGCGTGAAGGTCGAGCCCTCGCCCAGACGGCTGCTCACGGTGATGTCACCTCCCATCAGTCGGGCCAGTTGGCGACTGATACTCAAGCCCAGGCCGGTGCCTCCGAAGCGACGTGAGGTGGAGCCATCGGCCTGCTCGAACGGAGAAAACACCCGCTCCTGCATGTCCGGGTGCAGCCCGATGCCCGTGTCTTGCACCGCCAGGCACAACTGGCCTTGCTCCGTGCTCACGTGCAGGGTCACGCTGCCCTGCTCGGTGAACTTGATGCCGTTGCTCAGCAGGTTGATCAGGATTTGCCGCATGCGCAGCGGATCCCCCATCACGGCGGCGGGCAACGTGCCGGTGGCTTTCATCTTCAGCGCCAGCCCCTTGTCGCGCGCTTTTTGCGTGACCAGGGTCAGGGCTTCCTGGGCCACCGCTTGCGGGTCCAGGGCGCAGCGCTCGACGCTGAGTTTGCCCGCGTCGATCTTGGAGAAGTCCAGGATGTCGTTGATCACACCCAGCAGATGTCTACCGGCATGCCGAATGCGCTCGAATCCCTGGCGCACCGGGGCTGGCGCCTCCTGTCGCAGGCCCATCTGGGCCAGGCCCAGCATGCCGTGCAGCGGAGTGCGGATCTCATGGCTCATGTTGGCCAGGAAGGCACTCTTGATGCTGGCCAGTCGCTCGGCTTCGGTTTTCGCGTCGGACAACTCGCGCTGCAGGGCTTTCTGTTCCGAGATGTCCACCGACAGCGTCAAGACAGCCTCCGGGCGGCCGCTGGCGTCGGGCAGAGATACTTTCGTCACCAGGTGGTCGACCTGGGTGCCATCCTGCCGGGTATGAGACACCTCATAGCGCACCATGGGCGTGCCCGTGAACAGGGCGTCATCGTCGCGACGTATCTGTTGCGCCATTGCCGGCGGGAACACGTCTTCTGCGCGGCGCCCCAGCAGTTGGCTGCGCGACAGTCGAGTGGCGCGCTCAAACAATCGGTTGCACAGTTGGTAGCGGCCTTGCGGGTCCTTGATCGTGAGGCTGACAGGCAGGGCCTCGATGATGGTTTCCAGCCGACGCTGCTGCTGCATCAATTCGGTGGTGCGATCCCGCACCTGCTCGGCCAGGTGGGCGCGGTGCTCCAGCAGCGCGCGCTCCGCTTGCAGGCGGGCGGTGATGTCATGGGCAAAGCCCACCACGTGCGGCTGCCCATCCAGCGACAGCACTTCCAGGCGGATGGACCACCACAGCTCATGATCGCCAGCACCTCGGCTGCGCCACTGAAGCTCGCGTGGGCCATGCAGCCACGTGTCTCGCACCGCTTGCAGCATCACGTCGCTGCGATACAGCCCCTCGCTGAACAAGGCCTGCTCCACCAGGTCTCGCCGAGACTGAACTCCGTGGGCATGCAGCGCATGTCGGTTGGCGTAGCGCAAGGCCCCGGTGTCCTGATCGAAGATCAGGATCGCCAGCGGGGCGTGATCCAGCAGGGTGGACAGTCGTTGCTCGCTGTCTTGCAACTCGGCACGGGTGGCCTGCAACTCATCCACCTGCGACTGCAAGTTGGTGCGTGCGCCATCCAGCGCGTTCATGGCCTCCCAGAACACCTTGCTGTAGCGGCTGATCAAGGTGCCAATCACCAGAAACACGATGATGTTGGTCACGGCGTAGGCCACGGGCGGCGGCACGTTGCCACTGCTCACCCCCGGGATGAAGCCCGCCAGCCGCAGGTAGAGCTGCAGCAACACCCCTGCGATGGCCACACGCGTCCACCACAAGCCCACCCTTGGGCCAATGGTGAACGAGATGAGGGCAATCATGGCGGCGGGCACCACGGTGCTGGCCGATCCCACGCCCGTGCCCAGGTACAAGGCCATGCCCAGACACAGTGTGAGCAGGCTGCCTGCAAAAAACATCACACTGACGCGAGGCCCGCACAGTCGCGACAGCAACAGGGCCACCGCCGCGATCGCCGTCAGCGCGAACGCACTGCTCAAGCGGGACTCTTGCATCACCGGGTTCTGATTCGGCATCACGCTGAGGGCCAGCATCAGCAAGATGCCCCCCAAGGCCGACACCATCATGGCCACCTTCACTGACTTCAGCACCTCGCCATCGATGCGGGCGCGCACCTCCTGCAAGGTGGTTTGCAGCAGGCTGGGTGAGGGGGTGGGGGTGTCAGTCATCGCCGTTCAGACTGCGGATCAGCTTGCTCATGTGGGCCTCGATCTCGTTGCTTTGATCGAAGACGGCCATGGCCTGTTCCAGGTGACGCTGAACGGTGTCAGACAGCAACTCTTCCTGCACCTCTGACAGCCCCAGGTGGATGTAAGAAGCCTCGATGGCGGCGCGCAAGCGCTGGAAGACCTGCTCCAGATGCATGCGGTTGGCGTGCTGCTGCGCCGAGATGTCCACCAGGGCCTCGCGGGTCAGCGCCACCAGGCGGCTGGAGCGTTCGGCATGGTGATGCTGGTTCTCGGCATCCAGCGCCCGCATGCGCGCCACCAGGCCTTCAGCCAGCAGCGCCACGTTGTCGCGTGCGCGGGCCAGGCGTTCGATGGTGTCCGGGTCGTGCTGCCCCGGTGAGGGCAGCAGTGGCAGGCCGCGCACCAGCATCACCACGCTACCGTAGTTGTAGCTGGTGTTGTCGTGTCCCACGGCCTGGATGCTGGGCCCCTTGGCCTGCTCGATGTGATCCAGCAGCGAGTTTTCCAGGGCGCTGCACTCGGCGCGTGCCGTGCTGGACCACACGCCGGCGCGCCCGACCAGCCGCAGGCAGCCATCCAAGCCCATCTGGCCCAGGGTGTCGAAAAAGACCTCGGCCAGGGCGCGGTAATGGCGGCATTCGGCCAGTCGGCGCTGGAAGTTCAGCACCACCCCCACCTCGCCATACATGTCGGCCGTGCTCATGACGGCGTTCATGGCTTCATCCAGCTGCCCGCTCAAGGCGCGTTGTCGCGCGCGCTGCTCGACCGCCAGAGCGATCTTGGCGTGCAGCTCGGCCACTTCGAAAGGCTTGGTCAGGTAATCGCTGGCGCCTACACGGTAGCCCTTGAGGCGTTCGTCCAGATTGACGCGTGCCGAGAGGAACAGCACAGGCACATCAGCGGTCGCCGCCTGGGCTTTCAGGGCCTGGCAGGCGGCGTAGCCATCCAGATCCGGCATGTCCACATCCAGCAAGACCAGATCAAAGGGGTCTTTCTGGGCTGCCACGAGGGCAGCTTGTCCCCCGGTCACGGCCACCACATCGTGGTGGGCGGACAAGGCGGCATCCAGCATGGTCAGCGTGACGTCATCGTCATCGGCCACCAGCAACTTGGCACGGTCCATGATTCCTCCCTGTGTCGACCGCCGGACATGGCGGCTCGCAACGGCGGGGCTTGTTGCCCTCGGGAGGAATATCGTGCGAATGGGCGCGAACTTGAGAGGCTGTGATGCTGCTGCGCGCCCCTCTGTTCAGCTGATCAGCGCAATTGCAGCTCGTCGGCGCCGTAGGTCACGCCCAGCGGCTCGATGATGACCTGTTTGGGACCATCTTCCACGCGGCCGGCCACCCAGGCGTCGATGCCCAGGCCCTTGGACACGGCCACCACACGCTCGGCGTGCTCCGGCTTCACGTAGAGCGCAAAACCGGCGCCCATGTTCAGCGTGCCGTACGCCTCGTGGTCGTCCAGGCCGCATTCCTTTTGCATGAAGGCCAGCACCGGGGTCTTGGGCGGCACGGTGGTGATGCGGTAGGTGAGCTGCTTGGGATGGCGCAGCAGCTTGCGCCAGCCGTGGCCGGTCACGTTGGCGCAGTAGTTCGGGATGATGCCTTCGGCGGCCAGGGCTTCGGTCACGGGCGAGTACAGCACCGTGGGCGCCAGCAAGGCCTCACCGTAGGTCTGGCCGTTGCCGATGTCCGTCAGGTAACCCTGGGGCAGGCGCTCGGCCAGCTTGCGCGCCAGCGACAGGCCGTTGGCGTGGATGCCGCTGGAGGCCAGGAAGACGATGGCGTCACCGGCGCCCAGCTGGTCGCCCACCGACAGGCGGGTCTTGGGGCTGATGATGCCGGTGCACGAGGCGGCCAGATCGACGCGGCCATCGGCCACGATGCCCGCCAGAGCCGGGGTTTCGCCGCCGCCCCAGGCGACGTTGCACACCTCGCAGGCCTTCTTCCAGCCGGCCACCAGAGCGTTGGCGCGCACCTTGTCGCCAAACCAGTCCGAGCCGCCGGCCGCCCAGTAAGCCTGCACCACCAGGGGTGTCGCGCCCACGGTGATCAGGTCGTTCACCGCCATGGCGATGGTGTCCTGCGCGATGCTGTCGTAGTAGCTCTTGCCCGTCAGCGTGGCCATTTCATCGGCCACCAGGGTCTTGGTGCCCAGGCATTCCACGATGGAGGCCAGGTACATCGGGCCCACATCGACCACATAGGCCGATTCGCCGCGCGATGCCAGCACCTCGCTGAACCCATGGCTGGTCAGGTGCGAGCCCGTGGCCGCCGCGGCACGCTGTGCGGCCACCTTCAGCGGATCGATCAGGTCGTAGTTGACGCCAGCCTGGTCGTAGGTGAGGGGCGCATTCGGGTTCGGAGGCGTGGCAGCGGTCATGGGCTCGGCGTCTGAGGTCGAAAACCCGTGATTATCCCGTAGTCGCCAGGGCTCACTGACTCATCTTGAGGGCTTCTTCGATCTGATACTCAAAATAGCGCTGTCCGGAAAACGCAATGGTGGACATCAGCACGGTGGCGCCCACCAGCAGCGCCACGACGATGCCGATCACCACCCCCCAGCCACTGGCGGGGCGTTGGGCCTCGGGCACCTGGGCGTTGTGGCGCGCGTGCCAGGCCTCATCCGACGTCAGGCCAAACACGATGGCCTGTAGCATGCAGGCCGCCACCATGAAGCCCAGCACGGGCAACAGCAGCCAGGCCAGCTGGTCGTTCTGCCCCAGGTCAAACACCCGACGCACCCCCCAGGCGCCCAGCAGGGTGGGGATGGGGCACAGCCAGCCCAGGCGGTCATTGAGGCCGTACAGGTAGAAGCGGTGCAGGCCGAACGGGCCACCCAGGATGGCGGCCCAGGTGGCCATGGTCTTGGATTTGGGCTGCGAGCGATCTGAGGACATGCCGAAACTCCACGGGGACTACCCAAAGCGCGGGCGCCTGACTATAATGCGCGGTTTTCTGGCCTACGCTGGGTGAAAGCCCTGCGCGTATCTAAGTGGGCCTGAACTTGTGGTGTGCTGAGGTCTGGACAAAGTTCGTCGCAGCGCGCCGCCTGACCCGACCGCCCGAGTGTCTCCTGGTGCGACGGTCGTTTCATCCCAATTTGAAGGACACATCATGGTCGTGATTCGACTCTCTCGCGGTGGCTCCAAGAAGCGCCCGTTCTACAACATCGTCGTGGCCGATTCCCGCTGCCGTCGTGACGGCCGCTTCCTGGAGCGCGTGGGCTTCTACAACCCCGTGGCTTCCGGCCAAGCCGAATCGCTGCGCGTGGCCACCGACCGCATCGAACACTGGACCCAGCACGGCGCCCAGATGTCCGACACCGTGGCTCGCCTGCTGCGCGAAGCCAAGTCCAAGGCTGCTGCAGCCTGATCCAGCACCCCTTCCTCGACCCTTCGCCTGCCGATGACGACCTCCTCTGCCGCTCCTGCCCTGGTGCTTGACGACGGAGAGGTCTGGCCAGACGATGCCGTCGAGGTGGGGCGTGTGCTGGACGCCTGGGGTGTCAAGGGGGGCTTGAAAGTCTTGCCCTTCTCGTCCGACCCCCAGGCCCTGTTCTGTACCAAGCGCTGGTTTTTGAAGCCTGCCGAGTTGCCCGGGGGCGTTCGCGCTCCTGCGCGTGCGTCGGCGCGGGCCCCCCAGACGGCCGCCTCAGCGACCGGTCAGGCGGGCGAGGTCGTCAAACTCCAGCGCCCTCGATTTTTGAAAGTGCGTCAGGCCCGCGAGCAGGGTGACGCCATCGTGGTCACCGCCGAAGGCGTGGAGGACCGCAACACCGCTGAAAGCCTCAAGGGCGCGCGCGTGTTCGTGTCCCGCTCGGCCTTCCCCACCCCCAGCGACGACGAGTTCTACTGGGTGGACCTGATCGGACTGGATGTCATCAACCGTGACGGGCAGGCCCTGGGTCGTGTGGTGGATTTGATGGACACCGGCCCCCACTGCGTGCTGCGTTGCGAAAGCACGGGTGCTGACGGGCAGCCGGTAGAGCGACTGATTCCGTTTGTGTCGGCCTACATTGACCAGGTGAGCCTGGCCGATCGCCGCATCGTGGCCGACTGGGGCCTGGATTACTGAGCCTCGGCGTCGCGCCCTCTGGTGCCCGATGACCGGCCACCCACCCGCTTCGGATTGGCCATGAGCGTGCGCTTCGACATCATCACCCTGTTTCCTGAGCTGTTCGAGCCCTTCCAGCGCGTGGGGGTGACCCGCCGCGCCTTCGAGCAGGGCCTGGTCAGCACCCATCTCTGGCCGCTGCGCGACCACGCCGAGGGGGCCTATCGCCGTGTGGACGATCGCCCCTTTGGTGGCGGCCCAGGCATGGTCATGCTGGTCGAACCCCTGGTGCGTTGCCTGCAGGCCATCCGCGCCGCGCAGGCCCAGGCCGGGTGCGAGCGCCTGCCGGTGGTGCTGTTCAGCCCGGCGGGGCGCCCACTTACCCAGGAGCGCGTGACGGCCCTGGCCGCATCGCCAGGCTGTGTGCTGCTGTGTGGTCGCTACGAGGGCATTGACCAGCGCTTCATCGATGCCCATGTCGATGAAGAAATCAGCCTGGGCGACTATGTGCTATCAGGTGGCGAATTGCCGGCCCTGACCCTCATCGACGCCGTGGCCCGACTGCAGCCCGGCGTGTTGCACGATGCCGCCTCGCACGAGCAGGACAGTTTCTCGAATGGCCTGCTGGATTGCCCCCATTACAGCCGCCCCGAAACCCTGGTCCTGGAGTCACTAGCGCCTGACGGGAGCGACGAGGTGATGGCCGTGCCCCCGGTGCTGCTCTCGGGTCATCATGCCGAGATTGCGCGCTGGCGGCGCCAGCAGCAACTGGCCATCACGGCGCGTCGCCGCCCCGAGTTGATCGAGGCCGCCCGGGCCCGTGGCGAGCTGTCGAAAAAGGATGAAGACTTTTTGCGCGGACTCGCGCTATAATCTCGGGTTTTCGATCCTCTACCCGACCGCATCGGGTCAGGCCACTGTCGGTTTCAACCTTCAGGCACGGCATGATCCACATCCATTCAGGTGCGGGCAAGATCATTTAGGAGCCCCTTGATGTCCAACATCATCCAGCAACTCGAGCAAGAAGAAATTGCTCGTCTGAACAAGACCATTCCCTCGTTCGCCCCCGGCGACACCGTGATCGTCAGCGTGAACGTGGTCGAAGGCACCCGCAAGCGTGTGCAGGCTTACGAAGGTGTCGTGATTGCCAAGCGCAACCGCGGCCTGAACAGCAGCTTCATCGTGCGCAAGATCTCCAGCGGCGAAGGCGTGGAGCGTACGTTCCAGCTGTACAGCCCCCTGATCGCCAACATCGAAGTCAAGCGTCGTGGCGATGTGCGTCGTGCCAAGCTGTACTACCTGCGTCAGCGCTCCGGCAAGTCGGCCCGCATCAAAGAAAAGCTGGCCTGAGCGAAGCGAGGCCACTCAGCGTCAGGCTGAGTGGATTTCGCCACCAAAGCCGCTGTGGTGTACGCCACGGCGGCTTTTATCATTGGCGCATGGCATTCACCATCGATCCACGGCAAGCCGAGTTGCTCGGCCATGATTTGCATCTGCCGCCCTTGAGTGCGGACCGCTGGAGTGCGGCCGCGTTGGCCGAGCGTTTTCGCTCGCCGCCCTTGTGGCAGCCGGATGTGGAGGTGGAGCGTTGGTACCAGGCGCCCAATCCTTCGCCTGCCGCGGTGCTGGTGCCGCTGGTGATGCGTCAACAGCCTTCGGTCTTGCTGACGCAGCGCACGGCCCATCTGAAGAAGCACGCGGGTCAGATCAGCTTTCCCGGCGGCCGAGCGGAGCCCACCGACCCTGACCCCGTGGCCACCGCCCTGCGCGAGGCGCGTGAGGAAGTAGGCCTGGCGCCCGAGCGCGTGAACGTGCTGGGCAGCTTGCCCACCTACACCACCGGGACGGGCTTTGTGGTCACCCCCGTGGTGGGGTTGATCACCCCCATGGCGCATGAACTCGACTGCCTGAACCTGGTGCACGATCCCAATGAGGTCGATGAGGTCTTCGAGGTGCCGCTGGCCTTCCTGATGGACCCGCGCCACCACCAGCGCCGCGCCTTTGATCTGGCGGGCACCAAGCTGGAGTTTTTCTCCATGCCCTGGCAGTCCAACCCCGAGAAGGAGTACTTCATCTGGGGTGCCACGGCGGCCATGCTGCGCAACCTGTATCGATTCTTGTCGGCCTGATCTTGACGTTTTTTTGCGAAGTGGCATCCCGGGTGGGGCCGCTATGATGCGTTCATGAGTTTCTTTGCCGTGTTGTTCGCCCTGCTGGCTGAACAACTCAAGCCTTTGTCCAACCTCAACCCCATTCACCACGCGCTGGTGGGGTGGGTGCGTTGGGCCGGCCGCAATTTCGACGCGGGCGACCAGGTGCACGCCAAGGTGGTGTGGGGCATCACCGTGGTGGTGCCCGCCGCCGTCATTGGTCTCTTGTTCGTGCTGGTCAATCACTACAGCACGGTGCTGGCGCTGATTTTCAATGTGGCGGTGCTGTATTTCATGCTCGGCTTTCGGCAGTTCAGCCACCACTTCACGGCCATCCGAGATGCCATTGAGCAAGGGCGTGAAGACCGTGCCCGCGAGTTGCTGGCCCAGTGGCAAAGCGTGGATGCGTCGGAGTTACCGCGCACCGAAATCTTGCGCCACGTGCTGGAGTACTCGCTGCTGGCGGCGCACCGTCACGTGTTTGGGGTGTTTTTCTGGTTTGTGGCGCTGTCCACGCTGGGGCTGGGACCGGCGGGCGCCGTGCTGTTCCGCATGGCCGAGTTTGCCAGTCGCTATTGGTCATACAAGAGCCAGGTGACGGGCACACCCACGCATGACCGGCTGATGGGCCTGTCACAGCAACTGTTTGCGGTGCTGGACCATGTGCCCGCCCGACTGACGGCTTTTGGGTTTGCCGTGGTGGGCAACTTCGAGGACGCCGTGGACGCCTGGCGACGGCACGCCGTGCTGTGGGTGCGTGCCAATGAAGGCATCATCCTGTCGGCCGCGTCAGGCGCCCTGGGGGTGCGCCTGGGCGGCCAGGTGGCGCCCGCCGTGAGCGACGAGGCCCCGGATGTGCGTCGCACGATGACGCAGGGCGATTCGCCCGACGTGATCCTGGCCCAGGGCAGCACGCAGGGCGCAGAACCCCAGCCGGCCCACCTGCGCAGTGTGGTGGGCCTGATCTGGCGTTCGGTGGTGCTGTGGATGTTGCTGCTGGCCTTGTTGTCCCTGGCCAACCTGATCGGTTGATCGGTCAGCGCCTGGCCTGCAGTCTTCCGGTCTGAGGCCTCACAGGGCCTGGGCGCGCGTCAACCAGTCACGCAGAGCGCCGATCATGTCGCCCTGGCTGAACGAGCAGCTTTCTTCGGTGAACAGCGCAGCGCTTTCCAACTGGTTCAGCACCCTCTCCAGCACCTCCAGGTAGCGCGCGGGCAGCGCGGGCTGGTGGGCTTGGGCGGCGTCGCGCCAGGTGCGTGCCAGCGCGTGCAGGGGCATCTCGCCGCGGGCGTAGGCGTCCAGGGTGGGGGCCAAGGGGCTGAGGTGGTCGCTCATGGGGGACTCGTGTGGATCTCACCAGCGGGGCTGGCTCAGTTCTTCAAACAGATCGGCATACAGGCGAAGGCGTAGCGGGCTGATCTCGCCCCGCTCGGCGGCGGCGCGCACGGCGCAGCCAGGCTCTTGCCGGTGCGTGCAGTTGTGAAACCGGCACTCGCCCAGGTGCGGCGCCAGATCGGGCATGAGGCTGGCCAGGGCCATGGGTTCGATGTGGTGCAGGCCGAATTCCTGAAAGCCCGGTGAATCGATCACGGCGGTGGCGCGGCTGTCGTCCAGCCAGTACCACAGCGAGCTGGTGGTGGTGTGCCGCCCCGAGTTGAGGGCCTGCGAGATCTCGCCGACCTGAGCCCGTGCTTCGGGCAGCAGGGTGTTGATCAGCGTGCTTTTGCCGGCCCCGGAGGGGCCCAGCACCAAGCTGGCTTTGTCTTGCAGCAGCGGCATGACCTGGGCGCGGGCCGCCTCGGCTTCGTGTTTCAGCGACAGCTCCACCACCGGGTAGCCCATGGCCCGGTAGGGCGCCAGGCGCTCGCGGGCGGTGGGGGTGCCGGGCAGGTCGACCTTGTTGAGCACGATGGTGACGGGGATGTCGGCCGCCTTGGCCGCGATCAGGGCGCGCGTGAGCTGCACCTCGCTGAAGACGGGCTCGACCGCGATCCACATCAGCAACTGATCCAGGTTGGCCGCGAAGGATTTGCTGCGCCATTCATCCTGCCGATACAGCAGGTTGCGCCGCTCATCCACGGAGAGGATCACCCCCTCGTCGCCGCCTTCCAGGGTGGGCTCCCAGCGCACACGGTCACCCACCACGGCCTCGGATTTTTTTCCCCGGGGGTGGCAGATCAGGCGAGGGCCCTCGGCCGGCTCCACCACCAGATGGCGGCCGTGGGTGGCCACGACCAGGCCGGAGCGCCCAGCGGGCTCACCCGTGCCCTTGGCGCGCTTGTCATGGCGCCCCCCTGTGCGCCCCGGGGTGCCTGGGCTGCTCGTGCTGTGCTGGCGTTTCATCTGGCCAGGGCATCCACCCGGGCGGCGCAGATGAAGTCGTTGATCGACAGGCCGCCCACCGAGTGGGTGGACCAGCGCAGTGTGCAGCGGTTGTAGCCCACGATCATGTCGGGGTGGTGGTCTTGCTGGTGGGCCACCCAGGCGATGGCGTTCACCAAGGCCATGGTGTGGTGGAAGTCCGGGCAGGTGAACGTGCGGGTCAGCACCGCCTGCGCGCCGTCACCATCCACGCGCCAGTCCGGCAGTGCCGTCAGCAACGCGGGCAGGGCGTCGGCCGCCAGGGCCGGGCCACTTTGGTGGCTGCAGTGTTGTCGGGCCAGGGGCAGGGTGCTCATGGATGGGCAGGCGTGGGTTGGGGAGACAGGGCACGCATCGCGGCCAGCCGCTCGGTGGCCGGCGGGTGCGAGTAGTGGAAGCTCACGTACAGCGGGTCAGGCGTCAGCGTGGACGAGTTGTCTTTGTACAGCTTGATCAGGGCCTGGGCCAGGTCATGGCCGCTGGCTTGGGCGCAGGCATAGGCATCGGCCTGGTACTCGTCGCGGCGCGAGAAGTGCGAAAACACCGGGGCCACAAAGAACATCACCGGGGGCAGGGCCAGCATGAACAGCAGCAGGGCCAGGGCGTCGTTGGGGGCCTGCAGATTGGGCATGACGCCCAGACCCTGGTAGAAGGCCACCTGGGTGGACAGCCAGCCCAGCAGCGCAAAGCCCAGCAGGCTGATGACGAACATCATGACCATGCGTTTGAGCACGTGCTTGTGCTTGAAGTGCCCCAGTTCATGGGCCAGCACGGCTTCCACCTCGCCGTGGCTGAGCTTGCTCAGCAGGGTGTCGTAAAACACCACGCGCTTGGATTGTCCCAGGCCGGTGAAGTAGGCGTTGGCGTGCGCCGAGCGGCGGCTGCCATCCATCACGAACAGGCCTTTGGCCTGGAAGCCGCAGCGCTGCATGAGTTGTTGCACGCGCTCGGCCAGCACCTTGTCTTTCAGGGGCTCGAACTTGTTGAACAGCGGGGCGATGAACAAGGGGAAGACGATCATCAGCAGCAGGCTGAATCCCACCCAGGCACCCCAGGCCCAGAGCCACCACATCTGGCCGGACGCGCCCATCAGCCACAGGATCAAGGCCAGGATGGGGCCCCCCAGCAGCACGCCCACGAGCAGGCCTTTGAACTGGTCGCCCAGCCACATGCCCCAGCCCATGCGGTTGAAGCCATGGCGTTGCTCGATGCGGAAGGTGTTCCAGGCCTCCAGGGGCAGGTCGATCAGGCCGCTGATGAGCATGAAGGCGCCAAACAGCGCCAGTTGGTAGGCCATGGGTCCCCAGTGGTCCAGCGTCCATTCGCGCACCACGGCGTTGAGCAGGCCCAGGCCACCCAGCAGCGTCCAGCCGATCAGCACGGCGGCCGACACAGTGGCCGACACCAGGCCGAAGCGCAGTTTGTCCAGGGTGTAGCGGGCGGCGCGCTGATGGCTGTCCAGGCTCACGTCCTGCGCAAAGGCGCCGGGCACGGCGTGCTGGTGCTGCGCCACATGGCGGCTCTGGCGGGCGTCCAGCCACAGGCGCGTGAGCAGTGACGCCACGACGAAGAACGCAAAAATGAAGGTCAGGGTGAGGGCATCCATAAGGCAGGAGTGTACGATTCGACCCCATGAGCGACACGTCCTTGCCCCAAAACCCTGCCGACACCTCTGCTGCCGTGGTCCCCACCCTGGCCAAGAGCGAAAACAACCTCATCTGGATCGATCTGGAGATGACGGGCCTGAAGCCCGAAAGCGACCGCATCATCGAGATCGCGGTGGTGGTGACCGATCCCCACCTGGGCGTGCGGGTGGAGGGGCCGGTGTTTGCCGTGCACCAGAGCGATGCCACGCTGAATGCCATGGACGCCTGGAACAAGGGCACCCACGGGCGCAGTGGCCTGATCGATCGCGTCAAGGCCTCGACGGTGAGCGAAGATGCTGCGGCCGATGCCGTGATTGCTTTTCTGAAGCAGTACGTGCCCGCCGGCAAGTCGCCCATGTGCGGCAACTCGATCTGCCAGGACCGCCGCTTTCTGGCCAACTACATGCCCAAGCTGGAAGCCTTCTTCCACTACCGCAACCTGGACGTCAGCACCCTCAAGGAGCTGGCCAAGCGCTGGAAGCCGGGCCTGTCGGAGGGATTCAAGAAAGCCCAGAAGCACACGGCCCTGGCTGACATCCACGAGTCCATCGACGAGCTGGCGTACTACCGCGAGCACTTCCTGGTGAAGTGATGTGGGCGGCTGTTTTGCGCTGAGGTGCTGATGCCCCACATCGTGAAGCTGGATGCACCGGCCACGCCCGGTGTGATCGACCACCCCCGGCCTGATCGGCTGGAAGCGGGCAACCCGCGTCGCGAAACCTGGACGCTGTACGAATCGGCCGATGGGCAGATGAGCACGGGCATCTGGGCCTGCGAGGTAGGCCGCTGGCGCATCGTGTTTCCGCCTGGCAAGGACGAGTACTTTTTTGTGCTGGAAGGGTGGGTGCGCTTGCACGGCCGCGATGGCGGGTACACCGATGTGCGGGCTGGGCAGGGGGCGGTGATCCCCGGTGGTTTTGAAGGCGCCTTTGAGGTGCTGGAGCCGGTGCGCAAGCACTTTGTGGTGGTGGAGCGCTGAGACCGAGCGGGCTCAGCCCCGGCGCTCGCCCCACGGCGCTCATGTCCCCCGGGCCTTTGGCCCTCCTCCTTGACTTCGCTCTGTGGGGCGGGCGCAGGGGCTGGCTGGCGGGGTGGCAGTTCTAGCGCCAAGGCCAGGCTTGGGTGGCTTGCGATAACGCCTCGCTCAGCGTCGGGCCGCTCACGGGCAGTCCCAGCGCCTGGGCGGCTTGGGTGATGGCGGCCACGGGGTCGTCCAGGTTCAGTGGCGCTGCGCCGTTCTGTTTGGAGAGCTTTTCGCCGTTGGCGCCCATCACCAAGGGGGTGTGCAGGTAACGGGGGGTGGGCAGGCCCAGGGCCTGTTGCAGCCAGAGTTGGCGTGGGGTGTTGTCGGCCAGGTCTTCGCCCCGAACCACGTGGGTGATGCCCTGGGCGGCGTCGTCCACCACCACCGCCAGTTGGTAGGCCCACAGGCCATCGGCGCGGCGCACCACGACGTCGCCCACGGCTTCGCCCAGGTCTTGCTGTTGCGGGCCCAGTCGTCGATCGTGCCAGTGGATGAGGCCGTCCGGCTGGCCGGCATCGGGCACGCGCAGGCGCCAGGCTCGGCCTTCGCGTCCTTTCAGGCCGCCGCGCTCGGGGCGGCAGGTGCCGGGGTAGCTCAGCTCGCCATGGCGAGGTTTGACGCGGCCCAGGGCCTCGTTGGCCCGGGCGATGTCGGCCCGGGTGCAGGCGCAGGGGTAGGCGTGGCCGGTGGCGATGAGTTGATCCAGGGCGGCCTGGTAGGCCGGTTGGCGCTGGCTTTGCAACCACACCTCGCCGTCGGGCAGCAGCCCACAGCGCGCCAGTTGCTGGAGGATGAGCTGGTCGGCCCCGGCGATGCAGCGCGGCGTGTCCACATCTTCGATGCGCACCCGCCACTGCCCGCCGTGGGCGCGGGCGTCCAGCCAACTGGCCAGTGCGGCCACCAGTGAGCCGGCGTGCAGCGGGCCGGTGGGGGAGGGGGCAAAGCGGCCGATGTAGGCGCTCACAGCATCAGGCCCTCATGCAGGTCGAGCAGGGCGCACCGCGTGGCAGGGCTGGCCAACTGATGCACCCACCAGCTCAGGGCTTGCCCGGGCGGTAAGTCGCCCTGCCGCCAGGCGTAATGGGGTTTGACCACGCGCGGCGGGCTGTCCACCTGTCGGGCCACCAGGCGACCGGCCTCGATGTGCGGGCGCACCATGGGCTCGGGCAGGAAGCCGCAGCCCAGCCCCCGCAGCTGGGCTTCGAGCTTGGCCGGCATCGAGGGCACGGTCATCACATCCTGGCCGGGCAGGATGCCCACGGTGGTCGGTGCCAAGCCTCGGGCGGTATCCGCCACGGCAACCACGCGGTGCTTGGCCAGTTCGGCCATGCTCAGGGGCTCAGGCAGTGCGGCCAGAGGGTGGTGTGGCGCCACGGTCAGCACGAAGCGCAACTCGCCGAGCGCCTCGGTGCGGATACCAGGCACGGCGGCCCGTTCGCCGGCCACGCCAATGGCCAGGTCGGCCTCGCCCGAGGCCAGGGCCTCCCAGGTGCCGGTCAGCACCTCGCTGCGCAAGCGCAAGCGGGTGGGCGGTTTGAGGGTGTAAAACGCCTCGATCAGGTCAAAGATGGCGTGGGGAGCAATGGCCTTGTCCACGGCAATCGTCAGCTCTGACTCCCAGCCCGAGGCCACCCGCTTGACCCGGTTGGCCACGGCGTCCATCTGTTGCAGCAGCAAGCGGCCTTCGCGCAGCAGTTCATCGCCGGCCGCCGTCAGCCGCGCCTGGCGGCTGCTGCGATCAAACAGCAGCACGTCCAGGGCATCCTCCAGCTGGCGCACGCTGTAGGTCAGGGCCGAGGGCACCTTGCCCAGCTCGCGGGCGGCGGCGGCAAAGCTGCCTGTGCGCGCGATGGTGACCATCATCTGGAGGGCTTCAGGGGTGAGCACGTGGTGGCGGTCGGCGGGCATGGTGCGGCGAGCTGGTTCGGTGTCGTTCAATTCATTTGAATGATGCCGTCAGTGTGCCTCAGCCTCAAGTCGTGCGTGCTTCCATACAGTGGAATCCATGGCGGACACGCTGGCCCCCCGATGGACGGGGGATGCGAAGGCCGACCACGAAAGGAGCCCACCATGATGACCCTGCGCCGCGCTGACGACCGAGGCCACGCCGACCACGGCTGGCTGCAGAGCCACCACAGCTTCTCGTTTGCCGAGTACCAGGACCCGGCACACGTGTCGTTTGGGCCGCTGCGTGTGATCAACGACGACATCATCGCCCCCGGTGCCGGTTTTGGCATGCACGGCCACCGCGACATGGAGATCGTCACCTACGTGCTGGACGGCGCCATCGCGCACAAGGACAGCCTAGGCAATGGCGCCACCGTGCGGCCCGGCGAGGTGCAACGCATGACCGCTGGTCGCGGCATCCTGCACAGCGAGTTCAACCCGTCGGTGAACGACCGCACCCGCCTGTTGCAGATCTGGATTCACCCCACCGAAACCGGATTGCGCGCGGGCTACGAGCAAAAGCACTTTGCCGAGGCCGACAAGCGTGGGCGCCTGCGCGTGGTGGCCTCGCCCGATGGGCGCGACGGCTCGGTGTCTTTCCACGCCGATGCGGTGATGTACGCCGGGCTGTTCGACGGCGACGAGGCCTTCGAGCTGCCGCTGGACGCCTCACGCAAGGTGTATGTGCATGTGGCCCGGGGCGAGTTGCAGGTCAATGGCCAGGCGCTGCGCGATGGCGACGCCCTGAAGCTGGAGGCCGAAAGCCACCTGCACCTGGGGCAGGGCCGTCAGGCCGAGGTGCTGGTCTTCGACTTGGCCGCCTGATCCATCGCCCCCGCTCAGGAGCCGACCATGTCAGTTCTGCTGCGCTTCCAGGCTGTAGGCGGCATGCTCGTCCTGCCCCAGGTGTTCCACCAGCCAGGGCAGGGCTTCGTTCAGGCGGTCATACAGCGTGTACGGCGGGTTGATGATGAACATGCCGCTGCCGAACAGGCCCCGGCCGCTGGGGTCGGCGCCCTTGACGCGCAGCGTGGCGTGCAGCCAGTCCACCTTGTCGAGCTGACCCGCCAGGGCCTTGAGCTGGTTGGGCAGCTGGTGCGATTCGTGGCGCGCCACCTGGGGGTACCAGATGGCGTAGGTGCCGGTGACAAAGCGCGGCAGCATCTCGCGCAGCGTTTGCACCACGCGGCGATAGTCGTCCTTCATCTCGTAGGGCGGGTCGATGTGCACCAGTCCGCGACGCGGCGGGGGTGGCAGGCAGGACTTGAGGCCCGCAAAGCCGTCTTCGGCGTGGATGGTCACGCCGCGCTTGACGTCACCAAAGTGCCGGCCCAGCAGGCCCAGTTCGGTGGGGTGCAGCTCGAACAGGCGCAGGTGGTCGCCCTCACGCAGCATCTGGGCAGCCAGTTGCGGCGAGCCGGGGTACCAGGCCAGGTCGTCCCCATGGTTGATGTGGGCCACCTGCTCCAGCAGGGCGCGCACGGCGGTGGGCAATTGCGTGTCCTGGCGGTGCGGCCAGAGCTGGGCGATGCCGCTGACAGCTTCGCCGCTGGTGCTGGCGTGCTTGCCGCCCAGGTCGTACAGGCCGCTGCCCGCGTGCGTGTCGATCACCCAGAAGGGTTTTTCTTTGTGCAGCAGGTGCTTGATGACCTGCACCAGCACCATGTGTTTGAGCACATCGGCGTGGTTGCCCGCGTGAAAGCTGTGTCGGTAACTGAACATCGCGCAAGGGTAGCCTGATTTTTTCTCTCTCACCTGTCATGTCGAAAGGAAATTCACCATGAGCAAGAAGATCGTGATTGTTTACTTCAGCGGCTACGGCCACACCCGCCGCATGGCGGAATCTGTGGCCCAGGGCGCGGGCGGTACCCTGCTGGAAGTGAACCAGGAGGGGCAACTGCCTGAGGGTGGCTGGGACACCCTGGCCGCGGCCGATGCCATCATCTTCGGTGCGCCCACCTACATGGGCAGCGTGCCCTGGCAGTTCAAGCGTTTTCTGGATGCCAGCTCCAAGCCCTGGTACACCCAGGCCTGGAAGAACAAGATCGCGGCGGGTTTCACCAACTCGGCATCGATGAACGGCGACAAGCTGTCCACCCTGCATTACCTGTTCACCGTGTCCATGCAGCACAGCATGATCTGGGTGGGCACCGGCCTGATGCCCAGCAACAGCAAGGCGGCCACGCGCAATGACGTGAACTATGTGGCATCGTTCAGTGGCGCCATGGCCTCCACCCCGTCGGATGCCAGCGTGGATGAGATGCTGCCAGGTGACCTGGAGACCGCCCGTCTGTTTGGCGCGCGGGTTGCCGAGGTGGCCCAACGTTTTCAAGGTTGAACCATGAGCCAATCCACCCCTCGTTTGCTGGTGATCGCGGGCAGCGCCCGTGAGGGATCGTTGAACACGCAACTCGCGGCCGTGGCTGCCCACAAGGCTCGCGCCCTGGGGGCAGAGACCACCACGGTGGATTTGCGTGCACTGGACTTGCCCGTCTACGACCAGGACGTGCTGAACGCCCAGGGCATGCCCGAAGGCGCGCGGCGCCTGCGTCAGCTGTTTGCCGAGCACGACGGCCTGCTCTTGAGCAGCCCCGAGTACAACGCGCTGCCCACGCCGCTGTTCATCAACGCCTTCGACTGGCTGTCGGTGGTGCAGGCCGAAGGCGACCTGCCCTCGGGCACGGGCGCCACGGCGGGCAAGCCTGTGGGCTTGATGGCCGCCTCACCGGGCGCGCTGGGTGGTATCCGTGCGCTGCCCATCGTGCGCACCTACCTGAGCACCAACTTCGCCATGGTGGTGGTGCCCGAGCAGCTGGCTTTGTCGGCCGCCGACAAGCAGCTGGGCGATGCGCAGGCCCTCAAGGACGAGCGCATGGACCAGATGCTGGGCAAGCTGGTGGCGTCCGTGGTGCGCCAGGCTCGTTGGACCTTGCAGGCCCGCTGAACTGGTGAGCCTCCCGGCCAGACCATGCTCACCGGCGCGGTTCTGTGGGCGTGTTGGTCAGAAACTCGCGCAAGGCCAGCAAGGTGGCGCGCGGGTCTTCTTCCTGGGGAATGTGACCCAACCCAGGCAACATCACCAGCCGACAGCGGGCGATGTCGCGACAGAAGAGCTCACCCTGATCGGGTGAGATCATTTCGTCGCGGTCGCCCCACATCACCAAGGTAGGCTGCTGGATGCGACGGATCAAGGCGGCATTGCTGCCAAACTGGGCCTGATCCATGCGCTGGAACAGCGCTCGGCGGTTGCCTACGCGCAGGGCGAGTTCGAAATAGCGGTCGATCTTGTCCGGGGTGGCCCGGTTGGGGTCGCCAAAGACGCTGCGCACGCTGGAGGCCACCAACGCCTTGGGCAGGATGCGCTCTGACACCCAGCGCATCCACGATGAACTGGCCACCTGGAAGGCCAGCGGCATGGACAGCACCGAGGGCTGGTAGCCATCGGAGGCCAGCAGCACCAGGCGCTCCACGCGCTCAGGCGCCAACACGGCGGTCTGCCAGGCGATCTCGCCGCCCAAGGCATTGCCCACCAGCACCACCTGCTTGAGGTTGAGGGCGTCCAGCAGTCGCAGCACAAAGCGGGTGTAGGCGTCGATGCGGTAATCGCCCTGGGGGCTGGGCCCAGTCAGCCCAAAGCCGGGCAGGTCCACGCTGATGACGCGCCGGTCGGTTTGCAGCGATTGTTGCCAACCCTCAAAGGTGTGCAGGCTGGACGACATGCCATGCAGCAGTACCAGGGGCGTGGGATCGTCGCGCGGGCCGGTGTCCCGGATGTGCACCTGCATGCCATCCAGCTCCAGGAAGGTGGACGGGTGGGTGCCCCAGCGGGCGACGAGTGGCCCCAGTTGACGGTCAGGTTCCCAGGTGGTGAAGACCACCGCGGTCAGCCCGATGGCAAAGAGGACGGAGGTCCACCACAGGCGCTTGAGCCACTTCATCGTTCAGGCAAATGGGCTGTTAACGGGCTGAATACGGACGCTGGAATCAGCGGATGATGCCCTCAAGCCGCCTTGCGGGCGGGCTGGCGTGGCTGGTTCATCTTGCGCAACTGGCGCATGATCAGCACCTGGTAGCTGGCGCCCAGCAATCGCACCACCTTGTCCAGGAACTTGGCATCCGGGCCCACCAGCACGCGGCGGGCGTTCTTCTCGACCGCGGTCAGGATTTGCCGAGCGGCCGATTCAGCCGTGGTGGTGTTGATCATCTTGTTGGCACGGCGCTTTTGCTGCTCTTCGGTCACACCGGTCAGCTTTTCCATCACCGGGTCGACCTTGCCGGCCATGGCGATGTTGGTGGCGATGCCGCCCGGGTGCACGCAGGTGGCGCTCACGCACGAGCCTTCCATCTCCAGCTCCATCCGCAGGGCCTCGGTGTAACCGCGCACGGCAAACTTGGTGGCGTTGTAGCAGCCCTGCGTGGGCACCGACATCAGGCCAAACAGGCTGGAGGTGTTGATGATGTGACCCTCACCCGAGGCCTTCAGGTGCGGCAAGAAGGCCTGCGTGCCATACACCACGCCCCAGAAATTGATACCCACGATCCATTCGAAATCGCTGAGCTTGACGTGCTCCAGCGGGGCGGTCAGGGCCACACCCGCGTTGTTGAAGATCAGGTTGACCTTGCCATGGTCGCGCACCACCTGGTCGGCCCAGGCGTACACGGCGGCCTTGTCGGCCACGTCCAGGCGGGTGATCGTGACCTTCACGCCATGCTGGCCGGCCAGTTCGGCCGTCTTGACCAGTTCGGTTTCGTTGACGTCGCTCAGGGCCAGATGGCAGCCTCGGCGGGCCAGTTCCACCGCCAGGGTGCGGCCCATGCCTGATGCGGCGCCGGTGATGGCGGCCACCTTGTTCTTGAAGTCTTTCACGGGCGTCTCCAGCGTTGTTGTTCGACGAGTGGCCAACCGAGGGTCAGCGGGTGCGGGCGGTGATGAAGTCGCCGCATTCCTTGAGCGTTTGCCGGGCTTCAGGCAGCAGCAGCATGGTGGGCCACACGTGTGGCAGCTTGGGCTTCAGGAGCAGGGTGCTTTGCACGCCCTGGGCCTTGGCCCGTTCATGCAGTCGGGTCGAGTCCGACAGCAAGATCTCATGCTCGCTGGCGTAAATCAGCATCGGTGGCAGGCCGCTCAGGTCGCCAAACAGGGGCGAGGCCAGGGGCGTGGTGGCCGGCTGGCCGGCCAGGTACATGGCCGCCGCCTCGGGCAGCGACTCGGGGTTGAACATCACGTCCACGTCGGCCTTGGTCTTCATGGTCTCGCCCGAGCAGCTCAGGTCCGTCCAGGGCGAAAACAACACCGCGCCAGCGGGCAAGGGCAGGCCGGCCGCCTTGGCTGCCAGCAAACAGGCCAGGGTCAGGCCGCCTCCGGCCGAGTCGCCAGCAAACACCACGGTCTTGGGGTCGGTGCCTTGGGCCAGCAAGGCCTTCCACCAGGCCAAGGCGTCGTCCACGGCGGCAGGAAAGACATGCTCGGGCGCCATGCGGTAGTCCACCGACAGCACCCGTGCGTCGGCCGTGCGGGCCAGGTAAGCCGACACCGGGCGGTGTGTGTCCAGGCCGCAGAAGAAGTAGCCGCCGCCATGGAAGTACACCACCGTGCGCTTGGGGTTGGCCACGCTCAGCCACTCGGCCGGGCATAGGCCCTGGCTGGGGTTGGCGGGCACCGGGGTGTGGCTGATCTCCTTCGGGGGCGGCGGATAGCGCTTGGCCATCTGGCTGACCTTGCTGCGCGCCTTGTGCACATTCAGCGGGCCACGGCCTGCGCGTTTGAACTGCCAGCGCAAGACGAGGTTGGTGATGACGGCCTGGATGCTCATGCGCGTTCAGTCTGGTAAGGGTTGAGCCGGAAGCGGCGGGTTTTGAGGCGGTACGCAAATGTAAAGCCTGGCCAGGCCGCCGTGTTGCGACCTTGGTCGTTCAGGTACCAGCTCTTGCAGCCTGAATTCCACACCGTGCCCGTCAGGGCCTGTTGCACCTGGCCCACGAACTGGGCCTGGGCTTCGGGTTTCACCTCGATCGTGCGCAGGCGGCGCTCTTTCATGGTCTTGAGCGCCTCCACGATGTAGTGGGCCTGCGACTCGATCATGTAGACCATCGAGTTGTGGCCCAGTCCGGTGTTGGGGCCCATCAGGATGAAGAAGTTGGGAAAGCCCGCCACCGTGATGCCCAGGAAGGCCTCGGGGCCCTGGCGCCATAGATCGACCAGATCCACGCCGCCCTTGCCGAAGATGGCGCCTTTGGGGATCGGGTCTTGCACCTTGAACCCCGTGCCGTAGATGATCACATCGGCCGGGTGCTCGCGCCCATCATGGGTGACCACGCCCTTCGCCGTGATCTCGCGGATGCCGTCGGTGATCACGCTCACATTGGTGCGGGCCAAGGCCGGGTAGTAGTCGTTCGAGATCAGCAGGCGCTTGCAGCCTGGCGTGTAGCTGGGCGTGAGTTTGGCCTGCAGGGCCGGGTCTTTGATGTGCTTGCGGATGCGACGCTTGCCCACCTTCGCCACCAGGTTCATCCACTCGGGCTTGTACTTGAAGGCCAGAAAGCGGGCCTCCAGCAGCCAGTAGAGCTTGTTGCGCGCGATGCGCTGGCGCCAGGGGTTGGACTGGAAGTCGGCGCGTTCACGCGCGCTCACCGGCCGGTCCATCTTGGGCACCACCCAGGGCGGCGTGCGCTGGAAGTAGTTCAGGTGGGCCACCCTGGGGGCGATCTGGGGCACGAACTGGATGGCGCTGGCACCGCTGCCGATCACGGCCACGCGCTGGTCGTCCAGGTTCACGTCGTGCCGCCACGTGGCCGAGTGGAACTGTGGGCCCTCGAAGCGCTCGCGCCCGGGGATGTCGGGGTAGGCCGGGTTGCTCAAGCCCCCCATGCCCGAGACCAAGGCCTCGCCTTCAAACACACGGCCATCGTCGGCCGTGACCACCCACAGGCGGCGCGTTTCGTCCCAGCGGGCGCCCACCAGATTGGTGTGGAAGTGGATGTGGCGCATCAGGTCGTACTTGCGCGCCACATGCCGCAAGTAGGCAAAGATTTCAGGCTGCGGGGCGTACAGCCGCGACCAGTTCGGGTTGGGTTCGAACGAGAACGAGTACAGGTGCGACTCCACATCGCAGGCGCAACCCGGGTAGGTGTTGTCGCGCCAGGTGCCGCCCACCTCGCCCGCACGCTCCAGGATGATGAAGTCATCTTCGCCCGCTTCACGAAGCTTGACGCCCATGCACAGGCCCGAGAACCCGGTGCCCACGATGATGATGCGGTGTCGCGGGGCGGTGGTGCGGCCCGTGGACGGTGCCGAATGCAGGGGTAGGGTGGGGGCCGTGGAGCTCATGGTTGTCGTGGAAGCAGTCCTTGATATGTGACAAGGTTTCTTGTCACAATATCTTTGACAATGCTTCATGTCAACATAGGGCCCTGTATGGATGCATCAATTCCCGACATGCCGGCTCCCAGCCGACGACGCTATGGTGGCGTGCTGCCTGAAGAGCGGCAGCGCTTGCGCCGCGCCAAGCTGATCGAGGGCGCCCTGGAGGTGTTTGGCACCAAGGGCTTCCATGTGGCCACCGTGCGCGACATCTGTGTGGCCGCACACCTGACCGAGCGCTACTTCTACGAGTCGTTCAAGACCCTGCCGCAGCTGTTCCTGGCCACCTATGCCGAGCTGCGACACCAGTTGATGGCTCAAACCCTGGCGGCCTTGTCACGGGCCGAGCCCACGCCCATCGGCATGCTCGAGCCGGCCATCCGGGTGTTTCTGCAGTTCATCGAAGAAGACCCCCGCCGGGGGCGGATCATGCTGGTGGACTCGTTCGCGGTCGATGACCAGGTGGCGGCGCTGAGCGATGCCACGGCGCGTGACTACTCCAACATGCTGCGTCAGCACCTGGACAAACTGGTGCCCGATGCGCAACTCACGGGGCCGGTCAGCCTGGATTTGCTGGCCCACGGCATGATCGGGCTGAACGTGTTGCTGGCCGCCCGCTGGATGCAAAGTGGTTTTGTCGAACCCATCGATCAGGTGGTGCAGACTAACCTGCTGCCCTACCGTGGGTTGTTGTCCCTGGTAACGACACCGGCCCCGTGATGGGGCCGGCGAAGTGGGACGGGGGCGCTCAGCCCCCTGCGCTCAGGCCTCAGCCGCGGCCGTGTCTTTCATGCCATAGGCGGCCACCAGGCGCTTGCGCTGCGCTGGCAGGAAGTTGATGCGCGCTGCATCACCGCCCGTGGCCTTGACCACGCGGTGGTCCATCACCTTGAACCACAGCGGCGGCACATACGCGATCAGGAACATGCCCGTGTAGCCCAGCGGCAGGAAGGTCGGGATGTCGTGGAAGCTGCGCAGCGACTGGTAGCTACGGGCCGGGTTGGCGTGGTGATCCGAGTGGCGCTGCAACTGGAAGGTCAGGATGTTGGACAGCACGTGATTGCTGTTCCACGAGTGGTGGGGCTGGCAGTGCTCGTAGCGGCCATCGGCCTTCTTCTGGCGCAGCAGGCCGTAGTGCTCGATGTAGTTGGCCGAGGTCAGCATGAAGGCGCCCAGGAAGGCCAGCACCATCAGCAACACCAGCGCTTGGGTGCCCAGCCAGGCGGTCATGCCACCCCACACCAGCGCGGTGCCGATCCAGCCCTGGATGATCTCGTTGTCCAGGCTCCAGGCCGACTTGCCCTGGCGCTCCAGACGCTCCACTTCCAGATCCCAGCCGCGGAAGTAGGCGCCAGGCATCTCGCGGAACATGAAGCGGTAGATCGTCTCGCCCATCTTGGACGAAGCCGGGTCTTCCGGCGTCGCCACGTGGCGGTGGTGGCCACGGTTGTGCTCGATGCAGAAGTGGGTGTAGGCCCCCAAAGACAGGTTGAACAGCGCCGCTTTGCGGGGCAGCCATTCCTTCTTGTGGCCCAGTTCGTGACTCATGTTCATCACCAGGCCCAGCATGAAGCCGTTGATGATGACGGTGGTGACCACGCCATACCAGGGCACCGCATGGGTGGACAGGAACCACACGTTGAACAGCGTGGTGGCCCAACCCACCGGGATGGCCAGGTAGATCATCCAGCGGTAGAAGCCGTTGGACTCCAGGTCCGGCACGGCCGATTCGGGCGGGTTGCTGGTGTCGTCACCGATCAGCCAGTCCAGCACCGGTACCAGCACGAACATCACCAGGAAGGGCAGCACGTACCAGGCCGCGTGTTCATAGCCCATCCAGGCAGCCATGGGGCCGGTGGCCACGATGGCCGGCAGCAGGGTGGGCAGGATCCACAGGGCCTTTTTGCGGTCCTGGTAAGGGGCGGCCATCGGGTCGGGCAGCACAGCGCTCATGTTGTTGTCTCCTCGGTGGGTGGGATGCCCCGATCTTGCGAGACCTCACCCAAATGGGGTACCGTCGGTGCTGGCAACATTTCGTCATTTGGTGACAAGCTCCGTGTCCCTCCCATCGCCTACCGTCCAGGCCGCCGACTGGCTGGCTCCGGCCCTGCACCCCATCTACGCCCGGCTCATTTGCGCCGAGATGCGCCGCCGTGGCTTCGATGAGGCCCAGATCCTGGCGGGCACGCGCCTGGACTGGTCCGCCCTGCACGAGGGCCAGCGACACCTCAGCTTTGACGAGGTGAGCCGGCTCATCCGCCGCGCCATCAGCCTCACGCAAGAGCCCTGGCTGGGCATCACGGTGGGCTGGGGCACCCACCTGTCGGCCCATGGCCCGGTGGGGGTGGCCGCCATGTCGTGCGACAACGTGGGGCAGGCCCTGGCCCTGATTCAGCGCCATGTGGGGCTGCGGCAGTCGCTCATGGCCCTGGAGGTGCAGACCGATGGGAGCGAGGTGACCCTGCTGGCGCGCGAGCGCCTTCAGGCCCCGGATGTGCGGGAGTACATGCTGGGCCACTTGATGGGCGCGGGCCTGCGCGTGCTGGACACCCTGACGGGCCTGGACATGACACGACTGGCGCGGGTGGAGTTTGCCTTTGCCGAGCCACCCTGGGCCGACGCCTACCGGCGCTGGTGGCCGCAGGTGCGCTTTGGCGCCGAGCACACGGCCATGATCCTGCCCATGAGCCTGCTGGCCCAACCGGGACTGGCCCCTGACCCACAAACGCACCGCATGGCCCTGCGCGAATGTGAACGCCTGTGGGCCCAGCAAAACGACCCTCGTGACCGTCTGGGGCCGGTGGGCGACCGCTTGCTCAAGGTCTTGCTGGCCTGCGAAGGCGCTTACCCCACCTTGACCGAGCTGGCCGAGCGGGAGCACGTGTCGTCGCGCACGTTGATTCGCAAGTTGCGTGACGAAGGGCTCACTTACCAGCAGTTGCTGGATCGGGTGCGTGAAGATCTGGCCTGTTGGTGGTTGCTGCACACCGACCTGAGCGTGGAAGCCATCGCCGATCGCCTGGGCTACCAGGACACCTCCAACTTCAGCCGCACGTTCCGGCGTTGGGTGGGCATGACGCCTCGGGATTTCCGCCAGTCGGCCGAGCGCGCCTGAGCGGCTTCTTACAATCCCACCCATGGCTTTTGTTCACCTGCGTTCCCACTCCGAGTATTCCGTCGTTGACGGCACCCTGCGCATCGACGATCTCGTCAAGGCGGCGGCCAAGGACGGCCAGCCGGCGGTGGCGGTCACCGATCTGAGCAACCTGTTTGGCGCCGTCAAGCTTTACAGTGGGGCGCGCAAGAAGGGGGTGCAGCCCATCATCGGCGCTGACGTGTGGCTGGAGCCGGAAGAGGGCGCCAAAGCGCCCACGCGCCTGCTGCTGCTCATCCAGAATCGCCAGGGCTACCTGCGCTTGTGCGAGCTGCTGGGCGAGGCCTGGACGGCGCCGGGGCAACGCACCCACGCCTGGTTGTTCTGGCAGTCGCTGGTGGCCAACAACGACGGCCTGATCTGCCTGTCCGGGGCCGACCTGGGCCCGGTGGGCCAGGCGCTACTGATGGGCGATGCGGCCAAGGCCGAGGCCTGGGCGCGCAAGCTGGCCGAGGCCTTTCCTGGCCGGTTCTACATTGAGCTTCAACGCGGTGGACACACCACCAACGAGCCCCACATCCGGGGGGCGGTGCCGCTGGCGGCCAAGCTGCAGTTGCCCGTGGTGGCCACCCACCCCATCCAGTTTCTGGAGCCCGACGACTTCGAGGCCCACGAGGCCCGCGTGTGCGTGGCCGAAGGCGAAACCCTGGGCAACCCCAAGCGCATCAAGCGCTTCACCAAAGAGCAGCACTTCAAGACGGCCGCGCAGATGGAGGCTCTGTTTGCCGACATCCCCTCGGCCATCGCCAACACGGTGGCCATCGCCCGGCGCTGCTCGCTGACGCTGGTGCTGGGCAAGCCGCAGCTGCCCGACTTTCCCACGCCCATCATGCCCAATGGGCAACCCCAGCCCATGGAAGACTACTTCCGCGAGCTGTCGCACCAGGGCCTGGAAGAACGCCTGCTGCACCTGTTCCCCGATGCGGCTCAGCGCGATGCGGAGCGCCCGCGCTATTTGGAGCGCCTGGACTTCGAGATCAACACGATCCTGAAGATGGGCTTTCCGGGCTACTTCCTCATCGTGCAGGACTTCATCAACTGGGCCAAGAACAACGGCTGCCCCGTGGGGCCGGGCCGGGGCTCGGGCGCCGGCTCGCTGGTGGCCTACGCACTCAAGATCACCGACCTTGACCCGCTCAAGTACAACCTGCTGTTCGAGCGCTTCCTGAACCCCGAGCGGGTCTCGATGCCCGACTTCGACATCGACTTCTGCCAGGGCAACCGCGACCGCGTCATCGACTACGTCAAAGACCGCTATGGACGCGAAGCCGTCTCGCAGATTGCCACCTTCGGCACCATGGCGGCCAAGGCCGCGCTGCGCGACGTGGGCCGGGTGCTGGGCATGGGCTATGGCCACGTGGACAGCATTGCCAAGCTGATCCCAGCGCCACCGGGCAAGACGGTGACGCTGGCCAAGCTGCCACCCGACTTCGACCCCGAGAAGGCGAAGGTGATCTACGCGCGCCATGAGGCCCCCGAGCTGAACGAGCGCGAGAAGGCCGAAGAAGAAGTGGCCGCCTTGCTGGCCCTGGCCGAACGTGTGGAAGGCATGGTGCGCAACATCGGCATGCACGCCGGTGGCGTGCTCATCGCCCCGGGCAAGATCACCGACTTCTGCCCGCTGTACCAACAGCCCGGCAGCGACTCGGCCGTGAGCCAGTACGACAAGGACGATGTCGAGCAGATCGGCCTGGTGAAGTTCGACTTCCTGGGCCTGGCCACGCTGACGATTCTGGAGACGGCCAAAGAGTTCATCATGGCCCGCCACCCGGACCAGAAGGACTTTGACTTTGCCAAGATCCCGCTGGATGACGCTGCCACCTACCGGCTGCTGTCCGAGGGCAAGACCGTGGCCGTGTTCCAGCTGGAGTCCCGCGGCATGCAAGGCATGCTGCGCGACGCCAAGCCCAGCGTGTTCGAGGACATCATCGCCCTGGTGGCGCTGTACCGTCCAGGCCCCATGGACCTGATCCCGTCCTTCTGCGCCCGCAAGCACGGCAAGGAAGAGGTCACCTACCCGCACCCGTTGATGGAGTCGGTGCTCAAGGAGACCTACGGCATCATGGTCTACCAAGAGCAGGTGATGCAGGTGGCGCAGATCGTCGGCGGCTACTCGCTCGGCGGTGCCGACCTGCTGCGCCGCGCCATGGGCAAGAAGAAGGTCGAGGAGATGCAGCACCACCGCGGCCTGTTCGCGGAAGGGGCGGCCAAGAACGGCATCAGCGAACAACTGGCCAACGAGATCTTCGACTTGATGGAGAAGTTCGCGGGCTATGGCTTCAACAAGTCGCACGCGGCCGCTTACGCCTTGCTGGCGTATCACACGGCCTGGCTGAAGCAGCACTACACGGCCGAGTTCTTCGCAGGCAACATGACGATCGCCAGCGACGACACCGACAAGCTCAAGATCTTCCACGACGATGCCACGCAGAACTTCGGCATCCGCTTCACGCCACCGGACGTGAACCAGGGCCAGTGGCGTTTCATCCCACTGGACGACAAGACCATCTGCTACGCCCTGGGCGCCGTCAAGGGCACGGGGCAGGGCGCCATCGAGGCCATCGTGCGCGAGCGCGAGTCCAATGGCCCGTTCAAGAGCTTCTTCGATTTCTGCTGCCGGGTGGACCGCAAGCTGGTCAACAAGCGCGTGGTCGAGGCCCTGATCAAGGCCGGCGCCTTTGACAAGCTGATGCCCCACCGCGCCGGCCTGCTGGCCAGTGTGGGCCTGGCCTTCGAATACGCCGACACCCTGGCCGCCAACGCCGACCAGGGCGGCCTGTTCGACTTTGGCGACAGCCATGCGGCATCCACCAACGAGCCCGACCTGGTGCCCACCGAACCCTGGTCCACCAAAGAGCAGCTGACGCTGGAGAAGACCGCCATCGGCTTTTACCTGACGGGCCACCTGTTTGACGAGCACGAGCGCGAGGTGCGCCGCTTTGCCAAGCGCATCAGCGACCTCCAAGACAGCCGCGAGCCCCAGATGGTGGCTGGCATCGTCAGCGAGATGCGCATCATCAACGGCCAGCGCGGCCGCGTGGCCATTTTCAAGCTCGACGACAAGAGCGAATCCATCGAAGCCGTGGCCAACCAGGACACGCTGGACGCCAACAAGGACACCCTGAAAGACGACGAGTTGCTCATCATCCAGGGCAAGGTGCAGACCGACCGATTCTCGGGTGGCTTGCGCCTGAACGTGCAGCAGGTGATGAGCCTGGCGGCGGCCCGCTGCCGACATGCGCGCTTTGTGCGCCTGGTGGCCCGTGATCAGACCCTGCCCATCGACACGCTGCTGCAAGAGTTCCCGGCCAAACGCGTGCCCGCCGCTGAACCCGACCTGCCCGACGCCGTCCAAGGCCTTCCCTTGCGCGTCATCGTGGAGCGCCACACGCCCGAGATCTCGGCCCGGGGCGAGCTGGATCTGGGCGACCGCGCCCGCGTCTTCCCCAGCGATCAGGCGCTCAAGCGCCTCAAAGAGCTGATGCCGCAGGCTGAGCCGACGGTGGTGTACGGGGAAGGCTGAGGGCGCTTTGCCCAGGGCTTGATCAGCGTGCTGCGGTAGCGCTGCACGAGCCCCACTCGCACACCAAACGCATGACGTGATCGGGCGGATGGCTTGCTTCTGAACGGGGCTGCATGCGCAGCACCCCCAACTTGGTACTCAGGCTGTACACCCGGGGTGCGGTGTTGGATGGCAACGCCAGCCACCAGCGGATGCGCGCGTAAAGTTCAGGCCATTCGTCCTGGCCATCGAAGCTTGTCTGGGCATCTGCGGGCAGCGCCATGCCGTGGCACAGCACATCCAGCCCCGGCAACCAGTCTTGCAGCCACACCGGGCGACCGCTCAACAGCATGGAGCAGCCCAGGCCCATCATGGCCTGTTGCTGCCATTGCGTGACATCCACCGTGCCCGGCATGCTCAACACGGCCCCTTCTTCAATCAGGAGGCAGACCTCATGATCGGCAGAGGGTGTCTTTGGGCGCTGCTGCATTCCGTCTCGCGTCCGCTGCTCAAGGGGTTGTTGGCGACCCGTTGGAGCCAGGCTCTGACGCTGCGCTGGCCTTGGCCGAGTTCTCCTGCGCTGCCGTACCGCTCACGCTGGCGAGCACCGCATCGGCAGGCCGCACGCTGGACAGCACCTGGCGGAAGTAGGCCAAGCCTTCTTCAAACGGCGGTGGCTGGATGCCCCGGATACCGGGGCGCGCAGGTTTGAAGGGCGCCATCTCAAAACGTCGTTTGTCTGGGTTCCACTGCCGGGTGGGCTCCGGGTAGGGTTCTTTGTCAGGCAGCATGGCCGCCATGCGGATGGTCATGGCAGGCATGTCGGGGCGGCCTTGCACGCCCACCACATCGGCCTGCATTTCATAGGCGGCGCCGGGGCCGCCGCCGTTGTGCGCCAAGCCGCCATCGTGGTGGTACTCACGGGCTAGCACGCGGCCAGGCTGGCCTGCGATGGCCACGGGTTCAGGCCCCACGGTTTGCTTGATGCCCATCAGGTTGGCCAACAACAAGATGCCCTCCATGCCCTTGAGCGACTTGAGGTCGTTCATGGTGACGTTGTTGGGATCGGGCAGGTCTTTGATGTCCTTGGGGGCATCTTCGTGGGGTGTCTTCACCCGCACGAAGAACACCAGGCTGGGGTACTTCAGGCTGCGAAGCGGTACCTCCACATCAAAACTGGGTATCGGCTCTCCAGCTTGCTGGCGAAACAGACCGAAGGGGGTGCACACGCCTGGTTCGGTAGGCAGTTGCTCCGGGGCGCGGGCGCGGTAGAGATGGGTGCGCAGGTGCTGGTAGAAGGCTTGGTGATCGGCGATGGTGACGGCATCTTCGTGCTTGTCGCTTGGCACCCCACCATCAAACAGGCGGATACGCTGGTCATCTGGATCAAGGTATCCCATATCGAACGCGGCATACATCCTGAAGGAGTAGGCTAAAGGATCATTCAAGGGCACCTCGCTGGAGTGTTCCTTGAACTTCTGAAGTTCAGGATCACTCTTGTCAGGCCAATGGATGATTCGACGTTCAATCAGCTTGAACTTGGCGATGCGTTTGATGGATTGAAAATCTTCTGGGGTGGCTGGAGCGGTTTCTTGGTATCCAATGTTGCCGACGCTCTGGTTGCCGGTTGCGGCACCACGTAGCGACTCACCAAGACCGTAACCCGTGTTGTGGCGCAGGGGTGAGGCGCCCATGTGAATTTTGCTGGGCAGATCGACCACCATGGTGCCCAGGCAAACGCTGCGCCAACCGGGTGGCGTCACATAGGGCGAGGCTTTGTTCGCATTACTTTGACCACAGGCGGTCATGGTGAACAAGGTCAGCAAAACAAGGGCAGATCGGCCAGTGGGCCGAAGGCTCAGGGCTTTGCGGGCTGTCATCCTGCTTGCTCCGGCGTATCGCTGTTCAACGCGTGCGCATAGTTGAAGCCCTCGGTGGGCACCTGGGTGAGCAGGATTTTGTTCATATCCGGATGGTTGTTCTCGCCTGTAGTCCATTCGATGGGCAAGGCGGTGAAGAAGCCCTGGATGCCTTGAGGCGCAGCCTTCGGCGCGGCCGCCTTCCAGAAGGCTTCAGAGAAGGGCATCCGATTAGCGTAGGTTTGAATCTGGCTGAGGGCTATTTCGGGCTTCAGAGATCGATCCACCATAGGCCAGATCGATGCTTCGTATTTTGGATTACCCACCTGCTTGCTTCTCGGCACATGCGCAAACGTTTGCTCATACGCCGCCTGATTGGCGGTCGCAATCTGCTGAATGAGCTTGACCGTCTGCGGTGCCGCTGGTTGCTCCATCAACGCCGCCAGCGCGGACGCGGGTTGGACCACTGAATTGCCGTTGCCCGCCAGGGCCAGGTGCTTGCGCCACAGGTCAGTGCGCAACTGGTGCGCGAAGGCGCACACGGTGGTTTCCAGCCCGTGGGTTTTGGATTTGCGGAAGGCCGTGTCGCTGACGAACACGGCCAGCTCGCTGTCGCGGTCGCCATTGAGGCTGCGGTCGTTGATGTTGGCGCTGCCGATCACCACCTCGGCATCGTCCACGATCAGCAGCTTGCTGTGCACATAAATCTGCTCGGTGCGCACCTTGCCGCCCACCACCTCGCAGGTGCGCAGGTTCAAGAGCGTGAGGTACGGAGCCCACTCTTGCGGAGTGATTTTTTCGTAAGGGCGTTCGCCAGGTTGACCTTCTCGGGACTTGGCCAGCATGGCCTGCCAAAGCTCAGGACGAATCACCTGCTTGCCCGCCAGCATCTTCTTGGCGGCAATGGCGCAGCGCACGCGGTTGACCAGGCTGTGGCTGCCGTAGACCAGGCTTTGCATGGTCCAGTGGATCTGACCGATGATGGCCAGGTCATCCAGCCGCCCTTCAGGGTGCACGGGCAAGACCACGTAGGCATGGAACGGGAGGTCGTTGCACACCGCGAACTCGATGCGCTGGCCCAGCGCCCAGCAGATCTGGTTTTGCGGCAGCTTGTCGCCCTGGGGGTTGTTGCCGATGAGCGTCAGTGCGGACTTGATGCGCGCGCCTGTTTGCGACAACAGATGTTTGAGCGCCGCCGACTGCAGCTTCTGTGCGTCTTCATCATGTGGTGAAGGATTGATGGAAGGTTCACCAAACCGGCTCTGAAAAAACTGACTTTCGATGTAGACAAAGTGGTCGGCCCCCAGAATGAGGCGCACCATCATGTCGTGGATGTCGTGCTGCACGCCCTGCTGGGCGGGCAATTGCGGCATGGCTGCGCGTTCTTGCTGCTGCAGCTTCAAAGAGGCGCTGCGCAGCACGCGCACCTTGGCGGTACCGGGGCCTTTGGCGGTGAACAAGGGCTCTTTGGGGATGAGGCTGTCGGGCACCTTGACCTTGTCGCGCAAGGCGGGCGTGTGCGCCAGGTAGCTGTGTTGCAGGCTGTTCCAGCGGCGGATGAAGTTCATCGCCGCATCAAACACGGCGGGGCCTTCCATGCGCATGTGCACATCTTGCCAGGGTTGGCGGGGCTGGTCGTCGGCCAGGATGGCCCCCGCGAGTGGCGCTGACTGCTGCGCCGGCTTAAAAATGTCTGGATGGGGTTGCTCATTGAGCCAGGCGGCCCGCAACAAGGTGGTGTAGGCGGCCTTCATCAGGCCCGCGATGGATTGCAGTGGGCGTTGGATGTGTGCAGGCGTCAGGACGCCCTGCTGGATTCTGCGCAATACCTCGCGCTCGGTCACGGTGCGGGCCTCTTCCAGCAGTTCGCTGAAGTCTGGCGTGAGTGCCTCCAGCGGCCGGCTCAGCCAGTCGGGCATGGGTTCTTGCCACCACGCGTGCAGCCGGTCCACCATCTGGCCTGCCATGCCATCGGCATTGGCGCGGCGCGTGCTCATCAAGGTGGCTTGCAAGCGCCCGACCACCGTGCGCTGCAAGCCCCCATGCAGGGTGGATTGCAGCAACTCGCCTTCGGTCATGTACTGCATCATCTCTGAGGGCGTGAGGGTGCGCATGGGCGGGATGCCCGGGTTGTAGCGCTCGGGGCCTTTGCGCCACTCGTGGTTGAGTGTGCTGCGGGAGTCGTCGCGTCGGCCATAGGCCAGGTCCACGCCCCCGATGTAGGCAATCTGATTGTCGATGACGACTTGCTTTTGGTGGTGGCTGAAGAAGGTTTCCTCGACGCCCTTGAAGTCGTTTTGCAGGCCTGCTGGGCAACAGAACGCCCGCATGGTGTTTCGGCCGGCATTGAGTTGGAAGACAGCCAGCATGGTGCCGAAGTCGCCCGTGTTCAGTGGCATCTTGGGCGACATCCAGGGCATCACGTAGATGCGCAGTTCGGGGCTGGCGTCCAGCGCTTGTTTGAGCACGTCGATGAGCCGCCTTCCGGGCGTGAGCTCCACGTCCCAGTTCACTTGCCAGCCTGCGATGAAGATGCTTTGCTTGGCTGTCGCCATGGCGGCAGCCACATCTGCAAAATAGTCTTGCCCGTTGATGAAGGATTGGACGTTGTGACCCAAGCGCGAGGGGGCAAAGCGCCCGGGGCTGGTGACTTCTTGCAGGTGCGCTGCGGCCTGCCCTGCGATGGTCGTGGTCCAGGATTTGCCGTGCTCGTCGATGTACACATTGACCTGGTGGTCGTTGTGGTACTTGCGGAAGGTGCTGGTGCTCATGTGTCAACCCTGGGCGGGAGGCTTGATGGGGGTGCCGGTCGACTGGTTCAACGCTCTGGTGGCCAGACTTCGATGTGAGCGCCCCTCATCGGTGAACATGCTGTTGGCGGGTTGCGCAGTGAAGTCCATCGCGGCCATGGCTGCAAGATCAGAGGCCTCCTTGTTGGGGGCAGCTAGTGTCAGGTCATCTCCGGTCAGCGGGCGACGATCATGACCGCTCAGCAGCCAGATGTCGTTGGGCCAACGGGCCATGGCCACCGACAGGCGCATTTGCTGCATGTCGGTGAGCGTGATCTGCCCTTGCGAGTCGGTTTGACCTTGTGCAATCACGCGGTCGGCTTGCGCGCCGCCATCGCGCACGATGCGCCACGGGCTTTGTGCGATGGGCCTGCTGTGCGAGGCCTGTGCGCCCGGCAAGCCCATGAGTTGCAGCGTCAGCACCATCTTCTTGGGTGTGGTGCTGGACTTGGGCAGACTGGGCAGTTTGAGTGCCAGCGTACCCGCCCCCACCATGCTCTTGACGCTGGCCTTGATGGTGAGCGTGCCAGGGCACATCACCTGAATGCCATCGCCACTGAGCTGGATGGCTGCGCCGCCTGAGACGGCCATGCTGACGCGCTGTTGTGCCTGGATGTTGACTACCCCGCTGGCGGTCCTCAACTCCAACCTCTGCTTGGCCGCGATCTGCGCCGGCCCTGCCTGGGCCTGCAGGTCCACCGGGCCGCTGGCGGCGATCATTGTCAGGCCCTTGCCCGCAGCCTGGCCATCCGGGGCATTGCCCGGCTGAATCGCCCCCGCCAGCACGCCAATGGCCTGCCCCGTGTGGATGCGCGCCTGTCCGCCAATGGCCCAGTGGGTGTCTTCACCCGTGGCCACGGTGGTGGTGTCGCCGCTGCTGAGGTGGATGTCTTGCCCGGCGGTCAGGCCGATGCCCGCCTTGCCCACGATGGCGATGTCGGGGTCGGCCGTGTGAGGCACTTTGTCTTGGGCTGTTGCTACCGCTTTGTCCGCCGCGTCGGCCGTGGCGTTGGGCAGGCTGGTGGTGCTGACCATGCCGCTGAGGCTCTTGGTGAGCGCTGCAGCCGGGGCCAGGGTGTCGTCCAGCGTGCTTTGACCTGGGGCATGGCTGCCTTGGGTAGCGGCCACGGCCACCGTTTGGTGCGTGGTGGCGGCCTGCCCGAAGGTGCTGGCCAGTTGCTGCATCTGTTTGGCCAGGGCGATGCCGGCGGCGTTGTCGCCTGCGCCTTCAGCGGTTTGGCCCAGGCCGTTTCTGAGGCCATAGGTGCTGAGCATGACGCCGCGCACGGCGCGCAGGCCGCCCCAGGCGTCGGTGCGCAGCTCCAGCCCCAGGCCCCGGAAGCTGCCTCGGTGGTTGTCGGCCTGGTGCAGCAGGTGGCCCATGCTCAGCCAGGTCTGG
>CAMTVS010000116.1:0-38424 GCA_947085235.1 uncultured Aquabacterium sp. | reverse complement strand
TTGCAACGCCCAAGCATTTGCCCTTGTTTCAATCCACGCCCGTCATTGCTGACGGGCGAGCCCCCAGCTGTATGGAACCATCTCACCCCCTAACGGTGTTTCAATCCACGCCCGTCATTGCTGACGGGCGAGCCCCACCTTCCCGAAGGCGACAGAACTGCGCGCACCGCTGTTTCAATCCACGCCCGTCATTGCTGACGGGCGAGCCCGCACAGCCCACGACACAATGGCATGCAGGACGTCGTTTCAATCCACGCCCGTCAATGCTGACGGGCGAGCCCGACCGCGCTGCTGCTGGTTGCTGACCAATACGCGCTGTTTCAATCCACGCCCGTCATTGCTGACGGGCGAGCCCAGGCGCAGCAGCCCAGCACCCAAGCCTGGGCAAACGTTTCAATCCACGCCCGTCATTGCTGACGGGCGAGCCCGCGCCCGCGCCTGCGCCCTGTCTTGAGGCCCGCATGTTTCAATCCACGCCCGTCATTGCTGACGGGCGAGCCCGACGCCACGGTCGAGCAACTGAGCAAGGAAGCAGCATGTTTCAATCCACGCCCGTCATTGCTGACGGGCGAGCCCGGGGGCTGTTCGTCCGCGTGGAGGACGGCTCGTGGTTTCAATCCACGCCCGTCATTGCTGACGGGCGAGCCCGCCCCACGTGGGGGCCTAGATGGACTGTGTCCAGGTTTCAATCCACGCCCGTCATTGCTGACGGGCGAGCCCCAGAGGCCGAAACAGGCCCGAGCAACAGCGCGAGTTTCAATCCACGCCCGTCATTGCTGACGGGCGAGCCCCCGACCGACGGTGCACAAGGGGCAAGCTTTGCGCTAGTTTCAATCCACGCCCGTCATTGCTGACGGGCGAGCCCCCCCAGAGCGGGGGAGCAAGAGAGTGAAAAGGGCAGGTTTCAATCCACGCCCGTCATTGCTGACGGGCGAGCCCCGCTGGCGAAGCTGTGGTGGTTCAACCCGTCGAGGTTTCAATCCACGCCCGTCATTGCTGACGGGCGAGCCCGCCATGTTCAGTCGCAATGCGTGCCGTTGGGGTCGTTTCAATCCACGCCCGTCATTGCTGACGGGCGAGCCCGGTCAACGCGGACGCCCAAGGCGCTTGATACGCCAGTTTCAATCCACGCCCGTCATTACTGACGGGCGAGCCCCCCCGGCGCTTCGCCAAGTGGTGGACTCGTGCGCAGTTTCAATCCACGCCCGTCATTGCTGACGGGCGAGCCCCGTCATAGCCTGCGTTAGCGTTTGATGGCGTAAAGTTTCAATCCACGCCCGTCATTGCTGACGGGCGAGCCCACGGCTTCGCGCATGGCGTCGTTGATGTCTTCAAAGTTTCAATCCACGCCCGTCATTGCTGACGGGCGAGCCCGCGTCATAGCCTGCGTTAGCGTTTGATGGTGTGAAGTTTCAATCCACGCCCGTCATTGCTGACGGGCGAGCCCCCTTCTCGCAGAACTGTTTGATCTCCATGCAGTTTTCCACCACATTGCGCGAACCATGTTGGCGATGGTGCCGGCGTGGCTGTTTCAATCACATTAAAACGAGAAAAGCTGAATGAAAACAATGTCATGCGAAAGGCGCGAACCTCCAGGGCGGGAGGGCGCCACTTGGCGTTCGCGTGTACATGATAAGGCGTCGATGTTGCTACCTTCGCCTACAGAACGAGAGGTCCATCGAAGTCCACTGCCTTGAAGTGACCGTGTTCACGCACCTCTGCGCCACGGACATCAGGGATACGGTAGAACCGCAGGCAGTCCTGCTGGGGGTCGATCTCAGCCAAAAGCTTGCGCTCGAGTTCTTCAAAACCTGCCAGGTCGACCTTGCACTCGAATACAGACTTTTGTACCCGCTGCCCAGTGCTTTCGCAAGCCTTGGCCACGCGACGTAGTCGGCGACGGCCTGAAGCTGTTTCCGTGCTGACGTCGTAACAGACAATCACCAGCATGTTTACACCTCAGCGTACAAGAAAAGGCAGGTAATTGGTCGCTAGTCCGGATTCATCACTTTCAAGGCGAATTGCACGTGCCATCAGTCGTGCCTGCACCAGTGGTACCAAGCCAAGCGGTAGCACTTGTTTCAGCACAGGATGCTGAACCTCGTCCTGCTTACGCTCTTGAAACGCCACGACCACAGCCTTGCGCGCGTCAGCGTTCAGCGCGACACCTCCACCTGTGCTCAATGTGAAGTCATCTTCCTGGATTTGCTGACGGTTGACCAGAGATAAGGCCAGACGATCAGCAAAGCAACGGAACTCTTCCATCAGGTCCAGGGCAAGCGCAGCCCGACCTGGGCGGAGCACATGCAGAAAGCCCACCTGCGGGTCTAGCCCAACGGATTACAACGCGCTACGGCAATCATTCATCCACATGGAATACAGAAAGGACAGCAAGGCATTCATGCGATCACGTGGCGGCCGTCGGGTTCTGCCGTTCATGGAAAAGACTGGCCTCAGTTCGGCCTTGACCAGTAATGGCTGCCGATCAAAGTACTGGCGTGCTGCCTCGCCCTCCAGGCCACGGAGCACATCAAGCGTATTTGCATCAGGTAATGCACGCAGTGTGGCGGCCAAGTCTTGAGCGCCGCGTGTCAGCGCCGCTGCATCTGCATCGCTGCGGCTGTCGCGCGCGCCTCTGAGTAAGACCTGTCGCGCATTTCGAACTTTGCCCGCCACGCAGGCGCGCGCGAAGTTGAGCGAAAACGTCGCGTCCATCGACTGGGTGTGCTGAGCGCGGCGCAGCAACACATTGCCCGATGTTGCCCCCTCCAGCCGGGCTTTGAACCGACCGTTTTCATCCAGCAGCACCAGGGCCTTGCCCTCTTCGGCCAATCGGTGCATCAGCGGTAAGGAAACCCCCACCCGGCCAAAACAAACCACCGACTGCAAGTGGTGCAGTGGCACCCGCAAGCGCGATTCGTCATCCACCATCACCCGCAGGGTGTCGTTGTCCAAGCGCAAGTAGCTGTCCTGCGTGTTGACATACAAGGTGTTGAGCAACTGCATGTCGGCGGTCTACCCTTCCAGTCCTGGATCAAAGTCCGGATCGAACAAGCCCCGAGTAGCTCGATGCAATGCAGCGGCGGCCGCTTGAGGCTGGCAACGATCGCGCAAAGAACATCCCTTGCAACGCTGAATCGCCATCTGTCCACTCAAGGGTGGTGGCAGACGCTGATCGCGCAACATGCGTCGTACTTCGCCAACCACCAACTTCACCTTGGCGCGCAACTCGTCATCTAAACCCAAGACTCGGCGACGCTTGGAACTGGCATAGTAAATGGCTCCCTCGGGAACATCAAAGCCAGTCATGGCTTCCAGGCACATCGCCTGAGCAGTGAGTTGAAGGTCATCGCATGCTGCGATGTCCGCCGCTTTGTGTCTGTTCCCGTGCTTGTACTCCACCGGGTAGGGGTGCCCAGCTTTATCAAACTCCACAGCATCAGCCTTGCCGAGCATGCCCAGGCCGTCGTGCCACAAAGGGAGTGCGTACTCCACCCTCACGCCTTTGGCGGTTTCCACACCCGGTTGATCTACCCGCTTGTGTACCGCCTGCCCTCGTAGCGTATGGACGTTCTCGTCAAAGGCCTGATCCAGATGAATCAAGCCGCACTGCCTTGGGCAGTAAGCCCAGTGCTGCAGTGCGGACAGGGGGATGGGGTCTTCTTCGTTCACACCTTGCGAAGCAAAGTCACCCCGGCGGGCATGTTTGCTTCATCCACTTCGACCGCATAGTCCGAGAAGTTTCGCGGGACATCCACTGTCTTTTTGATCTTGATTCGCTCAAACAGCTTGTGCGCGTGTGCGTTGCCCAGCTCGCTGTCATGCTTAAACACATAGAGTCCTCGTGTGGACATCTCGCCGCGAGCTGCGGAGCGATCATGCTCGAACATGTGCTCCAGTGCTTGCCACAGCAGATCCAGGTCGTCCTCACCGAAGCCGGTCTGCTTTGCGAGGAAGGACGATACAAAGCCGTGTGCCATGTACAGGCCATAAGGCACGGTGTGTTTGCGGCCCATGGTTCGGTTGTCACCCTGCTGCTTCTCCGCTTCGGCTTCGGTGGCTACAGCCATCCGGGTGATGGAATGCTCAAGCGCCACGATGGGGTCGATAGAACGGGCAAAGGTCAGTTGCACAGGACCCCGGACCTGACCGGCATTGGTGCCGGTGGACATCACCGCGCCAAATGTGCGAACGTCAAAGAAGTTCTGGCACATCCACTTGCGGGCCAGATCCACATCGCTAGCGCTTCCTTTGCGCTTTTCCTTGTTCCCTTTTTTGGTCTTCTTGTCTTCACTCTCAGCGGCGTCTGTGACCTCATCCGCAGGTGCGTCAAGTTTGAGCGCCGAGTAGGCGCGCTGGTGTTGAAGATTCAGGATAGCCTTCTCTCGAACGTAGATCTCAGAACGCTTCTCTCCGGCTTCAGGTGCCCTTTCGGTCTGATCCTGGGTCAACGCAACGAAGTTGCGCACCTTGCGCTTGAGCGCCACATCGGTCATCAAGCCATGACCGGTCTCGGCGTCCAGGCGCGGGAGGTTGCCTGCGTCAGGGTCACCATTGGGGTTGCCGTCTTTCACGTCGAACAGCAACACGAAGTCATAGCGATTGGTCAGATTCATTTGAGTTACCTCCTGGTTTGGCTTCAATGAGTGGGAGCGATCAGAGATGCGCCTTCGGCCACTGACGATTCACGTTTGGTGAAAAATTCTTGTCGCTGGTGGTAGTAGCCGATAGCGAAGCGGCCCTGCTCTGACAGGTTCATGTGCACGGGGAAATCCGAGATGCCCGACATGATTTCCGCCAGCAACTTCTCGAAGTTCACTGCCCGTCCTTTGCTCTGAATCTTGGCGAGGTGGTGATTCTTCAGCCGCATCAGCGTGGTGAACACCGCCACAGGTGTGCTGGATGCCGCGCCGTAGTAGCGCTCCCGAATCGTTGCGTTCAGACCTGGACTGGCTTCTTCCTGGATCTTTTCCAGCGTGGCGAACAGGCGACCCAAGCGGTACGCTGTGGACGGGCTTTCGATGTCGAGCATGGGTTGAATCTCTCTGGATGGTGAGTCAGAAGTGGCGCGAGATCTGTTGAGGTAGGCCTTGATGGCAGCTGCTCGTAGGTACGTGACTTGCTGTTCTGCGCGGCAGCGTTGTACCGCTGCGTTGAGCCAGCTCGTGGGATAAGGCGCGCCTGTGAAAATGCTGCGAATCAGATCGCCACCCAAGCTGGGTGGAATGTTGTCGGCCTTGCCTTGCAGGGCCACGGCAGTGAGCAACCGAAACAAACTGGGGAACTCTGGATCGTTAGGCCCCCGCACCAGCGATAGGTCATCGAACCATGCCGCGACGCGTGCTGCGATCACATGCAAAGGGGCCGCGTGCCAGAACCGCACCGAGATGCGCGCAGCATTCGGAGCCAAGCCCAACACATAAAACGCGTTGTCTCCCCGCGCACCCGCAAAGCCACCGCTGTGAACGGCAGCAAATAAGGCTTTGACCTGCTTGGTGCGCGCGTCCGGGTTGTCGCCACCATCAAACAAGTCAGGTAACTCATGCTCCAGAGCGTCGGGCTTCTGAGCCCAGAAGACGGTAGAGGCATCTCCAATCTGCACGCGCTGATCTGAGCCTCGCGCTAGCAAAGCGTTCAGCGCCGTGGTGTAGGCAAAGGCCGCTGCGCGGCTGACCGGAGCGTTCGTACCCTGGCTCTTGCCATAGGAGTTGAACGCATCGAGATTGAACGAAACGATATTGGCCCCTGCTGTTTGTGCACCCCACACGCCTTTGATGGCGGTGTGCAGCCTCTCCACCGGCAAGGTATTACCAGTGATCAGGCACATGGCCTTCAGTTCGTTCATTTCATCGGGTACTTCACCCTCTGCTTCACCGGCAACCAAGTGCGGTGCAACGCCCGGTCTCTGACACACGAGTGCTGTGTCATCGATCAGCCTGAATGTCAACACAGGGTTTGTCGCCGCAATCTCGGCATAGGCTTCAAATCGCCCCACTTGCTCAGCCGGGTTTGCATCCAAAAAAGCCAGCACGCCGCGTAACCCGGGATCACTTTGAGCCGGCTCTGGAAGTGTTGAGATGCGTTCTCGAAATGCGTTCTGCATTTCAACGAGACGGGCTAGGTAGTCATCGGCACCACCTTTAGAGCGAGCCAGATCCATCTTCTTTGTGTCCGGTAGCGCGAGAACATACTCGGCGTTATCCCACAGCAGGTTAGCCGCTACGCCTGAGGTCTTCTTGACACCTTTGGGTACCAAGAAGCTCGTGCCAATCTTCTTTTTCCCAGACATCTGACGCGCGTCAATGATCGCGTGAAGTTGTCCACCTTCATCCACCTCGAGAATGAAGCTTATTTCTTTCTGCTCAAGCCCAAATGCGGGCAACCTACGAGAAGGATCCACGTCGGCTTGGCGACGCAAGTAATAGTCATGGAGGGCTTGTAGGATCATCCCCGAACCTCCACACGACGCAGATCAAGGACGCCCCTTTGCACTTGAGCACGGAAAAAGCGTGGCTGAGGGGTGGGGCCGGTAGCGAAATCCATGTCGTAGAGCATCCAGCCTAGATCGGGCGACCAGTCGTCCAATGCGTGCGGCTCGTCTGGTCCAACGCGCCAGCCGCCCTGACCATCTGCCTCTAGATCAACAGCTCTAAAAGCAGCAGCAAATTCACGGCAGCCCAGATAGGGCTGATTCACGCACTGACCCGCCTCAGCCCGGCGATTAAACATTGCGATGTACTTGTTGGGGTTGGCGCGAGCATCGTCCCCCACCATGTCCATTTCAGCGTGCAGCCGGTAGGCCACATCGCGCAACAGCAGACTAGCCCGCTGCTGTCGTTCTTCTTCAATGAAAAGCGCAAGATCACCATGGCCGTCGTTCATGGCGGTGAGCGCGTTGCGGGATGAGGCCACCGCACCCACTTCATTGCGCCGTACGCTGGTCCAGCGCACCGGCTGGAGCACTTCGATCCGAGTGATTCGCCATCGGATGGCAGGCTTCCACAGAATGGCCTCGAACACAGCCCGCGCTGCGGATGGCGTGATCAGGTCGTAAGACACCCGCTCCACCTTCATTTCAGGTCGAGTGAAGCAGGCGTAGTCGCCTCGCACTTCCAAGCAAAATGGCTTCATTCAAACTCCCTTTGCATCAGCCGTTTACGCAATGACATAGTTTGCAGGGTCGCCTGGTGCAGAGTCCACCTTGGCGCCCATCACCGGGTCGTAAAACCCATCCCATCCTTCGCGCTGCACATACAAACCCGGGCAACTCGCCACTTCCACGATGTCGCCCATGTTCACCAGACGCCGCAGTTGGTGCTGGTAGATCGTGACGCCGTAGCGTTGCAATTTGCGCATCAACCAGCGAGCCGGACCTTCTCGTTCCAACATGCCGATCAGCGCGTTCACATCGTCGCTAGCGTTGGGGCTGCTGTAGCGAACCAGCACCGTGGCGCCGTCTTTCTCGTCAATGAGCTTGAATGCATCGGCTGCAGACCGAAATTGAACGGGCAGGCTCATCGCATTGATATCAGGCTCCAGCTTGAGCAGATCGCAAATCCGGGCCTTGTCTGTAGACGGGGCATCGTGGTACAGACGCTTGAAGTAAAGATCAATCAGCGGAAGGGCAAATGGATCTGAGGGCAAGCCACGCCAAACCGCCTTGCAGGTGTCGCGGGCCAGGGCCAGTAATCCCGGAGGGGCCTTGGTCGGAGGGACGAACACATGAACAGCCCCAGGTTCGGGTAATTTGCCTTCACGGTTGCACCGGCCCGCCGCCTGAGCGATGGAGTCCAACCCAGCCAACGCACGGTAGACCACCGGGAAATCCAAATCGACCCCAGCTTCGACCAATTGGGTTGACACCACATGAATAGAGACTGGCTTTTGTCCTGCGGCCAGCGCCTCCCTGCGTGCCTTCAACGCGTTCTTAATTTCATTGATGGTATCGCTACGGTGCTGCGCACACATGAGCGCTGACAGGTGCCAGCACCGCGCATCATCGGCGCGCGCTTTGATCAAGCGAAACAACTCAGCTGCATCCGCGCGCCGGCTAACGATGGTGAGTGCAGCATCGTGGTGGGCGATTTCCTCCGCTAGATCGGGCCAAGTGCGCGGGGTTTCCAGACTTTGGGGCAGGTGCACACGAACTCGCTCCAGCGCGCGGTACAGGCCTGGTACATCATGAATGATCTCCGTCACCTGGCCGAGGCCAAGTCTCAGGCCTCGTTGCGGATCGACGCTGGGTGGTGTGTTGAGCGCTGGCTGGGTGGCGGTGCACAACAGCACGGTCACACCAAAGTCCTGCACGAGGTAGCGCAGAACGTCCACCATGGGCTGCAAGAACTCCACCGGCAGCAACTGTGCTTCGTCCAGCACGATCACGCTATTGATGAGGCTGTGTAGCTTTCGGCATCGCGAAGTTTTCCGCGCGAACAGGCTCTCAAACAACTGCACGTTGGTGGTGACGATCAGCGGTGCGTCCCAGTTCTCACAGGCTAGTCTGGAGCGCGTGGTTTCGTCTTCTGGGTTCGAGTCCGCATTGCTGTGGTGTTCGATCACGGTGTCTTCGCCTAACGCTTTGAAGACATCGCGAAACACATCCGCAGTTTGCTCGATGATGCTGGTGTATGGAATGGCGTAAATGATGCGCTGCTTGCCATGGTTGACCGCATGATCCAAAGCGAAAGCCAGGCTTGACAAGGTTTTGCCGCCCCCTGTAGGGACCGTCAGACTAAAGATCCCGGGTGGCTCGGTCGCTTTGGCTTGGCATTGCGCCAGCACTTCGGCTCGGATTCGGTTGACCGGCGTCTTGGGCTCACCAAAAGCCGCGAGATAGGCGTGCAGTTCATTCCGCAATGGTCGAAGATCGCTGCAACTTCTTCTCGCTGCGGCCTTGCGTCCGTCCATGTAGGCCTCGGTGTCCAGGAAGTCAGCATCTACCAGCGCGGAAAACACCATCCTGACCCACAAGGCAAAGCGACCAGGATTGAGATGCTTGTGCTCATTACAGATCCCCAGGCTGTTGAGGTCTACATTCGAAAGATCGGCCTTGAGAATGTCATCCTCTGGCGCGCGAGAAAGGGCTTCTGACAATTCGCGCAGCGCATCTGCGCTAGCCAATCGCGCTGACAAGCCAGGCCCTTGACCGCCCTCCCAGTCGTCAAGCCCTGCATGGTGCCCAGCGATCACGTATTGAAGTACCCGGGCCACAATCCGCCCCTTGGGCCCGTGAAGCTGTTCCAAGTATTGAGCTGCCCACAGGGCGCCTGCAGCCGAGTGGGTTTTGTCTTTGTCAGCCACACGTTCTATGTGTGCGTCGACGATACCTGTTTGTCGGATGTAGGCCTGAAATCCAGGGCGACGTTTACCCAGGTCGTGCCACAGGCCAGCCAGGCGCGCAATAGACTCGGTAGCTGCAGGCGCAAAGGTGCCAGCCAGATGGCCTACTGCACGCAAATGGTCATCGAGTCCGTGCGGGAGCTTGCCGCTGCCTTGTGGCGGTGAGTGGGCCCAGTCCTGATTGGATGCATCCTTTGTCATGTATGGCTTTCGATGACAGCCCCTCTGGCTCTTCGCCGTGGGGTCTGCTGACTGCATTCTGAGCATGTGGCCGTCTCAATTCATGAGACTCCCCACCTGGCCAACCCTTCTTTCATTCTTTCCAGCACCCGTTCGCGTAAGCTCGCTGGGGCCAACACCTCCACCTCCGGCGTGTGCCGCAGGATGTCCATGACCAACTCTCTGTCGTCGCTGAATGGGATCTGCAGTAGCCAGTAGCCGTCGCGGTCCCACTCGCCTTTTTGATCCGGGTGCCACTGTTCTGCTGCGACCCAGCGTGCCCGCTCTGGCGTGAAACGCAGCGTGGCCCATTGCACGTCTTTGCCACTGAAGATGCCATAGCCCTTACCCAAAGTCTGGTCCAGCTCATCATCTGGCACGTCGATGGCCGGTGTGGAGTCGATGTTGGGATAGCTGATCTTGTCGAGGCTGAAGCTACGCAGTTGGTTGCGCTCATGGCACCACGCATCCAGCATCCAGTTGCTGCGGTAGTGAATCAGGCGCTGGGGTGATACTGAGCGCTCGCTGCTGCGGTCAGTGCCGCGCGCTTGATAGACGAAGTGCAACCTCTTGCGTTGCACGAGAGCCGCGCCCACCATTTCAAAGCACAGCGGGGTTACTTCTCGTTTGCCCAGACCAATGATCCGAACACGCTGGCGAAGCTGGTTGACCGAATCACTGAGCCCCTCTTTTTGAAGAATCGTCAGCATCCGTTGCTCAAGCGGTTGAATGTGTCGGTGCAGCAAGTCACCAGGTTGCACATCCAAGACCAAGTGTTGCAATGTGAGCAAGGCCAAGACTTCGCTGGGTTTGAACCAAAGCCCTGCCATTTCTTGCGGAGCGTCATAGGCGCCAGCCTCAGGCTTCCAGCGGTAGACTTGGCTTTCGTGGTCCCACTGGATGGGGTGCCCAAGTTTGTCTCGCAGCCAGGCCAAGTCCCGCATCAGCGTCGCTCTGGACGCTCCGGTTTCTTCCTGCAGAAAAGCAAGCGTCGTGCTTCGCCTGGCGCGAAGCAGCGCAGTGACATGATGAAGCCGGTCGGTCTTCTTCACCTTGGTCTCGTCCCTGTTGTCGAGCTTGATGAGCCCGTTTCGCTTTTATAGAAGTTGCCTCCATCCTATCAGTCAGTGGGTACCCCACCAAGTCAGCCCGCGTCTTGTCGCGCAGGCGTGGTCAGCGCAGAACACTTGAGGTATTCAATGCTGCCAGGCGCTCGGGCGTGCCCACATCCGTCCAGTCGCCGCGCCACACACGGCCACTGAGGCGGCCTTGGTCGATGGCGCGGTCCAGGAAGGGCTTGAGCGCGGCTTTGTCGCCCACGGTCACGCCCTGCACCATGCCCGGCCGGTACAGACCGATGGTGGAGTAGGTGTAGGTAGGGGTGCCGGCAGGCGCCTGGGCCCGGTGGTGGATGCGGCCGGCAGCGTCGAGCGCGAAGTCGCCCTGGGGCACGTGGGCCGGGTTGGGCACCAGCCACAGGTGGGCGAGGTCATGCGCCGTGCCCTGGGCAAACGCCTGTGCCACGTCGGTCTCGAACCGGAAGCCAGGCACAAACACATCACCGGCCAGCACCCAGAAGGCGCGGTCGCCGCCGGGGGCCTCGGCCAGCAGCGGCAGGGCCTTGGCGATGCCGCCGGCGGTTTCCAGGGCGCCACCGTGGTCGGCGCGTTCGTGCGAGTAGCGGATGCGCAAGCCCCAGCGGCTGCCGTCACCCAGGGTGGGCTCAAACTGTTCTTCCAGGTGGGCGGTGTTGATGACCACGTCGCGCACACCGTCGCGGGCCAGAGCCTGCAGGTGCCACACGATCAGGGGCTGGCCCTGCACTGGCAGCAGGGGCTTGGGGCAGGTGTCGGTCAGCGGACGCATGCGTTCGCCTCGGCCTGCGGCCAGGATCAGGGCGGGCAGGTTGGCGGGGGGCGTGATCATGGCAGACATCAGGTCAAGGCGCGGACGATCGGCTCAGGCCGCCTGGGCAGTGTCCAGCGGGCGCTCGAAGGCCACGATGTGGCTGAGGTCGAGCTGGATGCCCACCGACTCACCCAGGTCGTGGTTGTGGTGCGAGGGCACGATGGACAACACCTCGGTGCCATCCGGCAGGGCCAGGGTGTAGAGGAAGTCAGCACCCCGGAAGGCCTTGTGCACCACCGTGGCTTGCAGGTGGCTGAGGTCGTCGTGCACGATGTCATCGGGCCGCAGCAGCACGTCCACCGGCGTGCCGGGGGCGAAGGGCAGGGCAGTGTCGGTGGGGAAGGTGCAGTCGGCGTCGCTGACCCCGTCCAGCTCCAGCCGCAAGAGTTGAGGGGCGACCACGCGGGCGGGCACGAAGGCGCCTTGGCCCACAAAGTTGGCCACCCGGCGGTTGGCGGGGCGGTGGTACAAGGCGTAGGCCGTGTCCCATTGCTGCAGGTGGCCATCGGCCAGCACGCCCACCACATCGGCCATGGCAAAGGCCTCGGTCTGGTCGTGGGTCACCATCACGGCGGTGGTATGGGTGGCCTTGAGGATGTCGCGCACCTCGGCGGCCAGGCGTTCGCGCAGGGCCACGTCCAGGTTCGAAAATGGCTCGTCCAGCAAGAGCACACTGGGTTGCGGCGCCAGGGCGCGGGCCAGGGCCACGCGCTGCTGCTGCCCGCCCGACAGTTCGTGCGGGTAGCGGTGGCCCGAGCGGCCCAGCCCCACCATGCCCAGCATCTCCTGAACGCGGTCGGCCGACGCGGTTTTGTCTCGCAGGCCAAAGCCCACGTTTTGTGCCACCGTCAGGTGCGGAAACAAGGCGTAATCCTGGAACACCATGCCGATGCGGCGTTTTTCAGGGGCGACTTGCTTGCCCGGGGCACTGAGGGTGCGGCCGTCCAGCGAGATCCGCCCGGCCGTGACGGGCTCGAAGCCCGCCAGGGCGCGCAGCACGGTGGTTTTGCCGCAGCCCGAGGGGCCCAGCAGGCAGGCGATGGCGCCTTGGGGCAGGGCGAAGGACAGGTCGGTCACCACGTCGCGGCTGCCGTAGCGCACGCAGAGGTGCTCCACGGCCAGCCAGGGCTTGCCTTCGGGCGGGGCCGGTGCGTGGGCGTGGTCGGTGACGGTGCGCATGGTGATCAGGAATCTGCAGAACAAACGATCATAATTCGCAATCATCATGGTGATTGCCTTGCCCCGCTTTTTTGCCGCCCCTGTGGGCGCCCGCCGCCCGTCGTGGATGGTGGGCCTGGCCCTGCTTGTGGGGGCGGCCGTTCTCTTGCCCATCCTGGCGGTGGTGGGGCAGTTGTTCCAGGCCGGCACCAGCGACACCTGGGTGCACCTGGCCTCCACGGTGCTGCCCGAGTACCTGTGGTCCACCCTGTGGCTGTGCCTGGGGGTGGCGCTGGGCACGGCCAGCATGGGCGTGGGGGCGGCGTGGCTGGTCACACGCTACGACTTTGTGGGCCGGGGCGCCATGGAATGGGCTCTGGTGCTGCCGCTGGCGGTGCCGGCCTACGTGATGGCCTACACCTACACTGACCTGCTGCAGTTTGTGGGGCCGGTGCAAACCGCGCTGCGCGAGGCGTTCGAGTGGCGCCGGGGTGATTACTGGTTCCCGGATGTGAGGTCGCTGGGCGGGGCGGTGTTGCTGTTCTCGTTCGTGCTGTACCCCTATGTGTACATGCTGGCGCGCACAGCCTTTCTGGAGCGTGCAGGCGGCATGCTGGAGGTGGGGCGCTCGCTGGGTCTGGGCCCGTGGGGCAGTTTCTGGCGGGTGTCTTTGCCCCTGGCGCGACCGGCCATCGCTGGTGGTGTGGCCCTGGCCCTGATGGAGACCCTGGCCGACTTTGGCGCCGTATCTTACTTCGGGGTGCAAACCTTCACCACAGGCATCTACCGCGCCTGGTTCTCGCTGGGCGATCGGGTGGCCGCCGCGCAGTTGGCGTCCGCCCTGCTGGGCTTCGTGGTGCTGGTGCTGATGTTCGAGCGCCTGTCGCGCGGGCGGGCGCGCTTCCATGACACCACCTCGCGTCGCTCCGCCTTCATGGGCCGCCGCTTGTCGGGCTGGCGTGGGGCGCTGGCCCTGCTGGCCTGCCTGATCCCGCTGGCCTTGGGCTTTTTGCTGCCGGCCGGTGTGTTGCTGCACATGGCCCTGACCGAGGGCGATGCGCAATTCGGCCCCCGGTTCATCGAACTGGCCCGCAACAGCGTGATGGTGTCGGGCCTGACCGCCTTCTTTGCGGTGCTGCTGGCGGTGCTGCTGGCCTATGCGGCGCGCTTGCACCCCGGTTGGCTGGTGCGCCTCATGCACCGTGTGGGGGGGCTGGGCTATGCCTTGCCGGGCACCGTGATTGCCGTGGGCGTGCTGATCCCGGTGACCCAGGTAGACCACGTGCTCACAGGCTGGCTGGAAGCGGCCATGGGGTGGCAAGGCGGGTTGGTATTGACGGGCGGCATCGCCGGTCTGGTCTACGCCTGCGTGGTGCGTTTCTTGACGCCAGCCGTGCAGTCCATCGATGCGGGGCTGGCCAAGGTCACGCCCAACATGGACAACGCCGCGCGCAGCCTGGGCCTGAATGCCGGGCAAACCTTGCGTCGGGTGCACGTGCCGCTGCTGCGCGGCAGTGTGCTGACCGCCGCACTGCTGGTGTTCATCGACACCATGAAGGAATTGCCCGCCACCTTGGTGATGCGGCCCTTCAACTTCGACACCCTGGCCACCCAGGCCTATGTGCTGGCCTCTGACGAGCGCCTGACCGAGGCGTCGACAGCCGCGCTGGCCATCGTGGTGGTGGGGCTGCTGCCGCTGGTGGTGATCAGTCGGCAGATTGCCCAAAGCCGGCGCTCATCGGCCGGCTCGGGCCAGGCCTGAATCGGACTGCCGACTCAGGCCCTCTGACTCAACGCCAGCCGGCGCGGTCGAACAGGCGCTGGGCCTGGGCGGCGTTCTTGGCCAGTTCACCCACGTTCAGGCTGTCGGGCTTGAAGTTGCCCATGGCCTTCAGGGCGGGGTTGTCCACCTTCACGCTGGGCACGGCGGGCCACTCGTTGTTGCCGTTGGCAAAGTAGGCCTGGGCCTGGTCGCTGGCCAGGTACTCCATGAACTTGATGGCGGCCTCGCGGTTGGGGGCGGTCTTGATGATGCCCGCGCCCGACACGTTGATGTGCGTGCCCCAGGTGGCCTGGTTGGGCCAGGCGATGGAGACCGACTCCATCACCTTGCGGTCTTCAGGCTTGTTGGAGCGCATCAGGCGGGCCAGGTAGTAGCTGTTGGAGATCGCCACGCCGCACTCGCCCGCCGCCACGGCACGGATCTGGTCGGTGTCGCCACCCTTGGGGGCGCGGGCAAAGTTCTGCACCAGGCCACGGGCCCAGGCTTCGGCCTGTTGCGGGCCCTCATGCGAGATGAAAGCCGCGCCCAGCGACAGGTTGTAGGGGTGGGCGCCCGAGCGCACGCACACCTGGTTCTTCAGGCGGGGGTTGGCCAGGTCACCATAGGTTTGCACCCACTCGGCCTTCACGTCGCGCTTGTTGTACACGATGACGCGGGCACGGGTAGAGAACGCCACCCAGTTCGGCGTGCGCAGGTTGGCCGGAATGCGCTGCTCGAGCACCTTGGATTTCAGCGGCTGAAAGATGCCAGCCTGGTCGGCGATCTCCAGGCGGGCGGCGTCCACGGTGATCAGGATGTCGGCCGGTGAGCGGGCGCCTTCGTTCTTGATGCGCTCCAGCAGCTCGTCTTCCTTGCCATCCAGGCGGTTGATCTTGATGCCGGTCTGCTTGGTGAAGTTGTCGTACAGGGCCTCGTCCGTCTGGTAGTGGCGGGCCGAGTAGATGTTCAACACCTTGTCATTGGCCTGGACGCCGCCGAGCAGGGCGCTCTGGGCGGCGATGGCGATCAGGGTCAGGGAGGTCCAGCGGGGCAGCGTGCGAGCCATGGGTCGTCCTTGTAGGTCGGGTGAATCTGGTGCGTCGTGCAGCCCTGTGTGCGACAGGGGCTGCGCGACGGAACGCAAGAGTACACGATAACAAGAACGATTCTCGTTGCCCTTGATGTGGGTCAGGGCTTTTTCAGTGACGAAGTCGGGTCAGGCGCTGCGGGCGCTCAGCGCCGAGCCCTGGGGCTGCTCGCTCAGGTGGAAGCGATTGGCCCGGCGGAAGGTGCCGAAGTCGTTGAAGCGCACGCCCATCTCGCGCATCACCTGGTGGGCGATGCCCGCATTCCACTGGCGGATGTAGAAGGGCTCTTTCACCGCGAAGTGGTGGATGGCGTGTGTGCTGCCAAAGTTGAAGCAGAACAACTGCATGGGCATCAGCCACCAGGGGTTGAGCACCTGGCACTGCTGCATCACGTTGCGGGCTTCCACGTCGCCGTAGTAGTGCATGTTCGAGCTGATGAAGTGCAGGCAGAAGGTGCGCAGCAGGCAGGGCAGGGCGTACACCACCCCAAAGATGTCCAGGCCAGCCATGAGCTGCGGCATCCACTGCGGCCACGCGATCTCGACCCCCAGCAGCGGGGCGGCAAACATCACGGCGTGCAGCACCACCCAGGCATGGAAGGCGATGTAGTACAGCTGGCCGATCGGCATGTAGGCCATGAACTGCTCCAGCGCCATTTGGCGTTCCTCGGCCGGGCTGGCGGGCTTTTGCGCCTTGATGTAGGCCGCCGTGGCACGGGCCATCTCCAGTGGCCGCAGGAACACGGCCAACATGTTGTCGCCCGTCATCAGCAGGCGGCGCAGGCCCCAGGGCACGCCGTTGGTGATGCCGCGTTCTTCCAGGTCCGACTTGGTGCCCGACACCTTGTGGTGGTGCAGGTGCAGGTTGCGGCGCACGAAGGGGCTCACGGTGCTGGCGCGGGCCAGCCAGCCCAGCAGCAGCATCAGGTTGTTGGCCCAGGGGCGATCCCGGAAGTACATGTGGTGGATCAGGTCGTGCTCCAGCTCGTGGATGAACGACGCGAAGATGGCCGTGACGGGCACGCACACCCACCAGGGGATGGCGCCTTCGATGTACAGCCAGCCGCTGGTGATCATGCCCAGCAGCGACACCACCAGGATGCTGACGCCGATGGTGTTCTGGTGGCGCAACCAGGGGTGACGGGCCCGGAGGGCCACGCCGGCGTCCAGCACCACCTTGCGGATGTGCTCGGCCTTCTGGGTGTCGGTCATGCTGGCGGGGGACCGCTGTGTGTTCTTGCTCATGCTCTCCTCGGGAATGATGTCCATCAACGACATGCGGGAGATTACCGATGACCGTTCATCAGGCGTGAGGGGCAAGTGGGCCTAAAACTTGTCATTTCAGGCCACCTCCTGTCCAGGCCGACTCAACGTGAGGTCAGCCTCGGCCCAGGTGCCGGGTGCGCCAGTCGCGTGGCGAGAGGCCCGTCCATTTGGCGAAGGCTCTGGCAAAGTTGGCCGGGTCGGCATAGCCCACGGCCTCGGCCACCTGGGCGATGGGCAGGCTGGGGGTGCCCAGCAACTTCATGGCGTCCCGCTGTCGCACCTGGTCCAGCAGTTGTTGGTAAGAGGTGCCTTCGGCTTGCAGCCGTCGCTTGAGGGTGCGCTCCGACAGGTGCAGTTGCTGCGCCATGTCGGCCACCTCCGGGTAGCGTTGATCGCGACACACCAGCAAGCCCAGCACCTGCGTGGTGGTGCTGTGGTCTTGCGCCTGTCGTGCCAGTTCCTGCTCTAGGCGCTCGATGGCCAGTTTCACGCTGACCGGATCGGCCGTCGAGATGGGCTCGTCCAGCATGGGGGCCGGAAAGCGGATCTGCACGGCGCCCCCCGCCACGCCCTGGTTGAAGTGGAAAGGCGGGATGCGGTCTCGGTAGCGGGCGTAGGCCGCCGGCTCGGCATGCGGTACCAAGATCTCGCTCATCCAGCCTTGGCGCGCGGGCTCGATGTCCAGCACCTTGGCAAACAGGCTGCACAACTCCACCGCCACCAGGTCCATGATGAAGTCGCGCCGTGGGCCCAGGGGGATGGTCTCGTGCAGGGCGACGATGACTTGCGCGCCGTCCACCGACAGGGTGCTGCGGAAGGCCGGCACGCGGGCCTGGAAGTAGCGCTCGGCGAAGGCGATGGCCTCGCGCAGCGTGCCGCAACTGATCAGGCCAAAGCCCACAAAGCCGTGCTTGGTGACCTGGCTGCGCAAGCCCAACTCATAGGCCAGCCCGTGGTCGGCATCCAGGCCCATGGCCCGGTTCAGCAGCAGGGCATAGTGCCAGGCTTCGATCAGACCGCGGGTGTCCTGCAACTGCTCCAGCGTCAGCGGGCTGCCCTCCAGCAGCGTGCTGGTGGCGTGGCCGCGCTCCTGCATCAGCTTGAGCAGGGACAGGCCGTAGGTGGCTGGAATCTTCAGGCGCAGGTCAGGATTCGTGGGCATGGGTGGGGCGGGGCGACGGCCACAGCGCCATCACCGGTGTGGCGCGATTGTGGCGCAAGCCCTCAACCCTGGTGAGAACGCAGCCAGTTCAGCAGCTCATCGGCCGGCATGGGGCGGGCGTACAGCCAGCCCTGCGCTTCGTCGCAGCCCATGCCACGCAGGATGTCGCGTTGGGCGGTGGTCTCCACCCCTTCGGCGGTGATCTGCATGTTCAGCAGCTTGCCCAGCTTGACCACCATCTGCGCGATGCGCTGATCGTGTTCCAGCTCCTGGATGAAGCAGCGGTCGATCTTCAGGCGGTCTGCCTGCAGATGCCGCAGCACGCTCAGCGATGAGAAGCCGGTGCCGAAGTCATCAATGGCCACCTTCAGCCCCAGGGCGCGCACATCGGCCAGCCGCTGCTGCACCAGGGTCAGGTCATCGGCGGCCATGGACTCGGTGATCTCCAGCTCCACCATCTCGGGGCGCACGCCCGTGTCCAGCAGGGCCTGAGACAGCAGGGGCACGAAATCAGGCTCGCGCAACTGCGCGTGCGACACATTGATGGCCATGCTCAACTGGGTGTGCCCCGCATCGTGCAGTTGCTTGAGTTGCACACAGGCATGGAAGGTGATGAAGCTGCCCAGCACCATCATCAGCCCGGCCTGTTCGGCCAGCGGGATGAACCGGTCGGGCGGCACCAGCTGGCCATCCGGCCGACGCCAGCGCATCAGGGCTTCCAGCCCCAGAGCCTGGCCTGTGCGCAGGCACACCTTGGGCTGGTAGGCGATGAACAACTGGCTGGAGCCCGCAGCCGCCCGCAGGGCGTCCAGCAACAGCATGCGTTCACGGGCCTCCTGGCCCATGTCTTCGGTGAAGTAGCACACCGTGCCGCGCCGCTGCAGCTTGGCACGCTTCAGCGCCAGGTGGGCGTTGTTGAGCAGGTCAGGGCCGCGCCCAGAGCGTTCATCCAACCTGACCAGGCCCATGGTGGCCGACAAGCGCACGCTTTGCCCCAGCGCCACGAAGGGGCCGTTGAACATGCTGATCAGGTTATCGGGGTTCACGCGATCGGCCGGGCCCAGCACGCCAAACACATCGGCGCCCACGCGGGCAATGGTGCAGGGCTCGCCCAAGCGCTCGCGCAGCCGCAGGCTCACGGCCCGCAAGGCCGAGTCGCCAAAGGCATGGCCCAGCATGTCGTTGATGGCGGCAAAGGCGTCGATGTCGATCACGGCCAGCGTCTGGTCGGGCTCGCCCGCAGGCAAGGCCGACAGCGTTTGCAGGAACTGGTTCAAATTGGGGATGTGCAGCAGTGGGTCGACGAAGGCCTGATCCACCAGCTGGCCATACAACAGCACGTTCTCGAAGCCGGCCGACATGCTGGAGCAAAACACCTCCACCAGGTGCTTGTCGATGGGCTGCAGGGGCGCGTCGTGTTCAATGTAAGCGGCCAGGCCCCGGCCATCCGAGGTGGCAAAGTACAAGCCCAGGCCCTCATCGAACACGCTGCGGCGCTCGTCCAGGCAGCGCTCCAGCAGCGCTTGCACCCGGGGCAGGCCCAGCTCGTGCAGGGGCCGTTGAATCAAGTCACCAAAACGCCCAGCGGCGGCGATCACACGGGCAGGATCGCCCGCCTGCTGCAGGCCCGCCTGGGCGCAGATCAGCCCTTCGGGCCGGATGCCCAGCAGCGCGCACAACTGGTTGACCACGCCCTGTGCGAACAGCTGCATGCCGTGCAGCTTGCTCAACTCGGTGCTGGCCTTGACCACCATCTCCAGCCCCCGGCGGGTCTGCTCGTGCGCGCGCATCTGCCGGTACACACGCACCGCCACCGTCAGGCTGGTGAACAGGCGCACCCGTGTCAGTTCGGACTTGGTGCGGTAGTCGTTGATGTCGTAATGGCGGATGGTGTCCAGCTCGGGGGCGTAGCCCGGCTGCCCCGTGCGCAGGATGATGCGCACGGCCTCGCGGTGCAGCACCTGGCGCACCTCGCGCACCAGTTGCAAGCCGGCATCGGGCGATTCCATCACCACATCCAGCAGCACCACGGCCAAGTCGTCGTTCGCCTCGATCATGGTACGCGCCTCTTGCCCGGAGTGGGCGTGCAGCAGCGCGATGGGGCGGCCTTCGATGCTCAGGTCCCTCAGCGCCAGCTGGGTGGCGTGGTGCACATCATCGTCGTCGTCCACGATCAAGACCTGCCACGCCGGGCCTGTCGAGGTGCTATCGCCTGCGGGGCCGTCGTCGTCGAGCAGCTCCAGCAGGTCATCGTCGTCGGAGGGAGGCGGTGCTGTCGTGCTCATGTGGCGGTGTGGGGTAAGGGGGTGTCCCGGTGGGATGGGGCGGTCAAGGGCAGTTGGATCGTCACTGTGCTGCCCTGGCCCACGGTGCTGTCGATGCGCACGGTGCCCCCCAGCAGCTCGGTGACCAGGGAGTACACGATGTGCAGCCCCAAGCCCGAGCCGCCCTGGCCCAGCCGGGTGGTGAAGAAGGGGTCGAACACCCGGCTCAGGTGCTCGGAAGGAATGCCGCAGCCGTTGTCGCTGACTCGAATCTCGACCCGATCGACCGCGATGGGCGTGGCGCTCAAGTGCACCTGGGGCGCGGGGTGCCCGTCAAAGGCATGGGTCACGGCGTTGTTCACCAGGTTCATCAGCACCTGGTTCAGCGGGCCGGGGTAACTGTCCATGCGGATGCCGGCCGGGGCCTCGTGGCTGAGCTGTACCTGACTGCGCCGCAAGGTGGGGCTCAGGGTCAGTTGCAGCTCATGAAGCACCTCGGCCAGATCAAAGGGACGGCGCTGGTAGCTGGATTGATCCACCGCCACCTGTTTGAAGCCGGTGATGAGCTCGGCCGCCCGCTGCAGATTGCGTTCCATCACATCCACCGACTCGCGCACATCCTCCAGAAAGCGCGTCAGCACCGAGCGTCGCAACCCGTCCTGCAGGGCGGTTTCCAGTTGTTTGCGCAAGTCGTTCAGGGTGCTGGCCACGATCACGGCGTTGCCGATGGGGGTGTTCAACTCGTGCGCCACGCCGGCCACCAGCGAGCCCAGGCTGGCCAACTTTTCAGCGCGCACCAGCTCTTCTTGCGTGCGCTGCAAGTTCTGAATCGTGTCCTGCAAGGTTTGCGTGCGCTCGGCCACGCGCGCCTCCAGCCCGGCGTTCAAGACCTCCAGCTGGGCTTGGGCCTGGCGCTGGCTGGTCAGGTCAAAGTAGCTCGTCAGGATGGCGTCACCCACGCGGGCGCCTCCCACCTGCAGGTGTCGGGTCTGACCATCGGCGCAGCGCACCCGCACCTCGGTGGGGATGAGTCGCCCACCTTGCAGCACCCGCTCCATGGCTGATTCCCACAATCCCCGCACCGCCTGGCGGTAGGTCTCATCGGGGTAGGCCTTGAGCCACCAGGCCGCCATGTCGGGCACATCGTCGTGCGTGTAGCCCAGCACATCCAGCCAGCACTGGTTGTGGGCCAGCATCCGGCCATCCAGGGTGCTCAGTGCCAAAGGAATGGGGGCCAGCTCGAACAGGCGCTTGAAGCGCTGCTCGCTCTCCCGGCGTGCGGCGTCGGCCGCCAGGGTGTCGGTCACATCGCGCAACGCGGCCACAAAGCGGGGAGGCATGCCGGGCCGCGGGTCCAGGGCCGGGGTCAGCGTCACCTCGGCGGTGAAGGGCGTCCCATCAGCCCGCAGGTGCTGCCACAGAAAGCGCTGCACGTCGCGCCCCTGCAGGGCTTGGCGCATGTTGTGCTCGGCCGCTTCGGCGGACGAGCGCCCATCCGGTTGATGGGCTGGTGACCACTGGGCGGGGTGTGTGCCCATCAGGGCCTCACGGGTGGTGCCGAACATCCGGCCAGCCGCCAGATTGCACATGATGATGCGGGATTCAGCCACCAGCATCAGGGCATCGTTGGCGTGCTCCACCATGACCCGAAAATCATCGGCCATGCCTTGCGGCGTCGCCATGGCAGGCGCCAGCGCGTCGTGGGAGCTGGTGAAAGACTTCGTCGGCGAATCTGCGCAAGGCTGTGTAGGCGCCATCAGACAGGGTGCGGAGCTTCCGCACGATCACACTGAGCTGAACACACTATACCGACCAGCCCGCCCTTCGGCGATCGGGTTGATGCCCAGTGTGTGCAGGATGCCGCTGCCTGCACCCTGCAGGCCTGATCGGAGCTTCCCGGCCAGGCGGTCAGCTCAACCAGGCGGCCAGCCACGGCGCCAGCAAGACCAGCGCAATCCCCGAAAAAATCATGGTCAAACTCGAGACGGCACCTTCCTGCGCCCCGATCTGCCAGGCCTTGGCCGTGCCCACGCCGTGGGTGGCGGCCCCAAAGGCCGAGCCCACCGCGACGCTGTGCCGCACGTTCAGCCACATCAGCCAACCTTGCCCCACCAGCATGCCGAACACCCCCGTCACCAGCACGCACATCACCGCCAGCTCGGGCTCCACCCCCAGCGTGGTGGCCACGGGCATGGCAAACGGCGACGACACCGACCGCGGCAGGATGCTGCGCATCACCTCATCGGGCAGGCTCAAGGCCCACGCCAGCCCCCACGAACTGCCCACGCCCAGGATCACCCCGGCCAGCACGCCCGCCCCCAAGGTGATGGGGTAGCGTCGGATCAGCCCGCGCTGCTGGTAGATCGGAAAGGCAAACGCCACCGTGGCCGGGCCCAGCATCCAGGTCAGCCAGCGCGTGTGCAGTGCATAGACCTCGTATGGGGTGGCGCTCAGCAGCAAGGCGGCGATCAGCACCGTGGGCGTCAGGATGATGGGCGACAGCCACAGGCGTGGCACCCGCTGGTGCAGCCGGCGGGCGCCATAAAACAGCAACAGGGTCAGCGCCAGCCAACCCAGGGCCTGCGCCTGAATCCAGGGCGAGGCCAGATCCAGCAGGGCGACATCGTGGCGGGCACTCATCGGCGGCCCTCCCGCACGGCGGCAGGCCGGCCTGACAGCCCGTCCTCCCAGCGCCTGACGCGCTCCACCACCCAGCCCACGCCGCCCATCACGAACAAGGTGCCCAGCACCACGGCCACGGCCAGCTTGAACCCCAGCCAGCCAAACAGCTCTTGATGACGGATCAGCGCCATCAGCGGCGGGATGAAAAACAGCAGCATGTCGCCCAGCAACCAGCGCGCGCCGCGCTCGATGTGCCGGGTGGGCAACCAACCCAGCAACAGCACGGTGGTCAAGGCCAGCAGGCCCACCACGCTGCTGGGCACGGGCCAATCCAAGTGGCGCACCAGCACATCGGCGACCGCCCACACACCCACGAAGAACAGCACCTCCAGCAGCCAGCGGGCGGCCTGGGTCAGGCTCGGCCAGAGCGACGAAGAGCGGGGCGTGGACGACATGGGAACGGGTTCAACAAGCCAAGCCCGCCATCATGCCCCAAGCCATGGGGGTGTGCCCAGTGCTCGGCCGCGCCTCAGGCTTGTCGTCGCGCGATGCCTTCGCCCGACTCCGGGCGGCCAAAGGTCTGGATGCCCAGGGCCTGCTCGCTGTATTGCCACAGTCGGCGTGCCAGCGCCGCGTTGCGGCTGGCCGGGCTGCTGAAGGCCACCTTGCCACCCACCCAATACTGGCCCGACTCCTTGATGGCCGGTGAGGTGGCCAGCTGGATCTGGGTGCGCGCCCCTTGTGCTTCCGAGATCAAGCCCGGCCGGATCAGCGCGTTGAACAGGCCCGGCGTGTCACGCCAGATTTCGGTTTGCACCGCGCCAGGGTGGAAGGCATTGACCTTGACCGAGCTGCCCGCCACCCGCTGCGCCAGTTCACGCACAAACAGCAGATTGGCCAGCTTGGAGCGGCCATACGCCCTGAAGGGCACCAGCATCAACAGCGACAGCGCCGAGGGGCTGCGCAGGCTGTCGAAGTCAAACCCGCCGCCAAACCAGTGCGCCACCGAGCTGGTCACCACAATGCGCGCATCAGGCGTGGTCAACACCAGCGGCAACAGGTGGTGCGTCAGCAGGAAGTGCCCCAGGTGCGTGGTGGCAAACATGAACTCATAGCCTGCCGAATTGCAGCGCAACTGCGGGGTGAACAGCCCGGCGTTCAACACCAGGGCGTCCAGCCGGGTCCAGCGGGCCTGCACGGTCTGCGCCAGATTCACCACCTGCCCGAACTCTGACAAATCGCAGGCGATGAAATCCACCCGGGCGCCAGGCGTTTCGCGTTGCAGCTGGGCCACCAGGGCCTGACCCTTGCGCGCATCGCGCGCGGCGATCAGCACCTCGTAGCCTTGCGCCACCAGCGCTTTGACGGTTTCTTTGCCAATGCCGGCGCTGCCGCCAGTGACGAGGGCTGTCTTGTGCTGCATGTGCGGTGCTCCTGTGACGGGTCGGTGACGGGGATCACGCACTGTACGCGGCTGGCGCAGTGGCTTCAATGACCGAAGACGCCAAGTCTTGGCGCCTTGAGCCCTCTTCAGAGCACCCTTGGTCGGCGCGCGGGCAAAGAAAAACCCCGCCAACCATGTCGGTGGGCGGGGCTTCGGATTCTGGTGGCGCTTCAGGGAGTTAACACCAAGAATTCAGTCTTCCAGGGGACAGCATGTAAGGTTCATAGGATTGCGTCATGCTCTCAGGCAGAGCCAGCGCCGCGAGCAAATGCTGAACTTCCTCCCGAGCGGCAGCCCTTCATACTCATAGAGTATTGAGTGAGGGGTGGCCTGTTACCGTAATCAGCCCCACTCAAGGCGCTGAGGGTCCTTCGAGAACAGCCGAGCTGCCTCGATGAAGGCTTGGATCAGCGGAACTTGGCTGCGTTCCTGCCTACACACCACGTGCACTTCTGTGTGCATCGTCGCATCAGTCAGCGGCAGTTGTACCAAGCGCTCGTCAGCGATGTATGCCGGCTCAGCGACCACACCGATGCCAAACCCTTGTGCAACGGCTTCCCGAACGGCCTCACGACTGCCCATCTCCAACACAGTTCTCATGGTCACTTGGTGCTTGCGCAGCGTTTGTTCGAACACCCGTCGAGTGGTTGAGCCCTCTTCCCTACAAACCAAACCCTGCCCCGCCAAGTCTTTCATGGTGATGGCGGGCTTGGCCGCCAGTGGGTGGTGTTTGTGGCAGAACACCACCAGGGCTTGTTTGCGTAGCGGCATGCGAAACAACTGAGAGTCGACGGGCGCTCCGAGCACGATGCCGACATCTCCCCGCCAGTCAAGAATGCGGGAGAGGATGGTCTGTGAGTCGGCGACCGCGACGCTCAGGTTCACATTGGGCATACGCTGGCGGTAGTGCTTCAAGATGGGCAGCACGTTGTACGGGCCGATGGCATGAATCTGCAGACGCCCGACATAGTGCTGGCGGGCGGCCAGCAACAGTGCCTGCGCGTCTTCTTCGCCGCTGAACACCCTGCGGGTCTGCTCCAGCAGCAACCCACCAAAGCCAGAGAGCTCCAGGCGTCGCCCGCGCCGGTGAAACAGCTCCACCCCGAACTCCTGCTCCAGCCGAAGCACGTGGGCCGACACCGTGGGTTGCTGCAGGCCCAGTTGTTTGGCAGCCTGGGTCATGCTGCCCAGGCGAGCGGTGGCATCGAAGGCCTTCAGGGCCGCGAGCAGGCTGATTCCGTTCATAGATGTGATCAATGGTTGCCTGAATTCTTACGGCTGAAAACGTCATGTGTGTGACACGCGAGCCCCTCAGACTGCAACAGGTGCAAACGCGTTGGAGTAAGGATGACCCAGTTGATCGCTAAAGAGCCTGTAGCGCCGTCGGGCAGGGGTGTGTTGACGCTGCGCGGCGTGGGGGTGACATATCCAAGTGGCATGTGCGCGCTCAAACCGGTGGATTTGTCCTTCACCCCAGGTGAGTTTGCGGTCTTGCTCGGGGCATCAGGAGCCGGAAAGTCGACGCTGCTGCGCTCCATCAACCAATTGGTGCAACCCAGTACGGGTTCGGTGCAGCTCCAAGGTGCGGTAGAGCAGGGCTCACGTGCGGCGCGCTTGAGGGCCCTGCGGCGTCAGTGCGCCATGGTGTTTCAGCAGCATCACCTGATCGGTCGGCAAACGGTGCTGAGCAATGTGCTGTTGGGGCTGGTGGGGTCAAGGCCGTCGCTGGCCAGCCTGTGGCCATGGTCAAAGCGTGATCGCCTGCTCGCGCTGGGTGCCATTGAACGCGTCGGTCTGTTGGACAAGGCCATGTTTCGCGCCGACATGCTCTCGGGCGGGCAGCAGCAGCGGGTGGGCATTGCCCGGGCCCTGGTGCAGTCACCCCAAGTCTTGTTGGCCGATGAGCCTGTGGCCAGCCTGGACCCTGCCACAGCGCATTCCGTTCTGAGCCTGCTGCACGGCATCTGCAAAAACGACGGGTTGACGGCCTTGGTCAGCCTGCACCAGGTGGATCTTGCCAAAACGTTTGCTGACCGCATCGTCGGCCTGCGATCCGGTGAGGTGCTTTTTGATGTGCCCGCTCCCGATCTGAGTCCTGATTTGCAGGCGCGCCTCTATGGCTCCCGAGGTGCGTCCACCACGGCCTGCGCTGCAGGCGTCGAACCCGAATTCTTTCACGCCAACCCTTTCAACCCTTCGCTGATGGAGACATCCCCATGAACCTTCGCCGTCCATTTCTTCGCCTGGGCGCCTCTGCCTTGCTGGCCTGTCTGCTTGCCACACCCGCGTGGGCTCAAGGCAAAGACCCCAAGAAGCTGCGCGTGGCCCTGCTGCCCGACGAGAACGCTTCGACGATCATCCAGAATGCCCAGCCCCTGAAGGAGTATCTGGAGAAGAACCTGAGCAAGGATGTGGAGATCATCGTCACGACAGACTACTCCTCGATGATCGAAGCCATGCGATTCGGCCGCATTGAAGTGGCCTACTTTGGCCCCTTCTCTTACGTGCTCGCCAAGTCCAAGGCACCAACGATCGAGCCATTTGCCGTGGGGGTGGAGCGCGGCTCACCCACCTACCAATCGGTGCTGATCGCCACGGCCGGCGGCCCGGTGAAGTCGTTGGCTGACGTTCGTGGTCAGGCGTTTGGCTTTGGCGATCAGGCCTCCACTTCCAGCCACTTGGCGCCTCGCGCCCACCTGCTGACCAAGGCCAAGCTCGATGGCGAGAAGGACTATCGCCCGGTACATCTGGGCACGCACGATGCAGTGGCCAGAGCGGTTCAAGCGGGCCAGGTGCCTGCCGGCGCCTTGTCCAAACCCATCTTGGACAACCTGATGTCTCGTGGCACGGTGGATGGCAGCAAGATCGTTCAAATGGAGTTGACCGCACCCATTCCCAACTACCCCATGGTGATGCAGGCTGATTTGAAGCCCGAGCTGAAGCAGGCCATTCGTAATGCATTTCTCAACATGAAGGATGCGGAGGTGCTCAAGAGCTTCCGGGTTCAGGGGTTCCAGGCCACCGACGACAAGGCTTACGACGTGCTGCGTGAGACCGCGCGCGTGCTCAAACTCGATCTGGGCAAGATGAAATGAGTTCGGCACCCTTGATGGAAGCGCTCTTGCAGGAGGACGCTGCAAGGCGTCTGCGATTGCTGGGGCTGTGCTCGGTGCTGCTGGTGGTGTGCCTGGGGGCCCTGCAAGTCACAGGGTTCTTTGACGCTCAGCGGTTTGCAGAGGGTGCTCCGGCCATGGCGCAATTGGCCTCAGAGATGGTGCCACCCAACTTTGAACGCTGGCGTCATTGGGTTCAACCTTTGGCTGACACGCTGGCCATGTCCGTGGCAGGGACCGCACTCACGGTGGTGCTGTCCCTGCCATTGGCACTGCTCGCTGCGCCCAACACCACGCCCCACGCAACCATTGGACAACTGGCGCGCACGTTGTTGGCGGCCTTCCGCTCAGTTCCCGAGATCATCCTGGGCATCGTCTTCGTGGCGGCGGTAGGCTTCGGGGCCTTGCCCGGTGTACTCGCGTTGGCCCTGCACTCGGCGGGCATGGTGGGCAAGTTCTACGCCGAAGCCATCGAGCACGTGGACCCCAAGCCACTGGAGGCCGCCAGGGCGGCCGGCGCGAACCGATTCCAGGTCATCGCACATGCGGTGTTGCCACAGGTGATGCCGCAGCTGGGCGACATCACCATCTACCGCTGGGAGTACCACTTCCGGGCATCTGCCGTGCTGGGCATCGTGGGCGCAGGTGGCATCGGCTTTGAACTGATGGCGGCGCTTCGGCTGGTGAACTACGACCAGGTCAGTGCCATCTTGCTGTGCGTCCTGGCCTGTGTCTTGGTTGTGGACAGCCTGGGCGCATTGCTGCGTCGCAAGTTGAAGTAAGTCAACACCGTGGGCTGTTCAAGCAGCCGCTACGGGGTGTTGGGTGCCGCCTCTTTGCCGTGGGTGTACCGGTGCCGACAGCTCGCCATTTTTCGTATCAATCCCATATGAATCAGAATGTCCCTCTCGACCGACCCCGCGTGGTCGTGACACAACCTCTCCATGAGCGCGTGCTCAGGCTGCTAAAAGAAAGTCTGGATGTCGTGATGAACCCTGGCCCCGAGCCCTGGTCGTCGCACACACTGCACCAGCATCTGGCGGATGCTGATGGCTTGATGGCCTTCATGACCGATCGGGTGAGTGCCGAAACACTGGCTGCCGCCCCGCGCCTGAAGGTGATTGCCTGTGCACTCAAGGGCTACGACAACTTCGACCTGCAAGCCTGCAAGCAACGTGGTGTACGGGTGAGCTATGTGCCCGACCTGCTCACCGAACCTACGGCAGAGTTGGCGCTAGGGCTGGCCATCGCAGCAGGTCGGAACATCATGGCCGGGGATGCCAAGGTTCGTGTAGGTTTTCAGGGTTGGCGGCCCAGCCTGTATGGCAAAGGCCTGCATGGCTCGGTGGCCTCCGTCATCGGCCTTGGGGCAGTGGGTCTGGCTATAGCGGAGCGGCTCCAGGGCTTTGGTTGTTCAAAGGTGCTGGGCGTTGACTTGCGTTCACGCAGCATGGGCGTCCGGCAGGTGAGCTTGTCCGAGGCGTTCGCGACAAGCGACTTCGTTTTCTTGGCCTTGCCCCTGAGTCCGCAGACTCGCCACCTGATCGATGCGCCCCTATTGCGACAGGCCAAGCCCGATATGGTGCTCGTCAATGTGGGCCGGGGCTCGGTGGTTCGGGAGTCTGACGTGGCCGATGCGCTGGTCGGCGGACATTTGGGTGCCTACGCTGCCGATGTGTTTGAGCTGGAGGACTGGGGGCTGGACGATCGACCTCGCGACATCGACGCGCGTTTGCTCAGCCACCCCGCAACGGTATTCACTCCGCACCTAGGGTCGGCGGTGAAGAATGTACGGCTGGCTATCGAAGAGCAGGCGGCTGCTCATCTGTTGTACGGCCTCAGGCAGAGCGGCTTTCAGGTCGATGCGCCACCCTTGGCGCAGCCCTTCTGGGTCGTAACCTGAACGGCCGGCAATCAAGGGCGAAGCGACCTTTGCCAATTCATTACGCGGCACTATCGCGCACCAAGCTAACTTTGTGCATGTTCGACAAACTGTTGCCCCCAGCTGAACCTATTCATGACCAGCTTCCGCCCTGAGCGTGGGGCAGCCCGATGTTCACAGACCTGTTATTTACTGGCGTGGGGTGGTGGGGCCTTTCCGTGCCAGTTGCCTACAGATTGCCTACACGCAATATTGGGTCGCCAAACAAAAAGCCACCCCGAGGGTGGCTTTGAGCGCTAAGTGATTGATTCAATTGGCTTTATTCTGGTGGCGCTTCAGGGATTCGAACCCCGGACCTGCGGATTATGATTCCGTCGCTCTAACCGGCTGAGCTAAAGCGCCATCGAGACCAAGACTATACAACGAATTTTTCGGGTTTGGCAAGTGGCGTGGCGCCGACGCACACCATGTGCCCACGTCGGGGCCCACCTCTTGAAATCTGCCGCCGGCACCCCACCTCCGCCACACGCGTGGCGCCAGTGGCGCTGCGCCCCTTGTTTCATCCACGCATCCACCACAACAACAGCCATGGACAAGACCACCCATTCCTTCCAGGCCGAGGTCAAGCAGCTGCTGCACCTGGTCACCCACTCGCTGTACTCCAACAAAGAGATCTTTCTGCGTGAGCTGATCTCCAACGCGTCGGACGCCTGCGACAAGCTGCGCTTCGAGGCGCTGGACAACAGCGGCCTGTACGAAGACGCGCCCAACCTCGAGGTGCGCATCCTGATTGACAAGGCCGCCCGCACGCTCACCATCCGCGACAACGGCATCGGCATGAGCGCGCAAGAGGCCATCGACCATCTGGGCACCATCGCCAAGTCGGGCACCAAAGAGTTCATGGGCCGCCTGTCGGGCGACCAGAAGAAAGACGCCCAGCTCATCGGCCAGTTCGGTGTGGGCTTTTACAGCGGCTACATCGTGGCCGACAAGATCACGGTCGAAACCCGCCGTGCCGGCCTGAAGGCCGAAGAAGGCGTGCGCTGGACCAGTGAAGGCACCGGCGACTTCGAGGTCGAGGCCATCACCAAGCCCACCCGTGGCACCGACATCATCCTGCACCTGCGCGAGGGCGAAGACGACTTCCTGGCCCGCTGGAAGCTGCGCAGCATCATCGGCAAGTACTCCGACCACATCTCGCTGCCCATCCTCATGCAAAAAGAGGAATGGAACCAGGAGAAGGGCGAGCACGAGCTGAAAGACGAGTGGGAAACCGTCAACCAGGCCGCCGCCCTGTGGACGCGCAGCAAGAGCGACATCACCGAAGAGCAGTACCACGAGTTCTACAAGCAGATCAGCCACGACCACGAGGCGCCCCTGGCCCACACCCACAACCGGGTCGAAGGCCGCAGTGAATACACGCAGCTGCTCTACATCCCGAAGAACGCCCCCTACGACCTCTGGAACCGCGACAAGAAGGGCGGGCTGAAGCTGTATGTGAAGCGCGTCTTCATCATGGACGACGCCGAGGCCCTGCTGCCCAACTACCTGCGTTTCGTGAAGGGCGTGGTCGATTCGGCCGACCTGCCGCTGAACGTCAGCCGCGAGATCCTGCAGGAAAGCCGCGATGTGAAGGCCATCCGCGAGGGTTGCACCAAGCGGGTGTTGTCGATGCTGGAAGACCTGGCCCACAACGAGGATCAAGCCAAGCGCGATCAGTACGCCGCCTTCTGGAAAGAGTTTGGCGCCGTGCTGAAAGAAGGCGTGGGCGAAGACTTCGCCAACCGTGAGCGCCTGAGCAAGCTGCTGCGCTTTGCCTCCACGCATGATGAGTCGGGCGAGCCCAGCGTGTCGTTGGCCGACTACGTGGCCCGCATGAAAGACGGCCAGGAAGCCATCTACGTGATCACGGCCGACAGCCTGGCCGCGGCGAAGAACAGTCCGCAACTGGAGCTCTTCAAGAAGAAGGGCATTGAGGTGCTGCTGCTGACCGACCGCGTGGACGAGTGGCTGCTCTCGCACCTGTACGACTTTGACGGCAAGCCGCTGCAAAACGTCACCAAGGGTGCTGTGGACCTGGGGCAGCTGCAGGACGAAGAAGAAAAGAAGAAGGCCGAAGAGGCCGCTGCCACCTTCAAGCCCGTGCTGGAGCGTTTGAAGACCGCTCTGGGCGAACGTGCCAAGGATGTGCGCGTGACCACCCGCCTGGTGGATTCACCCGCCTGTCTGGTCACCGAATCGGGCGACATGAGTGCCCACTTGGCGCGCTTGCTCAAGCAGGCGGGCCAGAGTGCACCGGCGGTTCAACCCATCCTCGAGGTGAACCCCGAGCATGCCTTGGTGAAGAAGCTGGAAGCCAGCGAGCACTTTGACGACCTGGCCCACATCCTGTTCGACCAGGCCTTGCTGGCCGAAGGCGGTCAGCTGGATGATCCGGCCACCTATGTGCGCCGTGTCAACGCGCTGCTGACGACGGCTGCCGTGTGACGCAGCCGAGCGGTGGCGGGCGTCAGGCCCGCTGCTGGTGCGGCGGTCGGGGGTGGCCGTACTCGTCCAGGTCGCCCAGATCGGTCAGCGGGGCCGGGCCGGAGTCGCCCCGGCCGTCAAACGCAAAGAACGAGTCGGGCGCGAAGCCCGATTCGGCCCAGCGTGCGGCCCGCTCGGCCCGTCGTTCGCGCAGCTTGCGCGCCAGTTGATCGCCCGCATCGTGCAGGCGCTCTTGCCCCGTCGGGGTGCCTGCCGTTCCAGGGTGGCCGCCAGCGCTGGATGCGGCGGTGGACAGGTCTGCGGCCGGGCCCAGGGCCCAACTGGCGAGCAAGGCCTGATGCGGCCACTGCCCTGGTCGGCAGCGCAGGTATCGGATGCGGCAGGCCTCCAGCACGGCCTCTTTGAACTTTTGGCCACTGCTGTCACGCTGCCCAGACGGCGGCTCGAAGTCGATCACCGACACCACCGATCCGTTGGGGTGACACACCACCATCGACACATGCAGGCCCATCAGCCGGTCGTACCAAACGCGGGCTTCTTCGGGGTAGTGGGGCTGACAAAATCGCAGCAAGCTGACCTTGGCCAGCACCAGATGGTGGGGCAGGGCGGCTTTCAGGTCGCGGTGCAGGGCGCGCTCATGCGCATTGAACAGGGGGCGTGCCTGCAGGTTCCAGCGGGTCGGCCAACTGCGGCGCGCAGCGCGGTCGCGCCTGCCCCGCCACCACCAGCCCAGCAACACGCCAGCCAGCGCCGTGACGGGTGGCATCCACCACCAGTAGGCCTCTAGGTTCATTTCGCAACTTCTTCCCTGTAATGGTGGAAGATGTTACAGAACTTTGCCTTCTTCGGACAGAGGGGACATGACCGCATCCCTCCATCAGGGGTGCGCGGCTGCCGCCATGCGAAATCAGGCCGAGGCCACCAGCAGCCGCACCCAGTCGCTGACGTGCATCACCCGGTACTTCACGCGGTAGATCACCTCGGCCGCCAGCGACTGCAGCGAGCTGTCCAGGTGCGTGCCCACCGTGTCGGGCGGCAGCTTCAGCCAGGCTTCGGCGTCAGGGCCATCGCGTTCGATCACGGCGCCCGCCTTGGCGGCAATGCGCAACATGGGGCCGTTCTCCGTCAGCGCATGGATCATCAGGTGGCTGGCGTGCTGGTTGCGCGCATGCATGATCGCGTGGTTGAACAGGCGCATGCCCAGCCCCTTGCCGCGCCCTGAGGGCAGCACCGACACACCAAACTCCATGGCGCGTCCGCGCGATGAGTCGCCATGCGGGCCCTGGCCCGGCATGGCCGCCAGATGGGCCACCGCCACCAGTTGCAGCTTGCGGTTGAAGATGCCAAACACCTCGTCGCGCTTGAAGTCGATCGAGGCGACGTACCTGGCCATCTGTTCGCTGCTCACCGGCGAGCCAAAGCGCAAGAAGCGATCACGCTCGTCCAGCTGCATGAGGTGATCCAGGATGCGGCGGCGGTGCCGCGCGTGCAGGTCGCGGATCGGCACCCAATGATCGGCAGGGATGGGCGAGCCGGGCTCCGTGGCGCGCTGCGCTTCCGGTGCCGGCTTCAGGCCAAATCGATCCAGGAGGGGGGGCTTCACGTTGCTCACGGTGATGTTCCAGGCGACACGCCAAACATGTCGCGAAAAGAACCTAGGGTTTACACTAATGTACGCGATCCGTTCATTGCTCGCAAGGCGGGTGCGCCCTCGGGCGGTCTGAATCAGCCCAGTTTTGCGCTTTTTAACGCACTTGGTGTGACAGGTCGTGTGCCGCCGGCCATCCGGCGACAGCGTTGATGGCACATTTGCGCTGCCACTGCCAGCTGTGGTAGAGTGTCAGGCTTTCCCGAAATGGTTGCCGGGAAAAGTGGCATCACCGTGCCAGTCACGCTTTTTGCGAGGCCGCCAGCGTCGCGCCATGGGTTTGTTATCAGGCACAAGGGGCAGCGAATCAGAAGCGGTGCCAAGAAGAGCAGTCAACCAGTTCACCACTTAGGAAATCTCATGAAGACCTTCAGCGCCAAGCCGGCCGAAGTGAAGCACGAGTGGTTTGTGATCGACGCCACCGATAAGGTGCTCGGACGAGTGGCCAGCGAAGTCGCTCTCCGTCTGCGCGGCAAGCACAAGGCCATTTACACGCCTCACGTGGACACCTGCGATTTCATCGTCATCGTCAACGCCGACAAGATTCGCGTCACTGGCACCAAGGCCAATGACAAGATCTACTACCGTCACTCGGGCTTCCCCGGCGGTATCTACGCGACCCGTTTCAAGGACATGCAGGCCAAGCACCCCGGCCGCGCCATTGAAAAGGCCGTCAAGGGCATGCTGCCCAAGGGCCCCCTGGGTTACGCCATGATCAAGAAGCTGAAGGTCTATGCAGGCAGCGAGCATCCGCACGCCGCTCAGCAGCCCAAGGCCCTGGAAATCTGAGGAGCCGTCACATGATCGGTAACTGGAACTACGGCACCGGCCGTCGCAAGTCCTCCGTGGCCCGCGTCTTCATCAAGAAGGGCACTGGCCAGATCATCGTCAACGGCAAGCCCGTCGATCAGTATTTCGGTCGTCAGACCTCGATCATGATCGTCAAGCAGCCGCTGGTGCTGACCAACAACGGCGAAGCCTTTGACATCAAGGTCAATGTGCACGGCGGTGGTGAGTCTGGCCAAGCCGGTGCTGTGCGCCACGGCCTGACCCGCGCCCTGATCGATTTCGACGCCAATCTGAAGCCCGAACTGAGCCGCGCTGGTTACGTGACCCGCGACGCCCGCGAAGTCGAGCGTAAGAAGGTCGGTCTGCACGGCGCTCGTCGTCGCAAGCAGTTCAGCAAGCGCTGATCGACACCCCCCAGGTTGGCCTCTGTGCTGGCCTGCCCCACCCGCCCCTGGCCACCGCCCTGGGCGGGTTTGTCATTCTGGAGGGCATTGTTTTCCTACAATGCCCCGTCTGCAGCTTGAAAGGATCGTTGAATGATCAAGGTCGGCATCGTTGGTGGCACCGGTTACACCGGGGTGGAGTTGTTGCGCCTGCTGTCGCAGCATCCCCAAGTGGAGCTCAAGGCCATCACCTCGCGCAAAGAGGCCGGCCTGCCGGTGGCAGACATGTACCCCAGCCTGCGGGGTCATGTGGACCTGGCCTTTGTCACGCCGGATGACGCCAAGCTGACCGAGTGCGATGTGGTCTTCTTTGCCACCCCGCATGGCGTGGCCATGGCCCAGGCCCGCGAGCTGCTGGATGCGGGCGTGAAGGTGATCGACCTGGCGGCTGATTTCCGCCTCAAGAACACGGCCGAGTTCGAGCAGTGGTACGGCATGGCCCACACCTGTCCGGACATCCTCGACGAGGCCATTTACGGCCTGCCTGAACTCAACCGCGACGCGATTCGTCGCGCACGCGTGATCGGCAATCCGGGCTGCTACCCGACCTCGGTGCAACTGGGCTTTGCCCCGTTGCTCAAGAACAAGCTGATCGAGCCCACCGGCCTGATTGCCAACTGCGCCTCAGGCATCTCGGGCGCGGGTCGCAAGGCCGAGGTGCACACCCTGCACGCCGAAGCCTCGGACAACTTCAAGGCCTATGGCGTCAAGGGTCATCGTCACGGTCCGGAGATCAACCAGCAGCTGCGTGCCATCGCGGGCGATGACAGCGTGCATTGCCTGTTCGTGCCTCACCTGCTGCCCATCATCCGCGGTATCCACTCCACGCTGTACGCGCGCCTGAACAGTGCCGGCCAGGCGGCTGATCTGCAGAAGGTGTTCGAAGACACCTACCGTGGCGAGCGCTTTGTGGACGTGCTGCCCGCCGGCAGTGCGCCTGAAACCCGCAGCGTGCGCGCCTCCAACACCGTGCGCATCGCGGTGCACCGCCCGCTGCCCGACACCGTCATGGTGCTGGTGGTGGAGGACAACCTCACCAAGGGGGCTTCCGGTCAGGCCGTGCAGTGCATGAACCTGATGTGCGGCCTCGATGAGCACCTCGGCCTGACCGGCGTGCCCGTGCTGCCCTGATGCGCTGGCGTTTGCTGCGGCGGCGGCTGTCCATCAGCGCGCCGCGCATGGTGGTTCGCAGTCACTTGCCCTGGCCGGTGCGCTGGGCAGCGGTGGCCATTGTGCTGGGCTTCTCCGGCGCCCTGGCCCTGTGGGCCTTCGAAGTCGGGCGCGGCTTGGCCGGGCTGGGCGGTGGTGCCCAGTCATTGGCCGAGCAATTGCAGGCCACCCAGACCCAACTGGAGGTCGCGCGCCAGGATCGTGATCGGGCTCAGTCCATCGCCAACACGGCCGACAGCCTGCTCAAGACCGAACGAGCCACCCAGGCGCACCTGATCGAGCAGGTGAAGGCGCTGGAGGCCGAGAACCAGGCCCTCAAGGACGATCTGGGTTTCTTTGAGCGCCTGCTGCCCACCGCCGGCACGGCCGGTGTCGCCATCCGGGCTGTGCAGCTGGAGCGCCTCACCGATGGGCAGCTTCGCTTTCAGGTCTTGTTGATGTTGCCTGGCGGCCGCGCCGCTCCCGAGTTCGTGGGCCAGTTGCGCCTGCAGGTCCAAGGCACGCGGGATGGTCAGCCGTGGTCGGCCGAAGGTGAGCAGGTGCTGACGCAGCCCTTGAAATTCCGTCAGTACCGCCGCCTGGAAGGGGTGCTCAACCACCCGGCAGATGTGCAGGTGCGACAAGTGTTGGTGCGCGTGAACGACCAGTCCGGTGTGACACGGGCCACCCAGAACGCCCGCTTGTGACGGAATATCCCTTTCCGTGCATGAACGGGGCGCTCAGCGGCGGCCCCTTTGGGCACAATGTCGGGCTGACCCACTGGATGCCATCAAGGAGAGCTGTATGTTTGGCTGGAAAAAGAACCCCCCGCTTCGAACCTTGATCGGCGAAGGGACCGTGCTGACCGGCGAGGTGCGCTTCACCGATGGCTTGCGCATCGACGGCGAGGTTCACGGCAACGTGACCGCCGTGGGTGATGGCCGCACACAACTCGTGATCAGCGAGAAAGCCCGCATCCATGGCAAGGTCAGGGCCGGGCATGTCATCATCAACGGTGTGGTGGAAGGCCCTGTGCGTGCCGAAGACCTTCTTGAGCTGCAGCCCAAGGCCCGGATCGTGGGCGATGTGCATTACGAAGCCCTGGAAATGCACCAGGGCGCCACGATCGATGGCGAGTTGCGTCCCCTGAAGGCGGACGACAAGCCCGCCTTGAAGCTGGCCGCCTCTTCAGGCACCGGCCCAGCCACACCCCACTCAGGCGGCAGCGATCGCGCAGCCTCCTGACCTGAATTCTGTTTCTTTGGAGAATCCCCATGAGCGCAGTCGCCGAAACCGCATCCCCCTCGTACGACGAGCCGATGCCGGCCCCCATCGTTTTCACCGACGCCGCTGCCGGCAAGGTGGCTGAACTGGTGGCCGAAGAGGGCAACCCCGACCTCAAGTTGCGCGTGTTAGTCCAGGGCGGCGGCTGCTCGGGTTTTCAGTACGTCTTCACGTTCGATGAAATCCAGAACGAAGACGACACGGCCATGGTCAAGAACGGCGTGACTTTGCTGATCGACGCCATGAGCCTGCAGTACCTCGTGGGCGCCGAGATCGACTACAAGGACGATCTGGAAGGCGCACAGTTCGTCATCCGCAACCCGAACGCCACCACCACCTGCGGTTGTGGTTCGAGCTTCTCGGTCTGAGTTCAGGATGAAGGGCCGGGTCCCGCCAGGGACCTGGGCCCTACTGGCCACACAGCCAGGGCCCGTTCAGGCGGGATACAGGGCGCCGAGGATGCGTCCACCCTGTGCGCCGGTCACGCCGGCCACATTGCCCGGTTGGCGGTGCACATGACACCAGGCCAGCCACGCGAAAGCAGCCGCTTCCACCTGCATCACATCCAGTCCGTGGGCGTCTGAGCGTCCCACGCGCACCCCTTGCAGTTGCTCGCTGAGGCGGCGCAGCAGGTCGCCATTCAGGGCGCCCCCGCCACACACCACTACCTCTGCGGCATCGGGCGCATGCTCCCTGATGGCCATGGCCGCGGTGCGCGCGGTCAGCTCGCACAAGGTGGCCTGCACATCGCGCGCCTGTTGCGCATCGCTCATGGGGCCGTCGGTCAGGCCGTGTGGTGCCAGCCAGCGGTTCAACCAGTCGGCATTGAACAGATCGCGGCCGGTGCTCTTCGGGGGGGGCAGGTGAAAGTAGGGCTCTTGCAGCGCATCAGCCAGCCAGTCTTCACGCACGTCGCCACCGGCACCCCATTCACCATTGGCATCGAAGGCGTGCCCGGTTTGCCATCCGCACCACATGTCCAGCAGGCAGTTACCTGGGCCGCAATCGAAGCCCAACGGAGGGTGACCGGGTCGCAAGATGCTCAGGTTGGCCATGCCGCCCACGTTCAGCACCACCACGGTGTGCTGCGCCTGACCGAAAATGGCCTGGTGAAACGCGGGCACCAGCGGGGCACCTTGCCCGCCAGCGGCGATGTCGCGGCTGCGGAAGTCGGCCACCACGTCGATGCCGGTGGTCTCGGCCAGCAAGGCTGGGGCGTTCACCTGCCAGGTGTAGCCCTGGTCAGGGCGGTGACGAACCGTCTGCCCATGCGCGCCGATGGCCCGCACCGATTTGGCCGACACACCGGCTTGTTCCAGCACGGCACGCACCACCTCGGTGTAGACGCTGGTCAGCCCTTGAGCGGCCAGGGAGCTGCGGTGCAGCTCGTCGTCGCCG
>CAMTVS010000115.1:0-27523 GCA_947085235.1 uncultured Aquabacterium sp. | reverse complement strand
TCGATCCAGGTGCGCGCCTGCGTCACCAGCGGCACGGTGTCGCTGCGGCGCCCGCCAAAAATCAGCGCGTCGAGCGGCACGCCCGCGGGCGAATCCCACGCCGGATCCAGCGCCGGGTTGTTGGTGGCCGCCACCGTGAAGCGCGCGTTGGGGTGCGCCGCCTTGCGGCCGGCCGCACCGTCCGCCGGTGTCCAGTCCTTGCCCTGCCAGTCCAGGCAGTGCGCGGGCGGCTCGCCCATGCCCTCCCACCACACGTCGCCGTCGTCGGTCAACGCCACGTTGGTGAAGATGACGTCGCGCGTCAGGCTGGCCATGCAGTTGGGGTTGGTCAGCGTGTTGGTGCCCGGTGCCACGCCGAAGTAGCCCGCCTCTGGGTTGATCGCGTACAGCCGCCCGTCGGCGCCGGGCTTGATCCACGCGATGTCGTCGCCGATGGTGGTGACTGTCCAGCCCTCGAAGCCTTTGGGCGGGATCAGCATGGCGAAGTTGGTCTTGCCGCAGGCCGAGGGGAAGGCGGCCGCCACGTGGAACTTCTGGCCCTGGGGGTTGGTCACGCCCAGCAGCAGCATGTGCTCAGCCAGCCAGCCTTGATCACGGCCCATCGTGGAGGCGATGCGCAGCGCGAAGCACTTCTTGCCCAGCAGCGCGTTGCCGCCGTAGCCCGAGCCATACGACCAGATTTCGCGGGTCTCGGGGTAGTGGACGATGTACTTGGTGTCGGGGTTGCAAGGCCAGGCGGAATCCTTCTGGCCGTCTTCCAGCGGCGCACCCACGGTATGCACACAGGGCACGAACTCGCCGTCGGCACCCAGCACGTCGATCACACCCTTGCCCATGCGGGTCATGAGCTTCATGTTGACGGCCACGTAGGCGCTGTCGGACAACTCCACGCCGATGTGGGCGATGTCGGAGCCCAGCGGGCCCATCGAGAACGGCACCACGTACATGGTGCGGCCCTTCATGGCGCCCTTGAACAGGGCTTGCTCGCCGGTTTGCAGCTTGGCGCGCATCTCGGCGGGGTCACACCAGTTGTTGGTGGGGCCGGCGTCTTCCTTGCGGGCCGAGCAGATGAAGGTGCGGTCTTCCACGCGGGCCACGTCGGACGGGTGGGTCCAGGCCAGGTAGCTGTTGGGGCGCAGCTCGGGGTTGAGCTTCTTGAACGAACCGGCGGCCACCAGCTGGGCACAGAAACGGTCGTACTCTTCGGTCGAACCGTCGCACCACACGATGTCCTTGGGTTGCAGCAGCGAGGCCATCTCGGCCACCCAAGCGATCAGTTTCGTGTTTTTGACGTAGGCAGGTGCGTTCACCTGTGCAGCAGTCGTTGTCATGAGAAGCTCCAAAAGTAAAAAACAGGGTCTCGACAACGCTCTGTGGTCGTGATCTGCATGCAACGCCTGCCACCGATCCGGCTCACCAACGCTGTCGACACCCCGCTGTACCCATGCGCACGTTTCGACGAATCGTTGGGGCGGACCCCAAACCTCTTCACCGAACTGTCACACTGGTAACCGCGTAGTTTAGTGCAGACTGGCTTTTCCGGGTTCCCCCCTCAGGCAAGGGTTGACCGGGATGAGGGGGCCATCAGGTGAGAACCGGATCACGATTGGCGACATTTTTTGTATGCTGGTCGACTTCGGGGAGTTTGTCGGCACATGGATCGGCAGGCTCGACCTGCTTTTGACCCATGCCCACGCCAGTCTCCGCCCCGCCCGAGTCCCCGAACCTCCTGCTTGACACCGATCGGCGCACCTGGCTGACAGACAGCCTGCGACAAGCTGCGGCTTGCGTCGCCCTGGGCCTCAGCCCGGCCGCCTTCGGTTCGCCACGGGTGCCCCCTCGGGCAGACAGCCCCCCGGTGGGCATCGACCCGCTGGTGATGCGCACAGGCCTGAGCGGGCGGTGGGCCCAAGCCATGCGCCAGGACATGGGCTGGAAGGCCGACTGGCAAACCCATGACAGCCTGTCCCTGCTGCGACAACTGGAAGACGGGCAGTTGCCCATGGCCGTTTTTCTGGGTGGCGCACAGGCCGACGCCCTGGACCGCTCCGGGCTGATCCACGACCGCCGCACCCTGGCGTTCACCGACGTGCTGCTGATCGGCCCCCAGGATGACCAGGCCGGCCTGCGTGGCGAAAGCGACTGGCGGCGCGCCATCACCCAGGTCTTGACGGCGCGCATCGCGGGTGCCGCCCGCTGGGAGCCACCGCCGGCCGGGCATGCCCTGGGCCCCTGGGTGGATCAATGGAGTCAGGGCTTCACACGCCAGGGCGCCTTGAGCCGCCCGGCCCCACCCGTGTCTGCCCCCCCGGGCCTGGCCTACAGCGTGACCACCCGGGCCGCCTGGCAGGCGGCCCCCGACCGCGACCACCGCATCTGGCTGAGCACCAGCGGCATGCAAGGGCTGCCCCTGCAGGTGGCGCGCTCGTTCCGTGCCAGCCACCCGGGTGCCGCCTTGCTGGTGAAATGGCTGGATGGCCCCCTGTCACGCCGACAGATCCGCGCGCTGGCCCCGGGCTGGCGCCTGCCTGGAGCCTGACATGGACGCCAGCGTGCTGAGCATCCTGAGCTGGAGCGGCCTGATCGCCTTGAGCACCGTGCTGCTGTGCGCCGTGCCCGCGCTGGCATGGTCCAAGTGGATGGGCCGCCAACGCTGGCGCACCAGCGCCTTGCTGGACATTGCCGTGTTGCTGCCGGCCGGTCTGCCCCCGGCCTTGGTGGCGGCGGGGCTATGGTTGGGCTGGCGTCAGCAGGACGTGGCCTGGTTGTGGCGCCAGCTGGACGGCTGGACCCCCGCCCACATGCTGCTGGCCACCCTGCTGGCCTGCTGCCTGATGACCCTGCCCTGGATGATCCGCCTGCTGCGCCCGGCCTTTGAAGAGGTGGACCCCTGGCTGGTACCGGCGGCGCGCACCCTGGGCGTGTCGCCCTGGCGCACCTGGTGGCGCATCTCGCTGCCCATGGCACGCCCCGCCCTGGCGTCGGCGATGGCCCTGGGCTTTGCCGTGGCCTTCAGCGAATCGATGATCGCCGTGCTGGTGATGGCCGCCCTGACCCCCGACACCCTGCCCGCCAGCCCGGATTGGCTGAGCCTGGCACGCACGCTCAAAACCCTGCTGGAGCACCCGCACACCCTGTGGGGCCTGGGCGCGGCAGCCTTGTTCGTGTCGGTGATGGGCATCACCCTCAGTGAATGGAGCCGCCGGGCCTGGCGCCGCCAACTGGGCCGCCAACGCCGAACCCAGCGGGGGTGGGTATGAGCGTCAGCACCCGCACCATGAAGCCCTTGAGCGTCGAGCTCAAACTGCGGGCCTCCAAACTGGATGTGCGCGCCCAGTTTCGCGTGGCGCCCGGCCGGGTCTGCGCGCTGGTGGGGCGCCCAGGCTCGGGCAAATCCGGTCTGCTCAAGGCGATTGCCGGCCTGATCCCGGCCCTGGGGGGGCGCGTTGCCTTGGGTGCCGATGCGCTGTACGACTCGGCTGCCCGCATCAACCTGCCTGCGCACCAGCGACGGCTGGCCTGGCTGGATGGCCATGGCCACCTCATTCCGCACCTGACGGTGCGGCAAAACCTGCTGTTTGGCGCCCGGTCTGGCGGGCGCACCTCCACCCACGTGGGCGCTTTGGCGGTGGCCCCGGACGACATCGTCAACTGGCTCGACCTGGGTGCCGTGCTGGGGCGCCGCCCCGATCAGTTGCCCCCCGCACAACGCGTCAAGCTGGGTCTGGGCCGCGCGCTGCTGTCGTCTGCCGAAGGGCTGCTGCTGGACGACCCGCTGGCGCTGGTCCCGGAGCAAGAGCACGACGCCTTGCTGGATTTGCTGGCCGAATCAGCCGCGCGCTTTCGCCTGCCGATGGTGCTGGTCAGCCCGCGCATGCACGACGTGGTCCGGCTGGCCGACGAGGTGGTCATCCTGCACGAGGGCCGCGTGGCCAGCGCCGGCCCCACGGCCCAGATCCTGTCGGACGTGTCGCTGTCCACCTTCCTGGAGGGCCTGCACGCCGGCAGCGTGCTGGAGGGCGAGGTCAAGCGGCATGACATCGAGTGGCTGCTCAGCGAGGTCGACCTCGGTGGACAGCGCGTCAGCGTGCCCGCCATGCTGCACCCGGTGGGCACCAAGGTGCGCCTGAAACTGCGTGCCCGCGACGTGAGCCTGCACCGCGACATCCCCATCGACACCAGCAGCAGCAACCACCTGCGGGGCCGCATCACGCAAATCATGCTGGCAGGCGAACATGGGGTGTACGGTGCCGTGGGCATCGAGCTGGACCGCTCGGTCGACCCGCTGAACCCCCAGGTGCTGCCCGGCTTGCCCCTGTGGGGCCTGTTGACACGCAAATCCATCCAGCAGATGGGCTGGGCGCCAGGCCAGCCCTGCGTGGTGGGCTTCAAGGCCATGGCCTTGACCGTGTCGACCTGGCGATGAGCTGACGATAGACTGCAGGGCATGTCCATCCTGCCCCGCCAACTGTTGTCAATCAATGTGGCCCAGGCCACGCCCCTGACCATCGAGGGCCGCCGCGTGCTGACTGCCATCGGCAAACGACCGGTGTCGTCCCTTCAGGCGCCCGAGCGCATCGCCGTCCAGCCCCTGGGTGTGGCGGGCGACGAGCAGGCCGATCCCACCGTGCACGGGGGGCTCAACAAGGCGGTGTACGCCTACCCCCACGAGCACTACGCGTTCTGGCAAACGGTGCGGGCCCAGGCTGGTGCCCAGGCCTGGGGCGAGCCCCTGCCCCACGGCATGCTGGGCGAGAACCTGACCATCACCGGCCTGATGGAAGCCGATGCGCACATCGGTGACGTGCTGGCCTTTCCGGATTGCAGGCTGGCCATCAGTGAGCCCCGTCAACCCTGCTTCAAGTTCGCGGCGGTGATGGGTTTTGCGCAAGCCGTGAAGATGATGGCGCAATCGGGGTACTGCGGCTTTTACCTGGCCGTGCGGCAGCCAGGCACCCTGGCCGCAGGTGAAACCTATGAGCTGATTCCTGGCCCGCGCGAGGTGAGCATCCGCGAACTGTTCAAGACCAAGATGCGGGGACGCCAGGCCGACTGACACGCAGGAGCGAGCGGCGTTCAGTCCTCGTCGTCCCAACGCTTGAGTTGCTGGCGCACCCCGTCCAGCCACTGACGCAAGTCGGCACTGCTCTTCAAGGTCTTGCTGGCCCACTCGGGCCGCTGTGACGGGCGCTTGGCCAGTCGTGCCTGGATGACTGGCGGGGCGTCGTCCACCTGCAACTCGATCACCGGCAGGCCTTTGAAGGCCCAGCGCACCGGCATACTGCCCGTGCCCTGCTCTTGCAAGGGCTTGAGGTCGCGCAGATCACGCCGCAGCTTGACCAGGGCCTCGTCGGCCTTGAAGGGCGGCAGGGCGAAGAAATCCGACAGCTCATCGCTCATGGTCAAGCTCCTGTGGCCGTGTCTGGTCTCGACGTGTTCGTCACCCCGGCCGCCACATGCCCTGAGGGCACGTGGGGCGCGGCGTTCTCCACATGGCCGGTCTGGTCGTCAAAGAAAAAATCGGGCTCGAACTCGCGCAGAAAGGCGCCCTTGGGCAGGCCGCCCAGGAACATGGCCTCGTCCACCTCGATGTTCCAGTTCATCAGCGTGCGGATGGCGCGCTCATGCGCCGGGGCACTGCGTGCCGTGACCAGGGCCGTGCGGACGCGCATGGCGGCCCCTTGCGCGGCCCGCTGCTGCAGTTCATGCAGCGCGGTCAGCAAGGGCTTGAAGGGCCCGTCGGGCAAGGGCTGCGCGGCGCGCTCCACCTCGTGGTGGTGGAAGGCATCCAAGCCACCTTGCTGAAACACCTGCTCGGCCTCGTCCGAGAACAGCACGGCGTCGCCGTCGAAAGCGATGCGCACCTCATGCGGATGGGCATCCCCCGCCCGAGCTGCATGCGGCAGCACCCGCGCGGCCGGCACACCGGCGGCCAGCGCCGAGCTCACATCGGCCTCGTTGGCCGACAAAAACAGGTGGGCGCCCAAAGGCTTGAGGTAGCGCCAGGGGCTCGCCCCCCGCGTGAACACGCCCCGGTCAATCGGCAGGCCATCGCGCTGGGCCGAGCGGAACACCCGCATGCCCGACACCGGGTCGTTGCGCGAGAGGATGACCACCTCCACCAGCGGCGCGGCCGGCGAGTTGAAAGCCAAGAGCTTGCGCACCAGGCTGTGGGCCACCCCGGGCCGCGCCGGCTCGTCCAGGCGCTGCAGCTGCAGCTGCATGTAGGCACGGTCGTCCGCGCCTTCAAAGACCTGGTTTTCTTCTTCGAAGTCGAACAGGGCACGGGAGGAAATGGCCACCACGAGGCGGCCGCTGAGGCTGGCGGGCATGGGCGTTGTCAGGCGTGTGTGGCCTGAAGTATGGCCCAGGCCGAGCGGCTTGGGATGAGGGCCGCCCCCGCCAGGATCAGCAACTCACTGCACGAACCCGATCGGCGCGCGCCGCTGACCCTGCTCCGGCAGGTCGCGCACTTCCAGGGCGCCACGCCCATCCAGTTTGGCATTGCCAAACGCCACCATCAGGGCCCGGCGCATCTCCCGCGGGGCCAGCCGCCCCAGGGCCTCCAGCACCGCCTCGCTCGGCGCCTCGTCAAAGCGCTGCCCCCAAGCATGGTCGGCGCGGATGCCCCGGTACAGCTTGGCGGCGATCTGACGAGCCGCCTCGGCATCGGGCATCTCGATCTCAAACACGTTCATGCGGTTCAGGATGGGATCGGGGATGGCGCGCGCGTCGTTGGCCGTGGCCACCCAGATCACCTGGCTGGCGTCGATCGGCACCTCGGCAAACTCATCGGTGAAGTGACCGGCGGTGTCGTGCTCCAGCAGGCTGTAGAGCGAGCCCAACGGGTCATAGCTGTGCTCGCCGCCACTCTTGTCGATCTCATCCACCACCATGACCGGGTTGGCATACTGCCCATCGACCAAGGTCTCGAACACCTTGCCCGGGCGCGCGCCTTTCCACTGGCTGGAGGCGCCCGACAGGATCCAGCCTGCCGTCATGGCACTCATCGACAGGAAGCCATGCCCGGTGCCCAGCAACTTGGCCACCTCGCGCGCGAAATGGGTTTTGCCCACCCCAGGCGGGCCCAGCAAGAGCATGGGCGTGATCTCCAGCGCGTCGCTGCTGTCGGTGCACAAGGCCAGTTGGCGGCGCAGGTCGTCCAGCACCTCATGGAAGTTGGGCAACTCGTCGTACAGGTGCTCCATGGCCGGCAGGCCGGAGGGTTTGACCTGAAAGCGCTCGGGGCCCTTCTCGAGCATGCGCTCGTATGTGGCGCGCAAGGACTCATGATCGCGGGGCGGCAACTTGCCCAGGCGTTTCTCCACCGCATCCAGACTGTAGAGATGCCGCATGTGGGCAATCGGGATGCGCCCTTGGAAGTCGTCTCGTTGCACAGGGACGAGATCGGTACAGCTGCTCATATCAGCCCTCCAGACAACCACGCTTGGTATGAATGATTGCAACAAAGCCTGCCCGGGGGCGAGCCCTTGAACAGGGGGGAGATAATCATTCATATCAGTTCATGCCTCTCGCGGCAAGGCCAGCATGCGCGGCTGGATGAAAGTTGCGCACAATCACACGACCTCAGTCGTACCCTGAGAAAGAGCCCCTGTCCTTCATGTTGTAGGCCCACGATGAGATGCCCCCCAGAACACCCCCCTACAAGCGGCTGCAATGGGTGCTGTGGAGCGTTTTGATCCTGACCTTGACAGCCACTGGCTATCCAGTCAATGGCACATGGACGCGGCTGAAGACAAGAGCGTGCACTGGACTTCGGTGGAGCGGCGCTTTGAGCATGAGAACACCGCATCTCGCATCTAGGCCTTGCCGGATCATTGGCGTGCCCAAGGTCACTCAGGCACCGGTATCGCCACGTATCACTTCGTCACCGAGCTTTCCAAGGATGAGGCTCAGGACAGCCGAGATCGAAGCTGGGGGCTCTTGTTCAGTGCATTGAGCGGGGAGCATCGAATCGTCCTCAATGGCATCCTGCTGCAAGACACACGAGAAACCAGCAGCGCCATGGGGGAGCCTTCGCCAACGTTGCTTGACGTACCGGGTCACGCCCTGCGCGCCGGGACGAACACCCTGGAAATCACCGTCAACGCACGATCTCGCGGAGGCATCACTCAACCTGTGCTGGCGCCTGCGCAGGACATTCGTCAAGCGCACCTTCTGCATCAAATGTGGAATGTGGTGGTGCCGCTGCTACTGAACCTGACCAACATCACGTTCTCCGTGTTCATGATCGCGCTGTGGTGGAACAGGCCACAGGAGCATGCAGTGGCCTTGTTCGGGCTGTTGAACATCGTGGTCTCGATTCGAAACTGCTGTTACTACCTGCCCAATGAACTGGGCATCCCTGGTTGGTTGAGCAGTTGGCTGTTCTTCAGCGCCCATGTGGCCAGTGTGACACTGCTGGGCTGGTTCATCCTGGCGCTGTCGCAGTCACCACCCCAAACGTGGTCGCGCCTGCTGACAGGGGTGTTCGTCGGGTTCCCATTGGTCGCCTTGGCGGCCTTGCCATGGGATGAGGATCTGCTGCAAACCAGAACGTGGTTGCAGGGCCCACTGATACTGCTGACCCTGCCCTCCCTGTGGATGCTCTGGCGATTTCTTCGACATCAGGAAACTCGCACCCTCATGGGCCTGCTGGTCGGGTTGCTGGCCATCGTGATGGCAGGTGCTCACGACTACATCAACGCGCGACTGATTCAGCACCCCGAGCACTGGAACTGGATGCCCTGGGCGATTCCGCTGGCAACGCCTGCTTTTGGCGCCTATTTGCTCAAGCGCATCGCCCGAACCTTCAGCGCACTCGAACACCTCAACGCCTCCCTGGAGCAACAAGTGGCCGAACGCACGCACGAGCTGCAACAAGCCAACCTGGCCAAAAGCCGCTTTCTGGCAGCGGCCAGCCATGACCTGCGGCAACCCGTGGCGGCGATTGGCCTGATGACCGAGCTCTTGCGCCAGCAAACGCAGGCGCCTGCACAGCAAGCCCTGACCAACAAACTGTCGGCAGCCGTGGTGTCGATGGAAGAGCCGCTCAATGGCCTGCTGGATCTGTCGAGGCTGGATGCGGGCGACATCGTGGTGCGCCCACAGGCCGTGGCCTGGTGCGACCCGGTGCTGCTGGAGCAGGTGCTGCGCAACCTGGTGGGCAATGCGGTGCGGCACACCCGCGCAGGCGGGGTGCTGATCGCGGTTCGTCCGCGTGATGCGAGGTTGCGCATCGAGGTGTGGGACACCGGCCCCGGCATCGCCGAGGCAGACCAGCAGCGGGTGTTTGACGAGTTCGTTCAACTGCCAGACGGCTCAACCGCCGGGCGCGGATTGGGGCTGGGTTTGGCGATCGCCCGTCGAGCGTCCGCACTGATGGGCACCACCTTGCGCCTGCGCTCGCGCCCGGGACGCGGTAGCTGTTTCAGCCTGGAGTTGCCCGCGCTACTGGACACCGACACCAGCGCCCCGCCGGCTCAGCCGTCGCGATCTGCTCGCCCGCCATCTGTGCAGCGCACGCCAGAGCAAACCCAGACCCCGGCTCCGTCGGCCCCGCGCGTGTTGCTGGTGGAAGATCAGGCCCCCTTGCGTCAGGCCCTGAGCCTGACCTTGGTCCACTGGGGGTGGGAGGTGGATGCCCATGCCTGCGTGCAGGCTGCCCAAACGCAGGCCCAGGGCCCCTGGGCGCTGGTCATCACCGACCACCACCTGCCCGACGGTGAGGGTGGCGATGTGCTGCAATGGGCGCGTCAGTTGCAGCCAGGCGTGCCGTCCATCGTCATCACGGGTGACACAGCCCCCGAGCAGTTGCGGGTGCTGGCCACCCTGGATGCGCCGGTGCTGCACAAACCCTTCAGACCCGAAAAACTCAGGGCCATGATCGGTGAGACCATGGCCCTGACCAGTGATGACAGCGTCTGAAACAGTGACCATTCAACTGTAACGGCGGTGGCGTGATTTGTGTATCAGCCATTCGGCTGATGTCACTCTCATCCACCCTCACTCACTGCGCGACAAGCGCCAGGAGGGTGGCAGTTTCAGGTTCAGCCGGGCCACGGCCACCACGGCCTGGGTGCGGGTGTTCACGCCCAGTTTTCGGAAGATGGCCGCCAGGTGGGTCTTGACGGTGGAGTCCGACAAGCCCAGAACCCGGCAGATGTCCTTGTTGGCCTGCCCTTCCACCAGCAGGCTCAGCACCTCCAGCTGGCGCTCTGACAACCCGAGGCTGAGCGACTCCTCACCGTGGTCAGGCACCTCGTGTCCATGCCCGCCAGACAGGGTGGGCGCATCCGGCAGGTCGGGCAGGTACACCCCGCCCGAGAGCACCTGCGCCAGCGCTCGCCGCATGTCGGCCGATCGGGCCGTCTTGGGGATGAAGCCCACCGCCCCGGCATCGATGGCGCTGATGACGGTGTCCACCCGGTCGTCGGCCGACAGCACCACTGCCGGTACTTGCGGGCAGGCCTGGCGCCAGCGCTGGATGGACTCCAGGCCCTGGGCATCGGGCAGACGCAGGTCCAGAAACGCCAGTCGCAAATCGGGATGCACGCGCGCCAGGGTCAGGGCATCTTGCAAGCTGCCCGCTTCGAGCACCGTTGGCGCGGGGTCATCGGGCCCCGCCGCCATCGGCATCTGCTGCATCAACAGGCCCAAACCCTGACGGAACAGCCCGTGGTCATCCACCAGCAAGAGCTTCATGCGCTCACTTCACCCACGTGTTCATCTGCATGATGGGCATCATCACCGACATCACGATCAACATCACCACCAGGCCCATCGACACGATCAGCAAGGGCTCCAGCACGGTGGCAATCGCCAAGGCCTTGCGCTGCACTTCGGTGGACAGTTGCTGCGCGGCGCGCTGCAGCATCTGGGGCAGCTGGCCGGTTTGCTCACCCAGGCGGGCGAACATGGACAGCAAGCCCGGGAAGCGCTTCTTGGCTGCCAGGGCCGAGGCCAGGGGCGCGCCTTCGCGCACCTGCACCAGGGCGTCCAGGGCATCGGCGCGCATGGCCCGGTTGGACAGGGTTTCGGCGGCAGCCTGCAAGGCCTTCAGGATGGGCACGCCCGAGCCCGCCAGCATGGCCAGCGTGCCGGCAAAGCGGGCCGCGTTGTAGCCCCGGGACAGTCGGCCAATCAAGGGCAGCTCCAGCCAGGCGGCATCAAAGCGCTGGCGGAAGCCTTCGTCACGCCGGGCCACGGCCAGGCCCACGCCACCACCGACCAAACCGAGCAGCAGCAGCCAGCCCCAGTTCTGCATGAAGGCACTCAAGCCCAGCATGAACTGCGTGAGCATGGGCAGCGCCCGCTTGCTGCTGGAGAACACCTGGGCCACCTGCGGCACCACAAACACCAGCAGGGCCACCACAATCAGCACCGCGAACACCGACACGATGGCCGGGTACAGCGTGGCCCCGATCAGCTTGGATTTCAGGGCCTGCTGCTCTTCCAGGTCGGTGGCGAGCTTGTCCAGCACCGTCCCCAGCTGACCGCTTTGCTCACCCGCGGCCACCACGCCGCAATACACCTCATCGAACTCGCGGGGTGAGCTGGCCAGGGCTCGGGCAAACGGCGAGCCCGCATTGACCTCGGCGCGCAGGTGGGCCACCAGCTCGCTTTGGCGGGGGTCTTCGGCCTCGTCGGCCAGGGCCGTCAAGGCACGCTCCAGCGGCAAACCGGCCACCACCAGGCCTGCCAACTGACGCGTCCAGATGGCCAGGGCGGTGGGGTTGAACACCCGGCGCTGAAACAGCTGCCGCGAGCCGCCCGTGCTGGGCCCCTGCACCACCACCGCATCCACCTGCAGCGGCACCAGGGCTTGCGACCGCAGCTGGGCCCGCGCTGCCTTGGGGTTGTCGGCATCGACCAAACCGTTGACGGTCTTGCCGTTGGCGTCCAGGGCTTCAAAGCGAAATGCGGGCATGGGGCAGGTCCGGTCGGAGCGTCAGAAACAGATCAGGGGCCGTCACTCACGGGTCACGCGCAGCACTTCTTCCAGCGAGGTCACGCCCTGAGCCACCAGGCGATCGCCGTCGTCACGCATGGTCTTCATGCCATTGAGCTGGGCCACCTCGAAGAGCTTGGCCTCGGAGGCCTGTGCGTGCACCAGGGCGCGGATCTCATCGTCGCACACCATCAGCTCGTACACGCCGGTACGCCCCTTGTAGCCGCTCATGCCGCACTCGCTGCAGCCCACCGGGTGCCAGCGACCATGCTCATCCTGACGCTTGCAATGCGTGCACAGCTTGCGCACCAGGCGCTGGGCCTGCACGCCCAGCAGTGAGGACGACAGCAGGAAGGGCTCGATGCCCATGTCGATCAACCGGGTGACGGCGGAAGGCGCGTCGTTGGTGTGCAGCGTGGCCAGCACCAAGTGGCCAGTCAGCGAGGCCTGCACCGCGATCTGGGCGGTTTCCAGGTCACGGATTTCACCGATCATGATGACATCCGGGTCTTGCCGCAGGATGGCGCGCAGCGCCTTGGCAAAGCTCAGGTCGATCTTGTGATTGACCTGGGTCTGACCGATGCCGGGCAGCTCGTATTCCACCGGGTCTTCCACCGTCAGCACATTGGTGGTGGCCGCATCGACCGTGGCGAGGCCCGCGTACAGCGTGGTCGTTTTACCCGAGCCCGTGGGGCCGGTTACCAGCACGATGCCATGCGGCTGGCGCAGCAGGCGCTTGAACTGGTCCAGCGTCTCGCCACTCATGCCCAGGGCTTCCAGCGTGAACTTGCTGGCATCACCCTTGTCCAGGATCCGCAGCACCGCCCGCTCACCATGGGCCGACGGCAGGGTGGACACCCGCACATCCACCGCCCGCCCGCCAATGCGCAGGCTGATGCGGCCGTCTTGCGGCATGCGCTTCTCGGAAATGTCCAGCTCGGCCATGATCTTCAAGCGCGAGATCAAGGCGGCGTGCAAGGCCTTGTTGGGCTGCACCACCTCGCGCAGCGTGCCATCCACCCGGAAGCGCACCACCGAGTTACGCTCGTAAGGCTCGATGTGGATGTCCGAGGCCCCATCCTTGGCCGCCTGCGTCAGCAGGGCGTTGAGCATGCGGATGATGGGCGCGTCGTTGCTGGCTTCCAGCAGGTCTTCCACCGCCGGCAGGTCCTGCATCATGCGCGACAGGTCGACCGCGCTTTCAACCTCGCCCACCACGGCGGCTGCGCTGCCCTCACCGGCCGCGTAGGCCGTGGCAATGCGCTGACCCAAGGCTTCGGGTGGGTCCATCTCGATGGCGTGGATGGTGTGCTTGCGCATCACCTCCGAAAGCGCGGCGGGCGAGACGCCCGGGCTGGCCCACAAGGTCAGGCGTTCGCCGTCATGCTCCAGCAGCAGGCCATGGGCCCGCGCGTAAGAGTAAGGCAGGGGGTGACGTGCCGGCATGAGGCTCTCCGATCAAGGAGCCGAGGCGGCACCAGGGGCCGGCGCCACCGGCACCAGGCGCGGCGCATAGCCCGACTCGACCGGCATCACCACCGTGGGGGCCGGCGCATTGGGATCGTCCAGCGGCTGCTGCACCGACGGCATGCTCAGTCGGTTGCTCAGCTTCAGCGGGTCCATCACGGGCACTTCGTTGATGCCCATCACCGCACTGGCTTGGGGGGTGCTGTTGATCTGGCGTTGACGCATGAACTCATAGCGATCCAAGGTGAGCGCGTTGGCCGCATCCTGGTTGCGCATCACCACTGGCCGCAAGAACACCATCAGGTTGGACTTGGTGCGGTTGCGCTGCTGGCTCTTGAACAGGTTGCCCAGCACGGGCAGATCACCCAGCAAGGGCACCTTGGACTCGCCCCCGCCGTATTCGTCCTTCATCAGCCCCCCCAATACGAGCACTTGGCCATCATCGACCACCACGGTGGTTTCGATGGAGCTCTTGGAGGTGGTGGGGCCATTGGCAGCGGTGGCCGTGGCTGCATTCACGCGCGCATCTTCCTGGAAGATGGTCATGCGCACGGTGCCGCCCTCACCCACCTGCGGACGCACGCGCAGGGTCAAGCCCACATCCTTGCGCTCGATGGTCTGGAAGGGGTTGACCGAACCATTGTTCGAACCCGAGCCCGTGTTGGTGAAGCTGCCGGTCACAAAGGGCACGTTCTCGCCCACCACGATCTTGGCCTCTTCGTTGTCGAGCGTGACCAGGTTGGGCGTGGACAGGATGTTGCCGCCGGCCTCGGTCTTGAGGAAGTTGGCCAGCGCGCCCATGCTGTAAGTGCCATCGCTCAAACGGCGGGCCACACCCACGCTGAAGCCTTGCAAGCCCGCCAGCGCCGAGGCCCCACCGGCAATCACCCCCGGCAGGCCCGGGATCGAATTGTTGGGGCCATTGATGGGCAAATTGGTGGCGCCGCCCACGATGGTGCGGTCGCCCGAGGCCGCCGCCCACTGCACGCCGATCTGCGAGGCCTTGTTCGCATCCACCTTGACGATCATCGCCTCGATGTAGATCTGCGCGCGGCGGCCATCGAGCTGGTCAATCACGGCACGCAACTGACGGTACAGTGAATCGGTGGCCGTGATGATGAGAGAGTTGGTGGCCGGGTCAGCCTGGATGAAGCCCCCTGTGGAAGGCTGAGCCGAGGCGGCCACCGGTGCGGCGCTTTGCGACGACGCCCCAGTGTTGCCGGCCGCGCCCAGGTTGTTGGCACCACCCGCGGCTGGGTTGGTCGAGGCCACGGGCGTGCTGGCGCCGCCGCCACCGCCGCCCGAGCCGCCACCACCAGGGAAGGCCGCGCGCAGCACCTGGGCCAGTTTCACGGCATCGGCATTGCGCAGGTAGACCACGTGGATGCCGCTGCCACCGAGGCCGGCGGTGCCGGGGCGATCCAGACGCTGCACGAGGTTGCGCACCAGCGCCAGTCGGGCCGCGCTGGGGGCACGCACCAGCAGGGTGTTGGTGCGCGGATCAGCCATCACCATCGTGGACTGCCCCGCCGCACCACCAGGCGCGGCTGCACCGCCGCCATCGGCCAGGCGCTGCACCATGGGCGCCACATCCGACGCGATCGCGTATTGCAGCGGGATGGCCTCGGTGTCCGTCACCGAGGGTGCGTCCATGGCGGCGATGATCTGGCCAATGCGCTGCAAGTTGTCAGCGTAGTCGGTGATGACCAGGGTGTTGGTCGAGGGATTGGCGTTGATCGTGTTGTTGGGGCTGATCAGCGGCCGCAGCACGGTGACCAGGTTGTTGGCGTTCTCGTGCTGCAGGCGGAAGATCTGCGTCAGCACCTGATCACCCGTGCGCTTGACGGTGCCCACATCCACCGTACCGGTTTGCAGCTTGGCTTCGGCCTCGGGCACGATCTTGAGCAGGCCCGACACCTCAACCATGGCAAAGCCCTGACCCCGCAAAGCAGCCAGGAAGTTCAGGTAGGCCTCGCGGGGCGACAAGGGCTGCTCGCTGTACAGGGTGATGGCGCCCTTGACGCGCGGATCCACCATGATCTGACGATCGACGATGGCGGCCATGGCCCTCGCCACGCCCTCGATCTCGGCATTGACAAAATTCAGGGTGACCGAGGGGCCGCCCTTCTTGACCACCGGGGCCGCGTGGACGTGTCCCACGGCCAGGCCAGGCCACAGGCCCGCTGAACCCAGACCCAAGGCCAGCGCCGTGAGCAGCACGGAGGTGCGGGGGCGCGTCAGGAGGTGGTGCTTCATGCCTTATCCGATCGAAATGACGGAGCGCTCGCCCTGGCGGCGTCCGATGATGTTCAACAAGTTGTCCAGCGCGTCGCGCTCGGCCTCGGTGGCCAGCGCCTCGCCCCGGAAATACACACCCGCCGGGCGCCACTCGCCCTGCCCGGAGAGCTGCAAGGCGCCCTCGTCGGTGCTCAGTCGCATGGCGGCCTGGCCCTGGCCATCGGCCTGGATCTGCAGGCGGTACGAACCCAGGTGGTCCAGCGTGGTCAGGCTGGACGAGACGTTGTCCAGCGACACGGTAGCCTCGCCCTGCAGGCGCACGCGGCCTTGCACCCATTCCACGCCCAGCGCCCGGGCCGACAGCCGAGCCGTGCCTTCCAGTTGCAGGGTGTTCCAGGGCGTACCCAGGCCCGACAGCCACGCGGCCGGCCAGCGAGCCAGTTCCACCGGGGGCCCGCCATCGACGTCTTCGAACTGCTGCAGGCCGATCGAGACCTGAGCGCCCCCCACACGCGGGCGCACGGTCAGCGCCACGGGCTGAGGCAAACAACAGTCTTGCTGCAGGTTGAGGCGCAGGCCAGGCCACACCAGCCCCATCTGCCAATTGAGGCGTCCCGGCAAGGCCCGCGCTTCGCGGCTGCCCGCGCCGCCCGTCAGCACCACCACCGCGTCACCGCGCCAGATGGTGCCGCGCGATTCGGCCAGCAACAGGCGTCCGTCGGTGGCCCACCACACGCCCTGGGCCAACCAGGGGGCGGGCGCATAAGCGATCACGCCCAGCACGGCGCCGATGCCCACACCCCACCAGCCCCAGCGGCGGCCGGCCTTGCGCATGTTCTCCCAGCGGGTCACCTCGAGCGTGGACTCCAGCCAGCGCGTGGTCAGGGCGGTCGCGCCCTGGAACCAGGCGGGACGGCGTTTGAACGAAGGCAAGCCGGCCATGGACATGCCTCACTGAGATCCAGGCGCAGCTGCCAGCGCCAACACGATGGTGCCGCTGAAGCCGCTGCCCGCGCTTTGCACATCGGCCTCGACCACCCGGGCACGGGCCGCGCCACGCGCCTCTTGCAGCCAGTCGGCCAGGGCACCGCCCGGCACACCACTGAAGCTCAGGGTGGCCCGATCGGCCTGCACGTTCAATCGGGCGCCTTCACCCAGGCGGGCTGATGCCGCGCGCAAGGCCGCTTCGGCCTGCATGGGCGGCATCATCGGCCGCTGACGCAGCTGCTGGGCCTCCTGGGCCAGACGGCGCATTTGCTCCAGCTGCAGCTCCACGGCCTGCAACTTGGCGGGGGATTCACTCAAGGTGCGCCAGGCGGGGCGCAGCCCGACCATCACCACCAACACCAGCAAGACCAGCCAGGCAGTGACCTGCACCATCAGGCGCTCTCTGGGGGCCAGGGCCGTCCAGCGCTCTTGAAACTGCTGCTGCCAGGCCGACACGGTGGGGTTGGAACTCAACATGGGCGGGTTCTCCATCTCACCCGCGCGGGGCATCACGCCCGGCCGCCGCCGGAGCCATCAGCAAGACGCGCCCATCGCCCGTGTCCTGCACCTGCAGGCCCGAGCGCACCAGGCGCTGCAAGAACTGCTCGCGCTCGCCCGGGCCCCAGGCCGAGGGCAAGCCCACACTCAGGCCTTGGTCGTTGTAGCGCCAGGCCGGCAGCAGCCGGTCATCAGGCCAGGCCCGCGCCACCGCCGCCAGCAGGCTTTCCAGATCGTTGTCACCCGGCACCCCAGCGGCCAAGCGCAGGGCATCGGTCTCGCGCTGCATCTGCACCGGGGCGTCCAGCACCACGCGCACCTGCGGGTGGGCCTGCTTGAGCAGGCTGGCCAACTGGTCTTGCTTGTTCTTCAGCTCGCGCTCCTGGTGCCAGGCCCAGAGATTGAGACCCAGCACCTGAACGGCCACCAGTGCCATCAAGCCCATGCGGGCGGGCCGCCACTGCGGCCCCATCCAGCGGCGCCATTGGTCGCGCAGCGAATTCAGGCCCTTACTGCGCGGCGTCAGCTCAAACTGCAGCACGTTCCACAGCGAGCGTGCCGCCAGCAGCATGTGCTCCGACGGGGTCTGGACCGTCACGGCATGTCCCAACCACCGCTCGGCCGGCGAGGCCACAGGCGGCGTGGCCAGCACACGGGTTTGCGGCGGCAGGGGCTCGGGCAAGAGGCTGCGGGCCAGGCTGCCCTGCAGCGGCCAGGTCGACACGCCGTCGCTGGTGGACCAGCTCAGCAACACCCCCGCGCCATGCTCGGCGGCAGGGTCGGTGTCGCCACCCTCCACTTCATGGAAGAACGCGGTGGCCGGCTCATCAGGCGCCAGCCCCGGCACCACGCGGTCCACGCGCAGCTTGGCCTTTTCCAGGGCCATGAGCTGGCTGGTCAGCCAGGTGTGGTCACAGGCGGCCACCCAGCAAGGCTGCCCGGCCTTGGCCTGGGGCGAGAGCGCCAGGTGCAGGTCGTCGGTGTCGTCCAGCACCGCCTCCTCCAGCAGGCCAGCCAGGGCGGCGCGCAAGCGCGAAGCCGGTGCCTTGGGCAGGGTCAGTCGGTGCCAGCTGATGTCCTGGGGTGCCATCACCGCCACCACGCTGTCGGCCCGGGGCAGCATGGCCGCCACGCACCGCCCCTGTCGCCCCTGGCTCAGGCCATCCGGGCTGAGCACGTAGGCGTACTCGCGCGGGCCGGTGGCCGGCGCCTTCTCGACGCCGTCCGGCTCGGTGCCCAGGCGCGGACGCGCTGGCAGTTGGATGATGAGGATGCTCATGCCCTGAAGATCACGTGGGTGAAGGGTGGGATGGTGCCAAGCTTAGGGGCATTCACATTGTAGGAGCGGCGAAATAAGCCGCCTTTAAGGATGAATACCTGCGCACAGTGACATTGCCGCAACCGCCAGCCCCCCGGCCTAACCTCATTGGGGGGGTGTCCCGGCGCGCAGATCCAGGCCCGAGAACCGGGATTGGTGGCGCACCTCCACATCGCCCCCGCTGCGCTGCACCAGGTGGCGTTGCTCGATCACGTGGTCTTCATAGCGCAAGCGCCCACGGACTTCGAAGAACTCCGAGGTGACCGCCAGCCGGTTGAGGTTCCAGTTACCCGCGCCCAGCACATTGCTGAGTTCGCTGGTGGCCTTGAAGGGCGTGCGCTGGCGGGCCTGCACGATGCGGGCGGCGCGCCCCAGATCCAGCCCGTCGATGACCGCCGCCAGCACCTCCCGGGGTGCGGTGTTGAGATTCACCTTGGTGGTGTCGGGCAACACGGTGACCACGGTGCGCAGCCGCTCCACCGTGCCCGCATCCAGGCCCAGCCAGGTCAACTGATCGGGGGTCTGGGGCAGCAAGGGTGCGTTCTTCAAGGCATCTGGCCCGCCCAGGGCGGCAATGGCCTCGGCATCTTCCAGTTGGGCGGCCTGCACCGCCAGGCTGGCACGGCGCCAGGTGTCGGCCAGGCCGTCGGCCAGCGAGGGCGGCAGGCCGGCGTTTTCACACAGGCGGCGCAGCACCTGCAGCTCTTCGGGCACGACCTTGCCATCGCCGTCCAGCAGGTTGCGCAGGTTGTAGCGCGCGGTCACGTCCTCCACCCGGCCCGACAGGAAGGCCTCGGTGGTGTTGTCGCCCTCTTCGGCATTGTTGTTGGCATCGGCCGCCAGGAAGGTGGACAGCCGCGCTTCGGCCAGGGGAATGGCCCAAGGCTCCCCCAGGTGGTCGACGCCCCCGCTGCGTTGGTCTTCGCGCAGGATGAGTCGGGCCCAGTCCAACGCACCGCTCAGCACCCACCCGGCCTGGCTGCGCACGCGTTCGGCGCTTTCCACCTGCACGGCCCGCCACTGCTGCCACACCATCGACGAGGCCAGCGTGGCCACCAGGGTCACGATGACCATGGCCGACAGCAGGGCCGCCCCTTGTTGGGTGAGCAAGCGCGTCGCTCTCATTCAATTCACCATCTGCGGTGCCACCGCCAGATCGCGGGACATCGGCCCGCCAAAACCACTGCCTGGGCCCAGGCTGAGCTGCACGCGCAAGGCCTGCGGCAGCTGCTCGCGCACCACCGTGGGCGTAGGCTGTCCGCCGCCACCGCCACCACCACCCTGGAACGCCTGCACCAGGTTGCCGCTGGACTGGCAGTTGCTCAAGGCCGCATTGCGAAAGCAGAACACCTGCCACTGAGCCACGCCACGCAGCGCCTCCAGCGTGCCGGGCTCATTGCCCTGCAACTGGTACGAGCGCTGCCAATGCTGCTGCAGCTCGCCCACGCGCGTGGTTTCCGGGCTGGCCCAGCGCAACAAGCGCTCGCCACGCACCATCCAGGTCACCACCTGCACCCCACCGGTGGCGCGGCGCGTCAGGCGCAAATGCCCGCCATCGAACTGCAGGCCCGGCACCACCAGGGTGTCGATCACCTGACCCAGGTCGGCCTCCCACTGCGTCATCACCGACTGCACGCGCAAGGTGTTGCGCAGCTTGTCTTCGGCCACCTGGCGCGAGGTCGAAATGGCATCCATGCCCTTCCAGGCCGTGGCCGCCAGCACCGACAAAATGAGCAGGGACACCAGCACCTCGATGAGGGTGAAGCCCTGCGGCCGACGAGGGCCCTGGTGAGCGCGGGGGGCGATCATCCTCAGAACCTCGACAGCACGGTGGACAGCCGCACGATGGTTTGCTGCTGCTCATCCATCACCTGCGCATCCACGCGACGGAAGTTGATGTTCGGCGTGGGGCGCACCAGCAGCTTGCCGGCCAGTTGCCGCCCCAGTTGGCTGCAGCCGAAATCGCTGTCGCCCACGGGCGGATATACCTTGCCCAGCTTGAGGGCCGACAACTGGTTTTCAGCGCACCACTGGGCCACCATCAGGTCGTCCATGCGCTGCGCGTTGACCGTCAAGCCGCCCGCCGCCTTGATGCCCGCCGACAGCGTGATGGCCACGATGGCCAAGGCCACCAGCACCTCGATGAGGGTCATGCCACGGGCAGCCCCCCCCACACACTCAGGGGCGCGCATTGGCCACCTCCGGCAAGTCGGGTGGCGTCTCGCCGTTGAACACGGTGAACGGGCCCAGCCCGTCGGTGCCGATCACGATCTGGCGATCGCCCAGGCGCAGCATCACGCTTTGCGCCCCGATCACGGGCTCGGGCCCCAGCACGATGCTGCGGCCGCCGATCACCTCGGCGCGCACCTCGGGCTCCAGCCACGACAACGAGGGCTGCAAGGCGGGCGGCAGGCCCAGGAATTGGTAGTCAGCCCCGGCCTCCTGGCCCTGAGGCACCCACAACACGGTCATGGCCCCCGTGCGGGCTTGCGTGCGGGCCGATTCCAGCAAGGCCACCAGTCGGGCGGCCTCGCGCTCCAGGCGGGTGGCGGCCGGGTCGGGCACAGCAAAGCTCACCACCGCCGTGGTCAGGGCGATCATCGCCACCACCACCAGCAACTCCAAGAGGGTGAAGCCCCGGGCCCGTCGGGCCGCGAGATCACTCCCAGGAACCGATGTCGGCATCCTGGCCTTCCCCACCGGTCTGGCCGTCCGCCCCGAAGCTGAACACATCCACCGGCCCCTTCACGCCCGGGTTCATGTACTGGTAGGGGCTGCCCCAAGGGTCTTTGGGCAGCTTTTCCAGGTAAGGCTTCCAGTTGGCGGGCACCGGCGGATTGGCCGGGCGGGTCACCAAGGCCTCCAGGCCCTGGTCGGCCGTGGGATAGCGCTGGTTGTCCAGGCGGTAGAGCTTCAGTGCCTGCATGACGTTGGCGATGTCGGTGCGGGCCGCCGTCACGCGGGCCTCATCGGCGCGGTCCAGCACATTGGGCACGATCAGAGCGGCCAGCAGGCCAATGATCACCAGCACCACCATCAGCTCGATGAGGGTAAAACCACGACGCACACGCCGGGCCACAGCCCCTGCGTGACGAGGAAGGCGCGCAAACATCTTCATGTCCAATCCAAGCATGCAAACAACAGCCCGCCACCGCGGGCAGGCACCAGACCGCAGCATGCCCGAGCCCCATGCACCCGGGACGCGGGATCTACCCGGGGTTCCTCGGGCAGTTCACCATGCTGAAAGCGTTCAACAGCCATCATAATGGCCTGATCATGGCATCTCGCTTCTTTGCATTCATCGCCTGGGCCGCTGTGGCTGCCAGCATCGCCTATTGGGGCCTGCGGTGGCTGGCGCCACCCACGGGTGTTCCCGCATCGGCCACCTCGGTGAAGCTGGGCGGGGCCTTGCAGGGCGACTTCCGTCGCCTGTTCGTGGCCAAGCAGCCCGACAACGCGGCCCCCGCCGTGGACCCCGGCGCCGCCAGCCAGTTGCTGGCCCGTATCCGCATCCTGGGTGCGGTCGCGCCACTGCCCGGGCGCACTGACGGCGTGGCACTGCTGTCCATTGACGGCAAACCGCCGCGCGCCATCCGCATCGGGCAGGTGATTGACGGCGAGATGGTGTTGCTGGGCCTCAATCAACGCCAGGCCGAGATCGGCCCAGCGGGTGGCCCGGCCATGGCCAACATCGAGCTGCCCCGCCTGCCCCCGCCGGCCACCGGCACCTTGCCACCGGCCACGGGGGTGACCACCACCCCATCGGCGGGCGCCACGCCCGGCATGGCCCCCGGCACGCCTGACAACCCCGGCAGCAGTCTCAGCGGCGAAGCCGACCCGAACGCCTGAGGGTTCGGGGCGTCGGCCACGCGCCCCTGTTCAACGCAAGAACAGGCGATAAACCGGGTTGCGGGTTTCGTCCACGTACACATAACCCAGCTTGTCCAGCACCTGGCCGATGCGGGCCACCTCGCCCTTGGGCACCTGCAGGCCCACCAGGATGCGACCGTAGTCGGCGCCCTGGTTGCGGTAGTGGAAGAGGCTGATGTTCCAGCCCGGAGGCAGGCTGGTCAGGAAGTTCATCAAGGCACCGGGCTTCTCCGGGAAGACGAAGCTGTACAGACGCTCGCCCTCGGCCAGGGCGGAGCGCCCGCCCACCATGTGGCGGATGTGCGTCTTGGCCAGCTCGTCGTGGGTCAGGTCCACCGTGCGGAAGCCTTCCGCCTCGAACTGCTTGGCAATCAGCTTTGATTCGCCCTTCTCGCGCGTGCTCAGACCCACGAACACATGGGCCTCGCGATCGTCGGAGATGCGGTAGTTGAACTCGGTCACGCTGCGGGGGCCGATGACCTCGCAAAAGCGCTTGAACGAGCCCCGCTCTTCCGGGATGCTGACGGCCAGCAAGGCCTCGCGCTCTTCGCCCACCTCGGCGCGCTCGGCGACAAAGCGCAGGCGGTCGAAGTTCATGTTGGCGCCGCAGTTGATGGCGATGTAGGTCTTGCCCTGGCCACCATGGCGTGCGGCGTACTGCTTGATGGCCGCCACGCCCAAGGCTCCCGCCGGCTCGACGATGCCGCGCGTGTCCTGATAGATGTCCTTGATGGCCGCGCACACGGCGTCGGTGTTGACCACCACAAAGTCGTCGACCAGTTCGCGCGTGAGGCGCAGGGTCTCTTCGCCCACCAGCTTCACAGCCGTGCCGTCCGAGAACAGGCCCACATCGCTGAGGGTGACACGATCGCCGGCCTTCACCGAACGCACCATGGCGTCCGAGTCGTTCATCTGCACACCGATCACCTTGATCTCGGGGCGCACGGCCTTCACGTAAGCCGCCACGCCGCTGATCAGGCCACCGCCACCAATGGCCACGAAGATGGCGTCGATGGGGCCCTGGTGCTGGCGCAAGATCTCCATGGCCACGGTGCCCTGCCCTGCGATCACATCCGGGTCGTCAAACGGGTGCACAAAGGTCATGCCCTTCTTGCGCTCCAGGGCCTTGGCGTGCAGGGCCGCATCCGAGTAACTCTCGCCATGCAGCACGATCTGCACATGCTCGCCACCGAAGTGGCGCACGGCGTCGATCTTCACCTGCGGCGTGGTCACGGGCATGACGATGGTGGCCTGGCAGCCCAGGCGCTTGGCCCCCAGGGCCACACCTTGCGCATGGTTGCCGGCCGAGGCGCAAATCACGCCCTTGGCCAGCTGTGCGGCACTCAGCTTGGCCATCTTGTTGTAGGCCCCGCGCAGCTTGAAGCTGAAGACCGGCTGCAGGTCTTCGCGCTTCATGTAGATGTGGTGCCCCAAGCGGCGCGACAAGGTGCGCGCCTCGTCCAGCGGGCTTTCAATGGCGACGTCGTACACCCGCGTGGTCAAGATGCGCTGCAGATAGCCATGCAGCGACAGCGGCTCCACCGTGGTCGCTGGTGCGGCTTTGGCCACCGACTGGCGAGCGACGGCCTGGTTCGCAACATCCTTGGCGGCCTTGTTCGAAGCCTTGTTGACGCCCTTCTTGGCGGCTTTCGTGGCGGCGGCCGTGGTGGCCTGACGGGCTGTCTTGGGGGCCGCCGGGCGGGTGGCGGTGCGTGCTTGGGGCATGAAAGGGGCTCCGACAGAGGGGCTGACCAACCAGGTCAGCCCGCAAGTCTATCGCGCCGCTTCCACCGGGCCGGCGTGCGGCGCCTTGGCCTCGCCCATCAGCACCGTGAGATAGGCCTGCTGCCGGGCCCGGGCCACCCGCCGCCAGGCACGGCCCAGCGGTGGCCACAGCAAGCCCAGGCCGCTGCCCACCGCCAGCGGCAAGGCCATCAGCATCGGGTACCAGGGCCACACGGGACGCAAGCCCAGTCGGCGCATGCCATCTCCCCCCACGAACCAGCGCACGAGGCTCAGATGCCGCGCGCGGTTGAAGCGACCACGCCACACGGCGCCCCAGGGATACAGGCGGTGCAGGGGTTCATCGGCCAACGCACGCCCCAGTTGCACACTGCTGTCATCGGCGGGCGCCTGGCTGAGCAGGTTCTGGTACAGCAAGACCCGCCCCGTCGCTTCGTCGTCGCACAACCAGCGCTCCTCCACGCCCATCAGCCAGCCGATGTAGCGCCACAGGTGCATCACGGCATCGGCATCACGCTGACGCATCAACACCCCCGTGGTGCGCAAGGACAGCAACTGCACCACCCCGAAGGCCAGGTAGGTGGCCTGCATGTCCACCTGGTTGATGGGCAAGCCCCAGGCCTCTTCGTTCCAGTCCGGGTGGTGGGACAGCCGCGCCCGCACCAAGGCATGCATCACCCGCACCCGCACGGTGGACATGAAACCGGGCGCCCCGACGCTCATGCCCCCATCCCCCGTGCACGCCAGCCACCAGGCGGTGGTCTCCGCCACACGACGCTGGGCGCCGCGGTGCAACGAGCCCGTCATCAACAGCGCCTGGTTGATGGCCGAGGCCTGATAGCCAGCCATCAGCCCGGCATCCCGCAACACCATCATGCCGTGCAGGCCGGTGGATTGCAGCACCGCAGCGCCTCGGGCCAGGCGCTCAGGCTCCAGCCATGAGGGCGTCGACCACACCTGTTCCAGGTAGGCGCGCAAGGCGGGCGGTGCCTCAGCCGAGGTCGGATGTCCACGCCACGTCTCAGGCCCCTGCGCCAGTGCGGCTTCCAGACGGGCCCAGCCCTGCCGCATGCCCACCGACTCCATCCAGGCGACGAGGGCGTCGGCCAAGGGGTCGCCGTCGCGCAGCCCCTGCCCCATTGCCGCCCACTGTGCGGGGGTGGGCTCCGGGTCGCCGGGGGTGAGCCACTTCAGTCGCCGCGCCATCTGGCGTGACGCGGCCAGATCCTGCCCATGGCGCGTGGGCCAGGCGGACGGGGCGGCGGTGGCGCCAGGAGCGCGGCACGGGGTGTCGGCGCCTGGTTGGAAGGCAGGGGGGGAGGCTGACGGGGCGGCTGAGGGTGCGGCAGATGAGCGAGGCATGCCGACATGCTGCCCGGTGCGGCCTGAGGCGTCATTGACCGCAGGCACGGGATGCTTGTCAACGCACGCCGCCCTTGTTCAGCACGGCGCAGTCCGAGATCAAGCGCTGGGGGTGTCTCCCGCCACGTGGTGTGCAGGCCCGGGCGTTTCCGCCTGCCGATAGGCCTCCTGCTGCCGACGGCCCCACCACCGCCAGAAGGGACGAGTGGGCCGCAGCGCCAGCATCGTCACCGAACGCAGGGCACGGGGCAGCCAGCGCAGCAGGGGGTACCAGGGCCAGACGGCCGGCAGACCCAGATTGCGCATACCCGCCGCCCCGATGAACCAGCGCACCAGACTCAGGTGACAGGCCCTGTCCCAGCGGCCTCGCCAGGCTGCACCCCAACGGTACCGGCGGGCCAGGGGTTCATCCATCAGGGCACGACCCAAGGCCACGCTCGATTCGTCCGAGGGGGCCTGGCTCAGCAGGTTGCGATACAGCAGCACCCGGCCGGCCCGCTCGTCGTCGCACATCAGCGACTCATCCACCCCCATCAGCCAGCCGACGTAGCGCCACAGGTGCATGACCGTATCGGCATCACGCCGGGCAATGAGGTCGCCCGTCAGACGCAAGCCCAGCAACTGCACCACGCTGAAGGCCAGGTAGGTCGCCTGCATGTCCAGCTGATTGATGGGCACCCCCAAACGGTCCCGATCCCAATCAGGCTGTGCACTCAAGCGCCCCCGCACCAGCGCGTGCATGAGCCGCACCTTCAGGGTCAACTCGAAGCCTGGCGCACCCGGACGCAGTCCATCCACCTCGGTGCAGGCCAGCCACCATTGGCCCGTTTCAGCCACCCGCTTGGGCGCCCCGCGTTGCAATTGACCTGTGCGCAACAAGGTCTGGTTGATGGCCGAGGCCTGGTAGCCCGCCATCAATGCCGCATCACGCAACACCATCATGCCCATGCGACCACTGGCCTGCAGCACACGCGCGCCACGCCGCAGGCGCCGTTCGTCCAACCAGGGTGGCACCGCCAGCACCTGCTGCACCAGGTGCCTCAGTGCGGGCGGCACCTCAGCCTCAGCCCAGTCGGGTGTCCCCGCCAGTGCCAGACAGCGGGCCACCAGGGGCCAGGCCCTCCCCGGGCCTTCGGCCATCATCCAGTGGGCCACGGCATCGGCGGCCGGATCGCCGCGCCACAGGGCCATGCCCATCTCGTGCCACTGAGCCTCATCGGGTTCAGGATCACCGTGAATCATCAGCCGCAACCGCGCCGCCATGGCCCGGCTGCGGCTGAGGTCGGCACCATGGCGGCGAGGAGGCTGGGTGGGGCGGGTCGCAGGGCGCCTCCGCTCCGCGCCCCACGGCGGGGATGCCTCTTGCGCCTCGACTGCCTGCATGCCGCCCTCACTTCGTGATTGATGTCACGAATCTTGACGCATGCCGCCAGACTTGTCGCTGCCCACAAACACCAAGAGGGGTCTCCCCCATGAGGGGGAAGGAATCACCCGCAGGGGCTCAGGCATGAAAAAACCCGCCAAGTGGCGGGCTCTGGTGAAGCGGCACGGCGGGGCGGTGGCCCCGCAGACATCACTTCTTGCGCAGACGGCGGATGGCAGCCAGTTGGGCCACCAGTTCAGCCAGCTCGCTCTGGGCCTTGGCCAGGTCCAGTTCGCCGCGGGCGTTCTGCACGGCCTCTTCGGCCAGGCGCTTGGCCTCGTTGGCCTTGGCTTCGTCCAGGTCCTTGCCGCGGATGGCGGTGTCGGCCAGAACGGTCACGCAGTGAGGCTGCACCTCCAGGATGCCGCCCGCAACGAAGACGAATTCTTCTTCGTTGTTGTCAGCGCGCTGGATGCGCACGGCGCCCGGCTTGATGCGGGTGATCAGCGGGGTGTGGCGCGGCAGGATGCCCAGTTCGCCCGATTCACCCGGCAGGGACACCAGCGTGGCCTCGCCCGCGAAGATCGACTCTTCTGCCGAAACGACGTCAACGTGAATGGTGGACATATCGAGCTTTCAAAAAATTGATGAACGACTCTCGCAACGCCTCAACGGCTTTCGCGCGGGAAGGCGCTGCAAGAAGCAAGCGATCGGTTCGGGATCAAGG
>CAMTVS010000114.1:0-23799 GCA_947085235.1 uncultured Aquabacterium sp. | reverse complement strand
TGTAGCCCTCGGGCATCCAGCGCTCGATGGCGTGGCCTTCCATGATCGAGGCGTTATCCGAGTAGGCCACCACGGTGTGCTGCGGGCTGACCTTCTCGGTGTGGCGGATCATGCCGAACATCGACAGGTCCTGCTCCTGGCCGTCGATGGTGAACTTCGCGTTGAAGATCTTGTGGCGGCAGTGTTCGGAGTTGGCCTGCGCGAACATCATCAGCTCGACGTCGGTCGGGTTGCGCTTCAGGCCCGTGAACGCGTTGACCAGGTAGTCGATTTCATCATCCGACAAGGCCAGGCCGAACTCGGTGTTGGCGGCCTCCAGCGCAGCGCGCCCCTGCCCCAGCACATCCACATGCGCCATGGGGGCGCCCTGCTTCTCGTCGAACAGGTGGCGACCATCCTCACGGCTGTTCAACACGCTTTCGGTCATCCGGTCGTGCAGCAGCGCGGCGATGGCGGTGCGCTCGGCTTCGCTCAGGCCCTTCGGGGCGCTGCCAGTCAGGCTGCCGATCAAGCCATCGATGACGCCCGACTTCAACACCACCCGGTACTCGACCACACGCTCCACGCGCCGGATCGCCAATCCGCAGTTGTGGGCGATGTCGGTCGCCTTTGAGGCCCAGGGCGACACGGTGCCCAGACGAGGCGCCACCACGATCAACTCGCCTTCGGTGTTGCCATCGTAGGCATCACCGTAGGTCAGCAAGGCCGCCAGCTTGTCCATCTGGTCAGCCGGCAGCGGCTGCTCCAGGGCCACCCAGTGCACAAATCGGGCCTGCAGTGCCGTGATCTTGGGCTGAATGGCCTGCAGTTTGCTCAGCAGGGCGGTGGCTTGATGGGGTGCCAGGGCGTTGCCGCCCTCGAAGTGGATCAGGGTGGACATCGCAGTGGAGGTGGGGGTACCGTTGGGCGTGGAAGCGGACACAGCGGGCTGCGGCAGGCAAAACGTGGATTTTAGCGGGCCCGGGAGGGAAAACTCGCAGTCAGGTGCACACAGCAAGCCCCTGCGAGCGTCGATCCCCGCCACATTTGCGGATAATTCGCCCCATGAGCATCACGATCAAATCCGGCGCCGAGATTGACGCCATGCGCCTGGCCTGCCGTCTGGCCTCGGAAGTCCTGGATTACCTGACTCCCCACATCCAGCCTGGCATCACCACGAAAGAGATTGACCGCCTGGCCCACGACTACATGGTCAACGTCCAGGGCACGACCTCGGCCACGTTGAACTACCAGCCGCCCGGGCATGTGCCCTACCCTGCTTCGCTGTGCACCTCGGTCAATGACGTGGTGTGCCATGGGATCCCGAACGACACCCCCCTGAAATCGGGTGACATCGTCAACGTCGATGTCACGGTCATCAAGGACGGCTGGTACGGGGACAACAGCCGCATGTTCCTGGTGGGCAAGCCATCCATCGCTGCCGAGCGTCTGTGCCGCATCACCTACGAAGCCATGTGGAAGGGCATCGTCAAGGTCAAACCGGGCGCGCGCCTGGGCGACATTGGCCACGCCATCCAGACCTTTGCTGAAAACGCGGGTTACTCGGTGGTGCGCGAGTACTGTGGCCACGGCATTGGCCAGCGCTTCCATGAAGACCCCCAAATCCTGCACTACGGCCGTCCTGGTACCGGCTTGGAGCTGGTACCCGGCATGATCTTCACCATCGAGCCCATGATCAACCTGGGCAAGCGTGAGATCAAGGAAGGCCGCAAGGGTGGCCAGCCCTACGATGGCTGGACCATCGTCACCAAAGACCGCTCCTTGTCGGCCCAGTGGGAGCACACTGTGCTCGTCACGGAAACGGGCTACGAGGTGCTCACCCTGTCGGCCGGCAGCCTCGAAAGCCCCGACTTTGTTCGTGCCCTGGCAGCCGCCTGAGCCCCGCCCTCACTGACAGGTCACCGCCTCCATGTCTCTGGATGTTTCCCACCTGCGCAGTGAGTTTCGCGCAGCCAAGGCCGAGTTGCTGGCGCAATTCAAGGACAGCCGCCCCACCACCGCGTCAGCGAGCCGATTGCTGACCCAGATGGCCCGCCTTGTGGACCGCACCCTGTCCAAGTTATGGGAATCGGTTCAGCCCCCCAAAGGGGCTGCGCTGGTCGCCGTGGGCGGATACGGTCGTGGCGAATTGTTTCCTCACTCTGACATCGATGTGCTGGTGCTCTTGCCCGTGTCACCATCGGTGGCAGGGGATGACAGCCTGGCACCCTGCATCGAGGGCCTGATCACCGCTTGCTGGGATGTGGGGCTGGAGATCGGCTCCAGCGTGCGCACGGTGCAAGAGTGCGTGGAAGAAGCCCAGCGGGATGTGACGGTGCAGACGGCCTTGTTGGAAGCCCGCTTTCTGTGCGGATCTCGCTCACGGTTTGAAGAACTGGAGCGTGAAACCCTGGCCCACCTGGACGTGTCGGCCTTCTTCACGGCCAAGATGCTGGAGATGCGCCAGCGCCACACCAAGTACGAAGACACCCCGTACTCGCTAGAGCCCAACTGCAAGGAAAGCCCTGGCGGCCTGCGCGATCTGCAGGTGGTGCTGTGGCTGGCCCGGGCTGCGCGCCTGGGGCGCACCTGGCAAGAAATGTCGCGCAACGGCCTGCTGACCGCTTTCGAGGCCCGTCAGTTACAGCGCAACGAAGGCACGCTCAAGCTGATCCGGGCGCGGTTGCACCTGGTGGCCGGCCGCCGCGAAGATCGTCTGGTATTCGACCTGCAGACCGGGGTGGCCGAGTCCTTTGGCTACACCAACAGCCCTGCCCTGCGCGCCAGCGAGGTGCTGATGCGTCGCTATTACTGGGCCGCTAAAGCTGTCACCCAGCTCAACCACATTTTGATTCTCAACCTGGAGGAGCGGGTGCGGGGCTCGCAGAACGCCCCCATGCGTCCGCTGGATGGTCCGTTCTTTGATCGCGGCGGCTTCCTGGAGGTCAGCCGGGACGATCTGTTCGTGCAACAGCCGCACATGATCCTGCAAGCCTTCCGCGTGCTGCAGGACGACAACACCCTCAAGGGCCTGTCGGCCCGCACGCTGCGTGCCTTGTACAACGCCCGCAACAAGATGGATGGCGCCTTCCGCAAGGACCCGGTCAACCGGGCTGCCTTCATGGCCATCCTGCAGGCCCCACAAGGGCAGACCCGGTTGTTCCGCCTGATGAACCAGACCTCGGTGCTGGGTCGTTATCTGTGGGTGTTCCGTCGCATCGTGGGGCAGATGCAGCACGACCTGTTCCACGTGTACACCGTGGATCAGCACATCCTGATGGTGCTGCGCAATGTGCGCCGCTTTTTCATCCCGGAGCACGCCCACGAGTACCCGTTCTGCACGCAACTGGCCTCCGAGTTCGACAAGCCCTGGCTGCTGTACATCGCCGCCCTCTTCCATGATGTGGCCAAGGGCCGCGGCGGTGACCATTCCGAACTGGGGGCGGTCGAGGTTCGTCGCTTCTGCAAAGACCATGGCCTTGAGGGCGATGATGCCCGTCTGGTCGAGTTTCTGGTCTCCGAGCACCTGACCATGTCTCGCGTGGCCCAGAAGGAAGACCTGTCCGACCCAGACGTCATCCAGGCCTTTGCACGCCGAGTGGGCGACCCGCGCACCCTCACGGCCCTGTACCTGCTGACGGTGGCCGACATTCGCGGCACCAGCCCCAAGGTGTGGAATGCCTGGAAGGGCAAGCTGCTGGAAGATTTGTACAAGCTGGCCTTGCGTGCCCTGGGTGGACAACGCCCACACATGGACGCCGAGATCGAGGCCCGACGACAGCAGGCCCGCCACACCCTGGCTTTGCACTTTCTACCCGCCAACGTGGAGCAGCCCCTGTGGGACACGCTGGACATGCGGTACTTTGCGCGCCATGACGCCCAGGACATCGCCTGGCACACGCGCATGCTCTGGCAGCATGTGCACACCCAGACGCCGGTCGTGGCCGCTCGGCTGTCGCCGGTGGGCGAAGGGCTGCAGGTGCTGGTGTATGCCCCCGACCAAGCCGATCTGTTCGCGCGCATCTGCGGCTACTTTGACCGCGCCGGCTTCAGCATCCAGGATGCCCGCGTGCACACCTCGGCCAGCGGCTATGCCCTGGACACCTTCCAGATCATGGCCGGCGACAACCACCAGTTCGACGGCGTGCATTACCGCGACATGATTGCGCTGGTCGAGACCCAGTTGGCCGACGCCGTGTCGTCTCAAGACACCTTGCATGAACCCAGCAAGGCGCGCTTGTCTCGCCGGGTGAAGTCCTTCCCGGTCACCCCTCGGGTCAGCCTGCGGCCGGACGAGCGTGCGCAGCGCTGGCTGCTCACCGTGTCGGCCAGCGACCGCTCAGGCCTGCTCTATGTGATTGCCCGCATCTTGGCGCGCCACCAGATCAGCGTCCACCTGGCCAAGGTCAGCACCCTGGGCGAGCGGGTGGAGGACACCTTCCTGGTGACAGGCCCCGCCCTGCGGCAAGACCGCGCCCAACTGGCCATCGAGACCGAACTGCTTCAGGCCCTGGCGGCCTGACGTCTTGTCGTCGAGACCGCTCAGGCGGGCTCTTTCGGGTCGAGCAGCAGCTCCAGACGGGCAATCTGATCTCGCAAGAGCAGGCGCCGCTTTTTCAGCCGGCGCAAGGCCAGCTCATCCAGTGGACTCTGCTCGGCAGCCCGGTCGATCAGGCTATTGAGGTCAGCGTGCTCCATGCGGAGTTCGATCAGGCGTCGCTGGGGAGAGTGCAGATTGTCTTGCATGAACCAAAAAAGCAACGAAGCTGATCGACAGACGCCCCAAACGGGGGACTGCGGTGGTGATGCCCCCACATGGCAGAGGGCGGTTTCACGATTATAGTTTTCAGATGCTCGACACCACCCCTTTTCGCCTGGTTGCGGCCACTGGCATCCACCGAGGCGACCGCCCTTACCAGCAAGATCAGGTGGCGGTGCTGAGTCATGCCCGGTTTCCAGGCTGCCTGATGGCGGTGGTGGCCGATGGCATGGGGGGCAAAAGCGGTGGCCGCAAGGCCGCCGACCAGGTGGTGCTGACGGCCCGCCAGGTGTTTGAGCGCTACGTTCCCACCCAGGAGGCCACCGACCAGACGCTGATGCAACTGGTCAATGAAAGCCACCTGATGATCCGGTTGACGGCCATGGCCTTCGAAGAAGAGCCCCACAGCACCGTGGGCGCCTTCATCGTCAACCCTGACCGCTCAGCCTGCGTGATCCACGTGGGCGACACCCGTGTTTACCACTTCAGTGGCCCGGACATGGTGTTTCGCACCACCGACCACTCTTTCGTGCAGCGACTGGTTGATGAGGGGCAGCTCACCGAAGAAGAGGCCAACGTTCACCCGCAGTCCAACCTGCTGACTGCCTGCCTGGGCGCCCAGCCCGAGCCCCTTCTGCCCATCCACCGAATCAGCCACCTGGAGGTGGGCGACACGCTGCTGGTGTGTTCAGACGGGTTGTGGCACTACTTCACGCCCAAAGAGTTGGGCGCCATCGTGCACACCCTGGCCCCACGCGAAGCTGCTGAGATGCTGGTCACCAAGGCCCGGCACCGCGCCCGTGGGGGTGGCGACAACCTGTCGCTGGCCTTGGTACGGGTTGAAGCCTTGAGCTGATCGCCTGCTTCACCTCGTTGAATCAGGTCAGCGAGGTGTCCACCACCCGGCGCTCTTCGCTAAGGTATTCTTTCGACTGCATTTCATTCAGGCGAGACACCGTGCGCGGAAACTCGTGCGCCATGGGCCCTTCGGTGTACAGCGCCTCGGGTGGCACTTCAGCCGACACGACCAGCTTGCAGCGCCGGTCGTACATCACATCCACCAGCCAGGTGAAGCGTCTCGCCTCCGAGGCCAGGCGCACCGGCATGTGCGGCACGTTGCTCAACATCACCGTGTGAAAACGCGAGGCCAGCTCCAGATAGTCGTTCTGTGAACGCGGGCCGCCGCACAGGGTTTGAAAGTCAAACCACACCACCCCCCCCGCACGACGGCGCGCCTGCAGCACACGGTGTTCGATGTTCAGCGCAGGGTCTTCGTCGGCGCTTTCGGCCAATTGCTCGAAAATGGCGCCCATCTCCGCATCGGTCTGGTCGTTCAGCGGGGTCAGGTACAGGCGGGCCAGCTCGAGCGTACGGCGGCGGTAGTCGGTGCCACTGTCCACATTGATCACCTCCAGCTGGCTCTTCAGCAACTCGATGGCCGGCAGGATGCGATCGCGGTGCAGGCCATTGGGGTACAGCCCATCGGGGTGGAAGTTCGACGTCGTGACGATGCTCATCCGATTGCGGAACATCGCGTCCAGCAGCTTGTAGAGGATCATCGCGTCCGTCACATCGGCCACGTGAAACTCGTCAAAGCAGATCAAGCGGTGCTTGCGCGACATGCGCTTGGCCAGCACCTCCAGCGGGTCTTGCTGCCCTTTCAACTCGTGCAACTGGCGGTGCACCTCACGCATGAACTCGTGAAAGTGCAGGCGTGTTTTGCGCTCCAGCGGGACGGCGTTGTAGAAGCAGTCCATGATGAAGCTCTTGCCCCGCCCCACCCCACCGTACATGTAGACGCCTTTGGGCAGGTCCGGGTAGCGCAGCATCTTGGTCAAGGCGTTGCTGCGCTTGGCCTTGTAGTTGGCCCACTCGTCCTGGCATCGCTGCAGTGCCGCAATGCCCTTGCGCTGCGCGTCGTCGGCCTTGTAGCCCCGTTCGGCCAGGCTCTGCTCATAGAGTTGGGTGACGGATTGCGGGTAGGCAGGCATGATGACGCGGGTTTGAAGAGGTGATTCGGGCGTATCAAGCAAAAGGGGCAGCCCAGCCGCCCCTTGCTTGATCACACCTGTGGTCAGGTGTCGTGATTATCGCGTGGTCTGCGTCAATCAGAAGTTCAGCGTCCGCTTGTCCACAGCCAGCGCTGCCTCTTTGGTCGATTCACTCAGGCTGGGGTGGGCGTGGCAGATGCGTGCAATGTCTTCAGCGCTGGCCTTGAAGGCCATGGCCACGCAGGCCTCGGCAATCAGTTCGCTGGCAAAGGGGCCGATGATGTGCACGCCCAAAATCTCGTCCGTCTTCTCATCAGCGATGAACTTGACGAAGCCGGTGGTGTCACCCAGCGCACGGGCACGCCCGTTGGCAATGAAGGGGAAGGAACCGGCCTTGTAGGGCCGGCCCTCCGCTTTCAGCGCCTGTTCGGTTTTGCCGACCCAGGCGATCTCCGGGCTGGTGTAAATCACCCAGGGAATGAGGTTGAAATCGACGTGTCCGTGTTGGCCAGCGATGCGCTCGGCCACAGCCACGCCCTCTTCTTCAGCTTTGTGCGCCAGCATTGGGCCGCGCACCACGTCACCCACCGCCCACACATTGGGCAGGTTGGTCTTGCAGTCGTCGTCCACCACGATGGCACCGCGTTCATCCAGCTTCAGGCCCACGCCGTCAGCGTTCAAGCCTTGGGTGTTGGGCACCCGACCGATCGACACGATCAGCTTGTCCACGTCCAGCGACTGGGCTGCGCCCGCCGCGTCTGTGTAGGCCACGCTCACGCCCGTGGCCTTGCCCTTCTTGGTGACCTTGATGTCGCCGATCTTCACGCCCAACTGCAGCTTGAGGCCTTGCTTGGTGAACAGCTTCTGGGCCTCTTTGGCCACCTGTTCGTCAACCGCCGCCAGGAAGGCAGGCATGGCCTCCAGCACGGTCACCTCGGCACCGAGGCGGCGCCAGACCGAACCCATTTCCAGCCCGATCACGCCCGAGCCGATCACGCCCAGCTTCTTGGGCGTCTCGGTCAGGGCCAGCGCGCCTTCGTTGGACAGGATGAACTTCTCATCGAACTCGGCGCCTGTCAGTTGGCGGGCGCTGGAGCCCGTGGCCACCACCACGTGTTTGCCCACCAGGGTGTCGGGCTTGTCGCCGGTCACGGCCACTTCGTAACCACCGTCGACGGCCTTCACGAACGAGCCGCGACCATGGAAGAAGCTCACCTTGTTCTTCTTGAACAGGTAGAGGATGCCGTCGTTGTTCTGCTTCACGACGGTGTCCTTGCGGGCCACCATCTTGGTCACGTCAATCGACAAGCCTTCGACGGTGATGCCGTGGTCCACGAAGTGGTGAGCGGCTTGCTCGTAGTGCTCGGACGACTGCAGCAGCGCCTTGGACGGGATGCAGCCGACGTTGGTGCAGGTGCCTCCGGGGGCGGGGCCGCCCTTGGCGTTCTTCCACTCGTCGATGCAGGCCACCTTGAAGCCCAACTGGGCTGCGCGAATGGCTGCGATGTAACCGCCGGGACCGGCACCGATGACGACCACGTCAAATTGTTGGGACATGCTTGCCTGCCTTTGTGAGGTCAAGGTTGTGCCGGGAACGTCTCGTCAGGAACGAAGATCCACAGCAGGATGTAAAAGAGAAGCCCGGCACCCCAAAACAGAAACAGGCCTGCGAAAGCCAGGCGCCAGACCCATGATTCCAGCGAGGTCTGCTCAGCCAGACCGCCACACACACCACCCAGCCAGCGGTCACCACGCGAGCGACGCAAGCGGTTCACCGCCACGTTGCCACGGGCCGAGGCCGTCAGTGCCCCACCGTCGATCAACTGGCCCTTCAGACGAGCGAACTCGTCGTCGGTCAGCACGCCCTTGTCGCGCAGGGCGGCCAGGCGTTCCAGATCATCGGCCAGGGGCATGGGTCAGGTCTCCGTCAGGGATGCAGGTCCGGAGCGGGCCCTTGTGGGGCCCGCCCGGCCGCAAAACTCAGATGTCGAACAGCAGGCGCGCAGGATCTTCCAGCGCTTCCTTCATGGCCACCAGCCCCAGCACGGCTTCGCGGCCGTCGATGATGCGGTGGTCGTACGACATGGCCAGATAGTTGATCGGACGGATCACGATCTGGCCGTTTTCCACCACCGGGCGGTCCTTGGTAGCGTGCACCCCCAGGATCGCCGACTGCGGCGGGTTGATGATGGGGGTGGACAGCATCGAGCCGAACACGCCACCGTTGGAGATCGAGAAGGTGCCACCGGTCATTTCTTCGATGCCCAGCTTGCCGTCACGGGCCTTGACCCCGAACTCGGCGATCTTCTTTTCGATCTCGGCAAAGGTCATCTGGTCGACGTTGCGCAGCACCGGCACCACCAGGCCACGGGGCGAGCCCACGGCCACGCCGATGTCGAAGTAACCGTGGTACACGATGTCGTTGCCATCCACCGACGCGTTCAGCACCGGGTACTTCTTCAAGGCGTGCACGGCGGCCTTGACGAAGAAGCTCATGAAGCCCAGCTTGACGCCGTGTTCCTTCTCGAACTTCTCCTGGAACTTCTTGCGCATCTCCATCACCGGGGCCATGTTCACTTCATTGAACGTGGTCAGGATGGCGTTGGTGGCTTGCGACTGCAGCAGGCGCTCGGCCACGCGGGCACGCAGGCGGCTCATGGGCACGCGCTGCTCGGGGCGCTCGCCCAGGTTCACGCGGGGCACGGGTGCCTGAACGGGTGGCAGGCTGCTGGTGGGCACCCCGGTGGGAATGCCTGCCGTGGGCGACGGTGCAGCGGCGGCGGCCGGCTTGGCGCCTGAGGCCACGGCCGACAGCACATCGCCCTTGGTGATGCGGCCATCCTTGCCGGTGCCAGCCACTTGGGCAGCGCTCAGGCCGTTGTCGGCCATCAGCTTGGCGGCAGCCGGCATGGCCACATCGGACTTGCTGCCACCGCTGGCGGCCGCAGGCGCAGCAGCAGCGGGGGCGGCTGCCGGGGTCTCGATGGCTTTCAGCGGCAAGGGGCTGACCGCCTCGGAGCCTTCGGTGTCGATGCGGGCGATGACCTCATCGGACACGCACGAATCGCCATCGTTCTTGATGATTTGAGCCATCACGCCGGCCGACGGTGCAGGCACTTCCAGCACCACCTTGTCGGTCTCGATCTCAATGATGATCTCATCGGCGGCCACGGCTTCGCCGGGGCGCTTCTTCCATTGAAGCAGGGTGGCCTCGGCCACGGATTCAGACAGTTGGGGAACCTTGACGTCAACGATTGCCATGATGTGTATCTCCATTCGCGCTCACCAGGCGGGGCTGCTGCAGATCAGGGGCCCTGTGGACCCGCGCTGATCCAGGCAACACCCGCCGGCGTCGCCTAGTGCATTACTTGGTGAGAACGAAACCCTTGAGCTTGCCGAAAGCCTGATCCAGCAGCGACTTCTGCTGCTCGATGTGCAGGTGGGAGTAACCCACCGCGGGCGAGGCCGAGGCCGGCCGACCGGCATACCCCAGCTTCTGGCCTTCAACCATGTTCTCGTGGATGTAGTGCTGAACGAAGAACCAGGCACCCTGGTTTTGAGGTTCGTCCTGGCACCACACCAGCTCAGTGGCGTTGGCGTACTTCTTCACCTCGGCAGCGAAGGCCTTGTGCGGGAAGGGATACAGCTGCTCGACGCGGATGATCGCCACGTCATCAAGCTTCTTCTCGGCGCGTTTCTTGACCAGGTCGTAGTAGACCTTGCCCGAGCAGCACACGATGCGCTTGACCTTGGCAGCCTGGATGGTGTCGTCCGTCTCGCTGATCACCGTGCGGAACTCACCCCGGGTGAACTCGGTCAGCGGCGAGGTGGCATCCTTGTGACGCAGCAGCGACTTGGGCGTCATGATGACCAGCGGCTTGCGGAACATCCGCACCATCTGACGACGCAGCACATGGAAGATCTGGCTGGCCGTGGTGGGCTGCACGATCTGCATGTTGTTGTCTGCCGCCAACTGCATGAAGCGCTCCAGGCGGGCCGAGCTGTGCTCGGGGCCCTGGCCTTCGTAGCCATGCGGCAGCATCAGGGTCAGGCCGTTGGCACGGCCCCACTTCACTTCACCCGACGCGATGAACTGGTCGATCACAACCTGTGCACCGTTGGCAAAGTCGCCGAACTGGGCTTCCCAGATCACCAGGCTGTTGGGATCCGAGCCGGCATAGCCGTACTCGAAGCCCAGCACCGCTTCTTCCGACAGGATGGAGTCGATGACCACAAACGGCGCCTGATTGTCAGCGATGTGCTGCAGGGGCACATAGGTGCCTTCGTCGTACTTCTCACGGTTCTGGTCGTGGAGCACGGCGTGGCGGTGCGTGAACGTGCCACGGCCGCAGTCTTCGCCCGACAGGCGCACCGGGTAGCCCGAGGCCACCAGCGAGGCAAACGCCATGTGCTCGCCCATGCCCCAGTCGACATTGATCTCGCCTCGGCCCATGGCCGCACGGTCATCAATGACCTTCTGCACCAGCGGGTGCGGCTTGAAGTTGGCCGGGATCGTGGTGATGCGCTCGGCCAGACGGCGGAACTCGGCCAGCGGCACAGCGGTATCGGCCGCGTCTGTCCACTTCTTGCCCAGGTACGGCGTCCAGTCGACGGCGTACTTGCTCTTGAAGTTGGTCAGCACCGGATCCACCGTGTGACGACCTGCTTCCATCGCCTCGCGGTAGGCCTTGACCATGGCATCTGGCGTCTCTGCCGACATGCTGCCACCCGCCACCAGGCGATCGGCATACACCTTGCGCGTGCCGGGGTGCTTGGCGATCTTCTTGTACATCAGGGGCTGGGTCATCGAGGGGGTGTCCTGCTCGTTGTGACCCAGTTTGCGGAAGCAGACGATGTCCACCACCACATCCTTGTTGAACTCTTGGCGGTAGTCCAGTGCCAGTTGCGTGCACAGCACCACGGCTTCGGGATCGTCGCCGTTCACGTGCAGCACGGGGGCTTCGATCATCTTGACCACGTCCGTGCAATACAGCGTCGAGCGGCTGTCGCGCGGATCGGAGGTGGTGAAACCGATCTGGTTGTTGATGACGATGTGCACCGTACCACCCGTGTAGTAACCACGGGTCTGGGCCAGCGCCAGCGTCTCCATCACCACACCTTGGCCGGCGAAGGCGGCATCGCCGTGCACCTGCACGGGAAGCACCTGATCGCCTTCCTTGTCGCCACGGCGGTCTTGACGGGCCCGCACCGAGCCCTCCACCACCGGGTTGACGATCTCCAGGTGTGACGGGTTGAACGACAGCGACAGGTGAACCGGGCCGCCAGGCGTCGACACATCGGACGAGAAGCCCTGGTGGTACTTCACGTCGCCCGACGGCAGGTGCTCGGGGGCGGTGTGCTCAAACTCGGAGAACAAATCCTTGGGCTGTTTGCCCAGGGTATTGACCAGCACATTGAGGCGACCCCGGTGGGCCATGCCAATCACAAACTCTTGCACGCCGCGTTCGCCACCGCGCTGGATCAGTTCATCCATGGCCGCGATGAAGCTTTCGCCACCTTCCAGTGAGAAGCGCTTCTGACCGACGTACTTGGTGTGCAGGAAGCGCTCGAGGCCTTCAGCGGCCGTCAGGCGATCCAGGATGTGCTTTTTCTTCTCAGCCGAGAAGGTGGGCTTGGAGCGGATGGTTTCCAAGCGCTCTTGCCACCAGCGCTTCTCAGCCGGGTCGGTGATGTGCATGTACTCGGCGCCGATGCTGCCGCAGTACGTTTCACGCAAAGCCTGCACGATCTCGCGCAGGGTCATGTGCTCGGACTTGGTGAAGTAGGTGTTCGTGGCCGAGAACGTGATGTCCATGTCCGACTCGTTCAGCCCGTAGAAGGACGGCTCGAGTTCGGGGATCTTGGGGCGCTCCTGGCGCTTAAGGGGATCGAGATCAGCCCAGCGAGAGCCGAGGAAACGATAAGCAGCAATCAGCGTTTGAACCTGAACCTGTTTGCGCGCCACGTCGAGATCAGCCGAGCTGGTCTTGACCATGAAGGCGTTGGCCTTGGCGCGTTGTGCAAACGATTCAACGACCGGCGCATGAGCCACATCGCGGTGGTCTGTGCCGTCAGCGGCTGGAACGTTTTGGAGGGCGTCGAAGTAGGCGCGCCAGTTATCTGGCACCGAGCCGGGGTTGTCGAGATAGGCCTCGTACAACTCTTCAACGTAGGGGGCGTTACCCCCGAACAGGTACGAGTTCGACCTGAACTGCTGCATCATTTCGCTCACCTCACTCTCGGGTTTCCCGAGTTGTTGGCTGGTTGATCAACCTTCCGCGACACGGCTTGACCGGTTAGCGGATTGCGACGTGCCTGAAAGCCCGAAGACTGACAGGTCGGCGGAAAGGGCCGTTACATCAATGCGTCACTGTAGCACCGAAAGAACGACTCGCGGACGGTTGGCATGAATTTCTCCGATTGGAGACATTCGAGCGTTCGATTGGACTCGCCACCCGCAGCGTTCAGACACGAAAAAAGCCAGGCATGACCCGGCTTTTCGGTGCTGACGTACCTGCCCGGCCAGCGTGGCCGCCGGACAGATGAGGCATCAGGCGAAGTTTTTCTCGGCAAATTCCCAGTTCACCAGGCTGTTCAGGAAGGTTTCCACGAACTTGGGACGGGCATTGCGGTAGTCGATGTAGTAGGCGTGCTCCCACACGTCGATGGTCAGCAGCGCGGTGTCGCCCGTGGTCAGCGGGGTGCCTGCCGGGCCCATGTTGACGATGTCCACCGAGCCGTCGGCCTTCTTGACCAGGAACGTCCAGCCCGAACCGAAGTTACCCACGGCCGACTTGGTGAAGGCTTCCTTGAACGCATCGTAGCTGCCGAACTTGGCGTTGATCGCATCGGCCAGCTTGCCGCTCGGAGCGCCGCCACCGTTGGGCTTCATGCAGCTCCAGAAGAAGGTGTGGTTCCACACCTGAGCAGCGTTGTTGTAGACACCGCCGCTGGACTTCTTGATGATGTCTTCCAGCGACAGGCTTTCGAACTCGGTGCCGGGGATCAGGTTGTTCAGGTTGGTGACATAAGCCTGATGGTGCTTGCCATAGTGGAACTCGAAGGTTTCCTTGCTGATATGGGGCGCCAGGGCGTCTTGGGCATACGGCAGTGGGGGAAGCGTGTGTGCCATGTGGTGTTCCTGAAGGTTGGTTGGGACGAAAGAGTTACGCCGCCGCATTGTAGGCATGGTGGTGACGACCTGTGGCCCGCCTCGGCGGGAGCCCGCCTGGCATCAGGGGCATGTGCGACGACTCAAGACAGGTCTTCAGGTGCATCAGCCTGTGAGGCCTGAATCTGCATGGTCAGTCGGCCGTCATGCAGTTGCGCGTGCAGCGTCTGCCCTGGCACCACCTGCGACACGCCCGCCACCACCTGCCCCTCGGGGGTGCTCAACCACGCGTAGCCGCGCTCCAGCACGCGCTGCGGCGACAACGCCTGCAGCGTGGTGGCCGCCGCTTGCAGCCTGGCGTCGGCCCGGTGCATCAAAGCAGGCGCTGCGCGCTGCAATCGCTGCTGGGCATGCCCCAGGGCCTGCATGTGCCCCAGGGTTCTCTGCTGCAGGGCATGACGCATGCCGGTCGCCAGGGCATTCAGACGCTGTTGCTCATCTGCAACCACACGACCTGGGCGCCCCAGGCGAGACGCGGCCCGGTCCACCCGTTGCCCATGAGCATCCAGCGCACGGTGCACGCGCAAGTGCATCTGCGTGGCCAAGGCCTGCAACCCGCGCAAGGAATCCATGCGGTCGGGACACACCATCTCAGCCGCCGCTGACGGAGTCGGGGCGCGCACCGAGGCGGCAAAGTCTGACAAGGTCACGTCTGTTTCGTGCCCCACGCCGCACACCAAAGGCAGGGTGCAGGCCGACACGGCCCTCACCACACGCTCGTCGTTGAACGCCCACAGATCTTCGATACTGCCGCCACCGCGACACAAGATCACCGCATCAATGGCCTGCCCCGAACGGTGCAGCGCCTGGACCTGGGCCAAGGCCGACACGATCTGCGCTGGCGCCTCGGCACCCTGCACCAAGCAAGGCGCCAAGACCATCTCGACATGCGGCGTCCGGCGCCTCATCACCTGCAGCACATCGCGCAAGGCCGCCGCCGCTGGCGAGGTGACCACGGCCACCCGTCGCGGGTGCCGCGGCAAGGGCCGCTTGCGCGCCGGATCAAACAAACCCTCGGCCTCCAATCGGGCCTTCAAGCGCAGGAACTGCTCGTACCAGGCGCCCGCCCCTGCGGGCTGCAATCGTTCGATGACGAGCTGCAACTCACCGCGGGCCTCATACACCGCCACCTGCCCCACGGCTTCGACCAACTGGCCATCGCGGGGCTGAAAGCCCCCCTGGGTGGACAGCGAAAAAGCTCGGCGGAACATCGCACAGCGCACAGACGCCGCCTCACGCTCGTCCTTGAGCGTGAAATACGCATGCCCGCTGGCGGCCCGGGTGAAGCCGCTGATCTCACCCCGCAAGGCCACGGTGGCGAAGCGGGCTTGCAACGTGTCACCGATGGCATGCACCAGTGCCGACACGCTCCAAACGCGGGGCGTCACCCCTCCGGAATCGTTCAATTTCGGCCCCTCGAGCCCTGAGGCATCCACAACATGCGCATTCCAGATCTTCGGTCACCAAGCCCTGTCACGGGCCTGTCAAAATATGTTAAGTGCTTGATTGACAAGGGAAAATTGCTGCTCAAAAAAGCAGCAAACCAGTGCAATCCCCGATCAGACGGGCGCTTTGAGCCCGCGTCCCAAGCTTGCCCACAAAGTTATCCACAGCTTCGGTGGATACCTCGTGCGGGTGCTCGTGAGGGCGCCCCATCCAGTGGCCTGAACCGCTCGCCACGTCGTCTCAGGGTGACGACCGACGCGCTTGACGTGCAATCGCACGCATAATCGGCCGCGTTCATTGTCCATGCACCTGACCCCGGAGGGAGTTCCCTTGCTGTCGATCTTACAAGCCGCCGGCTGGCCCATCATCCCGCTGCTGCTGGTGTCCATCGTGGCACTGGCGCTGATCGTGGAACGCTTGTTGAGCCTGCGCATCAAGCGCATCGCGCCGCCCAGTCTGGTGGATGAAGTCATCGGCGTCACCAAAAGCCATCTGCCTACCGCAGACACCATCAGCAAGCTGGCCGATAACTCCTTGCTGGGCTTGGTGCTGGCCGAGGGCTTCAAGGCCGCTGCCGCTGATCCACGGGTTCAAGAGGCGCGCCTGCGGCAGGTGTTCGAATCGGCCGGCCGGGATGCCGTGCATGTCATGGAGCGCTACCTGAATGCTCTGGGCACGATCGCCAGCGCGGCCCCCATGATGGGTCTGTTGGGCACCGTGGTGGGCATGATCGAGATCTTTGCAGCGTCTGGCACGGGCGCGGGGGGCGGCACCGACCCCACACAGCTGGCACACGGCATCTCCGTGGCCCTGTACAACACCGCTTTTGGCCTGATTGTGGCCATTCCGGCCCTGATGTTTTACCGGCACTTCCGCGCGAAGGTGGACGCCTACATCCTGACCATGGAACAGGCCGCCGAGCGCATGGTGCCCCACCTGCTGCGCCTGACCAGCGGAGGGCGGCGCTGACCCTCGGGGGAAGCGCCCATCCCAGGAGAGCCTCATGGCGATGAATTTTCGCAAGCGTCGCGCCGCCGAAGAACCCGAGATCAACCTGATCCCGTTCATCGACGTGCTGCTGGTCATCCTGATTTTTCTGGTGCTCAACACCACGTACACCAAGTACACCGAACTGCCCATCAACCTGCCCACGGCCAACGCCAAGCAAGCCCAGAGTCGACCACAGGAAATCGTGGTCACGGTAACGCCCGATGGCCGATACCTGGTCAACCAGCAGTTCATGGAAGGCCGCAGCGTGGAGTTGCTGGCGGCTGGCTTGCAACGCGCCACCAACGGCCGCAGCGATGTGATTGTGGTGATCAATGCCGATGCCTCGGCCTCCCACCAAAGCGTGATCAACGTGATGGACGCGGCGCGACGTGCCGGGCTGTCGCAACTCACCTTCGCCACCCAGGGGCAGGCCGAGGCCGGCCCCGCACGGTGATCTGACCTTGCAACACCTGGCCCACACGCTGCAGGCAGCTTGGCTGCGCCGTGGCCCTTTGGCCTTTGCCCTGTGGCCGTTGTCGTGCCTGATGGGGCTGGTGGTGGCCTTGCGTCGCCAGGCCTACCGCCTGGGGCTCTTGCGCCGAACACGGCTGCCTGTTCCTGTGCTGGTGGTGGGCAACCGCATCGTGGGCGGGGCTGGCAAAACACCCGTCACCCTGGCGGTGCTGCAGTGGTTGTCGCAAAACGGCTGGCAGCCCGGCGTGCTGAGCCGGGGATATGGCGCCACCCGCCCACGCACCGACTGCCAGCCCCTGCTGGTGAATGCACAGACCGCACCCCAACTGAGTGCTGCGGACACCGGCGACGAGCCCTGGTTGATCTGGCGCCGCACCGGTCTACCGATGGCGATTGGCGCCGATCGGGCGGCCGGCGGACGTGCCCTGTTGGCGCAGCACCCCGACATCAACATCCTGGTGTGCGATGACGGCCTGCAGCACCTGGCATTGAAACGCGATATCGAGATCATCGTATTTGACGAACGCGGCGCGGGCAATGGCTGGCTGCTGCCCGCTGGCCCACTGCGCGAGCCGCTCCATGCACGCCCTCCGCACGGCTTGTGGGCGCCTCCGCTCATTGTGTACAACGCGGCCCGCCCCAGCACCACCTTGCCGGGCCACGTAGGATCACGCCAACTGGCCGCCCCCGTCGGACTGGCAGACTGGTGGGGCCGCAGCGCATCGTCTGGCCCGTCGCTGGAGAGGTCATCCCCACCAGCCCTGCCCCTGCCCGCTCAAACCCATGCGGATACCTGCTGGGCCATGGCAGGCATTGCCCACCCCCAACGGTTCTTTGACGGCCTGCGGCAACAGGGCTGGCAGATCACCCCGCTGCCCCTGACCGATCACGCGCCGCTGGACGGTGAATTGCCCTGGCCCCAGCAGGTTCGCCACCTGTTCATCACCGAGAAAGACGCGGTCAAACTGGATCCGGCTCGCTGTCAGGCCGAGCGTCCATTGACGCACATCTGGGTGGTCGGCTTAGACTTCCAGCCTGAAACAAGTTTTTGGCAAGCACTGAACCGTGCATTGGCCCGCCAGCGCTGACTGCGCTCCTGACACCCTGATCGCACGACACCATCATGGACACCCGCCTCATCCAACTGCTGGTCTGCCCCATTTGCAAGGGCCCCCTGCATCGCCCGGCACAGGCCGACCACCTGATCTGCCCGGCAGATCGCCTGGCTTACCCCATCCGTGACGGCATCCCGGTGATGCTGGAAAGCGAAGCCCTGCCCCTGGACGATCAGGATCTGCCCGTGGCACCCAGCACCGCTGAGTCCACCACAAGCACCACGGCCGACTGACCCAGGAGCGTGGCGTGACCCAAGGATTCACTGTACTCATCCCTGCCCGACTGGCCTCCACGCGGCTGCCGGACAAGCCGCTGGCCGATTTGCATGGGGCCCCGATGGTGGTGCGCGTGGCCCAGCGCGCCCGCCTGAGTGATGCGCATCAGGTGGTGGTGGCCACCGATCACCCCCGCATCGCGGCGGCTTGCGAGGCCCATCAGGTGCCCGTGGTGATGACCCGGGCCGACCACCCGACGGGCAGCGACCGCCTGGCCGAGGCCTGCCGGCACCTGGGCCTGGATGGCGACGACTGCGTGGTGAATGTGCAGGGTGACGAGCCCTTGATCGAGCCCGCGCTGATCAATGCCTGCGCCCGCATGCTGCACGAGCGTCCCGACTGCGTGATGAGCACCGCGGCCCACGCGGTGGACTCGGCCGCAGACTGGCGCAACCCCAATGTGGTCAAGGTGGTGACCGATCTGCAAGACCGGGCGCTGTACTTTTCGCGGGCTCCGATTCCGTGGTGGCGCGACGCCCCATCCACAGACGCCCTGCCTCCGGATGCCGCCGGCGTGCTGCGCCACATCGGCATTTATGGCTACCGGGCCGGCTTTCTTCGGCGCTTTCCGGAGCTGCCGGTCAGCCCGCTGGAGCAGGTGGAATCGCTGGAGCAGCTGCGGGTGCTCTGGCATGGCGAGCGCATCGCCGTGCACCGCAGCGCCCACGCGCCAGGGCCCGGGGTGGACACCCCGGAAGACCTGGCACGCGTTCGCGCACTGATTCGGGGCATGCACACCACACCGTGATCGCCCTCCCTCGCTTCGAGGGGGCGGCATGGTATTCTCACACGCTTGTCATGCGGCAGTGCGCGGGGGCACAACCTCCAAAGCCGAGCGCCGCGACTCAAGGAGACCCATGAAACTCATTCTCTTGGGCGCCCCCGGCGCCGGCAAAGGCACCCAGGCTGCATTTCTGTGCCAGCACTACGGTATCCCCCAGATCTCGACCGGCGACATGCTGAGTGCGGCCGTCAAGGCCGGCACCCCGCTCGGGCTGGAGGCCAAGAAGGTGATGGACGCTGGCCAGCTGGTCAGTGACGACATCATCATCGGCCTGGTCAAGGAACGCATCACGCAACCAGACTGCGCCAAGGGCTTCCTGTTCGACGGTTTCCCACGCACCATTCCTCAGGCCGAAGCCATGAAGAGCGCCGGCGTGAACATCGACTTCGTGCTTGAAATCGACGTGCCTGACTCGTCGATCATCGAACGGATGAGCGGTCGCCGCGTGCACGTGGCCTCGGGCCGCACCTACCACGTCACCTTCAATCCTCCGAAGGTTGCTGGCAAGGACGACGCCACGGGCGAAGACCTCATCCAGCGTGACGACGACAAGGAAGAGACCGTGCGCAAGCGCCTGGAGGTCTACCACCAGCAGACGCGCCCCTTGGTGGACTACTACGGTCAGTGGGCCGCCACCGGTGATGCCAACGCCCCGCAGTACCGCAAGATCAGCGGCGTGGGATCGGTCGACGACATCACGGCGCGTGCGCTGGACGCCTTGTCCAAGTAAGCCCTGCGCCCCTGACAGCCCTGTGTTCGACGGCCCCGCCGCACCGGCGTCGGGGCCGTTTTTCATGGCAGTAACGTGATCCCACCTTCATTCATTCAGGACCTGCTGGCCCGCACCGACATCGCTGATCTGGTCGGCCGCTACGTCACGCTGAAAAAGGCCGGGATCAACTTCAAGGGCCTGTGCCCCTTCCACGGCGAGAAATCGCCGTCCTTCATCGTCAGCCCCAGCCGCCAGACTTATCACTGCTTTGGCTGCGGCGTGCACGGCAATGCCGTGGGCTTCCTGATGGAGTACAGTGGCCTGAGCTTTGTGGAGGCCGTCAAAGACCTGGCCCAGCAGCACGGCATGCCGGTGCCTGATGACCGAAGCCGCCCGGAGGATCGCGAAAAGCAACGGCAGCTGAAGGAAAAGCAGCGCACGCTGAACGACGTGCTGGCACGGGCCGCCCAGCACTGGAAGCAACAACTCAAGCAAACGCCGAGAGCCGTGAGTTACCTCAAAGGGCGCGGACTGACCGGCGAAATCGCGGCCCGATTTGGCCTGGGCTATGCCCCGGACAACTGGCGCGGCCTGGCCAGCGTGTTCCCGTCCTACGACGACCCACTGCTGGAAGAGTCAGGCCTGGTGATCGTGCACGAGGCTGTGCCTGGTGAACATGAAGGCAAACGCTACGACCGCTTCCGCGACCGCATCATGTTCCCCATTCGGAACCCGCAAGGCGAGGTGATCGGTTTTGGGGGGCGGGTGCTGGACAAGGGTGAGCCAAAGTACCTGAACTCGCCTGAGACGCCCGTCTTCATCAAGGGGCGCGAGCTGTACGGTCTGTATGAGGGCCGCGCCGCGCTGCGCAACAAGGGCTATGCCATCGTCACCGAAGGTTATATGGACGTGGTGGCACTGGCCCAGTGGGGGTTTGGTAACGCGGTAGCCACCCTGGGCACAGCGTGTTCGGCTGAGCACGTGCAGAAACTGTTTCGGTTCACCGACCAGGTGGTGTTCAGATTCGATGGTGATGCGGCAGGCCGCCGGGCTGCAGGTCGTGCCCTGGAAGCCGCCCTGCCCTTCGCCACCGACACCCGGCGCATCAGCTTCCTGTTCCTGCCGGCCGAGCATGACCCCGACAGTTACATCCGAGAGCATGGGGCCGAGGCCTTCGAGGCCTGCGTGCAAAAGGCCATCCCCCTGTCGCGCCAGGTGCTGGAGCATGCCGCCACCGACTGCGACCTGGACAGTGCGGAAGGTCGCGCCCGGCTGCTGGTGCAGGCCATCCCGCTGCTGGCCCAGTTTCCTGAGGGGGCCCTGCAGGGGCTGATTGCCGATGAATTGGCGCAGATGGCTCGCACTGCGCCCGAAGAGGTGCGGCGTCGCCTGCAAGCCCAGCTGCGACAACAGCAGCCGGGTGTGGGGCGCGGCCATGGCGCTGCGCCACGCGATGGCCGAGCCGAAGCCCCCGACGCAGATCCAGGCCCTTGGTACAGCGAGCCAGACAGCTACGGCCCACCGCCAGCCGACGACTGGTCACAAGGCCAAGCCTATGTGTCGGGCTCTTTTGATCAAGGCAGCGCTTCTGGCCGACGCCAGGGTGGCGGCGGGTACGGACGTCGTGGGCGCTGGCAAGGCTCCCGCTGGGACGCGCGGGGCGCCCCCCTGCCGCGGCGCCCCTTGCCCCAGGCAGCCACTCCGCTGGACCGAGTGGTCTGGGCCCTCGTCAGCCGCAGCGCCTTGTGGGAGCAATTGCCGCCCACCACGCACGATCTGCTGTGCGATCAGCCACTGCCCTATGGGCAGTTTTTCCGTTGGCTGGATCGACTGGTGCTGGACCAGGGGCCCATCGAGCGGGACGCTTTGCTCAGTGAAATGCGGCAGCCCTCGGGCGACGACTCACCGGGCGAGCCCCTGTTCTCCTCCTTGGCAGATCGCATTCAGCAGTTCCATGATTTGCCCGATAACCAGGACACGGCCGAGAACCTGATCGGCTTGATCCGCCCCCTGGAGCTGGACGCCCTTCGGGAAGAGCTCAATTTGTTGCTGCAATCTGGCGAATTATCGGAAACCGCCGAGGCCCGCAAGCTGGAATTGCTGCACCAAACTAAGGCCATGAAACTTGAAATCAGCCAACGACGACCCATTTCCAGTTGAACTCTGTACACGCCTGATCGGCTCATTTTTGACGCCATCCGTCGCTTGCGCGATAATGGAGGGTTCGATCAGCCCTAAGAATCTCTTTCGAGGAAGCGCATGACCGCGAAAAAAACCGCGAAATCTGCTGCAAAGACTGCCGCTGTTGAGGCCGACGTGGCCGACCTGACCGACGCAAAGGTCGCCAAAGCCACCAAGCCCCGTGCAGCCAAGACAGCTGAGCCGGTTGAAGACACGGGCGCCAGCGCCGCTGAACCCAAGAAGCGTGGTCGCAAGCCCAAGGCTGCCACCACCGAGGCGACAACGACCACCGCCAAGAAGGGCGCCGCCAAGGCCGCTTCTTTTGACGAAGACGACGTGGGCGATCTGGAAGCCGACTTCGAGGCCGAGGTGGAATCGGTCGAGGCCGAGAGCGAGTCCGTCGACGAGGTTGGCGAAGACAAGCCCAAGGCCAAGCCCCTGCGCATGAAGGTGTCGCGCGCCAAAGAGCGCGCCCTGATGCGCGAGTTCGGCATTGACGACACCGCCCTGTCGGAAGAAGAAGTTAACAAGCGCCGCCAGGAGCTCAAGACCCTCATCAAGATGGGCAAGACCCGTGGTTTCCTGACCCATCAGGAAATCAACGACCACTTGCCTGAAAAGCTGGTCGAGGCCGAAATCCTCGAGGCCATCATTTCCATGTTGAACGACATGGGTGTGGCGGTGTACGAGCAAGCGCCTGACGCGGCCACCCTGCTGCTCACCAACCAGGTCACCAACACAGCCACCGAAGAAGAAGCCGAAGAAGAGGCGGAAGCCGCTCTGTCGACGGTGGACTCCGAGTTCGGCCGCACCACCGATCCTGTCCGCATGTACATGCGTGAAATGGGCACGGTCGAGCTGCTGACCCGCGAAGGCGAAATCGAGATCGCCAAGCGCATCGAAGGTGGCCTTCAGGCCATGATGCTGGCCATCTCGGCCTCGCCCACCACCATCGCTGAAATCCTGTCGCTGTCCGACAAGATCCGCGCTGGTGAGATGACCATCTCCGAGGTGGTCGATGGCTTCGTGGCTGAAGACGAGGCCGACGACTACGTGGCCGAAGAAGACTTCGACGAGTTCGACGAAGAAGACGACGACGATGGCAACGGCGGCTCCAAGGCCCTGACCAAGAAACTGGAAGAGTTGAAGAACGTGGCCTTGACCAAGTTCGACAACCTGCGGTCGAACTTCGACAAGATGGCCAAGGCCTTCGAGAAGGACGGCTACAAGGCCGCCTCCTACAACAAGGCCCAGCAAGCCATCAGCGACGAGTTGATGACCATCCGCTTCACGGTCAAGATCATCGAACGCCTGTGCGACGTGCTGCGCTCGCAGGTCGATGACGTGCGCCGCTGCGAACGTGAACTGCGCAAGATCGTGGTCGACAAGTGCGGCATGCCGCAAGAGCACTTCATCAAGACCTTCCCGCCCAACGTCCTGAACCTGGACTGGGCCGTCAAGGAATCCCAGGCGGGCAAGAGTTACTCGCCCGTGATGGGCCGTCAGTTGCCCGCGATTCAAGAGTTGCAGCAAAAGCTGATCGACCTGCAGGCCAAGGCCGTCGTGCCCATTGAAGATCTGAAAGAGATCAACAAGCGCATGAACGAGGGCGAGAAGGCCAGCCGCGACGCCAAGAAGGAAATGATCGAGGCCAACCTGCGTCTGGTGATCTCGATTGCGAAAAAGTACACCAACCGTGGCCTGCAGTTCCTCGACCTGATCCAGGAAGGCAACATCGGCCTGATGAAGGCAGTGGATAAGTTCGAGTACCGCCGCGGCTACAAGTTCTCGACCTACGCCACCTGGTGGATCCGTCAGGCCATCACGCGCTCGATCGCCGATCAGGCCCGCACCATCCGCATCCCGGTTCACATGATCGAGACGATCAACAAGATGAACCGCATCTCGCGTTAGCACTTGC
>CAMTVS010000113.1:0-27297 GCA_947085235.1 uncultured Aquabacterium sp. | reverse complement strand
TCCATATCGGCGGCGGTGCCGACGATGTTGTAGGCGATCAGGTGGGGCAGGTGGCTGGTGACGGCCAGGACGCGGGCGAGGTGCTTGTCGTCCATCCGCTCGACCTGGGCGCCCAGTGCGGTCCAGAAGTCGGCCAGACGCTGGACGGCGTCGAGATAGGCGTCGTCCTCCCGGGCCTGGGGGGTCAGGATCACCCAGCGCTGGTGGAACAGCTCGGCGAAGCCGGCGTCCGGCCCCGACTGCTCGGTGCCGGCGATGGGGTGGCCCGGCACGATGTGGACGCTGCCCGGCAGGGCGGCGGAGAGCGCCTCGCTGACCGCGGCCTTCACCGAGCCCACATCGCTGACGATGGCGCCGGGCGAGATGGCGTGGGCGCAGGCCGCGGCGGCCTCGCCGATGGCCCGCACCGGCGTGGCGAAGATGATCAGGTCGGCGCCGGTCACGGCCTCTTCGGCGCTGAGCGTCACCTGATCGGCGAGGCCCAGCTCGGTGATACGGGCCCGCGCGAAGGGGCTGGCGTCATGGATGATGATCTCAGCGGCCGCGCCGGAGGCCTTCGCGCCCCTGGCCAGGGACGAGCCGATGAGGCCGCAGCCGATGATGGCCAGGCGGGCGAAGACGGGCTCGGCCATCAATCGGCCTGCATGAAGTCGGCCAGGGCCTCGACCACGGCGCGGTTGTGCGCCTCCAGCCCGATGGTCATGCGCAGGTGGTGGGGCAGGCCATAGCCGCCGACGCCCCTGACGATCAGGCCGCGGCTGGCCAGATAGGCCTCGGCCGCCTGGGCGCTCTTCGCGCCCGTCGTGGGGAAGCCCACCAGGACGAAATTGGTGGCGCTGGGCACTGGCGAGAGGCCAAGCCCCCCCAGTTGCTGGGCGAGCCAGGGCCGCCACTGAGCCAGCAGGTCCAGGGAGGCCTTTTGGAAGTCCTTGTCGGCCAGGGCCTCCACCGCGGCTAGCTGGCCTGGGATGGAGGTGTTGAACGGCTGGCGGATGCGGTCGAGCGCGCTGATCATCTCGGCCGGCCCATAGGCCCAGCCCACCCGCAGGGTCGCCAGGCCGTGCAGCTTGGAGAAGGTGCGGGTGACGATGACATTGTCGCTGGTGCGGGCCAGGTCCGTCCCGTCCTCGAAGGCGGGATCATCGACGAATTCGGCATAGGCGCCGTCCAGCACCAGGACCACGCTCTTGGGCAGTGCTGCGTGCAGGCGGCGGATCTCCTCGCCGCCCACATAGGTGCCGGTGGGGTTGCCGGGATTGGCGATGAAGACCAGGCGGGTGCGGTCGTTCACCAGCTTCAAAAGCTCGTCCACATCGACCCGGTAGTCGGGTTCGGGCGCGCTGAGCACCTGCGCCTGGCAGGCGCGGGCCCCGATGGCGTAGGCGCCAAAGGCGAACTCCCCCTGAACGATATTGTCGCCGGGCTCCAGATAGACTTGGCAGAGCATGTGGAAGATCTCGTCCGAGCCGCAGCCGAAGATCAGCTGTTCGGGCTCCAGTCGGAACTCCGCGGCGATGGCCTGGCGCAGGGGGGTGGCGCGGCTGTCGGGATAGATGTGCAGCTGGTCGATGGCGCCGGCATAGGCGGCCTTGGCCCGGGGGCTGCAGCCCAGGATGTTCTCATTGGCCGACAGCTTCAGCGGATGCTCGATCCCGTCGACCTTGGCCTTGCCGGGGACATAGGCCGAGATATCGAGGATGCCCGGCTTGGGAACCGGACGGTCGGCGGCGGCGCGATCGGGGGACTGGGACATGGGCGGGCCTGGGTTTGGACGTATCAGGCCCTGGCTCTTACACGTCGAACGGTTCCGGTGCAGCCCCGATGACGCCGCTCAGGCGACCAGGCGCCCGGGCCAGGCGCTCATCATCGGCCTGATAATAGCCGGCCAGGGTGAAGAGCTTCAGCCCGCCGGCCTCGCTTAGCAGCTCGGCCGCCACCCCGTCGCGGCTCAACGTCTCGGCCACCTTGGCGGCCGGACCCGGCGCGTCGGTGACCCACAGGGTGACATCAGCCCCGGTGGGTTCCACCTCCACCTCGGCAAAGGCCAGGGCAGAGGGCGGCCCCCAGGCGTTGAGGCAGGGCAGGACAGCGAAGACCTTGAGCTTCGGCTCGGCCAGCAGCCGGCCCCACCAGGCGCTGTCCCCGGTCAGCATGGCCACGCCCACGCCGCCCTTGAGCTTGGCCGCCGCCAGGGTCTCCTCCGGCTTCTGAGCCATGCGCAGGGTCGGCGCCGCGCCAAACCGCAGCCGCGTCAGCTCAAGGGCGCGGGCCTGGGTCGGGCCGCCCCAGACGGTCAGGTTGAAGGGCCCCTGCAGGGCCAGGCTCTGGCCCATCAGCTCGCGCCAGATGCGGATGACCAGGGCGTCGCTGGCGCCGGTGCGGGGCATGGCCAGCAGGCGGCGCAGGATCTCGGTCTCGCGGCCGGGGCGCAGGCCAAAACGGTCGGCCTGGCCGGCGGCGGCCTTGGCGGCGGCCACCTGCTTGCCGAGCGCCGTGCGCTCGTCCAGCAGGGCCAGCAGGCCCGCGTCGATCTCGTCGATCCGCGCGCGCACGGCCTCCAGGGGCAGGGCGCCTCCGGACGAGGCTGCGGGCGCGGCTTGCTGAGCGTCGGCCATTTCTATTCCCGAAACGAAAGCCGCGACCTAAGTCATTGCGCGAAGGGGCGCAATAGGCGCCCTTCGCGCAAGAAAGTTGCAGCCGAAACCATCGGCCTCAATAGACCCGCGGCGCCGGCCCGATGGCCACGGGGCCAAGGGTCGTCTGGCCGGCCTGGAAGGTGATGGCCGCCTGAGCGACATTGTCCGCGCCCTGGCGCGCGGCGGCGACGGCGGCGGCGGTCTCGGCGGTCTCAGGGGGCAGGACGCCGCCGGCGCCCAGCGCCGCCAGGGCCTCGGGCGCCTGGCGCAGGGTGACGTCCAGGGTTCCGCGCAGACGGCCATCGGGGCCGACGAACAGCTGGCCGCGATTGACGCCGATCACCGCCTCCCCGGCGGTCAGGCCGGCTTCGCGCACCTGCGCCATGCCGCCGGCCTGGCTCCAGTTGCGCACGGCGTTGGGCCAGTCAGGGCCGCTGAATTCACTCATCTTGGTGAGCAGGGCGTCCCACTTCAGGTCGATGTCGCCGTCCTGGGCGATGCGGGCGAACAGGCCTGACATCTGCGCCTGGCCATCCTCGACCTCCAGGAACAGAGCGCCCTGATCCTCGGGGCCAGGCCGCAGGTGGAAGGCCACCTTTTGGGCCTGAGACAGGGCGAAGGGCTGGGCGCCCGGCGCCGGGGTGAAGATCAGCTCCCGGCCCTCGAAGTCAAAGCGCGGCGGCCTGGCCTCGGCGTTTCCCAGGCTGGCGCGGATCATCTTGCCGGTCACCTGGACCGCGCCTGAGCGAGGCCGGGTGAAGGTCAGGCCGTCGGGCGCGGCAAAGATCCAGCGGCCCAGCGCATGCATATAGGCCTCGGACTCCAGGCGCGGGGTGGCCAGGGCCCAGCCGGAGGGCTCGCGGATGACCGCGTCGGTGAGGGTGACGTTCAGGCGGAAGGGATAGCCGCCGATGCTGCGCGTCCCCCAGCTGACCTCATAGCCTGCGCTGCGCAGGTTTTCCGCCGTCGCGTCCATCCTGTCGCCGACCTGAATGCGGGTCCAGAACCAGAATCCGCTCCAGACGATCATCGCCAGGAACAGGAGGGCGAAGGGCAGGATCAGGCCCAGGCGGCGGGGTTTGCGGGCGGGGGCGGGATCAGGCACAGACATGGACGGCTTTGCAGGCTTTCTACGGACAGGTCAGGAATGGCGGACGGCGAGGGGCGGTGGGTGTTCGGCTATGGGTCGCTCATGTGGCGGCCGGGCTTCAGCTTTGTCGAGCGCTCGAGCGCCATCCTACACGGCCGTCGCCGGGCCTTCTGCATCTATTCGGTCCACCATCGGGGCACCTATGAGCGGCCGGGCCTGGTGCTGGGCCTGGCGCCCGGCGGCGCGGTGCGGGGCGCAGCCTATCTGGTGGCAGAGGCCGACTGGCCGGAGGTCTATGCCTATCTGATGGAGCGCGAGCAGCCCACCGAGACCTATGTGGAGGCCTGGCGACCTGTGCGCCTGGCCGATGGCCGGCGGGTGGAGAGTCTGGTCTTCCTCTCCGACCTCAGCCATCCCCAGTGGGCCGGGGCCCTTACCCTGGAGCGGCAGGCTGAGCTGATCACTGGCGCCGTCGGCCTGTCGGGGCCCAACGAGGACTATCTGCGCGACCTGTTGGGCCACCTCCGCGACGAGGGCGTGCGCGACCGGGCCATGGAAGACCTGCTGATCCAGGTCGAGACTCGCACCAGAGCCGCGCTGGCCTAGAGGTCCAGCAGCTTCATCGAGGCCGTTTCGATCCGTTCCTCCAGGGTGCGCATGAACTCGGCGCGCTTCAGGCCCGGCGGGATCGGCTCCAGATATTCGAAGACGATGACGCCCGGTTTGCGCAGAAAGCCGTGCTTGGGCCAGTGGACCCCGGAATTGGTGGCCACCGGATGCACCGGCAGGTTCAGCTCCCGGTAAAGGGCCGCGATGCCGGGCTTGTAGCTGCCGCGCACGCCGGGCTCGCCCCGGGTGCCTTCGGGAAAGATCACCAGCTGGCGGTCTTCCTGCAGGCGCTCTTCGGTGTCGCGCACCAGCTTTTTCAGCGCGGCGGCCTGGGCCTCGCGGTTGACCACGATCATACGCGCCTTCTGGGCGTACCAGCCAAAGAAGGGGATCCACATGAGCTCCTTCTTCAGGACGAAGCAGGAGTCTGGCAGCCAGGCGAACTGGGCGAAGACGTCGAACATGCACTGGTGCTTGGGCGCCACCAGGGCCTTGCCTTTGGGCAGGTGCTCCAGTCCCCGGACCTCGACGCGGATGTCGCAGATCCTCAGCAGGGCGATGACGCCGCGGCTCCAGAAATCGAGCGCCCGCAGAATCCACGTGCGCGGCGCCAGCATCAGCGGGGTGATCAGGATCGCCACGGTGGCGGACCACAGATAGAAGAGCGCCACAAAGAGCAGGGAGCGCAGAGCCGTCACGGCGAGCCTCTTTCTTGCATTGTCCTTGGTCCCTGGTTCGCCGCTGGTCGGCGAAAGATCAACCGCCCTGAGAGGCCGGCTCTGGCGGCGCCTCGTCCTTGGGGCCCAGGCGCAGGACCAGTTCGCGGCCGAGAATGGCCAGGTATTTGGAATACTCCATCACCATCAGCCGGGCGCCGCCGGTCGTGCGCCACCAACGCTGGGCGTCGAGGCTCGGCGTGGTCACGGGGTAGGCCTGGAGCGTGATGCCAGGCAGGGCCGAGCCCAGTTCCAGCATGGCCCGGGGCATATGGTAGTCGGCCGTGACGATGATCAGGCTGTCATAGCGCCTGGCCCGCACCCAGCCCGCGGTCTCCTGGGCGTTGCCAAAGGTGTCAGCGGCCTCGAAGCCCAGATCGACGCAGCAGTCGTAGAGCAACTGTACGGCCCGGCTGACATTGCGGATGTCTTCGCGGCTGGCCTCTCGGTTGACGCCGGAGATCAGCATCCGGTCGCCCTTGCCGGCCTCCAGGAGACGCATGCCCGCGGCGATTCGTTCGTTCGATCCCGCGCCGGTGAGGGCGACGATGCCGTCGGCGACCCCGGGTTCCGGAGCCGGGGTGGACTGCTCGATCCGGATGGCGAAGGCCAGAAGGCCGGCGGCCCAGATCAGGGCGGCCACAAAAAGGAGGGCGAGCGTTTTCATGGGGCTCTCAGGACAGCTCGCGAATGAGACTCGCGGCCGTCACCCGCGCCGCCACCGCCGCCACCAGGGCTGCGGCCAAGGGGCAGGGTAGAACAGCCAGCAGATCGCTCCAAGCCACTGGAAGCACGGGCGTCAGCCCCTGTCCGCCGCCCCCCAGCCGCATCGCCGCGCCCAGAACTGCGGCGCAGGCGGCGCCCACCAGGCCGGCGCCCGCGGCCATCTGAGCGAACCGGACCTGGAACAGTCGGGCGATGAAGGCGTCCTCGGCCCCGGTCAGGTGCAGCAGCTCGACCACCTCGCGCCGGGCGGCCAGGCCCGCCCGGGTGGCGAAGGCGACGACCGCGGCGGCTGCGGCCGAAATCAGCAGGAAGACCCCAAGCCCGACCCAGCGGGCGATCGCCGCGCCGCGCTGGATGTCGGCGAGCCAGGTGGTGTGGTCGTCCACCACCGCATCCAGGCCCCGGGCCAGCAGGGCCCGCTCCAGGCTCTGGGCCGAAGCTGGGGCCTCGCGGTCGAGCACCACCGCCACCAGGCGGGGCACCGGCAGGTCGGCGAGATCGGCGGCCTCCCCCAGCCAGGGGGCGATCAGGGCCTCGGCCTTCTCCCGCTCAAGCGCTCTCGCCTCGGCGACGCCAGGGACGCCGGCTAGGGTCTCGGCGGCGCGGGCGGCGGCGGAGTCCGGGGTTTCATTAGCCTTGGGCCGGACGATCACCGTCATCTCGCCGCTGAGCTGGTGGGACCAGCCCCGGGCCGCCCGGTCCGAGGCGATGACGCCAAGCGCGGTCAGACAGGCCAGGAAACAGAGGACGGCGACCACGAAGACCAGGGCGCTGTCGCGGGTGTCCCGCTCGGGCAGGAAGGGGGCCGGCCGCCACCGGTCGAGGTCGAAGGGCCCGCTGGTCCGGCGACGGCTCATGGTCGCGCCCCGGCGGAAACCGGGCCCATGTGCGCCAGCCGCCCATCCTCCAGGCGCAGGACCGGCATGCCCGACCTGGCGACCAGATCCTGGTCGTGGGTGGCGATCAGCACGGTGGTTCCCAGGCGGTTCAGCTCCAGGAACAGGCGCAGGATGCGCAGGCCCATCTCATGGTCCACATTGCCGGTGGGCTCGTCGGCGAGCAGGATGTCAGGACGTCCCACCACGGCGCGGGCGATGGCCAGCCGCTGTTTCTCGCCGCCGGCCAGGGTGGGGGGCAGGGCGTGCATCCGGTCCTTGAGGCCGACCCAGGTGAGCAGCTCGGCCACGTCCTGACGGTAGGAGTCGGGCTTGCGACCGGCGATCCGCAGCGGCACGGCCGCATTGTCGAAGGCGCTCAGATGATCGAGGAGGCGAAATTCCTGGAAGACCACGCCGATCCGGCGGCGCAGGAACGGACGCACCTCGGCCGGAGTCTGGACCACATCCTGGCCGAACAGGTGCAAGAGTCCCTTGGACGGCTGGGCGGCCAGATAGATCAGTTTCAACAGGGAGGTCTTGCCCGCCCCCGAGGGGCCGGTGACGAAATGGAAAGACCCTTGCGGCAAGGAGAAGGAGAGGTCCCTGAGCGTCTCAGGCTCGCGTCCGTACCGCATGGAGACGTCGTCGAAGCGCACGACGGCGTCCCAGGCGTCGGCCGTTTCTGCGGCGTTCGGGTTTCTGGACATGGAGACCGGAATCGGCGACCTCGATACGGTGGGCTGGAGGGTCCGATACAGCGGCCATGATACTGACCTGTCCAGATTGCTCCACCAGCTATTTCGTGGACGACGCAAAGATCCCTGAACAAGGGCGCGTCGTGAAGTGCGCGAGCTGCGGAAACCGGTGGACGGCCCGCCGCGAAGCGCCTGCGGCGGCCCCTGAGCCGGTCGCAAGCCCCGCACCCGCCCCCGCCGATAGCCCCCCTGCGGCCGCCGATCAACCCACGCCCGAGGTTGCCCCGGCGCCTGAGGCCGAGCCCACGGGCCGGGCCGGCGAGGCCCTGCCGCGGGCTTTCCGGGCGAAGGCCGATGATTCCCGACGCCTGCGGGAGGCCGCCGCCACCGGCGTGGTCTGGGCCGGCATGTCGGCGGCGCTGGCCCTGATGATTGTGGTGGCCGTGGTGTTCCGGGTCGATGTGGTGCGCCTGTGGCCCAGCGCGGCCGGCGCCTTCGCCAGCGTCGGGCTGCCGGTCAATAGCGTCGGCCTGGCCATTGAGGGGGTGGAATTCGAGCCTGCCCTCCATGACGGCCATGCGGCCCTGTCGGTGTCGGGCATGATCCGCAATATCGAAGATCGCACCATCACCGCCCCGCCCCTGCAGATCCGCCTGCTGGACAAGGCGGGCGTGGCGGTCGCCACCAAGATCGCCCGCCCGGCCGATCCGGTGATCCCGCCTGGCGAGACCCGCCATTTCGCCATCTCCCTGATCGATCCGCCGGGCGCGGCGGCGGACCTGGAAATCACCTTCGCCGAGCTGCGCGCCGCCGCTGACCCCCCCGCGGCCCCGGCTGAAATGCTCGACCTGCGCGGGGCGGCCGAGGCCAGCCTCCCCGAGGCGGCCCATCCGCCGGCGCGGGACGCTGTCCCCCTGGCCGAGCCGGCGCACGCCGCCGAGGCGGAGCACCATGACTGAGCCGGTGGCCGAGATCCTGTTGGACGAGGCCGAGGTCGCCGCCCGGGTGGAGGCGCTGGCCAAGACCATCGCGCCCAGGATCGACGACGACACGGTGGTCATCTGCCTGCTCACCGGCGGTCTGTGGTTCTGCGCCGATCTGACCCGGGCCCTGGCGCGGGCCGGACGCCATGTTCGCTTCGACGCCCTGTGGCTGGCCTCCTATGGCGACGCCCGGGCCAGTCTTGGCCGCTGCGAAGTGCGCGCCGACCTGCAGCGTCCGCTGGAGGGCCGCCGCGCCCTGATTGTCGATGATGTGATCGACACCGGTCTGTCGCTCAGCGAAGCCGCCCGGCTGGTACGGGACTCCGGCGCCTCTGAGGTGCTGACCTGCGTCTTCGCCACCAAGCCCTGGCCGACGCCCCGGGCCATCGAGCCGGACTTCGTCGCCTGGACCGCCCCGCCGCGCTTCCTCGTCGGCTACGGCATGGACGCCGCCGGCCGCCTGCGGGGCCTGCCCTATGTCGGGGCGATGGACTGAGGCTAGACGGCCTAACGGACCAGGGGACGCCCGCGCCTTAGCCAGAGCATGAGGCCGGTGACTGACAGGGCCGCGGTGATTATGCCGCCTAGGAAGACCAGTGCGCGGCCGACCTCGCCGAAGGCCTGGCCGGAGTGAAGGGGGTACTGCCAGGCGAAAAAGGCGTCGCCAGGTCCCTCTCCCACATCATGGCGGCGCCCGACGATCTCGCCGGTTTCCATGTCCACATAGGTCCAGAGGCGGCCCTGGTAGTCCAGATCGCGGGGATCAAAGGTGCGGATGGCGTAGACACCCTTGTCCGGGAGGGGGCGCAGGCTGTCGATCTCTTCCAGCGGCGCGACCTTCGACATGGCTTGGTCGATGGTCAGGCGCGCCTCGATGGTCCGGTCCGGCAGGCTGTATTCCAGTCGGTCTGACACGGCTGCGATGGGGCGCACGGCCTCCCGGCTCAATTCCGGCCAAGCCAGGGTGACGCCGGTCAGCGCCAGGGCGAAGGTCACGGGCCAGGCCCATAGCCCCGGGGCGCGATGCCAGTCGAAGAGTCGGCGCAGGCTGCCAGGGCGGCCATTGACCCAGAAGGCCTCCCGCCACAGGGCGAGCTTGGGCACGGCCAGGGCCAGGGCCAGGAGGTGATCGATCAGCCAGAATAGGCTGATTAAGCCAAAGACCGCCGTCACCCACGGGGCGACCAGCAGATCGACGTGCAGGCCATAGAGCAGATCAGGCAGGTGTCGCCTGTCCAGGGACCAGACCCCACTCTGGCGCCATCCCACCAGTTCGCCGCTCTGGGGATGGGCGAACACTTGAACACCCGTCCGCTGGCCCTCAATCGTCGCCGAGCCAATCAGCCAGATTGTCTCATTCGGCCGATCGGGAAGGTCGATATGACGAGACTGGAACCCTGGAAACAGCGCCTCTGCCCGGGTCAGCGCCGTGGTGACCGGCGCAGGGACAGGCGGACCCGTCCGGGCGACCTGACGCAGGTCGCCGTTCAGGGCGTGATCCAGCTCCTCATAGTAGGTGATCGCCGAGCCGGTGATCGCCAGCAGCATCAGCCACAGTCCGGCGGCGAGGCCGAACCACCGATGCCACAGCCGCAGGGCGCGCCGGCCGGCCTTCATCAGAAGCGGTAGGAGGCGGTCAGCCTCACATTGCGCCCGGGTTCGTTGAGGCCGCGGACGATCTCATAGCCGGGGATGGCGCTGTAGTCGGCCACGCTGGCATGGGCGCGGTAGGTCTCGTCGAAGACGTTGTAGATCGCCGCGAGCAACTCGATGTTGCGGTCTTCGAAGGGTGTCCAGCGGGCGAACAGGTCCAGGACCGTGTAGCCAGGCTTATCCACGAACTGGGTCTGTCCGATATAGCCCAGCTCCACCTCGCGATAGAGCACCTCGATATCATTAAGGTCGCTGTAGTGGGTCAGGCTGGCCTGAAAGCCCAGGCGGGGGCTCGGGTCGAACCGACCGGTCACGTTGACGTTGTCGCCCATCGAATTGCCAAGGGCGATCTGTTCATAACCCTCGATCTGGCGACCGTTCAGGCGGGCGTCGTAGCTGTTGTAGAAGGCGTCCACCCCCCACAGGCCCGCATCATAGCCGAGCCGAATCTCGACGCCGTCGGATTGGTAGTCGCCGACATTCTCATAATAGGTGGCGGCCTGAGGGGCGGGACCTGATCCCAGCTGATCAAGGATCACATCCTTGATCTTCATGTCGTAATAGACGGCCGAGGCCGTCCAGCCGTCCTGAACCCAGGCCAGGCCGACCTCGAAATTGCCCACCGTCTCGGCCCTCAGGTCCGGCGCCAGGGAGCGGCGGCCGGGTCGGCTTTCCAAGGTGAAGGCGTCGCCGATCTCCTTGCCCCGGAAGGCCTCGGCATAGCCGATATTCAGGGTGAGCCCGGCGAGAAGCTCATAGTCCAGGCCGGCGTTGAAGCTGACGCCGTCACTGGCGGTGCGCCCGCCATAGGTGATCTGCTCCAGCTCATAATCGTCATAGCGGGCGCCGAAGCTGATCTTGAGGGCCTCGGTCGGACGCCAGAGGTTCTGGGCGTAGATCGCGCTCAGCTGGCCTTCCTCTTCGAAGCGGCTGACGTTCGGATCCCAGGTCCACGGCCCCCACTGGGCGATGTCGCCGAGGTACCGGCTCATGACGGAGTCTCGACGGTGCTCGACGCCAGCGGTCAGACGGTGGGCGCCCAGTTCGAAGCGGCCGCGCAGGTCAAAGCCCTGGGACTCGATCTCGGCCCCATAGAGGCCCCAGCGATCAAAGCGGTCCTGGGTGAAGTCCGTGCGGGTGACATAGCCGGTGGCTTCCAGGTCCCACCCCTGCCCGGAGTCAAAGCCGTAATTGGCCACGGCCGTGCGCCGCTCGGCCTCGGCGGGGAACAGGCGGTCATTGACGCGCACGGGCCAGTTGGGCCGTTGCCCGAAGCCGCCCTTCTCCTTGCGCTGCTCGTAGCTGACGGCGAACCGATGTCCGTCCCCGAAGTCTCCGCCGACCTTCAGGAAGCCCAGGGTCTGCTCGCCGGCGGTGCCGCGCATCAGGACGCCGTCGCCGTCCTCCATGGCTTCGCGGTCCACATGGACGAAGGACGCCATCACGCCGACGTCTCCCGTCAGGCGTCCATAGCCGGTCAGGCTGTATTTCTGGCCGTCATTGGAGAACCAACCGGCCTTGGCGATCGCGCCGAAGCGCTGATCGCCCTCCAGTAGGCTCACCGGGTCGCGGGTGCGGAAGCGGATGGCGCCGCCGATCGCGCCGAAGCCTGCGGTGGCCTCACCGGCTCCGGTCTGAAGCTCCACGGTCTCCAGCAACTCAGGCTCGATGGAGACGCGGCCGATGTGGTGGAACAGGGTGCCGCCCTGGGGGGCGCCGTCCACCGTGACGTTGAGCTGGGAGTCTTCCAGCCCGCGGACATAGATCTTCTGGGCCAGGCCGACCGAGCCGCCGACGGTCACCGACGGCGTGCGGCGAAAGATGTCCTGCAGATCGTTGGCCTGGGTGGCCGCCAGCTCCGAACGGGTGACGGCCACATCGGTCAGAGCGCCGACGACCACAAGCTCGTCGATCTCGCTCGGGCGCTCAGGCGCGGCCAGGGCCAGGGCGCTGGCGGGCAATGCCAGCAGGATGGGCGCGGCGGAGGCGGCGCAGACGAGAGCGTGTTTCAGCATGTGATCCCCCAAGGTTCGTCAGGGGGCGTCTAAACAACCTCACGCAAGACGGTCAAGAATAATGCGAACGACTCGCATTATCTCTCGCATATCCTGGTCATCCGAGCTGCCTCACAGCCAGGGGGCAGGCGTCTCCCGGGCCAGCATCTCCTCGTAGGTCGGCCGGGGGCGCACGATGGCGTAGTCGCCGCCCTTGACCATGACCTCGGGGACCAGGGGGCGGCTGTTGTACTCGCTGGCCATGGAGGCGCCGTAGGCCCCGGCGCTCATGAAGGCCACCAGGTCGCCGGATTCGAAGGCCGGCAGGGCGCGATCCCGGGTGAAGGTGTCGCCGGTCTCGCAGACGGGGCCGACCACATCATAGGGCCTGGCCTCCCCCTCACGGGGATTGACCGCGCGGATGTCGTGATAGGCGTCGTACATGGCCGGACGCAGCAGGTCGTTCATGGCGGCGTCCAGGACCAGGAAGCGCCGACCCTCAGGCCGCTCATGAACGTGCACCACCTGAGCCAGCAGCACGCCCGCGTTGGCCGCGATCACCCGGCCGGGCTCGAAGGCGAGCGTCACGTCCAGGCCGCGGGTCGCCTGCGCAACGACCTTGGCGTAGTCGGCAGGCGTGGGGGGCTCGGGCTGGTTGAAATAGGGCACGCCCAGCCCGCCGCCCAGGTCCAGACGCTCCACGTGCAGGCCTTCGCCCTTGAGGCGACGGACGAGACCCGCCATCTTTTCGAACGCCTCGGCCATGGGGGCGAGATCGGTGATCTGGCTGCCGATGTGACAGGCCACGCCGACAGGCTTCAGCCAGGCGTTGTTGGAGGCCTGGGCGTAGAGCCGCTCAGCTTCGGCGAAGGAGACGCCGAACTTGTTCTCCGACTTGCCGGTGGCGATCTTGGCGTGGCCGCCGGCCGCCACATCGGGATTGACCCGGAAGGCGATGGTGGCGCGTTTGCCCAGACTTTGCGCCACCTGGGCGATGGCCAGCATTTCCGGCTCGGACTCCACATTGATCTCGCAGACCCCGGCGTCCAGGGCGAAGGCGATCTCAGAGCGGGTCTTGCCGACGCCGGAGAAGACGATGCGCTCGGGCGGCACGCCGGCGGCGAGCGCCCGGCGGATCTCGCCCTCGGACACCGTATCGGCCCCGGCGCCCAGCTGGGCGAGTGTCCTGAGTACAGCCAGGTTGGAGTTGGCCTTCACCGCAAAGGCGATCAGCGGGTCGTGGACGCCCTCGGCCTCCAGGGCCTCGCGCAGGACCGTATAGTGCCGCTCGAAGGTGGCGGTGGAATAGACATAGACCGGCGTGCCTACCGCCTGGGCGATGGCCGCCAGGGGCACATCCTCACAGTACAGCTCGCCGTCCCGCAGTTCGAAGTGATTCATCGGGGGTTGGCGTAGGGGTCGGGAAGGGCGCCCTGCGGGCCCGAGGAGCTCGGATTGGACGACGTCCCATCGATGGGCAGGGTGCGCGACGGCGCCGGGTTGGTGGAGCGGGTGCGTGGATCGACCGTGTCCACCGGCTTGCCGGCCGCCGGCCGTGGGCCGACCACCTCGCCGGTGGCCGGATCGCCCCACAGGGGCGGCGGACGATCAAGGCCGCCGGCCTTGCCGCAGGCGGCGATGGTCAAGGTGCTGGCCAGGGCCAAGAGCAGCGGGACGCGGAGGTTCATTTCAGCAAGTCCTTCCAGCGGGCGACCTGGGCGCGAACCTGGTCGGGAGCAGCGCCGCCATAGCTTTTGCGGCTGGCCACGGATGCGGCCGGTGTCAGAACCTCATAAACGCCGGAGCCGATGCGCGGGTCCAGGGCCTTCATGTCGTCCAGGGGCAGGTCGGCCAGGTCGCAGCCCAACAGCTCGGCCCGCTTCACCGCAGCGCCGGTGATGTGGTGGGCGTCGCGGAAGGGCATGTCGAGGGTCCGCACCAGCCAGTCGGCGAGATCAGTGGCGGTGGAGAAGCCGGCCCCGGCCGCTGCCGCCATGCGCGCGGCGTTGGGGGTCAGGTCGGCGACCATGCCGGTCATGGCGCCCAGCGACAGGTCGAGCACGTCGAAGGCTTCAAAGGTCGGGACCTTGTCCTCCTGCATGTCCTTGGAATAGGCGAGCGGAAGGCCCTTCATCACCACGGTCAGCTGGGTGAAGGCCGCCAGCATGCGGCCGGCCTTGGCCCGGACGAGCTCGGCGGCGTCCGGATTCTTCTTCTGCGGCATGATGGACGAGCCGGTGGTGAAGGCGTCCGACAGGGCGATGAAGCCGAACTGCGGCGTCATCCAGATGACGATCTCCTCGGCCAGGCGCGACAGGTGTGTGGCGCAGATGGCGCCGGCCGCCAGAGCCTCGAGCGCAAAATCGCGGGACGAGACGCTGTCCAGCGAATTGGCGGTGGGCCGGTCGAACCCGAGCGCCTTGGCCGTGGCGTGACGGTCGATGGGGAAGGGGGAGCCCGCCAGGGCCGCGGCGCCCAGGGGGCATTCATTCATGCGGATCGCCGCGTCGGTGAACCGCGAGGCGTCGCGGCCGAACATCTCCACATAGGCCATCAGGTGGTGGCCGAAGGTCACCGGCTGGGCCGGCTGCAGGTGGGTGAAGCCCGGCATCAGGGTCTCAGCGTGGGCCTCGGCCTGGGCCACAAGGGCCCGCTGGAGGGCCTGAAGTTGCCCCGCCGTGCGATGGCAGGCCTCGCGGACCCACATGCGGAAGTCGAGCGCCACCTGGTCATTGCGTGAGCGGGCGGTGTGCAGCCGGCCGGCCGCCGGGCCGATCAGCTCGCGCAGGCGGGCCTCCACATTCATGTGGATGTCTTCGTATTCGTCGCGGAAGGGGAAGGTCCCGTCGGCGATCTCCGCCTCGATGCGCGAGAGGCCGTCCTGGATGGCGGCCTCGTCAGCGGCTCCGATGACCCCCTGGGCCTTCAGCATCGCCGCGTGCGCCCGGGAGCCGGCCAGATCCTGCGGCGCCAGACGCTTGTCGAAGCCGATGGAGACATTGATCGCCTGCATCAGGTCGGCGGGCTTGGCGGAAAATCGTCCGCCCCACATGGCCTGACCCTGGCCGGAGGGCTCGGCCTTCGCCATATGGACGTCGTGTTGCGGTGTATCGGAGGCTTTGTCGGACATATGAGCGATCAGTCAACGGCGAAACCCGGACCCCGCCTGTTCGGCAAGGTCCTTTGGGGCGTCGCCGCCCTCGGCGTCGCGGCGGTGGTCTACATCATCGGCCAGGCTTCCACCAATCCCGATGCGAGCCGGGGGATGCGGGCCTTCGCCAAGGGCGAGATGGCCGCCCTGCAGACGCCCAAGGATCCCCGGCCAGCGCCGGTGACCACCATCTATGATCCTGATGGCCAGCCCGTGCGGCTTGGCGACTACCGCGGCGAGGTGGTGGTGCTGAACCTGTGGGCTACCTGGTGCCCGCCCTGCGTCGCCGAAATGCCGACCCTGGCGGCGCTCGCCAAGCACTATGAGGGCCAACCGGTGCGGGTGCTGGCCGTCAGCATCGACCGCCCGACCGAGATCGACAAGGCGCGGACCTTCATCGGCCAGCACGCCCCGCTGGCCTTCTACAGCGACCCCAATATGAAGCTCGCCTTCGACCTGGTCCCCCCGGCGCCGGGCATGCCCACCACGGTTATCTATGGGGCCGACGGCATCGAGCGCGCCCGGCTATCGGGGGGCGCGGACTGGGGCGGAGAGGACGCCAAGGCCGTGGTGGATCACGTTCTAGGCGCCGAATAGCGGCCTTTTCGGATTGACCGGCGAAAGGTCGTCGTCGAAATTTGAGGGGCGACAATCCGAGATTTGGGCCGAGCTAAGCTGCGTTTCCCGAGGACTGAGATTGTTGACGGGCGCCCGGTTTCCCGCGGCGTCACGTTTCGTCAGCTAGTCGGGAGACGACAGATTATGGCCTCAGGTACGGTCAAGTGGTTCAACACCACCAAGGGTTACGGCTTCATCCAGCCGGATGACGGCGGCAAGGACGTGTTCGTCCATATCTCCGCCGTGGAGCAGGCCGGCATGCGCGCCCTCAATGAAGGCGACAAGGTCAGCTATCAGCTGCGCGAAGAGCGCGGCAAGACCGCTGCGGTGGATCTGAAGACCCTCTGATCGACGCGATCGCCGATCCGGCGGAAGAGGGCGCGGCGGTGACGTCGCGCCCTTTTTCGTGGCCGGCCGGCAAGACCCCGCCTCAGGCCGGTTCGCGCTTGCGGGCGATCGCCGTCTGCATCGGGGCGGTCGTCCCGGGCGACAGGATGCGCAGGAAGCTGACCAGGGCGGTGCGGGCGTCCTGCGGCAGCTGTTCGTAAACCGTGAGCAGCTCCAGCGCGCCAGGGGTGCGCATCCGCGACAGCAGGTCGAGGTCGACGCTCGGCTCTTCGTCGGGGGTGTCCAGCACGTCCAGCAGGTCAGTCACCCGGCAACGCAGGGCGCGGGCGATCTGGACCAGGCGGGAGAAGGAAATGCGGTTGGCGCCGTTTTCGTATTTCTGGATTTGCTGGAAGCTCACGCCGCACTGTTCCGCCAGGGCCTCCTGCGACATGCCGATGGTCCGGCGGCGAATGCGCACGGCCGCCCCCAGGGCGATGTCCATGGGATCGGGGCTCTTGGTCGTGGACTCCGTCAAATCCGTCTCCTCATTCCTGCAGGTTATCCCAACGGAAGCGCCGTCGAGCCGAAATGTTTCAAGTGTGAGAAGTTGTGGTTGCTCCTCACCACCCGCCTAGCGTCGGTAACCCATGAGTTGCAAGAATGACGTTCTACGAAAATGGGTAGATCGTGACGTGTCGCGATGTCGCGGCGGGACGGATGCGCGACAGCCTGGCCTGTCTTGCGCCGCAAATGCATCTCATGCGCGTTTCTAGCGACGCCAGGTTGCCGCCCGCCCCCGTCGGCAGGGGCCAGCGGGCAAGGTCGATCGCCGCCACCCCGCCACAGTTCGCCGCCTCGCAATAGGCCCACACCGGCCCTTCAGTACATTTCGGGTCTGAAACAAAGGCCGCAGCGCCCTGCTCTTCAAACCCCCGTGATCGTATTGTCATCGCCACCTCCATCGCTCGAACAAAAGCAGAACAACGGGTGCGACGCGACTCCCTTATGGGTGAGGGCGCGGGACTTGCGATCTAGGGCTGAGGGTATCGTTGGGCAGGTGCGAGAGGGCCGCTGATACGGGCGGTGATCCTCGACTGCCGATCCAGTCCCCGATGTGGGGATCGCGACAATCCAGTACACACGTTAATCATGTTGAAAACACGTCGCAAAACGTCGCATGACGCGACGTGCTGCCGCAGCTCTAGGAGGCGGCGGCCAGGGCTGGGGAGGGCGCCGCGGCGTCCAAGAAGGTCTTCAGTTCAACCAGCGGCATCGCGCGGGCCACCAGATAGCCCTGAATGAGGTCGCATCCCAGCCCGAGAAGGACCGCTTCCACCGCGGCGTCTTCCACACCTTCGGCGACGACCTTCATGTTGAGACTGTGCGCCAACTCGATGGTCGAACGCAGGATCAGGCGATCGCGCTCAGTGGACACCGCCGTAGCGATGCTGCGGTCGAGCTTGAGTTCGTCGGCCTCAAGGGTCTTCAGATAGGACAGCGACGATAGCCCGACGCCATAGTCGTCGATGGAGATGGCCAGCCCCGCCTGCCGGAAGGCGCTCACCGCCGCTATGGCCGCCTGCGGGCTTTCGATGACCGCGGTCTCAGTGACTTCCAGGCATAGTTCATGCGCCCGCGCGCCGACCGTGTGGAGCACGAAGTCCCGGAAGGCCAGGTCGCAGAGCACCCGGCCTGAGACGTTCACCGACACTTTCAGATCATACCCTGCCCGTCGCAGCGCTGAGCTGTCGGCCAGGGCCTGGGTCAGGGTCCACTCGGTCAGTTCCCGGATGCTGCCCGTCTCTTCGGCGGCGAGGATGAAGATGTCGGGCCGGATGGCGCCCCGGGTCGGGTGGGTCCAGCGCATCAGCGCCTCAACCCCGACAATCGCGCCGTCCGCCGCGCGCTTGGGTTGATAGTGCAGGCCGATCTGACCCTCTTCGAGACCCTGCCGGAGATCGCTCATCAGGGAGAGGTTCAGCGTCGGATCGGGGAAGGCCGCAGGTTGGAACATCAGGCGCCGACGGGTCTGCCGTCGCGCCTCATCCAGGGCGATGGTCGCCTGTTCGAGGAGCCGCTCGTCCGTCTCGGACGGGTTCCAGTCATAGGCCACGCCCAGGCGAAGGAAGGCGTCCACCAGGGCGCCATCCACCTGATAGGCTGGGTCCAGGGCCTCCAGACGCGCGAGCTCAGCCTCCAACGCCGCCACGTCGCCCCGGCGCACCACCAGGCCAAGCACGCCCGTGGACAGATAGCCAAGCCGGCTGGCGTGACAGGTCCTCAGGAGGCGAGCGGCCACCGCACGCACCACATCATTGGCCATGCCATAGCCGATGGCCGCCCGCATCTGCGCGTAACGATCGACCCCAATGGCCACGACGGCGACGGCGCCGGCCTCACCGCGACGGGCGCGGGCGATCTCTTCCAGAAGCGCGCGCCGGTTGGGCAGCTCGGTTTCGGGCTCGTGCATGGCCAGATGCAGCAGACCGGCTTCCCGGGCGCGCACGATGTCTTCCCCGCGTCGCCGCAGCTCCAGCTGGATTGCGACCGCCAGGCAAAGCAACTGGGTCAGCAGCAGGGGACTCACCGGCAGGACGGCGGGCGCCAGCGCCTGCACGACAACCGGCGCCCCCAGGATCAGCACGATCACCAGCAGATGCCGGCGGGCCAGCCCTTCCAGACTGTTCGTCCGCCGGGTGGGGCGGAGAGTCAGGGCCACGGCGATGATCAGGACCAGGGTGACCAGCGGGTGGGGCGCGTGCAGGGCGCGACCCTGGGCCAGGCTCTCATAGGCCAGGGCGTGGACGAACACCCCTGGCAGGATCCCGTGGCGGGGGGTCGCGAGATTGTCGCCCAGTTCCAGAGCCGTGGCGCCGACCAGCACCTTGCGCCCGCGGACGAGCGCCGGATCGAACCGGTTCTCATAGACGTCCTGGAAGCTGAGGGTCGGGATGCTGGCCGGCTCGATGCCATAGTCGATGGAGAAGGCCCCCGTGCGGCCATAGGGCTCGCCGGCCATCAGGGCGGCCATGGAGGGACGGAAGGCGTCCTCGGCGGCGAAGCCCCGCAGATATCGTCGCACCTGCCCGTCTGAGTCAGCGACGACGTTGACGCTGGCGAGCAGGGCTTCATCGGACAGCGCCGCCAGGGGCGTGTTCTCGACCATCGGCGCGCCGGCCGTACTGCGCTGGGCGGGCTGAACAAAGGTGGGAAGGATCACCGCGCCTGGGGTTTTGGCGATCACCTCGGCGAAGGCGCGATCCATCTCCGGCGTCGATCTGGCGCTGAAGTCCACATCGAAGCCCACAAGCTCGGCGCCCGCGGCGCTCAGATGATCGAGCGCCTGGGCGTAGCGGTCACGGTCCCACGGCCAGACATCGGCGATGTTCAGGCTTTTCGCGTCGATCTCAACCAGGACCAGGTCCTGGCTCGCCGACCGCTGGATCAGCGCGAACCGCTGGCTGGCCAGGGCGTCTTCCACCGGCCGCAGGGCGCCGCTCGCCGTGATCGCCGCCACGAGGGCTACGATGACGGTCACGGTCGCCAGGCATCGGGCCAGTGAGACCCCCAGGGGCGCAGTGGGCGGCGTCATGGCGTCTAGGGCTGTCGGCCCTGTCCCCCGCCATTGCTATTGTCGACGCCGGGGCCTGAGGGGACGTCCGCAGGGGGGCCGTTTCCATTGCCGCTATTGGCGCCTGCGCCTGCGGGGACGTCGGCGGGCGGGCCGTTTCCATTGCCGTTGCTGGCGCCGGGGCCGGCAGGGACGCTTGCAGGAGGGGCGTTTCCATTGCCGTTATTGGCGGCGGGGCCAGCGGGGACATCGGCGGGCGGACCGCCGCCATTGCCGTTATTGACGCCTGGGCCGGCAGGGACGATCGCAGGGGGGCCGTTGCCATTGCCATTATTGGCGCCTGCGCCCGCGGGGACGTCGGCGGGCGGACCGCCGCTGTTGCCGTTGCTGGCGCCGGGGCCTGCGGGGACGCTGGCCGGAGGGCCGCCGCCATTGCCGTTATTGGCGCCGGGTCCAGCCGGGACGCTGGCTGGAGGGCCATTGCCGTCGCCATTGCCGCCATTTGAGAGACCAGGGCCGGTGTTGGCCGACTGCGCCATGGCCGCGACGGACGCGCTGGCCAGGGTCATGGCCTGATCACCGCCATTGGAACTCTGCGCCGACGGCTGATCAGCGCCTGCGCTCACCACCCTGCCTGTCGCGAGGTCGCGACCGAGGGGGGCGTCAGGCCCCGCGACGACGCCTTCGGACACCTGGCTGTAGTCCAGAGCGGGCAGGTCCTGGGATGCCGGCTCCGGGATGGCGACGCTGGCCGGAGCAATCACGCCCACCTGGTCGGGGGCTTCGCGGGTCACCCGGCCCGTCACGCCAGACGGGATGTCGTTGGGCGGGCCGCCAGCATTGGCGCGAACCTCCACCAGGCCCTCGGCGACGTGGACCGTGTCGCTGACCGCGCCGACCGAGACGGTGAAGGTGGTGCCCTTGACCACGGCGGCCAGCAGCGGGGTGTCCACGCGGAAGTGGGGCTGGGCCTGCTTGTTGACCTGGAAGACGATGGAGCCCAGGTCCTGCATGATCCGGGTCATGCCCGCTGGCTGACCGGCGGCCACGGTCATGCGGCTGTTGGGGCCGATCACGATCCGCTTTTCGCCGTTGCTCAGCACAGCGCGCGCACCGCCAGCGGTGGTGATGTCCGCCCCAGCGGGAATGGTCAGGTTCGGGGCGCCAGCCTTGGGTTCCTCGCCCGGCGCGGCGACACGCACCCGTCCGGTGACCTCGACCAGGCGCCAGTCGGCTGCGGCCGCGGCGCCTGCGCCCAGCAAAACAGTCGTTCCCATCAGGGCCGCGAGGGCCCGCTTCATGCCATGCATCTTCTACGCCTTCAGGCCAGACCGCGCTTCGGCGGCTGTGGGTCGAACCCGAAGCCTAGGGCAGCAGGGCTAACCGAGACCTAATGTTTGAGCAATTTTATATTGTTAGCAGGTCGTTCACCTTCTTGGCCGACCCTGGTTAACCCTGTTGCAGCCTCGAGGCCGGTATTGTCTGCGCGTCTGGTTCTGCGTCGTGCGGCGCCCGCCCTGGCGTCTGTCGCGGCCGTCCTGACCGCAGGGTTCGGGGGCGGTCCGGCTGATCGCGCCCTGGCCCGCGCGGAAGACGAAACGCGGCAGTCAGCCGCCGCTGAGGCCCCGGCCGCGGATCGTTTCGTGCTGCGCGGCCTGACGATCGACGGGGTGAGCGCCTATCGGCAGGGGGACCTGGCGCCCCTCTACGCCAATGCGCTGGCCACCGAGGTCGGGATTTCCGATCTGGCGGGCGTGGCTCAGGCCCTGACGGATCGCTACCGCAAGGACGGCTATTTCCTGGCCCGCGCCGCAACGCCGCGACAGGTCGGCGCCGAGGGGCACGCACGGCTGGTCGTCTATGAGGGCTATGTCGGCGAGGTCGCCTTTGAGGGAGACGCCGTTCCGGCTGTCGGCGCCCTGCTGGGCGATATCGTGGACATCCGGCCCCTGAAATTGGCCGACCTGGATCGACGCCTGGCGCTGGCCAACGATCTGCCAGGGGTCAAGGTGACCGCCAAGCTGGAGCCGGACTTCGATGATCCGGCCCGGCACAGGCTGGTGGTGCACACCCGGCTTCGCCAGATGGAGGGCCAGGTCTATGCGGACAACCGTGGCGGCGAGCAGGCCGGACCCTGGCAGGTCTATGCCCGTGGCGCGGTCAATTCCGCCCTGCGATCCGGCGACCAGCTGGGGCTCGGCGTCCTGACCACGCCGGGACCGGCGCCAAGGTTCACCCAGGTGGATGTCTCCTACGGCGCGCCGCTGCCCGGGGGCGGGCAGCTTCGCGCGACCCTGGCCGCCTCCAAGGCCGATGGCGACCCCGATGGGCTGGCTGCGACCTTGGGCAATGAAAGCCAGTCGGCCAGCGTCCGGCTCTCACTACCCGCGGTGCGTCGTCAGGACCACGCCCTTTGGGTGCTGGCCCAGGCCGATGTCCGCCGGGTCGAGCAGAACTGGACGACGGCCGACCTTGTGGACGAGCTGGCCGTGGTGCGGCTGGCCCTGCAGGGTGAGCGACGGGGAGAGGGCCGCTACTCTACCGCTTTCGCCCAGATCAGCCGTGGCTTTGGCGGGCTGGGCGGCGATGTCCGGGATGGGCGTACGCGATGGGACGCCAGCGGCCGGTTCTGGAAGCTCTATCTGCACGGTTCGCATTACCGCGACCTCGGACCGAGGGCTGGTCTGTTCATGTCCGCCAACGGCCAATGGTCCCCCGATCCCCTCCTGGCGTCAGAGGAGTTCTCGGCGGGAGGTCTGCCTGTGGGCAGGGCCTATGACTATGCCGAGATCATGGGCGATCGTGGTGTGGCCGGGCAGGTGGAGCTCCGGGCGGGCTGGGATCCGCAGCTGCGGCCAATGACCTTCTTCCAGACCTATGGCTTCGTCGATGGCGCCAAGGTCTGGAACTATAACGCCGCCCCGGGGTGGGAGTCGGTGGACCTGGCGTCGGCCGGCGCAGGGGTGCGGCTGGTGTTCAAGGAGCGGCTGAGCCTGCGCTTTGAGCTGGCCAAGCCCCTGACACGCAAGCCCTACGCCCACGAAACCAAGGGCCTGCGGGGCTTCATCTCCCTGTCGTCAAGCTTCTGACCCCTCAGGCCGCAGTAGCGCCCTGTCCGTCGGCGACGCTTTGCAGCACGGCGATGAGCCGCTCAGGCTCGATGGGCTTGGGCATGTGCAGGTCGGCGCCGGCCTCAAGGCTGGCGGCCCGGTGTTCGGGCAGGGTGTTGGCCGTCAGCATGACGATGGGAGTGCGGCCCTGGTCGGAGGAATGCTCTCTGGCCCGAATGTTCCGGATCGCGGTCAGGCCGTCCATCACCGGCATCTGCATATCCATCAGCACCATGTCGAAGGGCGCGGCCTCGAAGGCCTGACAGGCCTCCAGCCCGTTCTCGGCCAGCACCAGCTCCACGTCGAATTCGGAGAGCAGAACCTCAACCACCTGACGGTTCACCGGATGATCATCGGCCACCAGGATACGCAGAGGGCGGGTCTGGATGGTCTCCCGTTCCGTCGGCTCAGCCTCCGGGGCGCCTTCAGCCACGGGCAGGGGGATATCGGCCCAGAAGCTGGCGCCCAGGCCCGGCCGGCCTTCGGCGTCCATCGTCCCGCCCATCAACTCCACCAGCTCGCGGCTGATGGCCAGGCCCAGGCCCATGCCCCCATAGCGGCGGCCGATGCTGGCGTCGCCCTGGGCGAAACGCTTGAAGAGCTCGGCCTTGCGGGCCGGATCAAAGCCCATGCCGTGGTCGGTCACCTGCAGCCGCCAGCGATCTTCGCCCGTCGGTTTCAGGCTGACCTGGATGTCCCCCGACTCGGTGAACTTGATGGCGTTTGTCAGCAGGTTGGCCAGAACCTGCTTCAGCCGCACCGGATCACCCACCACCCGTGTCTCCGCCTCGGGCGCAATACCCAGGGAGAGGGTCAGGCCCTTTTCTTCGGCCCGGGGGCGCAGAAGCGTGTCGATGGTCCGCGCAGCGTCGGCGAGATTGAAGGACTCGCGACTGATGCGGACAGAGCCCGTCTCCATCCGGGCCACGTCGAGCAGATCAGACAGGAGCCGTTCCAGACTGATCCCTGAGGAGCGGATGATCTCCACCATGTTCCGCTGCACGGGAGACAGGGGGGTGGCCTCCAGGGCCGCGGCGACCGCGCAGACCCCATTCAGCGGCGTGCGGATCTCGTGGCTCATATTGGCCAGGAACTCCGTCTGGGTGCGCTGGGCCTCCATCTGCTGACGCCAGGCGTTACGCGCCCGTCCGATCATCACCGCGCCGACTGCGCCAAAGGTCAGCAGGACCGCGAGGATGGGCAGGATGGAGTTGCGAAGCAGCAGCGCCCCGGGCCGCTGCGGCGTCCACGCCAGGATGAGCGGGGCGTCAGACTGCTCCACGTCCATCCGGACCTGAGCATCGCCGGGCTTCAGGTGGGCCTCTCCCAATCCGGTCCGCAGATCCGCGAGCTGGTAACGCTCAGCGAGCAGATCAATGGAGACCTCGCGAACGGGCAACAGGGTGAGCATGACCAGACCGCGGTCTTCACGCGGCATGGCCGCGCCGGTGTCGGGCTGAATCAGTGTGGCGGTCGCCAGGACATTGCGGCCATCAACCACGGCGAAGCCGCTGGCCTGGATAGGCGCGGGCATGGTCGACCAGGGCGCCCGAGCGCTGTTCAGGGGCGGTCGCTGGGTTTCGTCGTCCCTGACCGCCGCCACGAGGTCATCAAAAACCGAGATGGTCGCGGCATCCAGGGGCGCCCGCTCCCGCCCCCGGCGGTGGTAGATGGGCTGGTCCTGCGGATCGAGGACCGTCAGCTCGCTGAACTCAAAGCCCAGGGCGTAGAAGTCGTTCAGATTGGCGTCGGCCCAGTCCAGGTCGCGGCGGTTGTCGAGGAAGAGGATGACCTCGTCCCAGGTGGTCTCCGAGACCGTGGCGGCCTCAACCTCGGCGATGGCGGAGACCAGGCCCTGGCGCACCAGTTCCTCCTCGCGTGTCCGGGTCTGATGGTCGACGCTCTGGCTCCAGAGCACAAGGCTGAGGATGAAGACGGTCATCGCGGCCAGAGCGATGGCCACGGCGGGAACGAGCAGGTTACGGTTACTGAGGCGACGCATTTCGCTGTCCTCAAGTGTCCCGAGCGTGTTCAGAGACAAGCTCTCCCGATTCCGAAAACCAAGGTTAGCCCAAATAGGCTGCGCGCTTGATCCGGTCTAGTCCCGGGGCGGGCTGGGCGTCCTGACGGGATCACTGGGCGGCCAGGCGCGGACGGCGACGGCGGCGGTCAGCGAGCCGAGCACGGCCATGACCGCGCCGAGCGCCTGGACGTCAGACATGCCGGTAGCCAGCAGCCGTCCTGTCATGGCGCCGGAGACAAAGACGAGGCTTGCGGTGCCCCATTCGGCCATGCCTTGCGAAAACAGCCCCTTGAACATGTGATCATTCCACCTTCTGCGGTTGGAGGATCATGCCCAGAGCGCGGTTAGATTTTTCTTACGGGGGGCCTGGCTGCGGCTTCTGGACGCAGGGTCCGCGGCCCGGCGCGGGGCCTGATGAACGCGTCGCTGTCGGTTCGGAAATCTAATACCCTGTTTGTGGCTGCTATGCCTTGACCCCAATCAAAACCGACCATCAACTCGGTTAAAATCAGAGGGATCAAATGCGCCTGAAGGACCAGCTGGCACGTGAGCTGCGGTACATCCGTAAGATCTCGCGCACCCTTCCAAGGGTGAAATCTGTCTCACCGGATTCCGCCAATCTGGTCTGTGATGATCTGCAGGCCGCGATGGACAAGTGGCGCGACCGCCCGGCAATGACCTTCGAGGGGCGCACGGTCACCTATGCCGAGCTGGACGGGATCGCCAACCGCTACGCCCATTGGGCGACCGGGCTGAACCTGCGCCGGGGCCAGACGGTGGCGCTGTTCATGCCCAACCGGCTTGAGTACTTCTGCATCTGGTACGGACTGTCCAAGGTTGGGGTGGTCACCGCCCTGATCAACAACCAGCTCACCGGCGCGGGGCTGGCCCACTGCCTGAACATTTCCGGCGCCAGCCACTGCATCGTCGATCCTGAGACTTCTGGGGCGTTTGAAGAGGTCAAGGATACCCTGGAGACCCAGGTTCATCAGTGGATGCTCGGCGAAGCGCACAATGAGCAGCGCGATCTGGTGCAGGCGCTCAAGAGCTGCAGCCACCTGCCCCCCGACCGCAGCGTCCGCGAGGGGATGACCGCCCGGGATACCTGCCTGTACATCTTCACCAGCGGCACCACGGGCCTGCCCAAGGCCGCTCGGGTCACCCACATGCGCGCCCAGTTCTACATGCTGGGGTTTGCTGGCGCGACCGGCGGCAGGGAGACCGACCGCATCTATGTGACCCTCCCGCTCTATCACGCCACCGGCGGCCTCTGCGCCCTGGGCGCGGCCCTCCTGAATGGCGGTTCAGTGGTGCTGAAGAAGAAGTTCTCGGCAAGCCAGTTCTGGCCTGACATCTCGGCTGAGGGCTGCACCATGTTCGTCTATATCGGCGAGCTCTGCCGCTACCTGGTCAACCATCCGGTGTCCGAGGTCGAGACCCAGCACAAGCTGCGCCTGGCCTTCGGCAATGGGCTGCGGCCCGATGTCTGGCCGGTGCTCACCAGCCGCTTCCGCATTCCCGACGTCCTGGAGTTCTATGGCTCCACGGAAGGCAATGTGTCGATGTTCAACTTCGACGGAAAGGTGGGTTCGATCGGCCGCATCCCAAGCTACCTGCGGCGCCGGATGGGCTTCAAACTGGTCCAGTTCGATGTGGAGAATGAGGTTCCGGTCCGGGGTCCGGACGGCTTCTGTATCGCCTGCGGCGTAGGCCAGATCGGAGAGTGCATCGGGCGCATCAGCAACGATCCCCGGACGGAGTTCACCGGCTATCTGGACAAGGCCGCCAGCGAGAAGAAGGTCCTCCGGGACGTGTTCGAAAAGGGCGACGCTTGGTTCCGGACTGGCGACCTGATGCAGCAGGACGCCGAGGGCTACTACTATTTCATCGACCGGATCGGAGACACCTTCCGCTGGAAGGGGGAGAATGTCTCCACCAACGAGGTCTCCGCCCGCCTTCAGGAGGCGCCGGGCGTGCTGGAGGCCAATGTCTACGGAGTCGAGGTGCCCGGCGCCGACGGGCGGGCCGGCATGGCCGCCCTGGTCACCGACGAGGCCTTCGATCTGGAGGCCTTCAATGCCCATGTGGGGCAAGAGCTGGCGCCCTACGCCCAGCCCCTGTTCCTGCGGATGATGCCCGCCATGGAGGTCACCGGCACCTTCAAGCAGCGCAAGGTGGAGCTGGTCAGCGAGGGGTTCGATCCCGCCAAGGTGAAGACGCCGCTCTACTTCAAGGATCCCGACAAGGGCTATGTGAAGATCACCAAGGCGGTGTTCACCAAACTGACCGCGGGCGGCTACCGAATCTAGGCCTGCGGGCGGATCAGGCCGCCGCTTCGTCGCGCGTCCGCTGCGCATGAAGCCGGAGCTTGAGATGGCATTTCAGGCCGGCCTCGGCGAAGTCCAGCCGGGCCTCGCCGTCGATATCGCCCTGCAGGCTCCGTTCGATAAGGCGTGAGCCAAACCCCTGACGGGTCGGGGGCGAGACCTTCGGGCCGCCCTCCTCAGACCAGGT
>CAMTVS010000112.1:0-1014 GCA_947085235.1 uncultured Aquabacterium sp. | reverse complement strand
GGTTCGGGCTGGACCTGGCTGGTCAAGAAGGCCGACGGCTCGGTGGACATCGTCAACATGGGCGCCGCCGGCACCCCGCTGACCACCGCCGACAAGGCCCTGCTGACCGTGGACGTGTGGGAACACGCCTACTACATCGACTACCGCAACCTGCGCCCCAAGTTCGTCGAGACCTTCCTGGACCAGCTGGTGAACTGGTCGTTCGCGGAAGCCAACTACGCCTGATCGCGCGTTCGCATCAGCACAAAGGCCCGGTGGCGACCCGTCACCGGGCCTTTGTTTTTGGGCGGTGTCAGGTCGCGGCGTGAAAAAAAGTCGGCTTTTTGCCGGGTGCTTTTTGTATTGCGGGATATCAGTTCAAAATTTGAATCAAAGGTCAGAGGACTGAAAGCAAAATCCCACACCATCGATTGTTTGTGTCGGTCTGCGCTCGGACCGGCGTGTTCTTACAACGACATCAGGAGCCATCACATGAGCCAAAACGCCCCGACCATCGTCTACACCCTCACCGACGAAGCGCCCCTGCTGGCGACGGCGTCGTTCCTTCCCATCGTCCGCGCTTTCGCCGCTCCGGCCGGCGTGAACGTGACCACCAGCGACATTTCGGTGGCCGGTCGCATCCTGGCCCAGTTCCCCGAATACCTGACCGACGAGCAGCGCGTGCCCGACCACCTGGCCGAGCTGGGCAAGCTGACCCTGCGCCCCGAAGCCAACATCATCAAGCTGCCCAACATCAGCGCCTCCGTGGCACAGCTGGTGGCTGCCATCAAGGAACTGCAGGGCAAGGGCTACAAGATTCCCGACTTCCCCGAGAACCCCAAGAACGACGAAGAAAAGTCAATCAAGGCGCGCTACGCCAAGTGCACCGGCTCGGCCGTCAACCCGGTCCTGCGCGAGGGCAATTCCGACCGCCGCGCGGCCGGCGCCGTCAAGCAATACGCCCGCAACAACCCGCACAAGATGGGCGCCTGGGCGCAATCGTCGCAGTCGCACGTCGCCCACATGACCCACGGC
>CAMTVS010000111.1:0-3104 GCA_947085235.1 uncultured Aquabacterium sp. | reverse complement strand
GACGTCCACCGGCGGGGAGATCACCTCGACCTGGGCGCCGGCCGCGGCCAGCTCCACGCCGTAAGCCTCCAGCACCGCCTTGACCTGCGGATCGAGCGGCAGGCCCGGCGCCTCCAGCCATAGGCCGATCCGGGCCTTGGCCAGGTCGGCGGGCGGCGCCTTGGGCGAAACCCCGCCGTCGGCGATCACCGACAGCAGGAGCCGCAGGTCCCGGGCCGAGCGGGCCATGGGGCCGATGACGTTCAGGTCCGGCTCCTGCCAGGAGCCGGGCCTGGGCGGCACATGGCCGTGCTGGGGGGTCAGCGCCCAGGTGGGCTTGTGCGAGAAGACCCCGCAGAAATGGGCCGGCACCCTCAAGGACCCGCCGATGTCCGAGCCGATCTCCAGGGCCGTGACCCCGGCCGCCAGGGCCGCGGCCGCCCCGCCGGACGATCCGCCGGGCGTGCGGCTCACATCCCAGGGATTGTTGGTCGTCCCATAGAGGCCATTGAAGCTCTGCCAGTCCCCGGCCATGACCGGCACATTGGTCTTGCCCCAGATCACCGCGCCGGCCCGCCTGGCCTGCGCCACCACTGCAGCGTCCTCGGCCTGGCGGCGGCGATGGACCTCCAGCCCCGCCGAGGCCGGCATGCCGCTGACGTCCAATGTGTCCTTGATGGTCATGGGCAGGCCCGCCAGCGGCCCCAGCGCCCCGCCCCGGCCGCGGATGTCGTCAATGGCCTTGGCCCGCTCCAGGGCGCGCTCCAGATCGGCGGTGACCACGGCGTTCAGCCGCCGATGGGTCTGTTCATGACGGGCCAGGGTGAGCTTCAGGAGCTCCACGGCGGTGACCCGGCCAGACGCCAGCAGGGCCAGCTGGCCCGAGGCGTCGAGACTGAGCAGGTCGAGCCCGCCGTTCATGCCCCGGCCCTGGACGGATGGCCCTTGAGGCCCAGCACGTCCTGCATGTCATAGGCGCCCGGGGGCTGGCGCACGGCCCAGAGGCCGGCCTCCACAGCCCCGCGGGCGAACAAGCTCCGGTCCCTTGCCGAATGGGACAGGGTCAGAATCTCGTCATCAGCGGCGAAGACCACCGAATGCTCGCCGATGATCCCGCCGCCGCGCATCACCGAATAGCCGATCTCGCCGTCTGGCCGCGCGCCGGTGATCCCGTCCCGGGCCGCCCGGGCCACGGTCTCCAGGGCCACATTGCGCCCGTCCGCGGCGGCCTGCGCCAACATGATCGCCGTGCCGGACGGCGCGTCCACCTTGCGCCTATGGTGAGCCTCGAAGACCTCGATATCGTAGTCGGTCGCCGCCAGGGCCCGCGCGGCCTGGGCCACCAGGCCCAGCAGCATGTTGACCCCCAGGGAGAAGTTGCCGGCCCGCACGATGGGAATGGCCTTGGCCGCCTGATCGATCACCGCGATCTGGGCGCCATCAAAGCCGGTGGAGCCGATCACCAGGGCGATGTCGCCCCGGGCGGCGCACACCTGGGCGAGCTCGCAGGAGGCCTGGGGCGTGGAGAAGTCCACCACCACATGGGCCGCCGCCAGCGCGCTGGCCTGATCCACCAGCCGCGCATCATCGGCGCCGGGCCGGTCAAAACAGGCGAAGACGCCCGCATCGGCGCGGCTCTCCAGCACGGACACCACCGCCTGGCCCATCCGGCCAAGGGCGCCTGAGACAGCGAAACGAACAGGTGCGGTCAGGACGGTCTCTCCGGAGCTTGGCGACGCAAGGCAGCGAATGTCGCCCCTGGGCGGGCGCGGTCAAGGGCGCAGGTTTAGGCGGGGCGTTTAACCCGTCGCCAGCCAATCCTCGCAGCGCAGCCCGTCGACCCGGCGAAACTCTGACAGATTGCCGGTGATCACAGTTAGGCCCCGGCTGCGAGCGTGGCCGGCGATCAGGAGGTCATAGCCGCCGATCATTTCCCCCCGGGCCTCCAGATTGGCGCGGATGTCGGCGGCATGGTCGGCGGCGGGCGCGTCAAAGGCCAGCACCTCCAGCCGTGCGGCGAACCGCTCCACCTCATTGCGATTATGCGCCGGCCGCGCCGACTTGGCCGCGCCGTGCAGCAGCTCGGTCATCACGATGGTCGAGATGCAGAGGCTGTCGGCCTCCAGGTTGAACCGCTCGCGGACCTGCGGCGGCCGGTCCCGCAGCACCCTGATGCAGAGATTGGTGTCGAGCAGGTGGCGTAGCATTCAGAACGGCTCGCGGCCTTGCACCGCCGGCTGATCCCGCTCGCCCAGATCGACGCCCGGCGCATCGAAGAAGTCGTCCCAGATCGCGTCGGCCGGCACGATGACCCGCCGCTTTCCATCCCGAAGCACCGCCACGGCCCGCACGCTGTCGGGAAAGGCCACGTCCTTGGGCAGGCGCACAGCCTGGGAGCGATTGGACTGAAACAGGGTCGTGCGGGTCATGGGGCGCCTCTTGGGATATACGCAAGGTATATCCCATGGTGGGTGGGATCAAGGTCGGGGGTGGCCTTGAGCCGTTCAATCTCCTGGGCGAAGCGTCGCCACCCCCTGTCGCCCATAGTTGACATGTAGCTGGAGAGCGCCAAGGCCATGGCGCGTGAATTGGAGATTTGAGCGGATGCCTCTGAAGACCAGCCGCTTCGATGCGGCCGAAAGTCTGGACACGCCCGAGGCGATCGAAGCCTTCCTGGAGGACGCCTTCGAGTCCGGCGACCCCTCCTTCATCACCCACGCCCTGGGGATCGTCGCCCGGGCCAAGGGGATGTCGCAACTGGCCGAAGAAACCGGCCTCTCCCGTCAGGCGCTCTACAAGGCGCTGAGCGCCGAAGGGCGTCCAGAGTTCAGCACCGTCCTGAAGGTGGCCAGCGCCCTGGGCTTCCGGCTGCATCCGGAGCGGGTTGCCGAGGGCGCCTGATCGGGTTCGCGGTTGGCCGAACGGGTGAGGCTCAGTCAGCCCCCCTGAGCCTTTCGATCTCCCACGCGAAGGCCCCACGCCCACCACCCCCCGCAATTCCTACCCCTGCTCTGGAGTCTTGCGGTTGTGGCGGGGGGGCGGGGTATGTAGGTTGCGGCCCTCTTCCATCACCAGTGTCTGCAAGGACCGTCCGCGCTCATGAGCGACGCCGAGAAACGCACCTT
>CAMTVS010000110.1:0-5838 GCA_947085235.1 uncultured Aquabacterium sp. | reverse complement strand
CGGTGAGGTTGGCGCGGCCGTCCATGAAGTTGCGGCCGCCCAGCGCGCTGATGAAGCTCTGCTCGCCGCCGCCCAAGTCTGACCAGCCATACTGGGCCCGGACGTCAAAGCCGTCGAAATTGCGCTTGGTGACGAAGTTCACCACGCCGGAGACGCCGTCGGCGCCATAGATGGCCGAGGCGCCGCCGGTCAGAACCTCGACCCGCTCGATCAGCGCCACGGGGATGGTGTTGGTGTCCACCGCCGAGGAGCCGGGCTGGCCGGCCACATGGCGGCGGCCGTCCACCAGGACCAGGGTCCGCTTGGTTCCCAGGTTGCGCAGGTTCAAGAGGTTGAGGCCGACGCTGCCGCGGTCGGCGGCGTTGGACAGGGCCTGGGTGTCGGTGGAGCCCACCAGGGCCGGATAGTTCTCCATCAGGTCGGTGACGTTGGTGACGCCGGAGCGTTCGATAGCCTCGCCCGTCAGGGTGCTGACCGGATTGGGCGCGACGAAATCCTGCAGCCGGATGCGTGAGCCGGTGACGACCAGCTCCTCAACGGCGACGGCTTCGTCCTGGGAGGTCTGGGCCGAGGCGATCTGGGGCGCAGCCAGGGCGGCGAGGGCTGCGGCGCTGGTCAGAAGGGAGGTGGCGAGAAGGCGGGGCTTGGTCGGCATCTGTGCGTCCCGAAATGGGTGAGGTTGCACATTTTCGACCACGGAAGAATTCTGACCGCACCCCCTCGGGCGCCCGAAAATGGCCCGCTGCCGCCAAAATGCGGCATAAAGGCGCGATAATCTGTCTGTCCTGAGGCGAAAAAGCCACAGACTCGCAGACCCATGTCATGTCGATGTCACATATTAAGCTGAGCTATATTAATGCGTTAAGCTCAAGCTTGCCGGTCAGAGCTGGCCGCCAGCCCCCATCGCGCTAGAGGTCGAAAATACCCTAGCGCCGCTTGCCGAGTTCGGCTGCGATGTCCTTGGTCATGCGACCGACCTTTCGGTGGGCGGCGGTAATCTGGTCGCGGGTGACCCCCCAGCGCTTCATCCAGTATTCGACGGCCTTGCGCTCCGACAGGTCCAGGCGGTCCTTGTCGATGAAGCCGCGCTTGTCCTTCAGACCGGCCATGGTGATGCGCTCCTCACTGGGGTGTTGCGTCTGTTTATCCCGGGCGCGCAGCCGGGGCCATGGGGCGCAAGCCGCCTCAGGCCAGACCCCCACCCGCCGCCAGGGCGATCTGGAGGGCGGCGACCACGGCCAGGGTCAGACCGACCCGCAGGCGGCCATACCAGACCGGCGCTTCGCCCCGGCGCACGGTCCAGAGATCATAGAGCATCAAGGCCAGAAATGCGGCCGACAGGGCGAGCAAGCCAGGGCCCGTGGGGATCAGGAAGGCCGCCCAGGCGAACAGGGCTGGCAGGACGCTGACCGCCAGGCCGCGGGCCTTGGGGCCTTCGGGGCGGGCTGTCGTCAGGCCCCACTGGGCCCCGCCCATGAAGGACAGGATCAGGGCGCCATAGAGCCGCAGGATGCGCTCAGCCTGCTCCGGCGCGATCAGGCCCGCGCCATCGAGGACGATGAGCAAGGCCAGGGCGGCGAAGGGGATGACGCCGGCCGCGCCGAGCAGCAGGGCTGCGGGCGGAATGGGACGCGACGGGCTCATGCCGGACGCGCTCCCCGTCGCGCGTCCCATCGTCGCGCCAAGGTCTGCAGCCCCGGGCGGACTTTCAGGAACAGGCGATAGGCGATTTCCAGAGCGGTGAGGACCGGTGGCCAGGCGGCCAGCCGGCCCAGGGGGCGCAAGGCCGGCAGACGAAGCCACATCTGGACGAAGGCCGCCGCGCCAGAGGCGGTCTGACCCTCCGGGGTGGTGACGTGAAACCGCTCCAGCATGGCCTGCTTGGGCAAGGGGGTTTCGGCGGTGGTCGTCAGATCGACAAAACGGACCTCGCCCGTCGCATCCAGTCGCTGCATCAGCGCGATCTCCCGCGCGCACAGGGGGCAGGCCCCGTCGTACCAGACGGTCAACCCAGCCTTCGCCTCAGGCGGTGGCGCCTGGTTCCTGGCGTTCACGGCTGGGTCGCCGGATCGCCCTCAGGCGCGGCCTCGGCCGGACGAGCCGCGCTGACCTCAGGCACATAGAGGCCGGTGATGAAGCGCGCGCCAAAGCCCTCGACCCGGAACCGGGCGCCGAACTCGCGGCAAGGATCGGTCTCGGCGGTGATGGAGCGGGGCGTGTGATCTTCCGGCGTCATGGCCGCGGCGGCGGCGTCGGCGAAGGGTTCGACGAACTGCAGGGCGTCGCCGATCCGGCTGAGGGAGGGATTGTCCGTGCCGATGGCGCCGGCCGTGCGGCGCCAGACGATGGCGGCCACCTGCTGGCCTTGCGGCCCGAGCATCTCGGCCTCTGCGCCCAGGCCGCCGAGGGTTCCGGGCACCCGCACCCCGATCGGGCCGGGAATGAAGAAGCCGGCGGCTGCGGACGCCGCCGAGCCGGCGCGGCCGGTGGGGATGACCTCGGTGACCGCAGCGCGGACCTGCGGGGTCTGAGGCGCAGCGTTCGCGCCCGCAATCTCGAAGCGCTCGGACAGCTCAAAACAGAGCTGGGCGTCAACCTCCCGCAGCAGCGCGGTCTGTTCGGCCGGCGTCATCCAGGCCTTGGCCTCTGCGCGGGGGGAGAAGACCGTGGGCTCGATCCGCACCGTGGTGATCCCGGCCAGGGCGGCGGGGTCTGACCGATCGAGGGCGCCGGCCCGAACCATGTCGGTGCGCGGGGTGAGCCCCTCATAGGAGGACAGGAACGCCCCCTGCTGGGGCGCGCCGGCGCAGGCGGCCAGGGCGAGGAGGAGGGCGGGGGCGGCGAGGCGGGGGAGACTATGGGGCATGGCGACCTTCAACGCGGAGGCCGACCAGTGGCTCCGCCTAGCCCATGTACGCCGGCATCCACCCTTCGTATGCATCGCGAAGTTGCGATAGCGGCAGTTGGAAGAGATCAGCGGCGGCCAGATGCTCTCCGCCCGCCTCGCCGATCTGGCGGGCCGGGACGCCAGCGGCGCGGGCGGCGGCCAGGATCGGCTCGGCGTCGGCCACGGCCACAAGGTAGCGGGCCTGGTCTTCGCCAAACAGTTCGGCATGGGCGGGCAGGTCGCCGGCCAGCTTCAAGGTGATCCCGACGCCAGACGCCAGGGCCATTTCGGCGGCGGCGGCAACCAGTCCGCCGTCAGAGAGATCGTGAACGACCGTCACCTGCTCGCCCTTGATCATGTCCCGGACGAAGTCGCCGATCTTGCGTTCCTGGGCCAGGTCCACGGGCGGCGGCGCACCGTCCTCCCGTCCCAGGATCTCGCGCAGGTACATGCTGGCCCCCAGCGCCCCATGGGACTCGCCCAGCAGCACCAGGGTATCGCCCGGCCGAAGGCTGGAGAAGTCGGCGCGGCGGGCATAGTCGGCGATCAGGCCGACGGCGCCGACGGTGGGGGTCGGCGGAATGGCCTGGCCATTGGTCTCGTTGTAGAGCGAGACATTGCCACTCACGACCGGGAAGTCGAGCTCGCGGCAGGCCAGCGCCATGCCCTCGATAGCCCGGACGATCTGGCCCATGATCTCGGGGCGCTCAGGGTTGCCGAAATTCAGATTGTCGGTGATGGCGATGGGCTCGGCGCCGACGGCGGTCAGGTTGCGCCAGGCCTCGGCCACGGCCTGCTTGCCGCCCTCGAAGGGGTCATTGAGCACATAGCGCGGGGTGCAGTCGGAGGTGACGGCCAGCGCCTTCTTGGTCCCATGGACCCGCACGATCCCGGCGTCGGCGCCCGTGGCGGAATCCTCCATGGTGTCAGCCATGACGTGGCGGTCGTACTGCTCCCAGATCCAGCGCTTGGAGGCCATGTCCGGGCTGCCCATCAGCTGGCGGACAGCCGCGGCGTAGTCGGCAGGCGTCGGCACGTCTGCGGGCCCAAGCGCCGGCTGCGCGGCCGGCGCGACCCAGGGGCGATCATAGAGGGGCGCATCGTCAGACAGCGGTCCCAGCGGCAGGTCGCAGACCACCATGCCCTGATGCTTCAGCACGATACGGCCGGTGTCGGTGGTCTGGCCGATGGTGGCGGCGTCCAGGCCCCATTTCTCGAAGATGCGCTGGCCGTCGGCCTCGCGGCCGGGCTTGAGGATGGCCAGCATCCGCTCCTGGCTCTCCGACAGCATCATCTCATAGGCGCTCATGCCCTCTTCGCGCTGGGGCACGGCGTCCAGGTCGAGCTCGATGCCGACCCCGCCCTTGCCGGCCATCTCGACTGAGGACGAGGTGAGGCCGGCCGCGCCCATGTCCTGGATGGCGGCCACCGCGCCCGAGGCCATCAGCTCAAGCGTCGCCTCGATCAGCAGCTTCTCGGCGAAGGGGTCGCCCACCTGGACCGTGGGGCGCTTTTCGTCCGAGGCGTCGTCGAACTCGGCCGAGGCCATGGTCGCGCCATGGATGCCGTCACGGCCGGTCTTGGAGCCGAAATAGACCACGGGCAGGCCAGGGCCAGGGGCGGCGGAATAGAAGATCTTGTCGGCGTCGGCCAGGCCCACGCACATGGCGTTGACCAGAATGTTGCCGTCATAGCCGCGATGGAAATTGGTCTCGCCGGCCACGGTAGGCACGCCCACGCAGTTGCCATAGCCGCCGATGCCGGCGACCACGCCAGACACCAGGCGCTTGGTCTTCGGGTGGCTGGGGTCGCCAAAGCGCAGGGCGTTCAGCAGGGCCACGGGCCGCGCGCCCATGGTGAAGACGTCGCGCATGATCCCGCCCACGCCTGTGGCCGCGCCCTGATAGGGCTCGATATAGGAGGGGTGGTTGTGGCTCTCCATCTTGAAGACGCAGGCCTGGCCATCGCCGATATCCACTACGCCGGCGTTTTCGCCCGGGCCCTGGATCACCCGGGGTCCCGATGTGGGGAATTTGCCCAGGTGCTTCCGGCTCGATTTGTAGGAGCAGTGCTCGCTCCACATGACCGAAAAGACGCCCAGCTCCACGAGGTTCGGCTCGCGGTTCAGGCGCTTGAGGATCAGGTCATATTCCTCGGCCTTGAGGCCGAACTCGGCGGCCGTGTCGGCCAGGGATTTCGCGGGCGTAGCGGTCATGGCCGCCTTCTAGAGCGCGTTCCGATAAGTGGAAACCGGTTATCGGATGAAACGCGCGCAAGTCATGCAGGTTTGAGCGAGGTTCGCGGCGCAGTGCGATAGGCCTGGCTGCAAAACAAGAGCGCCGCGGAGAGGCTCCGCGGCGCAAGGTTTCGGGGAGGATGACGCCCGCCTGGGCGTCAGTTGAGGGCGAAGGTGGCGACCCGCCGGGGCTCCTCGGCTTCCCGGCGCCGGCCCAGCTCGCTGGCGATGATCACCCCGGCCAGCATGCCGTTCACCAGGCTCATGATGATGTGCACATCATCAAGTCGGCCCGCCGCGCGGATCTGCTCGGCGCTCAAACCCATCTGCAGGCCGTTGACCAGCACGTCATGGGCCGGAATGGCCGGGCCAAGCCACGGGGTGGCGTGAAGCACGACGTAGAAGGCCGAGAGACCTGCCGCCAGATAGGCGCCGATCAGCCGGGTCCTGCCGATCAGCAGCAGGACAAGGGCGGCGACGGCCACCGCGCCGGCGACCCAGCGGACATACGGGTCCATAAAGCCAAGACCTGACAGCGCCTCGCTCCAACCGAAGACCGGATGGACCTCATAGCCGGCGATGAGTTTCGGATAGGCCCACATCCAGGCGATCAGGCCCGCCAGCATGAGGGCGCTGGTGACACTCCACATTCTGTTCAGCATGGCTTCTTCCCTTTCTCCGCCTCTGGTGGCGGTTCTGGGAACAGAGATGGCGG
>CAMTVS010000109.1:0-37782 GCA_947085235.1 uncultured Aquabacterium sp. | reverse complement strand
GCGAAAGTGGAAAAAATTCTAACAACCGCGCGACAACCGCCATATCGGGCTCTGCCGCATTAAGGATTTCTCGCGATGTGCCGAAATCCCGACTGTACCGGGCAGTGCGCTGCCCAGTCGACTGTGCCCGATGTGTCTGACCAGTCGCACCTGCTTGAGTGGAGTCAAGATGAGCCACGACGAAACCGTCGATTCCCCGCCGCCAGAGCTGTCGCTCTTGCTCGCTGCCGAGCTTCAGGATCACCTGATGACGGCCTCCAATGATCTGGAGCGCCTGCAGCGATTGCTGGACGACGCCTGCACGGCCCTGATGGATGGATTCCACACCTCGGCAGGCGCCCTGGGTGAGGTGATCGATCAGGGTCACGAGGTGTCTCCCAACTTGATGGCCGTGCGCCAGGAGCTGTTCAAGACCGTCACGGCCTTGCAGTTCCAGGACATGGCCACCCAGTTGATAGCCCATACCAACAAGCGTTTGCGCAACTGCGCCGATCAGATCGCCCGTGACGCCCTGGGGGACGACGACCCCGATGGCGCCGCCGTGGTGGATGACGGCCCGCTGAAACCCAACCCCGTGACCCAGGATGAGATGGATGCTGGCTCTGTCGAGCTGTTTTAAAGAATTCATCCCACCTGCCGAAAACCTGTCCGTAACCTGCACCTTATCGAAGCCCCGGAGAGCGACATGCACTCGATCCTTGCCGTTGACGATTCCGCATCCATGCGTCAAATGGTCTCGTTCACGCTGAAAAGCGCCGGCTACAACGTGGTGGAAGCCGTTGACGGGCAGGACGCCTGGGAAAAGGCTGGCGGCCGCAGCTTCGACCTGGTGCTGACCGACCAGAACATGCCCCGCATGGATGGCATCAGTCTGACCAAGAAGCTGCGCGAAAGCCCGCAGTTCAAGAGCACGCCCATCCTGATCCTGACGACCGAGTCGAGTGACCAGATGAAGCAGGCCGGACGCGCGGCAGGTGCCACGGGTTGGCTGGTGAAGCCATTCGACCCCAACAAATTGATCGAAGTGATCCAGAAGGTGATTCGCTGAGCGACGCTGCCTTCCCCCCAGCCTTTTTCGTCTGAGCGAATCACCCTCATCAGGAGCCTCTCATGGCAGAGACCAGCACCGACGCCAGCGCAGCAGCCGGCATTGACCTCAGCCAGTTCTACCAGGTCTTTTTTGAAGAAGCCGGTGAGAACTTGCAGAACATGGAGCAGTTGCTGCTCGAGTTGGACATCGAGGCGGCTGACGACGAGGAGCTCAATGCCATCTTCCGCTGCGCACACTCGATCAAGGGCGGCGCTGCCACCTTTGGCTTCTCGGATGTGGCCGAGCTGACACACCAGATGGAGACGCTGCTGGACAAGCTGCGCCGCCACGAGCTGACCCCCACCGCCCCGATGGTGGACGTGTTGCTGCAGTCTGGCGATGCCTTGAAGGCCATGCTGGCCCGACACCAGGGCTCTGGCGGCGAAGAAATCGACACCACCGAGCTGCTGTTTAATATCCGGGCGATGGTGGATGGCGGTTCGCCTGTGGTGAGCAGTGCCCCTGCCGCCGCAGCGGCGCCAGCCCCGGCACCGGCGCCCGCTGCCGCGCCCGCAGCAGCCCCAGCCCCAACTGCCGCAGCCGGTACCGCTGCGCCCACCTCCGGTCAACGCACGGTTGAGCTACGTGTTGGGCCGCTGAACATCCCGTCCCAGGCCGATAACCTCGTGGATCTGTTCAAAGAGATCACCGACCTGGGCACCATCGAGCCGCTGCCTGATTCGCCTCAGCTGGCCGGCATTCGCCGCTTCAAGGTCAGCACCAGCACGGAAGAGTCCGAGCTGCTGGACCTGTTCACCTTCCATGTGGCCCGCGAGCAGGTGAGCTTCGTCGCCATGGAAGGCTCGGCCCCGCCCCCCGCGGCCGCCAAGCCGGCCGCCGACCCGGGCTATGGCTTCTTTGACGATGCGCCGGGCGCAGCGCCTGCCGCTGCACCCGTGGCTGCTGCGCCTGCCGCCCCCGCGGGCTATGGTTTCTTCGACGATGCTCCCGGCTCGCCCCAGGCGGCCGCTCCGGCCTCGCCCGCGCCGGCTGAGCCGGTGTCGGCGCCTCAACAGCCGTCGGCCCCGGCCAAGCCGGCAGCAGCAGCCAAGGCTGACAAGCCGGCGGCAGGTGGCTTGGAGGCTTCCACCATCCGCGTGTCGGTCGAGAAGGTCGACCAACTCATCAACCTGGTGGGCGAACTGGTCATCACCCAAGCCATGCTGGCGCAGAACAGCCGTGGTCTGGATCCCGTCATCTACCAGCAACTGGTGTCAGGATTGACCGATCTGGACCGCAACACCCGCGATCTGCAAGAGGCGGTGATGTCGATCCGGATGATTCCGATGTCGACGGTGTTCAGCCGCTTCCCCCGCATGCTGCGCGATCTGGCCAACAAGCTGGGCAAGAAGGTCGAACTGGTGACCCAGGGTGAAGCGACCGAGCTGGACAAGGGCCTGGTCGAGAAGATCACCGACCCGCTGACCCACCTGGTGCGCAACAGCTGCGACCACGGGGTGGAAATGCCGGCCGATCGCATCGCCAAGGGCAAGCCCGAGGTGGGCACCATCACCCTGGCCGCATCGCACCAGGGTGGCTCGATCGTCATCGAGGTTCGGGACGACGGCCGTGGCCTGTCGCGCGAGAAGCTGCTCAAGAAAGCACGCGAAAAGGGCATCGATGCGCCGGACTCCATGACCGACTCCGAGGTCTGGAACCTGATCTTTGCGCCCGGCTTCTCGACCGCTGACCAGGTGACCGACGTGTCCGGTCGCGGTGTTGGCATGGACGTGGTGAAGAAGAACATCACCCAGCTGGGTGGTACGGTCGAGATCGACTCGGCCGAAGGCTACGGCATGCGGGTGGCGGTTCGACTGCCCCTGACCCTGGCCATCATGGACGGCATGAGCGTGGGCGTGGGTGAAGAGGTCTACATTCTGCCGCTGTCGTCGGTGGTGGAGAGCTTCCAGGTCAGCCCCGAGATGATCAAGACCGTGGGCGGCTCTGGTCGCGTCGTCGAAGTCCGCGACGAGTACATGCCGGTGATCGAGCTGGAGAAGGTCTTCAACGTGCCCCGATTCGATTGGGAGCACAACAGCGGGATCATGGTGGTCGTCGAGGCGGAGAGTGGGCGCGTGGCCCTGCTGGTCGACGAACTGCTGGGCCAACAGCAAGTGGTGGTCAAGAACCTCGAGACCAACTATCGCAAAGTCCATGATGTGTCGGGTGCGACGATCATGGGTGATGGCCGCGTGGCCCTGATTCTGGATGTGGGCAGCCTGGTGCGCCGCTCGCGTCACTGAGCCTGGTGACAGGTACTGGAGTACAAGACCATGGGCATGATGGAAAAACTGGCGGTGCAGACCGAACTGGCTCGGGAATACCTGACCTTCCGTCTGGGTACCGAAGAGTACGGCATCGACATCCTCAAGGTGCAGGAAATTCGTGGCTACGAGAACCCCACCCGCATCGCAAACGCGCCGCACTTTCTCAAGGGCGTGATCAACCTGCGCGGCACGATCGTGCCCATCGTCGATCTGCGTCTGCGGTTTGGTTGCGAGGCGGCCGAGTACAACGACTTCACCGTCTCCATCGTGCTGCACATCGGCACCCGAACCATCGGCACGGTGGTTGACTCGGTCAGTGATGTGATGGAGATCCCGGCGGAGGCTGTGCGTACCGCGCCCGACCTGAATTCGGCGATCGATGCCACCTACATTCGCGGGCTGGCCCAGGTGGGCGAGCGCATGGTGATCCTGCTGGACATCGAAAGCATGTTGTTGAGCCCGGACATGTGTCTGGTCGACTGACGTGGGGCCGGATGGGCCCCTTTTTCATGCCCGCGCAAGCGCAGTACCCCGTGCTGGGCGACAACCCTGAAGCTGGAGCGTTCAAGATGAACAAGGCTGTGAAACTGTGGTGTGTGGCCTCGTTGGCCGCGGTGTCGATGTCGGGAGCCTGGGCTTCGGGCGCGTCGAAAGACGAGGCTGTGGCCATGGTGAAGAAGGGCGTGGCCTATGTGAAGAGTGCCGGGCCCGAGAAGGCCTACGCAGAATTCAGCGACAAGGCCAACACCACCTGGCGCGACCGAGACCTCTACCTCGTGGTCTATGGCCTGGATGGCATGGTGCACGCCCACGGCGCCAACACCAAGATGATTGGCAAGAACCTGATCGATCTGAAAGACATCGACGGCAAGCTCTTCGTGAAGGAGCGGGTCGAGTTGGGCAAGGCCAAGCCCAGTTTCTGGCAGGACTACAAGTTCACCAACCCCGAGTCCAAAAAGATCGAGCCCAAGACCATGTATTGCGAACGCCTGGAGCAGACTGTGGTCTGTGGCGGCGTGTACAAGTGATCGTGACAACGCCAACCAGCGCTCACGGGCGCTTGTTGGCGTGAATGGCTGAGCTGCGCAGGGTCAGTGCGCGTCAGATCGCCCGGGCGCGTTCTTGTAGTGCTCGGACAGCAAGCCTTCCTGACCAAACAGGCGCTCACGCCACGAGGCTTCCAGGGCTTCCGTGGCCTGCTGGCGTGGGTGGAACTTGCGACGCCAGAACTTGGGCATGTGACGCAGCACCGAGCTGATCAGCGCGCCTCGCCCGAACAGAGCCTGAAAGCCCCTGCGGTTTTCCTTCAGGTTGAACAACTGCCCTTCTTTGAGCAGCAGGTGCAACCAGCTGGCCATCACCGGGAGCATCACAAAGATGCCCACCAGCCAACCAGCCTGTTTGCGCTCACGCTGTGTGCCGCCAACGAGCTCGAAGACGTCGTAGGCCACTGACTTGTGCTCCAGCTCTTCCAGTGCGTGCCAGTACCAAAGTTGGAGCATTTCGGCGTCAGACGACCGAGCCAGCTCCTTGTTGGTCAGCCAAACCTCAGCGAGGTGAGCGGTGAAGTGCTCCATCATGGTGGTGCACGCCAACTGCAGCCTGGGAGAAAAGCGCTCAAGCTGTCGCAGGCCAAAGCGCACGTAGCGCGCTGGCAGGTCAACATCGAGGCCGCGCTCGCGGAACAGCTCATTGAGCCGGTCGTGCTCACGACCGTGCAGGGCTTCTTGCCCCATGAAGCCAGAGACCTGGGCTTTGAGCACCGGGTCGGTGATGCGGTCGCGGAAGTGCCGTACCGATTCCATGAAGAAGCGTTCCCCGGGCGGGAAGATGCCCGAAAACACCACGAACATCAGGCTGGCCAGCGGGTTCTGGTCGTAGAAGAAGTAGCGATCAGCCTTCTCCGGAAACTGAAAGTTGATGTGACGAGGTGGAATGCCGACCTGGCTGCCTGACAGGGCACGGGCGGCGGTGTTGTGCGAGCTCATATCGAACGGTCTCCTGTGACGGTGTATTTGAAGATGCCCGGCAGGGCCATCTCAGCGGTGAGACACACCAGAATTTATCCCGAACTATTATTCGGATTCAATTCGGATCAGGAACCGCTCATGCCACGCGTCCCGCGCCAGCAGCGCGCCAAAGCCACGGTCGATGCCATCCTTGCGGCGGGCTTCATCTGTTTGGCCCGATCAGGGCCGTCGGCTACCACCACAGCCCACATCGCCGAGACCGCGGGGGTGGGGGTGGGCTCGCTCTATGAGTACTTTGCCAACAAGGAGGCGGTGTATGAGGCCATGCACCAGCGCTTTCTGGAAGACCTGGTGGGCGCCTTGCAGCCCCTGACGCCCCGTGTGGCGCGCATGCCGCTGGCCGAGGCCATTCCAGCCTTGCTGTATGCCGTGCAGGACTTTCTGCAGCGCGATCAGCAACGCTACCTGCTTTACGCCCGGGTGGTGTTCAATGCCGAGTTCAAGCTGGAGCTGGAGCCCATCTCCAGGTTGCTCGGTGACCTCATCGTGCAGTACCTGATGCAGCACCCCCAGTACGCCAGCATGAAGCGCCTGGCGGCCATGAGCTACATCTTCGTCAATGCAGGTATGTTCACCGTGATTCGTCACCAGTCGGATCCCCACCCGCCCATCAGCTATGACGAACTGGTGGATGGACTCACGCACATGGTCAGCCACTATGTGCGCATGGAATCTCAACTGGCTCGCAAGGCCAGCGCACCACAAGCTTCAGACTCGCCGACTGCGGCGGCGTCCGACACCTCGGCGCAGAGATCGTCTAGCGCGCCTTGAGCGCGAACGCCACCCGCTGATCGAGCTCTTTCAAGGGCAGAGCCAGACGCTGCACGGCGTCGGGCACCTGCCTTTGTTTGGGGGCCCACACGGGCGCAGGCCAGCGGGCGTCCCAGTCAAAGCGTGCAATCACATGCCAGTGCAGGTGGGGCACCACATTGCCCAGACTGGCCAGGTTGACCTTGGTGGGCTTCAGGCAGTTGCGCAGCACGGTTTCCACCTGCAGCACGGCGGCCATCATGGTGTCGCGTTCAACGGCGGACAGGTCGCTCCACTCGGCCACATGCGCGTTCCAGATCACGCGGTAAAAGGCCGGGTGATCTGCGTCGTCCGCGCGGATCACCCGCAGCACGTCGTTGCGGAAGACGGGGATGCCGCCTTCCTGCTCGCACAACTCGCACCCGGCCACCGGGCTCACACCAGCACCCGTTCAATGCCGCCGTTGTTGGCGCGGTCCACGTACTCACGCATCCAGTTTGCACCCAGGATCTGGTTGGCCATCTCGACCACGATGTAATCGGCTTCCAGCAGACCGTTTTGCGTGTCTTCGCCATAACGGCTCAGACCTTGCAGGCAGGCTGGGCACGAGGTCAGGATCTTGACGTTGTCCTTCTCGCCCAGCAGGCCCTGACCACGCAATGCAGCTTCACCCTTACGGATCTCTTCTTCCTTGCGGAAACGGATCTGCGTGGAGATGTCGGGGCGGTTGACGGCCAAGGTGCCCGCCTCGCCGCAGCAGCGCTCGGACTTGACGACGCCATCGCCCACCAGGGCCTTGACCGTCTTCATCGGGTCTTGCAGCTTCATGGGCGTGTGGCAGGGGTCGTGGTACAGGAAGGCGCCCTTGCCCTGCAGCGTCACGCCCTTCTCGAGCAGGTACTCGTGGATGTCGATGATGCGGCAGCCCGGGAAGATCTTGTCGAACTGGTAGCCCTGCAGCTGGTCGTAGCAGGTGCCGCAGCTGACCACCACCGTCTTGATGTCCAGGTAGTTCAGCGTGTTGGCCACGCGGTGGAACAGCACCCGATTGTCGGTGATCATCTTCTCGGCCTTGTCGAACTGGCCGGCGCCACGTTGCGGGTAACCGCAGCACAGATAGCCTGGGGGCAGCACGGTTTGCACGCCGGCGTGCCACAGCATGGCCTGGGTGGCCAAGCCCACCTGGCTGAACAAACGCTCCGAGCCGCAACCCGGGAAGTAGAACACCGCCTCGGTGTCGGCCGTGGTCGTCTTGGGGTTGCGGATGATGGGGACGTAGTCCTTGTCCTCGATGTCCAGCAGGGCGCGAGCCGTCTTTTTCGGCAAGCCACCCGGCATCTTCTTGTTGATGAAGTGGATGATTTCTTCTTTGAGCGGGGCCTTGCCCACGGTGGCGGGCGGCGCGCTGGTCTGCTTGCGTGCCACCACCTTCATCACGTCGTTGGCCACACGCTGCAGGGGCATGGCCACATCCACCAGCGCCGTGCGGATCAGCTTGATGGTCTGCGGGTTGTTGGTGTTGAGCATGGCCATGCCGGCTGCACCCGCGGGGCGGAAGCTCTTCTTGCCCATTTTGTTGAGCAAGTTGCGCATGTTCATCGACACGTCGCCGAAGTCGATCTTGACCGGGCAGGGCGTCAGGCACTTGTGGCAGACCGTGCAGTGGTCGGCCACGTCCTCGAACTCGGACCAGTGATCGATCGACACACCGCGGCGCGTCTGCTCTTCGTACAAAAAGGCTTCGACCAGCAGCGAGGTGGCCAGGATCTTGTTACGGGGGCTGTAGAGCAGGTTGGCGCGTGGCACGTGCGTGGCGCACACGGGCTTGCACTTGCCGCAGCGCAGGCAGTCCTTGACCGAATCGGCGATGGCGCCGATGTCGCTTTGCTGCATGATCAGAGACTCATGCCCCATCAGGCCGAACGAGGGCGTGTAGGCCTCGGTCAGGTCGGCCGCGTGCACGTCGTCGCCCAGGGCCTTGAGGGCTGCGCCGCGCAGCAGCTTGCCCTTGTTGAAGCGGCCCTCGGGGTCCACCTTCTGCTTGTAGGCGGTGAAGTTGGCGATCTCGTCGTCGCTCAGGAACTCCAGCTTGGTGATGCCGATGCCGTGTTCGCCCGAGATCACGCCATCCAACGAACGCGCCAGCTTCATGATGCGGGCCACGGCCTCGTGCGCCGTCTGCAGCATCTCGTAGTTGTCGCTGTTGACCGGGATGTTGGTGTGTACATTGCCATCGCCAGCGTGCATGTGCAAGGCCACCCACACGCGGCCGCGCAGCACCTGCTTGTGAATGCGCTTGAGTTCGTCCAGCACGGGGCTCAAGGCCGCGCCGTTGAAGACCTTGGCCAGCTCATCACGGATTTCCTTCTTCCAGCTGGCGCGGATGGACCACGTTTGCAGCAGGTTGAAGACGGTGTCGCCATCCTGGGGCGTGTAGCTGCCGTTGCGGTGCTGTTCGTAGCCCAGGGCCACCAGGTCGGCGTCCACGGTGCTCAGGGGCGTATCAATGTGCTCGTACAAGAACGCCCAGCGCTCGCGCACCGTCTGCAGGTGGGCGCTGGCGGCGGCCACTTTCTCGGCCAGGGCCTCGGGGCTGGGCAGCTCGGCGGCGTCCTCCACCTTGCCCATGGGCAGTTGCCCACCGGTCACGAAGGCTTGCAAGGCATCCACCAGAGCCAGCTTGTTGCGCAGGCTCAGCTCGATGTTGATGCGCTCGATGCCCAGGGTGTACTCGCCCATGCGCGGCAGCGGGATCACCACGTCTTCGTTCACCTTGAAGGCGTTGGTGTGCTTGGCGATGGCGGCGGTGCGCTTGCGGTCGGCCCAGAACTTCTTGCGGGCGTCGGCGCTCACGGCCACGAAGCCTTCGCCACTGCGGCCGTTGGCCAGGCGGATGACCTCGCTGGTGGCGCGGGCCACGCGGTCTTCGTCATCGCCCACGATGTCACCAATCAGGACCATCTTGGGCAGCGTGCCGCGCTTGCTCTTGGTGGCATAGCCCACCGCGCGCAGGTAGCGGTCGTCGAGGTGCTCCAGGCCGGCCAGGATGGCGCCGCCAGGTTGCTTCATCTCCTCGAACATGAAGTCCTTGATCTCGACGATCGAGGGCACCGCTTCCGTCGGGTTGCCGAAGAACTCCAGGCACACCGTGCGCGTGTGGCTGGGCATGCGGTGCACGATCCAGCGGGCGCTGGTGATCAGCCCATCGCAGCCTTCCTTCTGGATACCGGGCAGGCCGGCGAGGAACTTGTCGGTGACGTCCTTGCCCAGGCCTTCCTTGCGGAAGGTGCGGCCGGGGATGTCGAGGCGCTCCGTGCGCAGGTGGGTTTTGCCATCGGCGGCGTAGTAGCGCAGCTCGAAGCTCGCCACCTCGACATCGTGGATCTTGCCCAGGTTGTGGTTCAGTCGAACCACGTCCAGCCATTCGGCATCGGGCGTGACCATGCGCCACGACGCGAGGTTGTCCAGGGCCGTGCCCCACAGCACAGCCTTCTTGCCGCCGGCATTCATGGCGATGTTGCCACCAATGCACGAGGCCTCGGCCGAGGTCGGGTCCACCGCGAAGACGTAACCACCACGCTCGGCCGCATCGGCCACGCGCTGGGTGACCACGCCCGCGCCCGTCCACACGGTCGGTACCTGGTGGTCCACGCCGGGCAGGTTGACCAGCTCGACCTCGGTCATCTGTTCGAGCTTCTCGGTGTTGATCACCGCGCTCTTCCAGGTCAGGGGCACGGCGCCACCGGTGTAGCCGGTGCCGCCCCCGCGCGGGATGATGGTCAGGCCCAGCTCGACACAGCCTTTGACCAGGCCAGCCATTTCTTCTTCGGTGTCGGGCGTCAGCACGACGAAGGGGTACTCCACGCGCCAGTCGGTGGCGTCAGTCACGTGCGACACGCGGCTCAGGCCATCAAACTTGATGTTGTCGGCCTGGGTGACCTTGCGCAGCGCCTTGGTGGCCCGTTCACGCAGGGTGGCCACCTCATCGAAGTTGCGCGCAAAGCGGTTCACGGCCTGACGGGCGGCGTCCAGCAATTCGCCCACCAGCTTGTCACGGGCGGCATCGGCCGACGGGTCGCGGCGCTTGTTGACCTCGCCCAGGCGGTGATGCAAGGCGTCGATCAGTTGCGCCCGGCGCTTGGGGTTCTTCAGCAGGTCATCCTGCAGGTAGGGGTTGCGCTGCACCACCCAGACATCGCCCAGCACCTCGTAGAGCATCCGTGCTGAACGGCCCGTTTGCCGCTCGGCGCGCAGCAGGCTCAGCACTTCCCAGGCGCGCTGCCCCAGCAGGCGCTGGACAATCTCGCGGTCCGAGAACGAGGTGTAGTTGTAGGGGATCTCGCGCAGGCGGGGCTGGCCGTCGTCGTGGGCGTCGGCGACCTGGGCGGTCATGTGGGTGAGCTCGGTGGGTGCATTCATGGGTACACCAGTCGCGCAAGCACATCGGGCCGGGGCGGCCTGAACAACAAGGGGCGACTCTCCCAGTTTCACGGTGTGGACACTGTGAAGGGCCGCAGTGGGGACGATTTTCGCGACTGAGGCGAGATGGTACCGCACGCGCCCCGGCCCTTCCCGGGAAAAGGCCACTTCCAGCAGGGTTGTGAGGGCGTTTGAGCTGGGCAGGCCTTGCTATGCTGAAGCCTCATTGAAAACCCTGATGTTGAAGTCCACCATGTCTCAATGGCCTTACCCCTGCTGGATCGCCCACCGAGGCGCCGGCCCCCTGGCGCCAGAAAACACCCTGGCCGCGTTCCGCCTGGGGGCCGACCACGGGTTTGCCATGTTCGAGTGCGACGTCAAGCTCAGCGCCGATGGTGAACCCTTTTTGTTGCACGACGCGGAATTGGATCGAACCACCAATGGGCAGGGCGCCGCCGGTTTGCTGACCTGGGATGCCTTGTCGCGACTGGATGCCGGCAGCTGGCACGGGCGTTGTTATGCCGGCGAGCCTCTGCTGCGCCTGGAAGCCCTGGCCCGCTGGCTGCAATCCCTCGGGCTGATGGTGAACCTGGAAATCAAGCCCACCCCGGGCGACGAGCGTCGCACCGGACGGGTGGTGGCCCAACAGGTGGCGCACTGGTGGCGTGATGCAGCCGTGAAGCCCTTGCTCAGCTCCTTCAGTGTCGAGGCCCTGGAGGCCGCGCGTGACGCCCAGCCGGAGCTGCCCCGAGCCCTTTTGCTGGACCGCTGGCAACTGGATGGCGTGCAACAAGCCCTGGCCTTGGGCTGCCGGGCCTTGGTGGTGCACCATTCGTTTCTCGACGCGCGACGCATTGACGCCATCCACGAGGTGGGGCTCAAGGCCCTGGCGTACACCGTCAACCAGGCTGATCAGGCCGATGCGCTGTGGATGGCCGGGCTGGATGGGCTGATCACGGACCGGGTGGATCTGTTTGAGCCCCAGGCTCGCCTGGGCTTGAACCCAGGCCGCCTGCTGCAGATCTCGGACGTGATGATCGAGGTCTGAACTGGGCGGCGCCGGCTCAGGCCAGCGCCGCCAGCAACTTGCCGTGGATGCCGCCAAATCCGCCGTTGCTCATGCACAGGATGTGATCGCCCGGTTGGGCGGCCTTGACCACCTTGGCCACCAGGGCCTCGATGGTGTCGGTCACCACCGCGCGCTCGCCCATTTCGGCCAGCGCTTCATGGGCGTCCCAGCCCAAGCCGCCGGAGTGGCAAAACGCCAGATCGGCCTCTTCGAGTGACCAGGGCAGTTGTGCCTTCATCGTGCCCAGTTTCATGGTGTTGGAGCGGGGCTCGAACACGGCCAGAATGCGCGCCTCCGGGCCGACCTTTTGGCGCAGTCCGTCCATGGTGGTGCGGATGGCCGTCGGGTGGTGGGCAAAGTCGTCGTACACGGTGATGCCGCGCACCTCACCCTTGGTCTCCATGCGGCGCTTGACGTTGGCAAAGCGCCCCAAGGCCTCACAGGCCTGCTGCGGCGATACACCCACGTGTTCGGCAGCGGCGATGGCCGCCAGGGCGTTCATCTGGTTGTGCTCGCCCAGCAGGCTCCACTCCACACGGCCCACCAGCACGCCCGCCTTCAGCACGTCAAACGCATGCGGCTCGCCGCGCGCACGAAAGCCCGGGGTGTCGCCACGCACACCGAAGCGCGCCACATCGCTCCAGCAGCCCCGGGTCAGCACCCGCTCCAGGGCCTCTTCGCGGGCGTTGACCACCAGGCGGCCCGAGGCCGGCACGGTGCGCACCAGATGGTGGAACTGGGTTTCAATCGCTGCCAGGTCGGCAAAGATGTCGGCGTGGTCGAACTCAAGGTTGTTCAGCACCGCCGTGCGGGGACGGTAATGAACGAACTTGCTGCGCTTGTCGAAAAACGCGGTGTCGTACTCGTCGGCCTCGATCACAAACGGAAAGCCACCGGCCGGGCGTGCGGCCTCATCGCCCGACGCCTCGGTGCGCCCCAAGCGGGCCGACACACCAAAGTTCTCAGGCACGCCACCCACCAGAAAGCCTGGCTCCAGCCCTGCAGCCTCCAGGATCCACGACAGCATCGAGGTGGTGGTGGTCTTGCCATGGGTGCCCGCCACGGCCAGCACGTGCCGGCCCTGCAGCACGTGCTCGCTCAGCCATTGAGGCCCACTGGTGTAGGGCAGGCCGGCATCCAGGATGGCTTCCATCAGCGGGTTGCCGCGGCTGACCACGTTGCCGATCACGAACAGATCGGGCTTCAGGGCCAGTTGATCGGCGGTGTAGCCCTCGATCAGGTCGATACCCATGGCCCGCAACTGGTCGGACATGGGCGGGTAGACGCCCGCATCGCAGCCGGTGACCCGGTGGCCCGCCTCACGGGCCAGGGCAGCTACGCCTCCCATGAAGGTGCCGCAGATGCCAAGAATGTGGATGTGCATGAACTCAGAGCTTTCGGAAGGCGTTCGCGGCCGCGGCCAGCGTGTCGGCAATGTCCTGTTCGGTGTGGGCGGCGCTCACGAAGCCGGCTTCGTACATGGCAGGCGCCAGGTACACGCCCTGATCCAGCATCAGGTGGAAGAAGCGGTTGAAGGTGTCCGTGCCCTTGGCCATGACCTGCTGGTAGTTCTGCGGCAGCTCGCCCGCGAAGAAGAAGCCGAACATGCCCCCTTCGCTGTCGGCCGTCAGCGTCACACCGGCGCTGGCCGCTGCCGTCACGAAGCCGTTCATCAATTGCTGGGTGCGGGCGGCCAGTTGCTCGAAGAAACCGGGCCGCTGGATGAGCTTGAGCGTGGCCAGGCCGCAAGCGGTGGCCACCGGGTTGCCCGACAGGGTACCGGCCTGGTAGACCGGGCCCAGCGGCGCCAGCTTGGACATCACCTCGCGGCTGGAGGCGAAGGCCGCCAGCGGCATCCCGCCGCCAATCACCTTGCCGAACACGCTCAGGTCGGGCGCAAAGCCCGGGATCAGCCGGGCATACAGCCCCTGGGCACTGCCCAGGCCCACGCGAAAACCGCTCATCACCTCGTCAAACACCAGCATGGCGCCGTGCTGCGAGCACAGTTCGCGCACCCGCTTCATGAAGGGCACGCTGGCGCGCACGAAGTTCATGTTGCCGGCGATGGGCTCGATCATCACGCAGGCTATTGTCGAGCCTTGGGTGGCAAAGGCCTGTTCGATCTGCTCGATGTCGTTGTAAGTCAGCACCAGGGTGTGCTGCACCACTTCAGCCGGCACGCCGGCGCTGGTGGGATGACCGAAGGTGGCCAGACCCGAGCCGGCCTTGACCAGCAAGGCATCGGCATGACCGTGGTAGCAGCCTTCGAACTTGATGATCTTGTTGCGGCCCGTGGCGCCCCGCGCCAGACGGATGGCGCTCATGCCGGCCTCGGTGCCCGAGCTGACCAGGCGCACCTGCTCGGCACTGGGCACCAGCTTCAGGATTTCTTCGGCCAGTTCGATCTCGCGCTCGGTGGGTGCGCCGAACGAGAAGCCGTCCAGGGCCGCCTTTTGCACGGCCTCGATCACCTCGGGGTGGCCATGCCCCAGGATCATCGGCCCCCAGGAGCCGATGTAGTCGATGTAGCGCTGGCCATCGGCATCCCAGATGTAGGGGCCTTGGGCCCGCTGGATGAAGCGGGGCGTGCCGCCGACGGCCTTGAAGGCGCGCACGGGCGAGTTCACGCCGCCCGGGATGACGCGCTGGGCGCGCTCGAACAGCTGATCGTTGCGGGACATGGCTTCAGTGGATGTTGCGTGTGGGGGTGGGCGGGTGCTTGCCGTCGTGGGGCGAGCCTTCATCGATCTCGGCCTCACCAGCCGGGCCTTGGGCCCCTTCCTCGCCGGGGGGCAGGGCCCAGAAGAAGCGATCCGGCACGACGCCGCCCATGCCAGGGCGGAAGCCGGAATCCAGAGACTGATCCAGGAAGCTCAGCGCCTCCGACACGGCGGCATCCAGCGGTGTGCCGCTGGACAGGGTGGCGGCCAGGGCGGCCGACAGCGTGTCGCCTGCGCCCACAAACGTCACCTCGAAACGCTCGAAGCGTTCGCCAGCGATGGCCCCTTCGGGTGAGGCCAGCACGTTATCGATGAACTGGTCTGGCAGGTGGATGCCGGTGACGAAGACGTAGCTGGCCCCGTGTTCGGCGGCGGCCACGGCCAGCTCGCGGGCCGAGGGTTGGCGCTCGGCGTCCCAGTCGGGCAGCAGGAAGTCGGTCAGCGTCTTGTGGTTACCCGACAACACCATGGTGCCCGGCAGGATCAACTCCTTGAAGGCGTCGAGGTAGGCCATTTGCTCATCGTCGCTGAGCCATGACAGATTCGGCAGGTGCGCCACCAAGGGGATGTCGGCGTAGTCGGAGACGATCTCGGCCACGGCACTGATCACATCCGTATTGCCCAGAAAGCCCAGCTTCCAGGCGGAGGGGCTGGCGTCTTCCAGCACGGCGCGGGCCTGCTCGGCCACCGTGTCGGGGTCCAGGGCCTGGGACTCGAAGATCTCGGCTGTGTCTCGGATGATCACGCCCGTGCACACAGGCAGGGCGTGCGCCCCCATGGCGGCGATGGTGGCGATGTCGGCGCCCAGGCCGGCTGCCCCCGTGGGCTCGCTGGCGTTGAAGCACAGCACGCAGGCAGGCGCACCACCCTCGGGGTCCTGGAGGGTCGGGGTAGCGTCGGGCGCGGAATGGAGCTCTGTCATGCGGTGTGACCGTGCAATGGAGGGGCTGCAGGCCCACGTGGGGCCGAGTTAGGGGTAACCTTGCCCACAAACCCTTGCATTTGGGCCTGTAGGTGCTGGCTACAATGGATCATTGCATTGTATTCAAGCCGGTTCGAGACAAGGTGAGTGACTTGAAAACCTGGATGTGCCTGATCTGCGGGTGGATTTACGATGAGGCAGCCGGTGTGCCGGACGAGGGCATCCCTCCCGGAACCCGCTGGGAAGACGTGCCCATGAACTGGGTGTGTCCCGAATGCGGGGCCCGCAAGGACGATTTCGAAATGGTGCCTGTGTGAGGTCACCCTGGCTGTTCGGGTGTGGAGCATGGTCTTCACCGCCCGCCGGCTCATTCAAAGACCGAACGGGCCACAAGGAGGATTCCATCCGTGTCAGACGCAGTACAAGCTGACGGCCAGGCCGTCACGAAGGTTCTGGTGATCGACGACAGCAACACCATCCGCCGTAGCGCCGAGATCTTCCTCAAGCAGGGGGGATACGAAGTGGTGCTGGCCGAAGATGGATTTGATGCCCTGTCCAAGGTCAACGACCACGAGCCCAACATCATCTTCTGCGACATCCTGATGCCCCGGCTTGACGGGTATCAGACCTGCGCCATCATCAAGCGCAACCCGCGCTTCGCGCGCACGCCAGTGATCATGCTGTCATCCAAAGATGGCCTGTTCGACAAGGCCCGCGGCCGCATGGTGGGGTCGCAAGACTACCTGACCAAACCCTTCACCAAAGACCAGCTGCTGCAGGCGGTGGCGCAACACGCCACGGTGTGAGCCCCAGCGTGCGGGTTTGATGTGTTTTTTCTCCTGAGCCAGCCATGCCGATTCAAAAAATACTGCTCGTAGACGACTCCAAGACCGAATTGCACGTCTTGTCGGAGCTGTTGACCAAAAAAGGCTATCAGGTGCGCACCGCCGAAAACGGCGAAGAGGCACTGCGCCGCCTCCAGGAAGAGGTGCCTGACCTCATCCTGATGGACGTGGTCATGCCCGGACAGAACGGCTTCCAGTTGACCCGCGCCATCACCCGCGACCCTCGGTTCGCCAATGTGCCAGTCATCATCTGCACCAGCAAGAACCAGGAAACCGACCGCGTGTGGGGCATGCGCCAGGGGGCTCGTGACTACGTGGTCAAGCCGGTGAACCCCGATGAGCTGATGTCCAAGATCAAGGCTTTCGGCTGATCCGGGCACACCATGGCAAACAAGGAAGCGCTCAAAGCCCTGCAGCAACGTCTGGCCCAGCGCTTGCAGGACGCCCGTCAGCACGCGCCTGTGCGCAGCTGGCTGGCCGTTGAAATGGCGCAGCAGGGATTTCTTTTGCCGCTGGATCAGGCCGGCGAGATCTTCTCGCCTGGCGCCATGCAGGCCGTTCCCCACAGCCAACCCTGGTTTCTCGGGGTGGCCAATTTGCGGGGGCAACTTCACGGCGTGGTGGATTTGGCCCGGTTTCTGGGCATCCAGCGTGCGGCCGTCCCCTTTGGCGGTAGTGAGGGCGGTCGAGATGCCTCTCGTCTGGTGGCTTTCAACACCGCGCTTCAGGTCAATGTGGCCTTGCTGGTGGATCGCCTGATGGGCCTGCGCAATGCCGGGGTCATGCAATTGGTGGCGCCTGCTGATGGCGAGCACAAGCCGGCCTTCTTCGGGCAGACCATGCGCGATGAGCAGGGCCGCACCTGGTACGAATTGAATCTGGCGGCCCTGGCTGCGGATGACGTCTTTTTGAAAATCGACGCGTGAGCCGCCGTTGGGGCGAGTACGCGTGCAACCGTCTGTTTGGAGTGGGACATGAGCTTCCTGAGTCGCATCAAGGAACTGGGCAAGAAGCAGGATGAGGACGAGGTCCAGCCCGAGGCGTTGAGCACCGAAGGCCTGGTCACGGCCAACGGGCCGCAGGCAGTGGACACGCAAACTCAGGCGGGGTCGTCCACGATCCAGTCGCCCAACACCACCAGTTCGGTCACGGATTCGATCATCTCCGAATCCGCACCCTCCGAGTTCCCGCCCGACTACCTGGATCAGCGGGTCGAGCTGGCCGCCGATGCCACCAGTGCCGAGCCTCGCACTGGTTTGCCCCTCATCGGTCACCTGCGCCTGGATCGCCAGCAGCGCCTGCTGGCGGGTGCGCTGGCGGTGGGTGTGCTCGGTCTGGTGCTGGGGGCGTTCCTCTCGGTCACGGCCGCTGACCGCCGTGCCTCTCAGGCCGGTGCCACCGGTCAGGCGCTGATGCAGTCGCAACGTCTGGCGAAGTCGGTGTCTCAGGCGCTGGTGGGTCGTGAACAGGCCTTCCAGGAAGTGCAGGAGAGCGTGGCGGTGCTCGGCTCCAACGTGCGTGGCCTGGCCCAGGGCGATGCCGAACGCGGACTCAACAAACTGGGTGGTGAAGCGGCCGAGGCGCTGACACCCATGCTGCCGCTGGTCGAGCGCGCTGAAAAGAACGCCAAGTTCGTGTTGGACCAGAAGCAGACCCTGACCCAGGTGAGCTCCGCGCTGCGCCAGGTCAACACCCAGTCATCCGAGTTGCTGGATCTGGCCGAAGGCATTGCCACCACGCGTATTGAAGGCGGCACCTTGACAGCGGCCGAGGCGAATGCCCTCAACCAGTTGGTGATGCTCACGCAGCGGATCGGTAAGTCGGCCAACGAATTCCTGACCGTGGAAGGCGTGTCGACCGAGGCCGTGTTCCTGCTGGGCAAGGATTTGAACGCCTTCAAGGAACTGGCCGAAGGCCTGCTGAATGGCAATGCCGATCTGGGCCTGAGCCCGGCGCGCAACCCTGACATCAAGGCGCAGCTCGAAGACCTGCTCAAGATCTTCGAAGACACGCGCGCCCAGTCGTCCTTCATTCTGGGTTCTCTGCAGAACCTGGTGGCGGCTCGTGATGCCCAGGTGGCCGTGATTGACGACAGCGAACCGCTGCGCAAAGGACTGGAGTCGGTGCAGCAACGTCTGGCCGAAGGGGCCGGTATTGGTGGCCTGAACATCGCCATCATCCTGGTGTTCCTGGTGCTCACCTCGGGGGCCGCCTACGGTCTGCTGCGCGTCTTCCTGACCGACCAACGTCACCGCGCCCAGGTGGCCGAGTTCCAGCGTCAGGAAGCTGAACGCCAGGAGCGTGAGGCCAAGCGCGTCAACGACGCCAACCAGGCGGCCATTCTGCGACTGATGAACGAACTGCAGATGGTGGCTGAAGGTGACTTGACCCAACAAGCCACCGTGACCGAGGACATCACCGGCGCCATCGCCGACTCGGTGAACTTCACCGTGGAAGAGCTGCGCACCCTGGTGGCGCAGGTGCAAAGCACCGTGCAACGGGTGACGGACACCACCGGCCAGGTGGAAGCGACGTCGACCGAACTGCTGGCGGCGTCTGACGAACAACTGCGTGAGATCCGTGAAACCGGTGAATCCGTGCTGCGCATGGCGGGCCGAATCAACGACGTGTCCGGGCAGGCTCAAGAGTCGGCCGAGGTGGCGCGTCAATCGCTGAGCGCCGCCGACCAAGGTCTGAAGGCCGTGCAGGACGCCATCGGCGGTATGAACACCATCCGTGAGCAGATCCAGGAAACCTCCAAGCGCATCAAGCGGCTGGGCGAATCGTCGCAAGAAATCGGCGAAATCACCGAGCTGATTTCCGACATTACCGAACAGACCAACGTGCTGGCTCTGAACGCCGCCATCCAGGCCGCCTCGGCCGGTGAAGCCGGTCGCGGCTTCTCGGTGGTGGCCGAAGAAGTGCAGCGACTGGCCGAACGCTCGGCCGACGCGACCCGCGAAATTGCGGCGCTGGTGCGCACCATTCAGACCGACACCCAAGACGCCGTGGCCGCCATGGAGCGCTCCACGCAAGGGGTGGTGGAAGGGGCCCGACTGTCGGATGCGGCCGGTGCCGCGCTGAACGACATCGACCGCGTGTCGCGTCGACTCGCTGAACTGATTGAAGAGATTTCTGCCCAGGCGCTGAAGGAAGCCGACAGCGCCAATGTGGTGGTCTCCAACATCCAGCACATCTTTGCCGTGACGGAACAGACCGGTGAGGGCACCCGCTCGACCACCCAGTTGGTGCGAGAGTTGTCCAAGACCGCTCAGGAACTGCAACAGTCGGTGGCCCGATTCAAGATTGCCTGATTCATGGACAGCCTGCACCACGATCTCGCCGCGTCGCCGGCCGACGACCTCAGCGCCCTGGCTTGGGTTCATGAGGAGTTGCGCCGCTCGCTGGACGCCACCCACAAAGCCCTCCAGCGTTGCCTGAAGGACCTGAGCGCCGAGCAGGCCTCGGATCTGGACGCGCTCGACCCGTCGGTGCTGCGCACAGCGCGCCAGCAGCTGCACCAGAGTGCAGGGGCGCTGGAGCTGGCGGGCTTGACCGCAGGGGCCACCCTGCTGCGGGCCAGCGAGAACCTGGTGCAGAAGTGGGTGTCTCGCCCGCAGGCCATGGATGCGGCCGCCGTGGGCGACATCGAGCGCGCCTCGTTCGCGCTGCTGGATTACATCGCCCGCAAGCTGGCGGGCAAGCCGGTCACGGCTGTGGCGCTGTTCCCTCAGTACGAAGCCTTGATGGCCCGCCTGGGGCAAGGTCTGCCGCGCCCGTCCGACCTCTGGAGCCAGGACTGGCCCACGCTGGCCCTGGAGTCCGTGCTCACCCCCCCTGAGACGGTGGCGCCCCGCGCACCCGATGCGGTCACGATCGATGATTTCGAGCGGGGGCTGCTGAGCCTGCTCAAGCGCAACCAGGGCGAAGACGCCCAGAACCTGGCGGATCTGTGTGGGGCCTTGGCCAAGGATGCCGACCAGCGCCGCGCCCACCGCGAATGTGCCACCTGGATGCTGGCGGCTGGTTTCCTGGAGGGCCTGGCGCAGCGTCATGTGCCCCTGGGGGTGCATGCCAAGCGCGTCTTGTCCTCGCTGCTGAGTCAGCTGCGTCAGCTGGCCAAGGGCCTGGGCGGGCCGTCCGACCGGCTGGCCAACGAGTTGTTGTTCTTTTGTGCACAGGCCGCCTCCACCCCGGAGGATGCCGACGCATCCATCCTGTCCAAGGTGCGTCAGACCTTCGGCCTGTCGCGCCACCAGCCGGTGGATCTGGCCCGCTCCGCCCTGGGCAAGCACGACCCCGGGGTCATCCAGCAGGCCATCAAACGTGTGGCGGGCGCCAAAGAGGGCTGGTCGGCCGTTTCGGGCGGCGAGCTCTTGCGCATTGGCGGCTTGAACGAGCAGTTCAGCCTGGTGGGTGATTCGCTCAACCGACTCTATCCCTCCGGCGACGTGCTGGCGCAGGCTTTGGGCGATGCCGTGGCCCAAACCGTGAGCTCGGCTCAGGCCCCGCAGCCCACCCTGGCCATGGAAGTGGCTACCGCCATCCTGTACCTCGAGGCCAGCCTTGAAGACGGCGAGTTCGACCACCCGGAGCAGCAAGACCGCGTGCGCCGCCTGGCTGAGCGCATCAGCCAGACGCGCTCGGGGGCTGAGCCCTCGCCACTCGAAGCGTGGATGGAAGACCTGTACCGTCGGGTTTCCGACCGCCAGACCATGGGCAGTGTGGTGCAGGAATTGCGCACGACCTTGTCCGAGTGCGAAAAGCAGATCGACCAGTTCTTCCGCCAGCCATCCGAGCGTCATCCCCTGGTGCCGGTGCCCGCCCAATTGCAAAGCATGCGTGGTGTTTTGGCCGTGCTGGGGCTGGACATGGCCGTGCAAGCGGCGGTGCGGATGCTCGAGGACGTGGACCATCTGCTGCGTGACGATCTGGACATCGATGCGGCCGGACAGGCCGGGGTGTTTGACCGCTTGGCCACCAACCTGGGCGCTTTGGGCTTCCTCGTGGACATGATGGGCGTGCAGCCTGCACTGACACGCCACCTGTTCACCTTCGACGCCGAGACGGGCCTGCTGTCCCCGCTGATGGGGCGGGAAAAAAAAACGCGCGTCCTGACCCCGGATGACCCGGTTGAGGCGGCCGTGCAGCATGTGCACGCCGTGCAGCGTACCGAAGCCCAGGCCGTGGCCGAAGACCTCTCGCAGGTGCTGCAACAGGACGCCGCCCCCGAGGTGCTGGAGCAAGAGCTGCAGCGCCTGGCGGACACCCCGATGGTGCAGGACCAGCCTGAACTGGCCGAGACCCTCAGCCAGGCGCAAGCTCAGTTGCACGAGGCCGACGACCCTGAGACCCTGGCGCAGGCCAAAGAACAGATTGAATTGGTGATTGCTGAAATCACCGCCGAGCCCGAGCCTGAGCCCGAGCCTGAGACCATCGTGCTGGCGCCTCTGGTGCCTGAAGCCCCGGCGCCTGTGGAATCCACCGGCCTGGAAGAAGATGACGAGATGCGCGGCATCTTCCTGGAGGAAGCCCAGGAAGTGGTCGGCGATGCCCGCTCGGCCTTGGCCGAGTTGCAGACGGCTCCGGATGACTTGACGGCCATGACGGCTGTGCGCCGTGCCTTCCACACCCTGAAGGGCAGCTCGCGCATGGTGGGGCTGAATGCCTACGGCGAAGCGGCCTGGGCGTGCGAACAGCTCTACAACGCCACACTGGCCGCCCAGGTGCCAGCCTCGGCTGACCTGCTGGGGCTCAGTGCCGAGTTGCTGGACGCCTTTGCGGGCTGGACCCAAGACATCGCCGAGGGCCGAGATGGTCAATGGCGCGGACAACCCATCATCGACGCGGCCACCGCCCTGCGAGAACGAGGAGAGCGCCTGACACTGGGGGAGTCCTCTCCGGTGTCTCAGCCCGCGGGTGACCCACCCGTGCTGGCCGAGACACCGGTGTCGGACGCCGAGCCCCAGCCGGCTGAAGCCGCGGGCATTGATGTGGTGGACACCGATGTCATGGCACTGGAGCTGCCCGACGCCGCCCCCGTGGCTGAGCCCGAGGTGCTGGTGCTGGACGACCTGGTGCTGGACCTCAAGGAGCTGGATGGCGCGCCCGATGTGCCGGCCGACGAAGCCACCACCGTGGCGGGCGAGTTGGGCGAGAGTGCGTCTGCCGACCTGCTGGACGTGGTGCCCGAGCACGAGCGCATCGTCCTGAGCCTGGAGGCGGAGGATGCCCCCCAAGAAGCATCCCAGGAACCTTCGCCAGACGCGCCCCTGGAAGCGCCCCTGGACGCCCCCCTGGACGCCCCCCAAGACACCCCCGCTGCCACGCCGGCCGATGAGGCCCTGGCTGCCGATGACGAGCAGGTCAAGGTCATTGGCCACCTGCGCATCAGCATCCCTCTGTTCAACATCTACCTCAATGAGGCGGATGAACAGTCGCGGCGCCTGAGCACCGCCCTGAGCGAATGGGCCCTGGAGCCCCACCGTCCGGTCAGTGACGACATGGTGGCGTTGGCCCACTCGCTGGCGGGCAACTCCGGCACCGTCGGGTACACCGACCTGTCTCAGCTGGCCCGACAGCTGGAGCATGTGCTGGCGCATTGCCAGCCCTTGGGCCAGGTGCTGCCAGACGAGCTGGCCTTGTTCAACGAGGCGGCAGACGAGATTCGTCGCCTGCTGCACCAGTTCGCGGCCGGTTTCCTCAAGTCGCCACCCGACGAGTTGATGGTTCGTTTGGCCGAGGCCAACCAGGCTGCGGCCCTGCGCCTGGAGAACCGGCTGCTGAGCGCCCAGGCCGAGGCCGCCGATGGCGGGCTGACCCCGGCGCGCAGCCACCTGACACTGGTGCACGATGCGGATGCGGTGGCAGAGCCCGAGCCTGCCCCCGCGCCCGAGACACAAGCCGAGCCCGAGGCCGTTCTGGAGGCCAATCCGGCGCAGACGCCAGAGATGGCGTCCGAGTCTGCTCCCGAGTCGTGCTCGCAGTCCGAGCCCGATACGGCGCCCGAGCCCGTGGACGAGCCCATCCAGCGCCCTGAGCCCCTGCCGCCCCAGCCACTGTCGGCCATCCTGCCGCAGGCCCAGTGGGAGGACGACAGCGACATCGACGCTGAAGACGCGGTCGATTTGGACCTCTTCCCCATCTTCGAAGAAGAGGCCCAGGAGTTGTTGCCGCAACTGGCCGTGCAGGCTCGGCAATGGCTGGACATGCCCGAGCACCCTGCGGCGGCCACCGCTTGCATGCGCACCTTGCACACCTTCAAGGGTGGCGCGCGCCTGGCGGGTGCCATGCGCCTGGGTGAAATGGCCCACCGCATGGAGTCGGCCATTGAGCGTTTGCTGGCTCAAGACAGTGTGCGCACCGAAGAGCTGGCCCCGCTCGAAACCCGCGTGGACCAGCTGATCGAGGTGTTCGAGGCCTTGCGCCGTCAGCAAGCCGAAGGCGTGGCCGCAGCCAACGAGCTGGCGGCCTTGCCCCCGGTGCTGGAGGTCAGCGAAGCGCAGTCTGTCGAGGCTGCGCCTGAAGTGACGGACGCGGCCGCCTTCGCAGGCGCGCCGACTGATGCGCCGGCCGAGGCGTCGGCAGAGGTGTCAGCGGATTCGACCACGGTCGATGCCCCTTCGGTGGCACCGGCGCCGGTGGATGCTGCGCCCGTGCCTTGGGCCAAGTTCACCCCGGGCACCGGCGAAACCGTGGTCACCACGGCCGGGCCCAAAGACGCGGTGGTGGCGCAGGCGGCGGTGCGGGTGCGCCCGCAACTGCTGGATCGCCTGGTCAACCACGCGGGCGAAGTGGCCATCACCCGCACCCGCCTGCAGTCGCAGGTGGAGCAGATCCGCGGCTCGCTGACCGACCTGACAGACAACCTGGACCGCTTGCGTCATCACCTGCGCGACATCGAGTTGCAGGCCGAAACCGAGATGAGCACGAAGCTGGAAGCAGCCCGTGCAGCCCGTCAGGATTTTGACCCGCTGGAGTTTGACCGCTACACGCGCTTCCAGGAATTGACCCGCATGATGGTCGAGTCGGTGAACGACGTGGCCACCGTGCAGCGCACCCTGCAGCGCAACCTGGAAACGGCTGAAGACCAACTGGCCGCCCAGGCCCGCCTGACCCGTGATCTGCAGGATGACCTGCTGCGCACGCGCATGGTGGAGTTCGAAAGCCTGTCCGACCGCTTGTACCGCGTGGTGCGCCTGGCGGGCAAGGAAACCGGCAAGCAGGTGCGGCTGGACATCGTGGGCGGCAACACCGAGGTGGATCGTGGCGTGCTGGAGCGGATGGTGGGGGCCTTCGAGCACCTGCTGCGCAACTGCGTGACCCACGGCATCGAAATGCCTGAATCGCGCACCGCGGCCGGCAAGCCAGCCAGCGGTCAGATCACGGTCAGCCTGCGCCAGGAAGGCAACGAAGTGGCCATCGAGGTGGCCGATGACGGCGCCGGGCTCAACCTGCAGCGCATCCGCCAGCGGGCCGAGCGTCTGGGGCTGGTGTCGGCGGGCGATGAGCCCTCTGACCGCGAACTCACCCAGTTCATCTTCACGCCCGGGTTCTCGACGGCTGACCAGGTCACCGAGCTGGCCGGCCGGGGCATCGGCATGGATGTGGTCCGCTCTGAAGTCAACGCCATGGGTGGGCGGATCGAGACGCGCACCACGGCGGGCGCCGGCACCACCTTCACCCTGGTCCTGCCATTGACGACCGCCGTGACCAAGGTGGTGATGCTGCGTTGCGGCACCATGAGCCTGGCGGTGCCCACGCACCTGATCGAGATCGTGCGACGCGCCCGCCCCATCGAGGTGGAGCAGGCGTACCGCACCGGTCAGTTCACCCTGGGCGACCAGATCCTGCCCTTCCACTGGGTGGGCGCCTTGCTGAACCACAGCCCCATGGGCACCGAGTCGGGCCGCAGCCTGCCGGTGGTGGTGATCCGCTCGGCGCAACAGCGCATCGCCATGCACGTGGACGAAGTGCTGGGCAACCAGGAAGTGGTGGTGAAAAACCTGGGGCCGCAGTTGTCGCGCATGCCCGGTCTGGCGGGCATGACGCTGCTGGCTTCGGGCGCGGTCAGTCTCATCTACAACCCCGTGGCCTTGGCCACGGTGTACGGTGACAGCGCCCGCCAGCTGACGCTGCAGGCCGTCGAGGCGCTGGGTGCCCAGGCGCAGTGGCTCACGCCGGGCGCCGCCGCGGCCGTGGTTGTGCCGGAGGTGGCCGAGCCTGCCGTGGCCCAGACTCCCTCGGTGCTGGTGGTGGATGATTCGCTGACGGTGCGCAAGGTCACCCAGCGTCTGCTGGTGCGCGAGGGCTACCGCGTGGTGCTGGCCAAAGACGGCCTGGAGGCCCTGGAATGCCTGGCACGCGAAGTGCCCGCTGTGGTGCTGTCGGACATCGAAATGCCCCGCATGGACGGCTTCGATCTGGCCCGCAACATCCGCGCGGATGCCAAGCTGGCCCACCTGCCGATCATCATGATCACGTCCCGCATCGCTCAGAAACACCGGGAATATGCCGTTCAACTCGGCGTGAACCATTACCTCGGCAAGCCTTACAGTGAGGAAGAATTGCTCGCCTTGGTGGCCCGTTACGCGGCCACCGTTACACCGGCTTGAACCCACGCATGCCCAAGCAGTCCTCGTCCACCGCAGCTCTTACTGGCGATACGCGTCCTGAACCCAGCGACGCGATGTCCCACCTTGCCACGCTGACCGCTCAGCGTGACCGTGAGTTGCTGGATGTGTCGCTGGCCCAGGGCGTGCTGGATTTGCTGGGCGCGTGCAGCGCCGGGGTGTACCGGCTGGTGGGGCGTGAAGACGAGCAGCGTCACTGGTACCAATGCGGGCTGGCCCGTCGGGGGCAACTCACGGTCAGCGATCCCCCCTGGGTGGATTTGCACCAGTTGCCGCTGGAGGGGGCCTACCCCATGCGAGCTCAGGCTATCGCCGCGCGCGCGCTGGCCCAGGTCGAGGTCCAGGCTTCGCCAGATGAGCCTGGCAGCCATTTGACGGTCCTGCCCTTGGTGATCGAGTTGGGCATGCCGGGCGTGCTCGAGGTGCGCACCGATAAGCCCTTGTCGGCGGCTGCGCTGCGCCCCATTCAGACACTGTTGAAGGTGTTTGGCAATTTCCAGAACCTGCTGGAATCCAGCCAGAGAGATGCCTTGACCGGGCTGCTGAACCGCCAGACCTTCGACGCCACCTTCCTCAAGGCCTCCATGCCGGATGTGCATGCGTCGGCGGCCGACCTGGCGGATGAGCGCCGCACGAACATCGCCACGGGCTACTGGATCGGGGTGATCGACATCGACCACTTCAAGTCGGTCAACGACCGTTTCGGGCACCTGATTGGCGACGAGGTGTTGGTGCTGGTGGCGCGCATCATGCGCCAGTCGTTCCGGCATTACGATCGCCTGTACCGCTTTGGGGGTGAAGAGTTCGTGGTGCTGCTGCGTGGTGGCACCGAAGACGATGCCCGAGGGGCTTTCGAGCGCTTCCGCATCAACGTCGAGTCCTATCCCTTCCCGCAGGTGGGCAAGGTCACCGTCAGCCTGGGGTTCACCGAGGTGCGTCGGCAAGACACGCCCAACCTGGCCTTCCAGCGTGCCGACGAAAGCGTCTATCACGCCAAGCACAGCGGCCGCAACCAGGTCCACTGCCACGAAGCCCTGGTACGGGCCGGCATCCTCAAGGGTGAGGATGCCGTGGTGGGCGACGTCGAACTGTTCTGAGCCTGGCCTGAAATAGCGGTCAACCGGCGGCTTTCACCACCGCAAAACGCTCCAGTGTTTCGGCCCGAGCCTCGTCGTGCTGCACGATGGGCGCAGGGTAGTCACGGCCCAGTACCAGATCGTCACTGGCGGCCAGATCGGCGGGGCGCGCCAGCCAGGGGGCGTGGATGGCCTTGTCGGGCAGGCTGGCCAGTTCGGGCACGTAACGTCGGATGAACTTGCCTTGCGGGTCGAACTTCTCGCTTTGGTTGATGGGGTTGAAGATGCGGAAGTAGGGCTGGGCGTCGCACCCGGTGGAGGCCGCCCATTGCCAGCCGCCGTTGTTGGCGGCCAGGTCAAAGTCCAGCAGCTTTTCAGCGAAGTAGGCCTCGCCCCAGCACCAGTCGATCCCTAAGTCTTTGGTCAGGAAGCTGGCCGTGACCATGCGCAGGCGGTTGTGCATGTAGCCGGTCTGGTTGAGTTGGCGCATGGCCGCGTCCACCAGCGGGTAGCCAGTGCGGCCTTCGCACCAGGCCTGGAACCAGGCTTTGGCTTTGGCGCCGTGGGCCCATTTGATGCGTTCGTAATCGCGCTTGAAGGCGTGGCCCACCACGTGGGGGTGGTGGTGCAGGATCTGGTGATAGAAATCGCGCCAGACCAGCTCTGAGAGCCAGGTTTCAGCCCCTTCGGAGCCTTCTTGCATGCGGGCCCAGGCCAGGCTGGCCAGGTGGCGCACCGACACCGTGCCAAATCGCAGGTGCGGTGACAGGTAGCTGGGCCCCTTGGTGCCTGGAAAGTCGCGCGTTTCGCGGTAGCGGTCCAGCCGGGGCAGAAAGTCGTTCAGCAAGGCCTGCGCGCCAGACATGCCTGGCGGCACCTTCAGGTCGGTCACGGGTTCGAAATCCATCTCGGGCAGGGTGGGCACGGCCGGGGCGTCCGACCCGCCGGCCGGGCGCAAGGCCGGCGGCGTCGCGGCCAGGTGCCGGGCGTAGCGCTCCACCGGGTAAGCCTTCAGGTAAAACGGCTCCAGCTTTTTCAGCCAGGCGCGTTTGTAGGGCGAAAACACGCTGTACGGCGTGTCATTGCCCGTCATCACCTCGCTGCGCTCAAAGATCACGTGGTCTTTGAAGGTGTACAGCATGATGCCGTCGTCACTCAGGCGCCCCCGCACGGCTGCATCACGGGCCAGGGCCGGGGGCTCGTCGTCGTGGTTGGCATACACGTTCTGCACGCCCAGTTGTGCCGCCAGCTTCGGGATTTCAACCCGGCTGGCCCCGTGCCGAACGATCAGCCCCACCTGCTCGGGGTGAGGCACCCCGGCCGCCAGGGCCAGCTCACGCAGCGCCTGGTCCAGCTCCACCAGACTTTCGCGGATGAAGGCCACCCGCCGATCCTGGCGGGGCAGCGCGTCCAGGATCTCGGTGTCGAACACGAAGGCGCACCACACCTTGCGGCAGCCTTTCAGGGCGTGGAAGAGGGCAGCGTGGTCGGTGTGACGCAAATCACGCCGAAACCACACCAGACCAGACAGCATCGGTTCGCTCATGGTGTTGTGACGAAGTTCGTGGCGAAGCAGGGCGGGGCGACTAAAATTCAAGGATGTCCGCCGGATCATCCTCCCCCATCGACCTGACCAATCAGTTTCTCATTGCCATGCCCAGCATGCGCGATGACCATTTTGCCGGCACCGTGGTCTACCTGTGCGAGCACAACGAGCGGGGGGCGCTGGGCTTGGTCATCAATCGTCCCACCGACATCGACCTGCCCAAGCTGTTCAGCAAGGTTGACCTCAAACTGGCGCGAGACGATCTGGCCGATGCGCCCGTGTTTTACGGCGGCCCCGTGCAAACCGAGCGCGGCTTTGTGCTGCACGAGCGGCTGGACGAAGAGGGCGGGCACTACGCCTCCACCCTCAGGATCAACGGCGGCCTGGAGATGACCACCTCGCGCGATGTGCTCGAGGCGCTGTCGCATGGCGCCGGTCCCCGCAAGGTGTTCATCGCCCTGGGGTACTCCGGCTGGAGCGCAGGCCAACTGGAAGAAGAAATCGGCCGCAATGGCTGGTTGACGGTGGCGGCTCAGCCCGAGCTGATTTTTGACACCCCGGTCGAGCAGCGCTACGACCAGGCCCTGTCGCTGCTGGGCGTGGATCGCAACTTCCTCATGGGCGAGGCGGGCCACGCATGAGCCTTGCCAGCACGGCCCCGGTTCAAACCTTTCTGGCCTTTGACTACGGCCTCAAGCGCGTGGGGGTGGCCACGGGCAACAGCCTGATGCGCCAGGCTCAGCCCTTGCGCACCATCAGCGCTGAAGGTGATGCCCGCTTCAAGGCCATCGGGCAGTTGATTGCCGAGTGGGCGCCGGATGCGCTGGTGATCGGCGTGCCCTTTCACCCCGATGGGGCCGAGCACGAGAACACCGCTCGGGCCCGCAAGTTTGGCCGGCAGCTGTCGGGGCGCTTTCAACGACCTGTCATTGAAGTGGACGAACGTTACTCCACCACCGAAGCGCACGCGGGCGGCGCTCGCGATCTGGACGCCGCCTCGGCGGCCATCATCCTTCAACAGTATTTCAACGCGCTGCCGGTGCCTGACGCAGGCAGCCCGCCAGGAGAGGCTTGAGTGAACACCCCCCACACCCTGAGGCTGGACGCCGAGGCGCTCTACGCCAACCTGTTGACCGGCGTACGTCGCCTGGTCATGCCCGACACCGTGCTGGTGGGGGTGTGGTCGGGGGGCGCGTGGCTGGCCGAGCGCCTCAATCAGGATCTGGGCCTGAGCACACCGCATGGTGTGATCTCGTCCGCCCTGCACCGCGACGATTTCGGATCGCGCGGCATGGTCTCCAGCAAGGATGCCACGCACCTGCCCTTCGAGGTGGATGGCCAGCGCATCCTGCTGATCGACGACGTGCTCTACACCGGCCGCACCACGCGGGCCGTGATCAATGAATTGTTCGACTTCGGACGCCCCGCCAGCGTGACCCTGGCGGTGCTGGTGGATCGTGGTGGCCGTGAGTTGCCCATCGAGCCGGCTTACTCGGCCGCCCGCATCACCTTGCCGGCCGAAGAGCGCGTATCGCTCGACCGCGCCGACGATGGCCGCTTCCAGTTTCATTTCGAGAGGGTGTGATGACCACCTCCCTGCCCATCAGAAAACCCCAACGCAATCCGCAGCTCAACCAGCACGGCGAGCTGATCCATCTGTTGTCCACCGAAGGACTGCCCAAGGCCATCATCCACCAGATTCTGGACACGGCCGAGCAGTTCGTCAGCGTCAATGAGCGCGAGGTCAAGAAGGTGCCGCTGCTGCGCGGCAAGAGCGTGTTCAACCTGTTCTTCGAGAACAGCACCCGCACCCGCACCACCTTCGAGATCGCGGCCAAGCGCCTGAGTGCCGACGTCATCAACCTCGACATCGCACGCTCGTCGGCCTCCAAGGGCGAGAGCCTGCTGGACACCATCGCCAACCTGAGTGCGATGAGTGCCGACATGTTCGTGGTGCGCCACAGCGAATCCGGGGCGCCTTACCTGATTGCCCAGCATGTGGCACCCCATGTGCACGTCATCAACGCCGGTGATGGTCGCCATGCGCACCCCACCCAGGCGCTGCTGGACATGTACACCATCCGGCACTACAAGAAAGACTTCACCAACCTGACCGTGGCCATCGTGGGCGACATCGTCCACTCGCGTGTGGCGCGCTCCAACATCCATGCGCTGACCACCCTGGGTGTGCCTGAGGTCCGCGTGGTGGGCCCCAGAACCCTGGTGCCGGGCGACCTGCGCGAGATGGGCGTGCGCGTGTGCCACAGCATGGAAGAGGGCATCCGTGACGCGGACGTCATCATCATGCTGCGCTTGCAAAACGAACGCATGAGCGGCGGCATGCTGCCCAGCTCGGGCGAGTTCTTCAAGGCCTTCGGCCTCACCGAAGAGAAGCTGGCGCTGGCCAAGCCCGATGCCATCGTCATGCACCCCGGGCCCATCAACCGCGGGGTGGAGATCGCCTCCACCGTAGCCGATGGCCGCCAGAGCGTCATCCTGCCCCAGGTCACTTTTGGCATCGCCGTGCGCATGGCGGTCATGTCCATCATTGCAGGCAACGAAGCATGAGCACCATCCTGATCCGCAACGGTCGCCTGGTCGACCCCGCTTCCGGCCTGGACCAGGTCGGTGACCTGGCCATCACCTCCGGGCGCATCAGCGCCATCGGGCAGGTGAGTGCCGACTTTGTGGCCGACCGCACCATCGACGCCACGGGCCTCATCGTGGCCCCTGGTCTGGTCGATCTGGCCGCGCGCCTGCGCGAACCCGGCGAAGAACAGAAGGGCATGCTCGAATCCGAACTGGCCGCCGCCGCCGCGGGCGGGGTGACCAGCGTGGTTTGCCTGCCGGACACCGACCCCACGCTTGACGAGCCCGGCCTGGTCGAGATGCTCAAGCTGCGGGCTCGCAAACTCAGCCGATGCCGGCTGTTCCCCTTGGGGGCCCTGACGCGCGGCCTGAAAGGCGAGGCACTGACCGAGATGGCCGAGCTGACCGAGGCCGGTTGCGTGGGCTTCTCACAGGCCGAGGTGGCGATCACCAACACCCAGGTGCTGCAGCGGGCGCTGCAGTACGCGGCCACCTTTGGCTATGCCGTGTGGCTGCGCCCGCAGGATGCCTGGCTGGGCAAGGGGGTGGCCGCCAGCGGGTCGGTGGCTACCCGCCTGGGGTTGTCCGGTGTGCCGGTGGCCGCAGAGACCATTGCACTGCACACCATCATGGATCTGGTGCGTGCCACAGGGGCCCGGGTGCACCTGTGCCGCTTGTCCAGTGCCGCCGGGGTGGAGCTGGTGCGCCAGGCCAAGAAAGAGGGCCTGCCCATCACCGCCGACGTGAGCATCAACTCGCTGATGCTGACCGATGTGGACATTGGCTACTTCAACCCCGCCATGCGCCTGACGCCGCCCTTGCGTCAAGGGCGTGACCGGGATGCGCTGCAAGCCGGCCTGGCCGACGGCACCATCGACGCCTTGGTGTCTGATCACGCCCCGGTGGATGCGGACGAAAAAACCTTGCCCTTTGGCGAAGCCACGCCGGGCGGCACGGGACTGGAGTTGCTGCTCAGCCTGGCCCTGAAGTGGGCCGGGGCCGATGCCAAGGACCAGCCCGAGCCCGCTGCCTTGCGGCGTGCTTTGGCGGTGGTCACCCAGGGCCCGGTCAAGGTGCTGGGCGATGCACTGGGCTCGCTGGCATCCAGCGCGGGGCGTCTGGTGCAGGGCGGCGTGGCCGACCTGGCGCTCTTCGATCCGGCCGAGCGCTGGTGCGTGCAGCCCGATGCGCTCATCAGCCAGGGCAAGCACACCCCCTTTGCCTTCGAGATCACCGGCTTCGAGCTGGCCGGGCGGGTGCGCACCACCTTGGTGGCGGGCCAGGTGGCCCATGAAAGCCCGCGCGCTGCGGCCTTGTCATGAGTCTGGAGCAGCCAGGACTGGCGGGACGACCGGGCGTGCAGTGCTCTCAGTGGCCTTGGCCACTGTCGGTGGGCGTGGGCGCCTGGCGCTTGTTCAGGGTGCTGCTGCACGTGCTGCTGGCCTTGGTCAAAAGCTACACCGTTTGGGAAGGCCTCTCGCGCGATCAGCGTGACGCCGCCAACCGGGTCTGGTCGGCGCAGTTGCTGCGCATCTTGGGCCTGGAGTTGGTGGCGCAGGGGCAGGCTCGTCCGGGCGCCAAGCTCGTGGTGTCCAACCACGTCTCCTGGCTGGACATCGTCGCCATCAACGCCGTGGTGCCATCCCGGTTTGTCTCCAAAGCCGAGGTGGCGCACTGGCCGCTGATTGGTCGGCTGGTGACCTACGCCGGCACCCTGTACCTGGTTCGTGAGCGCCGCCGCGATGCCATGCGCGTGCTGGGCCTGATGTCGCAGGCCCTGAAAGATGGTGACACCGTGGCGGTGTTCCCCGAAGGCACCACGGGCCCGGGTGATCACCTCCTTCACTTTCATCCCAACCTGCTGCAGGCGGCCATTGATGCCGAGGTGCCGGTGCAGCCTGTGGTCATCCGCTACAGCGATCCCTTGAACGATTTCAGCCCCTCGGCGGCTTACGTGGGGGACACCACGTTGATGCAATCCCTTTGGTGGGTGGTTTCATCCAAAAAGGTGCGAATCAACGTCACCTTGCTCCCGGCACAGGGCGCGCGCCACGCAGATCGTCGCGCCTTGGCAACACTTTTGCGCACCGAGATGGAGCGTCACCTGGGTGACTGAGGGGGCTTCCCCTCTGATTGTGATGAATTGCACGTTGTGCAAGGACCTTTTCGGTCATTGGGTGTCAAGTGGTAACACTACCCTGACGACAACCGCTGAGCCATTCGGCAAAGTGGTTGTGTCAGCGGTCTGACGACTCCCTCAACCGGGGAGCGGGTGGGCCAGCGGCACACCATCAACCTAGTTGAGGAGTCACTCCATGTCCGATAACAAACTTCGGCGCCTGCCCCTGGCGGCCGCAGCCTTGCTCGTGTGCTTTGGCGCGCAGGCTGATTACACCTCTCCAGACGGCAAGTTCCGGATGTCTGGCTTTGGCACCTTGGGTGTGGCCAAGACCAACAACGACGAAGTCAAGTTCAACTACCCCGGTCAAGGCGGTGGCGCCAGCAAAGACTACAGCATCCATCCGGACAGCAAGGTCGCGATCCAAGGTACTCAGACGTTCACGAATACCGTCTCTGCCACAGCGCAGATCATGACCAAGTATGACGCTGAAGGCGACTACATTCCCAAGTTTGAGTGGGCCTTTGCCAAGTGGCAGGCCATGCCTGGGTTGAACATTCGTGCAGGACGCATGGGTGCGCCCTATTTCATGATTTCGGACTTCCGTGATGTTGGCTACGCCAACACGCCTGTTCGGCCTAATCTGGATGTATACGGTCAAGTCCCGGTCAGCTCCTTTGACGGTGTAGACGTCTCATACCAGTTCAATTTGGGCTCAGCAACCCTGACGTCGACTCTGTGGACAGGTAACTCCAAAGCTGACTTTGCCAACACACTAACCAGTGCGGGTACGCCTACTGACCCTGTGTCGGTCGAGATCAAGCGCACCGTCGGTTTGAACCTGTTGGCTGAGTTTGATAACGGCCTGTCGATTCGCTTCGGCCATGCTGGAGGCAAACTGACGGTTGGGTCTCCCACGACCAATCAACTGATTGCCGCAGCGCAACAACTCGGCGCATTTGGCTTGTCGGCTGAGGATCAAGCTGGGGTGGGATCTTTGCTGACTCGTGATTCCAAGGCGTCATTCACGGGTATTGGCCTGGCGTATGACCAGAACGACATCGTTCTTGCCACCGAGTTCACCAAGCGGAAAAATGAACGCGGCATTGTGGCCGACACCACCGGTTGGTACTTCATGGGCGGCTACCGTTTTGGCAATTTCCTGCCCTACGTGTCTTGGTCTCGGGTGAAGGTTGACGACTCCAACGGCGCAGCGCCCAGCTTTGCCTCCGCTGGCACCGTGCTCACCAATACGGGTGGTGCTGCAGCACCTGCTCTTCAACAACTGATTGGCGGCACAACAGCTTCTTTTAATACTCAGAAGCTTACCCAGCGTACGATCAGTGCAGGCGTTCGCTGGGATGTGGCCTCTGGTTTTGCCCTTAAAGCACAGTTTGACCACGTCCGTAAGCCCGCTAATTCAGCGGGGATGTTCTTGGTGCCAGACGCAGCCGTGGAGGTTGCAACTGGTCAACAGTTCGTGGGTAACCGCAAGAACGTCAACGTCGTGACCCTCTCGGTCGATTTCGTGTTCTGAGCCGGAAGGGAGCCTCATCATGAAAATCAAGCACACCCTTCACACCCTGGTGGCCACCGGCCTACTGGTGCTGTCGCAAGTGGCCACGGCCCAGATCGCCGTGATCGTCAACCCCAAGAGCCCGCTGGCGTCGATGACGCAAGAGCAGGTAGCGGCCATCTTCCTGGGCAAGACCAGCCAGTTGCCATCGGGCGGCACCGCCCGTCCGGCCGACTTGCCGGAGTCCAGCTCGGTGCGTGACCAGTTCTACAGCAAGGCCGCTGGCAAGTCGTCCGCGCAGGTCAAGGCCACCTGGGCCCGTCTGACCTTCTCCGGCAAAGCCACGCCGCCGCGTGAAATGACCACGGCCGCTGACGTCAAAAAACACGTCGCCAGCAACGTGGAAGCCATTGGCTATATCGAGCAGTCGGCGGTCGACAGCTCGGTCAAGGTGGTACTGGTGGTTGATTAACGTCAACAGTTCACGCTGAAACCAGGGGTGTGCAGGCGAGCAGCGTGCACACCCCTTTGTTCTGGGGCACCCTGTGTCACAGGCGACCCCTACAATCGCGCATCCTTGTATTGGTGACCGTTCATGTTTGATTTCTCTCTCTCCGGTGCTGTGCACGATGCCATCGTGCAGTGGGCCGCTCACGGCCTGGCTGATGCCAGCTGGTGGCAGATCGTGCTCTACACCTTGCTGCTGACCCACATCACCATTGCGTCGGTCACCATCTTCCTGCACCGCGCTCAGGCGCATCGCTCGCTGGAGCTGCACGCGATCCCGTCGCATTTCTTCCGCTTCTGGTTGTGGCTCACCACGGCCACCGTCACCAAGCAATGGGTGGCCGTGCACCGCAAGCACCACGCCAAGTGCGAAACCGCCGACGATCCCCACAGCCCCGTCACCCACGGCATCCAGAACGTGTTGCTGCGCGGGCGTGAGCTGTATGCCGCTGAAGCGGCGCAGGCCGATACCTTGCAGAAGTTTGGCCATAACACGCCCAACGACTGGCTGGAGCGCCATGTGTACACGCCCCGCGCTGCCTGGGGCATCTGGATCATGCTGGCCATCGATGTGGCCCTGTTCGGCGCCATCGGCATCACGGTGTGGGCCGTGCAGATGGCGTGGATTCCCATCACCGCCGCCGGCATCATCAATGGCCTGGGCCACTGGTGGGGTTACCGCAACTTCGAGGCGCCTGATGCCTCCACCAACATCTCGCCCTGGGGCATCCTGATTGGTGGCGAAGAGCTGCACAACAACCACCACACCTACCCGACCTCGGCCAAGCTGTCGGTCAAGCCTTATGAGTTTGACATCGGCTGGGGCTACATCCGTGGCATGGAGCTGTTGGGGCTGGCCAAGGTGCGCAAGACCCCACCGCGTCTGCAGTTGGGCGACATCAAGCCCGTGGCGGATGCCAAGACCCTGGAAGCCATCGTGGCCAACCGCTATGAGCTGATGGCCGGCTATGCCCGCGAAGTGCGCCGCACTGCCCGGGCCGAGATGGCTCGCCTGAAATCCAGCGGTGAAACCCGCGCGGCGGTGCGTCTGGCTGCCGTGCGTCGGTGGCTGCACCGCGATGTCGAGCAGATGCCTGAGGGCATGTCTCAGCAGGTGGCGGCGGCCTGTGCCGACAACCCCCAACTGGCCAAACTGATCGCCATGCGCGAAGAGCTGCGCGCCCTCTGGACCCGCACCAACGTATCAGCCGAACAACTGGTGGCCGATTTGCAGAGCTGGTGTCAGAGGGCCGAGGCCAGTGGCATCCAGGCCCTGCAAGAGTTCTCGATGACGTTGCGGGCCGCCCGCGTGGCGTGATTCGTTCAAGCGGTTGAGTCCGCTGTCTGCAGAAAACCGCCTCGGCGCTCATGCCCAGGCGGTTTTTTCATTTCGCCCTCGGCAAGGGAAGGGCTTCTGTGCATAAGGCACGTTTTATCCCTGTTCTTCGGTTTCATTTTTTCGCCAGGCTTCCGTAATCTGAAGTGCCCGCTTTGGGAATCAGGACACGGAGCACCACGTGCAGACCGAACAGCTCGACAACAAGACCAGCGCCTCCGACAGCTCGCAAGACACCAACCCCATGCGCAAGATCATCATGATCGTGGGCGTGGCGATTCTGGTGTTTCTGGGCGTGACGACCCTGTCGGTGCAGAAATCATTCCGCAGCAGTGATCAGCTCACCAGCATCAAGGATCTGTACTTCCCGGTGCTGCAGAAGACCGAGGCCAACATCGTGCGCCTCGACAAGATGGAAGAGCTGTTCATGCGGGCTGTGATGCTGGGCGAGACCGACCCGGTGGATGAGGCTCAGGGCTTCTATCAGCAAGCGGATCAGGCGCTGGTCGAGATCGCCACGCTGTACCCGGCCCGTCAGGCCGATGTCGAGCGACTGAGAGCTGAATTCAAGGCCTACAACCAGCAGGCCTCCAACACCGCCCGTGCCTTCATCGAGAAGGCCGAGATCGACATGCCCACCGAGACCAAGCGGATGGGCGACATGCTGGAAGCCTTGCGCAAGTCCATCCAGGACTTTCGTGCGTCCAGCTATGACAACTTTGTGAGCACGCTGGCTGAGTCCCAGGCTACGGTGAAAACCAACCTCTACATGGGCATGGCCCTGGGGGTGATGAACCTGGGCTTCATGGGCGTACTGGTCTTCTTCATCCGCAACAACCTGCGCATGATGGCCGTGATCGCCGAGCAGAACGCCACCCTGGAGCGCCGTGTGGCGGAGCGCACTGCACAGCTGCGCCAGAAGACGAACGACATCCAGGCCATGCTGGAGAACATGCCCCAGGGCGTGATGACGGTGATGCCCGGTGGTGTGATCCACCCCGAGTACTCCGCCTACATGGAAACCATCTTCGAAACCAAGGACATCGCCGGTGCCAACGTGATGGACCTGGTCTTCACCCAGACCAACCTGGGCTCCAACGACCTCTCGCAGGTGGATGCTGCGGTGGGTTCGGTCATCGGTGAGGACATGATGAACTACGAGTTCAACTCCCACCTGCTGGTTACCGAGTTCGAGAAGACGATGCCGGATGGCAGTGTCAAGAGCCTGGAACTGAGCTGGTCGCCCATCGCCGATGAAAGCGACACGGTTGAAAAGTTGATGCTGAGATCGGAAGAGCACACGTCTGAACTCCAGTCACGGCATAGGTGATCTCGTATGCCGTCTTCTG
>CAMTVS010000108.1:0-45900 GCA_947085235.1 uncultured Aquabacterium sp. | reverse complement strand
GCTGGGGTCGGAGCGGCCGCAGGCGCTGGGGTGGGCGCCGGGCGTGCGGCGGGCGTGGTGGCGGCCGGGGTGGCAGCCGGGGTGGCAGCCGCCACAGCGGTGATGCTGTTGCGTTCTTTCGGGAACAACTCGCGGATCATCGCCAGCTTGGGTGCCACGGCCGAGCGGGTGTCGATCTGCAAGGCTTTCGAGTAGGCCTGGCTGGCCAGCTTGGCGTAGACATCGCCCAGGTTCTCGTAGGCGGTGGCATAGCTGGGGTTGGTGCGAATGGCCATCTCCAGCGCGTTGCGGGCCTTGTCGTACTGGCCTTGCTGGGCGTGCAGCACGGCCAGGTTGTTGAAGGGCTCGGGCAGCTCGGGGAAATCTTCCGTCAGCTTGGTGAACACATTGATGGCCTCGGCAGTGCGGCCCGATTGCGACAGGCTGATGCCGCGCAGGAAGCGCATCATCGGATCGCGGGGCTTGGCCACCAGGAACTGATCGGCCTTTTGCAGAGCTTCGGCATTGCGGCCGGCCGCCAGCAGTTTCTGCACGTCGGCGATGTCATCGGCCTGAACGCTCAGGGCGGTGAATGACAACGCGGCAATGGTCAGACATTGAGCGGCCAGGCGGGTCAGTCGTGGGCGGATGGAAGGCACGGCAAATTCCATGTGTGTTGAACCAGTGGAGTGGGCAGGGGCAGAACCCTCGACGCTTTTGGCGGCGGTCTTGGGCACGTCCCCGTGTCAACCCTTGAGGATATCAGCATGCGGCATCCACTTGACGCAGTAGGCACCCTGAACCGGGGTCGCCCGGTATACTCTGTGGATTGTACTGAAGCGGCACTTTCGCTTAACGCGGTGCATCCAGTTGATGACTGACTCCTGGATGCATCCAGCCCGGGCGTCTCGGTAACCGAGGCGTTGGCGGCCCCCTGATCACACGAATTTCATGAGCTTGCGAGTGTTCAACAGCCTGACGCGTCAGGTTGAATCCTTCGTGCCCCTGGTGCCTGGCCAGGTGCGCATGTACGTCTGCGGCATGACCATCTATGACCTGTGTCACGTGGGTCACGCCCGCATGATGATGTCGTTCGACGTGGTGCAGCGCTGGCTCAAGGCCAGCGGGTACGCGGTCACCTACGTGCGCAACATCACCGACATCGATGACAAGATCATCCGGCGGGCGGTGGAGCGCGGCATCACCATTCGGCAACTGACCACCGAAATGGCGCAGGCCATGCATGAGGACATCGCGGCCCTGGGCATCGAGCCGCCCACGCACGAGCCGCGAGCCACCGAATACGTGCCGCAGATGTTGAGCCTGATCGAGCGTCTGGAGCAACGCGGTCTGGCCTATCGCGCGTCGAATGGTGACGTGAACTACGCCGTGCGCAAGTTCGAGGGCTACGGCAAGTTGTCGGGCAAGAGCCTGGACCAGTTGCGGGCCGGCGAGCGCGTGGCCGTGGACGACGGCAAGCAAGATCCGCTGGATTTTGTGTTGTGGAAGGCTGCCAAGGCCGAAGAGCCCGCCGATGCCAAGTACGACTCGGCATATGGAGCAGGGCGCCCCGGCTGGCACATCGAGTGCTCGGCCATGAGTTGCAGCCTGCTGGGCGAGCATTTCGACATCCACGGTGGGGGTCTCGATCTGCAGTTCCCGCACCATGAAAACGAAATCGCCCAGAGCGAAGGGGCCAGCGGCAAGCCGTTCGTCAATTACTGGTTGCACAACGGCTTTGTGAACGTGGACAACGAGAAGATGTCCAAATCGCTGGGCAACTTCTTCACCATCCGTGACGTGCTGCAGAAGTACGACGGCGAGACCATCCGTTTCTTCATGCTGCGCACGCACTACCGCAGCCCCTTCAACTACAGCGATGTGGGCCTGGACGATGCTCGCGCCGGTCTGCGCCGTCTGTACACCGCCCTGGAGTCCCTGGGCGAGGTGCCGGTGGCCCCCGTGGATTGGAATGATCCGCACGCGGCACGCTTCAAGGCGGCCATGGACGAGGATTTCAACACGCCCATCGCCTTGGCCGTGCTGTTCGAGCTGGCGGCTGAACTGAATCGCTCGGGGTCGCTGCCGGTGGCCTCACTGTTGAAATCCCTGGCGTCGCATTTGGGCGTGTTGCAGCAATCGCCCCAGGCTTATCTGCAAGGCGGTGGCGCCTCTGACGGGGTGGATGTGGCGCGCATCGAGCAGTTGATTGCCCAGCGTGCTGAGGCCAAGAAGGCCCGTGACTTCGCCACCTCGGATCGCATCCGTGACGAACTGGCTGCGTTGGGCATCGTGCTGAAAGACAGCCCGCAGGGGACGACCTGGGTGAAGGCCTGATCGATGCCGAGCAGCAAGGCGTCTGAAGACGCGCTCACCACCCAACTGGTCACCCCGCCGTACTGGGATGAGGCCTGCCGCCATCTCAGCAAGCGCGATCGCGTCATGCGCAAGCTGATTGCCGATCACGGCAGCGCCCGTCTGTTCAGTCGTGGCGATGCCTTCACCACGTTGGCGCGCTCGATCGTGGGGCAGCAGATTTCGGTCAAGGCCGCCCAGGCGGTCTGGGAGCGCCTGGTGGCCCTGCTGGAGCCCGAGCAGGTGGACGCTCGGGGGCCGGTGTCGGTGGCCGCCATGCTGCAGCAGCCGGTGGATGCCTTGCGCCAGGTGGGGCTGTCGGCCCGCAAGGTGGACTACCTGATGGATCTGGCGCGCCACTTCGATGACGGCCAGGTGCATGTGCAGCAGTGGCAGCAGATGGACGATGAGGCCATCATCGATGAGTTGGTGGCCATCCGCGGCATCGGCCGCTGGACGGCCGAGATGTTTCTGATTTTCCACTTGATGCGGCCCAATGTGCTGCCGCTGGACGACCTGGGGCTCATCAAGGGCATCAGTCACAATTACTTCAGTGGCGAGCCGGTGTCTCGGGCCGAGGCCCGCGAGCTGGCTGAGGCGTGGTCGCCTTACCGCACCGTGGGCACCTGGTATCTGTGGCGCAGCCTTGACCCCGTGCCGGTGGAGTATTGATACTGCGCGCACGGCCCTGGGCCTTGCGCCAACGAGAGAAGGATGTTTGTCATGAGCAAACGACATTTCCTGGAGTTCGAGCAGCCGATCGCTGAACTTGAATCCAAGATCGAAGAGTTGCGTTACGTTCAAAGCGAGTCGGCGGTCGACATCTCCGAAGAGATCGAGCGACTGAGCAAGAAAAGCCAGCAGCTGACCAAGGACATCTACGCCAGCCTGTCGCCGTGGCAGGTCACGCAGATCGCGCGGCACCCGCAGCGACCCTACACCCTGGATTACGTCAACGAGCTGTTCACCGACTTCCAGGAAATGCATGGCGACCGCCATTTCGCCGATGACCAGTCCATCGTGGGTGGTTTGGCCCGCTTCAACGGCCAGCCCTGCATGGTGGTGGGGCATCAGAAGGGCCGTGACACCAAGGAGCGTGCCGCGCGCAACTTCGGCATGTCGCGGCCTGAGGGCTACCGCAAGGCCCTGCGCCTGATGCAGACCGCCGAAAAGTTTGGCCTGCCCGTGTTCACGTTCGTGGACACCCCTGGTGCCTACCCGGGTATCGGGGCTGAAGAGCGCAACCAGTCCGAGGCGATTGGCCGCAACATCTTCGAGATGGCCAAGCTGGAGGTGCCCATCATCACCACCATCATTGGCGAAGGTGGCTCGGGTGGGGCCCTGGCCATCAGCGTGGCAGATCAGGTGCTGATGATGCAGTACTCGGTGTACTCGGTCATTTCGCCCGAAGGCTGCGCGTCCATTCTCTGGAAGACGTCCGAGAAGGCGCCTGACGCGGCCGAGGCGCTGGGCATCACCGCCCACCGTTTGAAGGCCCTGGGCCTGGTGGACAAGATCATCAGCGAACCCGTGGGTGGTGCGCACCGCGATCACAAGCAGGCCGCAGCCAACCTCAAGCGTGCGCTCAACGACGCTGTGCGCCAGGTCAGCGACCTGAAGGTCAAGGATCTGCTGCAAACGCGATACGAGCGTCTGCAGAGCTACGGCCGTTTCAACGACACCACCGAGCGTTGATGCGCCGTGGCGCAGGCTGATGGGGCTGGGCCCCTTCGGGTGGCGGTGGAGTGCAGCGGCGGGCGGGATTCGCTGGCTTTGCTGCTGGCCACCGTGCGTGCCGTGCGGGTCCTCCGGGCTGAAGGTTGGTCAGGGCCGGCGCCTGATCCGGGCATCGAGGTGTGGGCACTGCACGTGCACCATGGGCTGAGTGCTCACGCCGATGGCTGGGCACAACATGTGCAAGAGCTTGCGCAACGGTGGGCCCAGCGTGGCTGGCCCGTGAGGGCCATGGTTCAGCGTGTCTTGGTTGACCGAGATTCGCCCCACGGCATCGAGGCCGCTGCCCGGCAGGCGCGCTATGACGCGCTGGCCCGCATGGCCCAGGGCCTGGGGGCGTCATTGGTGCTGCTGGGGCACCATCGCCAGGATCAGGCCGAAACCGTGTTGCTGCAGGCCCTGCGAGGGGGCAGTGTGGCGGCGTTGGCCGCCATGCCTTTGAGTCGCGAGCAGGGGGGCATCCGCTGGGTGCGTCCGTGGCTGCAGCAGTCACGCTCGGTGATTGAAGACTATGGGCGCCTGCACGGGTTGGTGCACGTCGATGACGACAGCAACAGCGATGAACGCTTTGCTCGCAACCGCTTGCGCCATCGGGTATGGCCCGCCTTGTTGGGCGCCTTTCCCCAGGCCGAGCTGGCGCTGAGTCAAACAGCCGAACGCCTGGCTGACGCCCAAGTGGCCGCCCGGGCCTGGGCCGAGTCGCAGGTGCCCGCGGCCGGTGAGCGCGTCTGGCCGCTGCGCGACTGGTTTGGCTGGCCTGCCGCCTTGCGCCGAGAGTCTCTGGCGCACTGGGTGCGTCGCGAGGGGGGGCGGCGGCTGACCCGAGGGCAGCTGTGTCGTCTGGCCGACGAACTGCCCCGACTGGTCGAGGCCGGGCACCCCGGCCAATGGCCTGATGCGGGGTTGAGCCTCTACCGAGGTGTGTTGAGCCTCGAACCCGACCTGGCTGCTGTGGCGGATGAAACCTCGATGGACGCCCAGTGGGCGCGCCCGTGCATGACGGGGGCAGGGCGGTGGCGGTTTGAAGGCGTGGCTGGTGTGTGGTGGGTGACACCGGTGGCGGAAGGCGGCCTGGGTGATGACATCTTGAGCCAACTGCGCCCCTGTGCGCGACAAGGGGGTGAGCAATGGCAGGCAGGCCCCAGCCGTCCCCCCAGGGCTCTTAAAAAGCAGTTTCAGGCCGCCGGGGTGCCCGCGTGGATGCGGCAGGCCCCCATGCTGGGGCTGCCAGAGGGTGTGGTGGTGGTGCCTGGCTTGGGGGTAGATGCCCGATGGCGGGCGCCGGCTGGGCAGCCTCAGTGGGATGTCCAGTGGCAGCCCGTCGCCCCTGGGGCGTCGGACGAGGGCGCGGCCACATCTGACCACGGATGATGTCGGCCGGCACGCCAGGGTGCTGACGGGGTAGAATATTGGGCTTGACGGCGCGCGATTGTTTGTTTTTTACAGCGCCGCACATCATCCAAACATCCAACATGGCACTGATCGTTCACAAATACGGCGGCACGTCGATGGGCTCGACCGAGCGCATTCGCAACGTGGCCAAGCGCGTGGCCAAGTGGGTGCGGGCGGGTCATCAGATCGTGGTCGTGCCCTCGGCCATGAGCGGTGAAACCAACCGCCTGCTGGGCCTGGCCAAAGAACTGTCCGACCGACCCAGCCCCCGCGAGCTCGACATGATCGCCTCCACGGGCGAGCAGGTGTCGGTGGGCCTGCTGTCCATCGCCCTGCAGGCCGAGGGCATGGACGCTGTCAGCTACGCTGGCTGGCAGGTGCCCATCAAGACCAATTCCGCCTTCACCAAGGCCCGCATCGAGAGCATCGACGACGCTCGTGTGCGCGCTGACCTGAACGCGGGCAAGGTGGTCATCATCACCGGCTTCCAGGGCGTGGATCCGGAAGGTCACATCACCACGCTGGGCCGTGGTGGCTCCGACACCTCGGCCGTGGCCGTGGCGGCAGCCCTCAAGGCCGATGAGTGCCTGATCTACACCGATGTGGACGGCATTTACACCACCGATCCGCGCGTGGTACCTGAGGCCCGCCGCATGAAGTCCATCAGCTTCGAAGAGATGCTGGAGATGGCTTCGCTGGGCTCCAAGGTCCTGCAGATTCGCTCGGTGGAGTTTGCCGGCAAGTACCGCGTGCCCACCCGCGTGCTGTCGAGCTTCACGCCCTGGGACATCAACCTCGAAGAAGAGGCCAAGTCCGGCACCCTGATCAGTTTTGAGGAAGACGAAGACATGGAACAAGCCGTTGTTTCCGGCATCGCGTTCAGCCGCGACGAAGCCAAGATCACCGTGGTCGGCGTGCCCGACACCCCTGGCATCGCCTACCAGATCCTGGGCAAGGTGGCTGACGCCAACATCGATGTGGACGTGATCATCCAGAACGTCTCGCACGATGGCAAGACCGACTTCTCGTTCACCGTGCCGCGTGGCGATTACGCCAAGACCATGGAGCTCCTGCAGGGCCAGGTACAACCGGCGTTGGGTGCGCGCGAGATCGTGGGCGACCCCAATATCTGCAAGGTGTCCATCGTGGGCATCGGCATGCGTAGTCATGTGGGCATCGCCTCGACCATGTTCAAGACTTTGTCGGATGAGGGCATCAACATCCAGATGATCACCACGTCTGAGATCAAGACCTCGGTCGTGATCGACGAGAAGTACATGGAACTGGCTGTTCGCGCCCTGCACAAGGCCTTTGGACTGGACGAGGCCAAGGCCTGAACGCTGCTGGGTGGCAGGGCGTTGTTTTGAGTACAACGCCCGGTCTTGGGCTCAAACTGGGCTAGAATGCGCGCAGTGCTGGAGACGTGACCGAGAGGCCGAAGGTGCTCCCCTGCTAAGGGAGTATGTGGGCAAAACCTGCATCAAGGGTTCGAATCCCTTCGTCTCCGCCAAGACCAGAGCGCCCCTGATTCGTCAGGGGCGTTTTCTTTTGTGCCGGGCTTGAGGCTTGGGCTGCTGGTTGAAGGATTGTTGTGTTCAAGAACCTGACCGTCTACCGTGTGGGGGCCGATAGCGCTCCTGATCTGTCTGCTGTGGAAGAGGCCCTGTCACGTGGCCGCTTCGTGCCATGTGGGGCCACGCAGCAAAAGTCCATGGGCTGGGTGGAGCCGCGCGGCGAGGCCCACGCACCGCTGGTGGAGTCGATCGACGGGCAGTGGGTGATGCGCCTGCAAACCGAGCAGCGCGTGGTGCCGGGGTCGGTGGTCAAGCGCCGGGTGGACGAGATGGCCCGCGAGATCGAGCAGACCACGGGCCGCAAGCCGGGCAAGAAGCTGGGCAAAGAGCTCAAAGAGCAAGCCTTGTTGGAGCTGCTGCCCCGCGCCTTCACCAAGCAGTCAGGCACCTGGGTGTGGTGGTCACCGCGTGAGCGCTTGCTGATGCTGGACACCAGCAGCCAGGCCCGGGCCGATGAGGTGGTCACGCTGTTGATCAAGCAGATCGATGGCTTGTCGCTATCGCTGCTGCACACCGAGATGTCGCCTGCGGTGGCGATGGCCCATTGGCTGGGCACGGGCGAGGCCCCACAAGGCTTCACGGTGGACCGCGAGTGCGAGCTGAAAGCGCCGGATGCCATGAAGTCGGTGGTGCGCTACGCCCGTCATCCGCTCGACATCGATGAGGTGCGTCAGCACATCACGTCGGGCAAGGTGCCCACGCGCCTGTCGCTGACCTGGCGTGACCGCTGCTCGTTCACGCTGACCGAATCGATGCAGCTGAAGAAGGTGGCCTTGCTGGATGTGGTGTTTGAAAGCACCGCTCAGCAAGCCGATGCCCAGGGCTTCGACGCCGACGTGGCCATTGCCACAGGCGAGCTGATCGAGCTCATCCCCGATCTGGTGGACGCCTTGGGAGGCGAGCAAGCCATGGGTGTGTCAGCCGCCGAGGCGGTGCCCCTCAAGCGCGAGGCGACCAGCCCGTCACCTGCTGGATCACCCACTGGGGATCGTCCAGTGGAAGATCATGCCCCGCCGTGGGATGCCTGAGCAGGGGGCAATGCCAGGCGTGGGCCAACTGAGCCGAGCAACCAGGGTGCACCAGCTGGTCACCCAGGCCATTGAGCAGCAGCAGAGGCACTGAGGGCGCGCCGATCGGCGCACGGTAGCGGATGGCGGCCCGCAGTTGGGCCCAGGCGTTGCTCGTGCTCACGGGGTGCTGTTCACGCAGGGCGATCCACCGTTTCAGCACCGCTTGCGTGTCAGGCGCATGGCGAGTGGTCATCTGAAGGATGGCTTGCTCCCATGCCGCAGGCTCGGGCTGTGTCAGCAGTAGGCGCAGGATGCGCGGGTACTGTCGTGGCCGCAGGCGCTGCCAGAATCGGCTGAAGGGCCGCAAGCTGGTGTTGATGAGCACAGCGCTGTGCAGTTCTTCCGGGTACTGGTGAGCCCAGTGCGCCGCCATCATGGCGCCCAGCGACATGGCCACCACCCTGAAAGGGCCGCCGCCCTTGGGGAGCTGCGCACGCACATCGTCCAGCAGGTCAGGCACCGTGGCCGGGCTGACCTCGCCACATCGGGCGCCATTGCCCGCGATGTCCGGCGTCAGCACCACGCTGCCGGCTGGCAATGCTGCGGCCAGGCGGGCAGGAAAGTCGCCCCAGTGGCCTTGTTCACGCGTGAGACCGCGCAGCAGCAGCCAGGTGCGAGAGCTCGGTGTCATCATGGGCCTCCCTGCGGTGTGGGGCGAGGTGTCTCGGTGTACCAGCGCGCCACGGCTTGCCGCTGGTGCAAGGCACGGTCTTCTTCGTTGGGCAGCCAGCGGGCATGGCTGGCGGCAGCGCGGGTCATGAAGTCCAGCAGGCCCAGGTGGCGGCGCAATACCCGCTGTTGCCGGTGCGCCATCAGGGGGTTGAAGATGCCATGTCGGCTGAAGAGCTGTCGCGGGTTCTTCTTGACCCACAGCCACGATCCCATCTCCAGCGTCAGTGGCAGCAGCCATCGGCCTGGGTGGTGCGCCAGGGCCTGCAGGCACAGGTGATCCCACAGGTCACCGTGGGTCAGGTACTGCGTGCTTTGGGGCTCGAAGATGTAGGGATGGTGGGCGTGGGTTTGCTGAAAGATGCGATGCAGGGCATGCAGGGCCCACAGCTGGGGCATGGGCTGACGCGTGTGGGCGTAAGGAAACCACAGCCGGTCCTGGATGCCAAAGCCTGAGTGACAGTCAATGGCGATGGTCAACGGTCGGTGCAGGACCTCGTGGAGCATAAGGTCGCACAGGGCCTGGCTTTCAGGCTGCATGGGCTGGTCAGCAGGGCCTCGGTACCAGGGCAGGTTAGCGCTGAGGCGCTGGCCGCCCACCAGAAATGGTGGCGCCTCTCGTGCCTCGACTGGCGCATTGCGCATCAGGTCCACGCCCTGGGGGTTGGCGCGGGTGCCCAGCAGCAGTCCACCTGGGTTGAGCACGGGCACAAACACCATGCGCACCCGCTGCAGCACAGCGTGCAGGGCCTCATCCCACTTCAGGCGTTGCACCACCTGAGCCAGGTAAGCCAACACCACTTGGGCGCCGATGCGCTCCAGTCCGTGCACGCCCCCCACCAACACCACGGCGGGCACATGGGGGGCGGGGTTGCCCAGGCACAGTGCATTCACCTGCAGCAGGTGTCCCCTGACCACCATCGAGCACAGGGGGCGTGTGGTCACATGAGGTGCCCCCAGTTCGGTCAGCCGTTGAAGCTCATCGAGTTCGGGCAGGGGGCTGGCGGCTTCTGGCAAGGGTGCGCACGGTGGTGAACCAAACCGCTCAGTGTGTAGGGAGCGTGTGACAGCCCCATGACGGGTGCTCGGCGGTCGGTGATCCTGCGTGCGGCGGGGAGTGGGGCGGGGCGTGTGGGTGCGCCTGTCATTGAACTGACATGGGGCGGACGCAGGATGTCTCAACTCCACAGATGGGCGGGAACAAGCCATGACGATGAGCCGAGATGTGCGTCAAAAGATGATCAGTGCCATGGCGTTGCTGCTCGCCTTGGTGGCTGGCGTGGTGGAGTGTCTGGCCTTGTGGCGGGCCCGATCCAGTCGATTGAGTTGAGCGTCTTCTGATCGCTGGCTGGCTGGCTGACTGCCTGCCGACTGCCATCTGATGCTGACCAAGGCCTCACGTGAGGCCTTGCTTGCTTTTCACCGTCACACAGATGCCTTTTGCATAAGGCATTTGGATGCGCTGATTGATCAGTTCCCTGCGCGCTGCCAAGTTTCTAAAGTGACCACACATCAACAACATGTGGTTGCCTTTCATGAAACGTTCGCTTGCTCTACGTCGTCGACAGATTGGTCAATGGGCTGCCAGTGGCTTGGCTGCAGTCCTGCTGGGGGTGAGTGCTTTGGCGCCTGTGGTCGCCCACGCCAAAGACGTCACTCTTTTGAATGTGTCCTACGACCCCACCCGGGAGTTGTATCAGGATTTCAACAAGGCCTTTGCCGCACACTGGAAGGTCCGCACGGGCGATGACGTCACCATCAAGCAGTCACATGGTGGTTCGGGTCGTCAGGCACGATCGGTGATCGATGGTCTGGAGGCAGATGTGGTCACCCTCGCCCTGGCCTACGACATCGACGAAATCGCCAACAAGGCCAAGCTGCTTCCGCCTGATTGGGAAAAGCGTCTGCCACACAGCAGCACGCCGTACACATCCACCATCGTGTTCCTGGTGCGCAAGGGCAACCCCAAGGGCATCAAGGACTGGAACGATCTGGTCAAGCCCGGTGTTCAGGTGATCACGCCCAATCCCAAGACCTCGGGGGGCGCACGCTGGAACTATCTGGCCGCGTGGGGTTACGCGCTGAAGAAGAACAACAACGATGCGCGCAAGGCACAGGAGTTTGTCACCCAGCTGTTCAAAAACGTGCCGGTGCTGGACTCGGGTGCCCGCGGGGCGCTGACCACCTTCACCGAGCGCGGCATTGGCGACGTCTTCCTGTCGTGGGAGAACGAAGCCTTCCTGGCCACCAAAGAGCTGGGGCCGGACAAGTTCGACATCGTGGTGCCCAGCATCAGCATCCTGGCCGAGCCGCCCGTGGCCGTGGTGGACAAGGTGGCCGAGCGCAAGGGCACCACCGCTGTCGCCAAGGCCTACCTGGAGTTCCTGTACAGCAAGCAGGGGCAGGAGATCGCTGCGCAGAACTACTACCGGCCGCGCGATCCACAGGTGGCGGCCAAGTTTGCCAAGCAGTTCACCAAGGTGGATTTGTTTGACATCAAGCTGTTCGGTGGCTGGACGCAGGCTCAAAAGATCCACTTCAACGATGGTGGGCTGTTTGACCAGATCTATACCCGGCGTTGAGCGCCGGGTGACGGGCCGCGCCATGCGTGCGCTGAGCGACTGAGGACCTCTCATGATTTTGCGTAAGACGCTGCTCAAGCGCCATTCGGTGCTGCCAGGTTTCGACCTGGCCCTGGGCATGACCTTGTTGTACCTGGCGCTGATCGTGCTCATCCCGCTGAGCGCCACCTTCCTCAAAACCACCGAGCTGACCTGGGCTGAGTTTGTAGAGACCGTGACCTCACCCCGTGTGGTCGCCACCTATCAGCTCACCTTTGGTTCGGCCCTGGCGGCCGCCATGCTGAACGCCGTGGCTGGCTTGCTGGTGGCCTGGGTGCTGGTGCGCTACACCTTCTGGGGCAAGCGCATCGTGGACGCGCTCGTGGATCTGCCTTTTGCACTGCCGACGGCCGTCGCAGGCATCACCTTGACAGGGCTGTATGCCAGCAATGGCTGGATCGGTCAGTACCTGGAGCCCTTGGGCATCAAGGTGGCGTTCACGCCGCTGGGCGTGTTCGTGGCCATGACCTTCATCGGTCTGCCGTTTGTGGTGCGTACCGTTCAGCCCGTGCTGCAAGACGTGTCGGCTGAACTGGAAGAGGCTGCAGCCACGCTGGGGGCCAGCCGCTTGCAAACTTTTGTGCGGGTGATCTTTCCCACCCTGGTCCCGGCCTTGTTGACCGGCTTTGCGCTGGCGTTTGCGAGGGCGCTGGGCGAGTACGGCTCGATCATCTTCATCGCAGGCAACATGCCCATGGTGTCAGAGATCACGCCGTTGATCATCATCACCAAGCTGGAGCAGTACGACTATGCCGGGGCCACCGCCATCGCCGTGGTCATGCTGGTGGCCTCGTTCATTCTGCTGCTGGCCATCAATGGCTTGCAGGCCTGGGCGCGTCACCGTCAGGGTAAGGTGTAAGGAGTACGTTCATGAGTGGTGTATTGACGGAAAACCGCCTGTCTGAGGTCAGCCGCGAGCCCGCCTGGGTCAAGTGGTTGCTGATCAGCCTGGCCCTGACGTTTCTGAGTTTGTTTTTGTTCCTTCCGCTGGTCTCGGTGTTCTTCGAGGCCTTCAAGCGTGGCTGGGATGTCTACCTGGCGGCGATCACCGAGCCCGATGCTGTGTCGGCCATCAAGCTGACCCTGATCGCGGCCGGAATCTCGGTGCCTTTGAACCTGGTGTTTGGGGTGGCGGCTGCGTGGGCCATTGCCAAGTTCGACTTCAGGGGCAAGAGTGTTCTGCTGACGCTGATCGACTTGCCGTTCTCGGTGTCGCCGGTGATCGCGGGCTTGATCTACGTGCTGGTGTTTGGTCTGCAGGGCTGGTTTGGCGCCTGGCTGATCGAGAACGACATGAAGGTCATCTTTGCGGTGCCTGGCATCGTGCTGGCCACCATTTTCATCACCTTCCCGTTCATTGCCCGAGAGCTGATCCCGCTGATGCAGGCCCAGGGGCAGGAGCAGGAAGAGGCGGCCGTGGTGCTGGGGGCTTCGGGTTGGCAAACCTTCTGGAAGGTCACGCTGCCGAATGTGAAGTGGGCCCTGCTGTATGGCGTGATTCTTTGTAACGCACGGGCCATGGGTGAGTTCGGTGCGGTGTCGGTCGTGTCAGGTCACATCCGCGGCATGACCAACACCATGCCCTTGCACATCGAGATTCTTTACAACGAGTATCAGTTCGCTGCAGCCTTCGCGGTGGCGTCGCTGCTGGCGGTGCTGGCCCTGGTGACACTGGTGCTCAAATACATCGTTGAACGCCGGGTTCAGCAGCAGCTGTCCCAGGTCAAGTCTGCTGGAGTTGCGTCATGAGCATTGAAATCAAGAACCTGGTCAAGCGTTTTGGGTCGGTCACGGTGTGTGATCACCTGAATCTGCAGGTGCCCTCGGGCGAGCTGGTGGCCTTGTTGGGGCCGTCAGGCTCGGGCAAGACCTCGCTGCTGCGCATCATTGCTGGTCTGGAGCAGCCCGACGCAGGGTCGGTGCTGTTCAACGGCGAAGACGCCACCGATGTGGCGGTGCGCGAGCGCCAGGTGGGGTTTGTGTTCCAGCATTACGCCTTGTTTGGTCACATGACCATCTTCGAGAATGTCGCGTTCGGCCTGCGTGTGCGTCCCCGACAGCACCGTCCTTCCGAATCGGAGATCCGCAAGAAGGTCACGGACTTGCTGAAGCTGGTGCAACTGGACTGGATCGCCGATCGCTATCCCCACCAGTTGTCGGGTGGCCAGCGTCAGCGCATCGCCTTGGCCCGTGCCCTGGCGGTCGAGCCCAAGGTGCTGCTGCTGGATGAACCCTTCGGTGCCTTGGACGCGAAGGTGCGCAAGGAGCTGCGTCGCTGGCTGCGTCGTTTGCACGATGAGATGCATATCACCAGCGTGTTCGTGACCCACGACCAGGAAGAGGCGATGGAAGTGGCCGACCGCATTGTGGTGATGAATCAGGGCCGCATTGAGCAGGTGGGGTCGCCCGACGAGGTGTATGACCACCCAGCCACGCCGTTCGTGCTCGAGTTCCTGGGCGATGTGAATCTGTTCCATGGACGCGATCACGCACCTGGTGAGTCGGCCAAAGACACGAGCGACGTGGCCTACGTGCGACCGCACGAGATTCAGGTGTTGGCACATCCTGAAGCGGGCAGCATCGCAGTCTCGCTGGTGCATGCCTTGACGGTGGGGGCCAATACGCGGCTGGAATTCCGCCGCGCAGATGGCAAGGGCGAGATCGATGTCGAGTTGCCTCGTGGTGAGTACTTCGCGCTGCGCGACAGCGGCGTGCTGGCGGCGGGCGCCTCGGTGCACCTGAAGCCACGCCGTTTGCGTCGGTTTGGCGAGGCCGGCGAGGTCGCCACCGATTTCGCGCCATCGGATCCTGCGACCGCCATTTGAGTCTGAGCCCCTGACATGCAAAAGCCCGATCCTTGGATCGGGCTTTTTGTTGGGGTAAGGCGGAACGAGGCGGAATCAGCTGTGGGCCTGGTCAATGGCCTGCTGCACCACCGCACGCGTCAGTGGTGGCGCGAAGGCCTCAATGAAGGCATAGACATAGCTGCGCAAGAACCGCCCACGCTTGAAGGCCAGGCGGGTGGTGTTGACCGCGAACAGGTGACCCGCATCGATCGCGGTCAGGTGCTGGTCGCGCTGATCATCGTAAGCAATCGAGGCCACGATGCCCACGCCCAGACCCAGGTCCACATAGGTCTTGATCACGTCGGCGTCCATGGCGCTCAGAACGATGGAGGGCACCAACCCCGCTTGCTCAAAGGCATTGTCGATGTGTGAGCGACCCGTGTAGCCAGCGTCGTAGGTGATCAGCGGAAAACGACTCAGTCGCTCCAGCGTCAAGGCTTGACCGTCGGCCAGGGGGTGGTCAGGGCGCATCACCACACTGTGGGTCCATCGGTAGCAGGGCAGGGTGACCAACTCTTCGTACTGCGTGAGCGCCTCGGTGGCAATGCCGATGTCAGCCTCGCCGCTCAAGAGCATCTCGGCGATGTGCCGTGGCGAACCCTGGTGCAGGTTCAGTGTCACGGCCGGGTAGAGCTGGCGAAAGTCACGCACGGCCGAGGGCAGGGCATAGCGGGCTTGCGAGTGGGTGGCCGCAATCGAGAGGGGGCCGGCGTGGGTCGAGGCAAAGTCGCTGGAGGCACGCCGCAAGTTGTCCAGGTCTTGGAGCATCCGCTCGACGATGGGCAACACGTGCTGGCCGGGTTCGGTCAGTCCCAGCAGGCGCTTGCCCGAGCGCACGAACAGCTCCACGCCCAGCTCATCTTCCAGCTCTCTGATCTGTCGACTGACCCCAGGCTGAGAGGTGTGCAGTGCCTGCGCCACCTCGGTGAGGTTGTAGCCCTGACGGACGGCTTCACGCACAGAACGCAGTTGTTGAAAATTCATGGCCTACCTTTTGATGCAAGCCCTGCATTGTTGGTTGGCTTGATTATAAGAAAAACAATTATTGAGTGATATTGATATGCGTAATGTGATTAAAGAGTGAGCTTCATCGCTCATTGCACCCGTCAGAGGGTGGGTGCCCGTGTGCTCTGTGTGTCAAACACCACCGGTGTGCGAGTACAGCTTGCGCACACCGTAGACTGCACACGTCTGTTGACCTGCCCTGATGGGGCGCTTCCTGGGGTGTGCTGTGCACGAAGATGTTTCTGATTCTGTTGACCAACCGCAGTCTGTGCTGGTGTACAGCCCGGCGGGCGTGGTGCCCCAAGCCACGTCGGCACGTCGGGCCATCAAGCGCCTGACGGCCCTGGGCTTCAAGGCGTCGCTGGATGAATCTGCCCTGGCCCGTCATCAGCGCTTCGCCGGCGACGACGACACCCGCCTGGCCACGATCCACCGTGTGGCCACCTTGGCGCCCGATGTGGCCTTGGCCACCCGGGGTGGTTACGGCCTGACCCGTTTGCTGGACCGCATTGATTGGCGCATGGTGGCCCGCAGCATTGAGCAGGGCACGGCCTGGGTGGGTTACAGCGACCTCACTGCTTTCCACCTGGCCGCCATGGCCCACAAGGCCTCGGGCCCGGTTCGCGTGGGGCATGGCGTGACCGCAGGCTTGTGGGCGGGTCCCATGGCCTGTGGCGATTTCGGCGATGCCGACCAGCCGGATGGGGGCGATGACGTCACCCAGGCTTGCTTCACCGAGGCCGTCACCGGCTTGCTGGAAGCCACGGGCTTTCGCACCGAGGCGGGTTTTGACGGCCTGGACGTGCAAGGCACCTTGTGGGGCGGCAATTTGAGCGTGCTGGTGTCCTTGCTGGGCACACCGCACTTCCCGAAGGTGCAGGGGGGCATTCTGTTTCTGGAAGATGTGAATGAGCACCCCTACCGGGTCGAGCGCTGCCTTCTGCAATTGCAACAGGCCGGCGTGCTGGATCGCCAGAAGGCGGTGCTGCTGGGGCAGTTCACGGGCTACCGCAAGTCGCCGCTGGACCGGGGCTACACCCTCAAGAGCATGGTCAACCAGGTGAGGCAGCACACCCGCACGCCCATCCTCACCGGGCTGCCTTTTGGTCACGTGCCGGTGAAGGTGACCATGCCCGTGGGCCGCAAGGTGCATCTGGTGGTCGAGGCGCGTGACGCGCTGGTGCTCTGGTAGTCTTCGTGATCAACATCACGGGGCGACACCTTGGAGGAACGGGTTTGATCATCAGCAGGCAGGTGGTGAGGCAGTCAGAGCAGTCGCGGGGCAGACGGGGCTGGTCTTGGGCATGGGCCCTGGCCGGGGTGGCGCTGGGCCTGTGCCTGGCCTTGATGCCCCGGGCGTCTGTGGCGGCCCATGCCTATTCGCAGTTTGGCGACATCAAGTACCCGGCGGGCTTCAGCCACTTTGATTACGTCAACCCTCGGGCCCCCAAAGGCGGCGCCATGGCCCTGGTGGCCCCGCTGATTGCCAACAGCTTTGACAAGTACAACCCGTTCACGCTGAAGGGCACGGCGCCGCCAGGGCTGGAGGCCCTGGTGTTCGAGACCCTGCTGGTGGGCACCATGGACGAACCCGCCACGGCCTATGGCCTGCTGGCCGAGGACGTCAGCGTGGCGCCCGATGGTCTGAGCGTGACCTTCAGGCTCAACCCCCGTGCCCGTTTCCACAATGGTGACCCGGTGCTGGCCCGGGATGTGAAGCACTCGTTCGACGTGCTGACCAGCAAGGCGGTGTCACCCCAGTACCCAGCGTACTTTTCAGGCGTCAAGCGCCTGGTGGTGATGGATGAGCGCACGGTGCGCTTTGACTTTCACCAGAAAGATGCTGAACTGCCCCTCATCGTGGGCGGCCTGCCGGTGTTCAGCCACCAATGGGGCATGGTCAATGGCCAAGCCAAGCCATTCGATCAGATCATCACCGAGCATCCCATCGCGTCGGGCCCGTACCGCATCGGGCGCGTGGTCAACAACCGCGACATCACCTACCAGCGCGATGCCAACTACTGGGGCCGCGACCTGAACGTGCGCAAGGGCTTGTTCAACTTCGACCGCATCACTTACCGGATGTATACCGACAACGTGTCGGCATTCGAGGGCTTCAAGGCGGGTGAGTTCGATTTCATCCAGTCCTACATCGCCAAAGACTGGGTGCGCCAGTACAAGGGGCGCAAGTTCGATTCGGGTGAGCTGGTCAAACAAACCTTGCCTCACGGCAACCCGGCCAACTTCCAGGGCTTCATCTTCAACACCCGGCTGGACAAGTTCAAAGACCCTCGCGTGCGCCAGGCCGTCGGCATGGCCATGGACTATGAGTGGATGAACCGGCAGCTGTTCTACAACATCTACACCCGGCTCAACAGCTACTTCACCAACACCGAGTACGAGGCGAAGGGCCTGCCGGGAGCAGATGAACTGGCCCTGCTGAACCCCTTGCGATCGCGACTGCCTGCGGCGGTGTTCAATCAACCCGTGCCCCAACCGGCTAACACCACGCCGCCCAACTCGCTGCGCGGCAACCTGCGCCAGGCCCGCGACCTGCTGGCCCAGGCGGGCTGGCGCTTGCGCGACGGCAAGCTGGTCAATGAGCGCGGACAGCCGTTCACCATCGAATTCCTCGACAACTCGCCCAGCATGGGGCGGGTGGTGGCCCCCATGATTCGCAATCTGGAGAAGCTGGGCATCCAGGCCAGTTACCGGGTGGTCGACTACGCCGTGTACGAAAAGCGCATGAAGCGCTTTGAATTCGAAGCCGTCAGCCTGGCCTTGCCGGCTCGGCTCATCCCCGGGGCCGAGCTGCGCCAGTCCTACCATTCATCGATGGCCCAGGTCGAGGGCTCGTCCAATCTGATGGGCGTGTCTGACCCGGCAGTGGACGCCTTGCTGGACCGCATCGCCAGCGTACAGTCGAGGGCTGAGCTGGCCGTGCTGATCCGCACGCTGGACCGCGTGCTTCGCCATGGGCACTACACGATCTTTCACTGGTACTCCAACACCTACCGGGTGGCGTACCGGGGAGGGCGCTTCGGCATCCCAGAGGCGCCGCCCAGTTATTACCGGCCCGACGTCTGGGCCATGGCCACCTGGTGGAGCCGCTGATGTGGGCCTACATCCTCAAACGTCTTTTGCTGATGGTGCCCACCTTGCTGGGGGTGCTGTTGCTCACCTTCACCGTGATCCAGTTCGTGCCGGGTGGGCCTGTGGAGCAGGTGCTGTCTCAGCTGAACGCGCGCACCACCGGCGGCGAGAAAGCCGGCCCAGCCTCGGACTACCGAGGTCGCCAAGGGGTGGACCCTGCCCAGGTGGAAGAGCTCAAGAAGCTGTATGGCTTTGACAAGCCAGCCCATGAGCGTTTCATGGACATGGTGGTGTCGTACGCCACCTTCGACCTGGGGCGCAGCTTTGTGCATCACAAAGACGTGTGGACGCTGATCAAGGAGAAGTTGCCCGTCTCCATCAGCCTGGGGCTGTGGACCTTCTTTTTGAGTTACCTGGTTTCCGTGCCGCTGGGCATTGCCAAGGCCGTGCGGGCCGGATCGCGCTTCGATGTGACGACCAGCCTGCTCGTGTTGGCGGGTTACGCCATTCCAGGCTTCGTCTTGGGCGTGGCCTTGCTGGTGCTGTTTGGGGGCGGTTCGTTCCTGCAGTGGTTCCCGCTGCGCGGGCTTACCTCCGCCAACTGGGAAGAACTCAGCTTGTGGGGCAAGGTGGTGGACTACCTGTGGCACATCACCCTGCCGGTCACGGCCAGCGTGCTGGGCAGCTTTGCCGTGGTCACCATGCTCACCAAAAACGCGTATCTGGACGAAATCCGCAAGCAGTACGTGCTCACGGCCCGCGCCAAAGGCCTGGCGGAACGCCGCGTGCTGTGGAAGCACGTGTTTCGCAACGCCCTGATCCCCTTGGTGACGGGCTTCCCGGCGGCCTTCATCGGCGCCTTCTTTGCAGGCTCGCTGCTGATTGAAACCCTGTTTACCCTGGATGGCCTGGGTCTGCTGGGCTATGAGTCGGTCATGCGTCGCGATTACCCCGTGGTCATGGGTACCTTGTACCTGTTCACCCTGATCGGCCTGTTCACCAAGCTGATCAGCGACCTTTGTTATGTGTGGGTGGACCCCCGCGTCAAGCTGGACGGTTGAGCATGAGCAGCGTGACGATGCCTACCCCTTCTTCTCCCGCGGCCCCGGCTGTGCCGCTGGCCCTGTCGCCTTCACGGCGCGCCTGGCTGCGTTTCAAGCAGCACCGTCTGGGCTACTGGAGCATGGTGCTTTTTGTGACGCTGGTGGTGCTCAGCCTCGTGGCCGAGTTGATCTCCAACGACAAGCCTTTGCTGGTGCGCTACCAGGGCCAGTGGTTCGTGCCTGTGGTGCAAGACCTGCCCGAAACCACCTTTGGTGGTGATTTCGAGACATCCACCGACTACCTGGACCCCTTCATCCTGGAGCAGTTCCAGCAACCCGGCAACTGGGCGCTGTACCCGCTGAACCGGTCTCACCACAGCACCATCAACTACTTTGCGTCCTCGCCCAACCCCGCGCCCCCATCGGCCGAGAACTGGCTGGGCACCGATGACCGAGGGCGGGACGTATTCGCCCGCCTGCTGTATGGCTTTCGCGTGTCGGTGCTGTTTGGTCTGGCGCTCACGGCCATCGGTGTGCTGCTGGGTGTGGTGGTGGGGGCCATCCAGGGCTTCTATGGTGGGCGCACCGACCTGTTCATGCAGCGCGGCATCGAGATCTGGGGCTCCATGCCCGAGCTGTATCTGCTCATCATCTTTTCGGCCGTGTTTTCGCCCAGCCTGGGCCTGTTGCTGCTCTTGCTCAGCCTGTTTGGCTGGATCAGCCTGTCGGATTACGTGCGCGCCGAGTTCCTGCGCAACCGCCAGTTGGATTACGTGCGCGCGGCCCGTGCCATGGGCCTGAGCAACTGGCAGGTCATCCGGCGGCACATCCTGCCCAACAGCATGACGCCCGTGGTCACCTTCCTGCCCTTCCGCATGAGCGCCGCCATCCTGGCGCTGACCTCGCTGGATTTTCTGGGCTTGGGCGTGCCCCTGGGCACCCCCAGCCTGGGTGAGTTGCTGGAGCAGGGCAAGAACAACCTCGATGCGTGGTGGATCTCCTTGTCCACCTTCGCCGTGCTGGTGAGCACCTTGCTGTTGTTGACCTTCATGGGCGACGCGCTGCGCGATGCGCTGGACCCGCGCAAGGAGCAAATGTGATGCGAGCGCCAACCCCTTTGCTGGATGTGCGCGGCCTGCAGGTGGGCTTTGCCGGCAAGCCCGTGGTGCATGGACTGGACCTGCAGATTGCCCCGGGCGAAAAGCTGGCCCTGGTGGGCGAATCGGGCTCAGGCAAGAGCATCACGGCGTTGAGCCTGTTGCGTCTCTTACCCCAGGCGCAAGTGACTGGTCAGGCCTGGTTGAACACGCCCGATGGACAACGCGACCTGCTGGCCCTGGACGAACCCAGTCTGCGCGAGGTGCGCGGCCGCGACGTGGCCGTCATCTTCCAGGAGCCCATGACGGCCCTGAACCCGCTGTACACCATCGGCGACCAGATCGCCGAAGTGATCGAGCTGCACCAGCTCACCACCCGCAAGGAGGCCTGGCGCCGTGCGGTCGAGCTGCTGGCCACCACCGGCATCCCGGAGCCAGCGCGCCGGGCGCAGGCCTACCCCCACCAGCTGTCGGGTGGCCAACGTCAGCGGGCCATGATCGCCATGGCCTTGGCCTGTCAGCCCAAGCTCTTGTTGGCCGACGAGCCGACCACGGCCCTGGATGTGACGCTGCGCGGCCAGATTCTGGAACTGCTGGCCGACCTGCAGCGCCAACACGGCATGGCCGTGCTCATGATCACGCACGACCTGCATCTGGTGCGCCACTTTGCCGATCGCGTGGCCGTGATGGAGCGCGGCGTGCTGGTCGAAACCGGCCCGGTGCAGACCGTGTTTGCCGCCCCTGAGCATCCCTACACCCGTAAGTTGCTGGACAGCCGCCCGCTGCGCGATGCCACCTACCAGCCCCCAGCTCATGCGGCTGTGCAGGTGCAAGGGCAGGGCGTGGATGTAGGCTACAAGGTGCCGCGCCCCGGTGTGGCGGGTTGGTTCCGATCTGGCCGGTTCGATGCCGTGCGTGGCGTCAATTTCCAGCTCAAGGCGGGGCACACCCTGGCCGTCATTGGTGAATCTGGCTCTGGCAAATCCACGCTGGCGCTGGCTGCACTGGGCCTGCAGCCCGCCGAAGGGGGGCTCACCGTCATGGGCCAAGCCTGGCAGTACCAGCCTCGGCGCGACAAGCCCCTGCGTCGTCAGGTGCAGGTGGTGTTTCAGGACCCGTTCTCGTCGCTGTCACCCCGCATGACGGTGGAAGAACTGGTGGGCGAGGGTCTGCTCATCCACCACCCGGAGGTGGCTCCTGATCAGCGCCGTGCTCGCATCGAGGCCATGCTGGCCGAGGTGGGGCTGACCGAGGTGCAGTTTCCCCGCCTGTTGTCGCGCTACCCGCACGAGTTCTCGGGCGGGCAGCGGCAGCGCCTGTCCATGGCGCGTGCGCTGATTGTCGAGCCGCAGGTGCTGGTACTCGACGAGCCCACCAGCGCCCTGGACGTGACCATCCAGAAGCAGATCCTGGCCTTGTTGCAGCGCTTCCAGCGCGAGCGGGGCCTGAGTTACCTGCTCATCACCCACGATGTGGAGGTGGTGGCGGCCATGGCCCACGAGGTGATCGTGATGAAGGCCGGCCAAGTGGTCGAGCATGGGCCGGTGCAGCAGGTGCTCACCCAGCCGCAGCACGCCTACACCCGCACCCTGGTGGCCTCCAGCCTGGCCGATCTCAGCCAGGCCCTGTCCCCCTGAGGGGCTCAGATCCCCATCTTGCCCAGGCGATCCATCAGGTCGCGAAGGGTGCCTACCAGCACCGGGTGCTCGGCCTCCAGTCGGGCTTCCAGGGTTTGGGCCAGCACCGTCAGGTCGTCTTGGTCGGCTGTACCTTGGGGATCGTTGGCCGCATCGCCACTTTGTGCCAGCACGCGCTGGATGTCGGCGTCCAGCGCTTGCAAAGCCTCGCGCGTGGCGGTATCGACCTGTGGGCGGGCGGCCAGTTCGCTGTGCAGGGTGTGCAGCAGGGCTTTCAGTTCATCCTGGTTCATGGCAGCGTCTCCTTCACTCGGTGATATCGCCCAGGCCACCCATCACGTGGCTGAAACCGCCGTCCACGTAGGTGATTTCGGCGGTCACGCCCCCAGCCAGATCGGACAGCATGAACGCTGCCACGTTGCCCACATCTTCGATGGTCACATTGCGGCGCAGTGGCGCGTTTTGTTCCACCACATTCAAGATCTTGCTGAAACCCTTGATGCCTGAGGCCGCCAGGGTCTTGATGGGGCCGGCCGAGATGCCATTGACCCGGATACCCTTGGGGCCCAGGCTGGCAGCGGTGTAGCGCACCGAGGCCTCCAGGGAGGCCTTGGCCAGACCCATGGTGTTGTAGGCCGGCACGATGCGTTCGGCGCCCAGGTACGACAAGGTCAGCAGCGCCGACTTGGGGTTCAGGTAGGGCAACGCCGCCTTGGCCATGGCCGGGAAGCTGTATGCCGAGATGTCGTGGGCCACCCGGAATCCCTCGCGAGTCAGCCCATCCAGGAAGTCGCCGGCGATGGCTTCGCGCGGTGCAAAACCGATCGAATGGACGAAACCATCGAAGGTGGGCCAGACTTTGGCCAGATCGGCAAACATCTGGGCAATCTGCTCGTCGCTGCCCACGTCGCAGTCAAAGATCAACTCGGAGTTGAATTCCTTGGCGAAGTCGGTGATGCGGTCCTTGAAGCGCTCGCCCACGTAACTGAAGGCCAGTTCGGCCCCTTCACGGTGGCACGCCTGGGCAATGCCGTAGGCGATGGAACGGTTGGACAGCAGGCCGGTGATGAGCAGGCGTTTGCCAGCAAGAAAACCCATGAGCACTCCATATGGATGGTCAGAATCAACCCTGGATTCTGGCACGGGTGTCGCGTGCAAGAGGAATTTCAAGCGCGAGCCTTGATTGACGCCTTTCCTCAGGCTAAAATCTGTGTTTGGCTCTTTGGTAGTCTTCGCGCAGTCTGATGGCTGCTTGCAGGGCTTTCAAAGCAGTTCGTCTCGTGTATGTACGTGTGGGCGGATTTTTCCAGCCCATTTTTTTTGCGCAACTGTTTTCTGTCGATTACCTACGCTGGATGTCATCCTGGTTGAACCTGATCGAGAGCACCGTCACGGGGCTCGGCTTCGAGCTTGTGGACTGCGAACGCAGTACGCAGGGCTTGTTGCGCGTGTACATCGATCGCCTGCCTGATCAGGTCTACGACCTGCCTGGCGACCTGGTCACCGTGGATGATTGCGAAAAGGTCACGCGCCAACTGCAGTACGCACTCGAGACGGTGGATGCCGATTACGCCCGGCTGGAGGTCTCCTCCCCCGGTGTGGATCGCCCCCTGAAAACGCCTGCGCACTTCGCGCGTTTCCAGGGTGAGCAGATCGAAATCGTGCTGAAGCACCCTTTCCAGGGACGCAAGCGCTACACCGGCACCTTGTGCGCCTCGCCCGATGGCACGGCCGAACAGATCGAGTCTGGCCAGGCTTGGGGTCTGGTGTTGCCGCCCGCGCAGCCGCGTGCGCCCTTGTCGCGCACCGCCGCCAAGAAGCAGGCCAAGGCCGCCGCCAAGGGCGAGCCTGTGCCCCCCCAGGAAGTGGATGAAGTGATGGGTTTCACGCTCGATGAAATTCGCGAGGCACGGTTGGTGCCCATGGTGAGTTTCAAGGGTCGCAGAGCCGCAGCCCCTGCTGCGGCAGGTCAGGTTGCCGTAGATGAGGCGGAAGAACTCGGAGGTCAGAATAAATGAATCGCGAATTGCTGATGTTGGTGGACGCCATTTCCCGCGAGAAGAGCGTGGAGCGCGATGTGGTGTTCGGAGCTGTCGAACTGGCGTTGGCCTCGGCCACCAAGAAGCTCTACCAGGGCGAAGTGGACATCCGTGTCTCGATCGACCGTGAAACGGGCGAGTACGAGACCTTCCGCCGCTGGCTGGTCGTGCCTGATGAGGCCGGCCTGCAGAACCCCGACTCCGAAGAAATCCTGTCGGATGCCCGCGATCGCATCGACGACATTGACGTCGGTGATTACATCGAGGAAGGCGTCGAGTCGGTGCCCATCGGCCGCATTGGCGCCCAGGCGGCCAAGCAAGTCATCCTGCAAAAGATCCGCGACGCCGAGCGTGAGCAACTGCTCAATGACTTCCTGTCTCGCGGCGAGCGTATCTTCGTGGGTACCGTCAAGCGACTGGACAAGGGCGACGTGATCGTCGAATCCGGTCGCGTTGAAGGTCGCCTGAAGCGCACCGAAATGATCCCGAAGGAAAACCTGCGTTCTGGTGACCGCGTTCGTGCCTACATCCTGGGCGTGGACCCCACCCAGCGTGGTCCCCAGATCATGCTGTCGCGTTCGGCCCCTGATTTCATGATCGAGCTCTTCCGCCAGGAAGTGCCCGAGATCGAGCAGGGTCTGCTCGACATCAAGAGCTGTGCCCGTGACTCCGGTTCGCGCGCCAAGATCGCCGTGCTGTCGCACGACAAGCGTGTCGACCCCATCGGTACCTGTGTCGGGGTGCGTGGTTCTCGCGTGACCGCCGTCACCAACGAACTGGCTGGCGAGCGTGTGGACATCGTGTTGTGGTCTGAAGACCCGGCGCAGTTCGTGATCGGCGCCCTGGCACCTGCCAACGTGCAGTCCATTTTCGTGGACGAAGAAAAGCACGCCATGGACGTGGTCGTGGACGAAGAGAACCTGGCCATCGCCATTGGGCGCGGTGGTCAGAACGTTCGCCTGGCTTCGGACCTGACCGGCTGGCGCATCAACATCATGACGGCCGAGGAATCGGCTCAGAAGCAAGCCGTTGAAAGCGAAAGCGTGCGCAAGCTCTTCGTCGACAAGCTCGACGTGGATGAAGAGGTGGCCGACATCCTGATCGCTGAAGGCTTCACCAGCCTGGAAGAAGTGGCCTACGTGCCCATCCAGGAAATGCTGTCGATCGAATCGTTTGACGAAGACACCGTCAATGAACTGCGTACCCGTGCCAAGGATGCGCTGTTGACGATGGAAATCGCCAAGGAAGAAGACGTGGAAGCCCTGTCCGAAAGCCTCAAGGGCATGGACGGTCTGACACCTGAACTGATTGCCAAGCTGGCCGAAGCTGGCATCCATACCCGTGACGACCTGGCTGACCTGGCGGTGGACGAGCTCACCGACATGACCGGGGTTTCCGAGGAGCAGGCGCGTGCGCTGATCCTCAAGGCACGCGAACACTGGTTCGCCTGATCAACCTCGTCCCCCTGACGCCGCCACAATTTTTACGCAAGCTCATCGCAAGGATCTGAACAATGGCCGTGACCACCGTCGCACAATTTGCCGCGGAACTCAACCGCCCGGCAGCGACACTGCTGGAGCAGCTACAGTCTGCAGGCGTGCCCAAGGCAACGCCTGAAGACGTGCTCACGGAAGCCGACAAGGAGCGTCTGCTGGATCATCTGCGCACATCGCATGGCACCGCCGGCGCTGACCGCAAGAAGATCACCCTGACGCGCAAGTCGACGTCCGAAATCAAGCAGGCCGATGCTTCCGGCAAGGCCCGGACCATCCAGGTCGAGGTCAAGAAGAAGCGGGTCTTTGTCAAGCGTGATGACGCGCCTGAGGGTGCGCCCGTGGCCGTGGACGCCGAGCTGCTGCGCCGCGAAGAAGAAGCCCGCGCCCAGGCCGAGGCCCTGCGACAGCAGGAGGCCGAACTGGCCGAAGCCCGTCGCCTGCGTGAAGAACAAGAGCGACGCGAGCGGGAAGAAGCCGAGGCCCGTGCCCGTGAAGCGGCTGAGCGCGCCCAGCGTGAGGCTGCCGAGCGTGAAGCCGCAGCCAAGGCCGTGGCCGCAGTGGCGTCCGGTGATGTGACCGAAGCCGACGCCGACGCCGCTGCCGTTCGTGAGGCCGCGGTGGCCAAGCGTGCTGCGGCTCAAGAGGCTGCGCGTGCAGAAGCTGCTGCCCTGACGGCAGCCGCCCAGCGCGCCGCCAAGGGCGGCACCCTGCGTGCTCCTGAAGACAAGGCTGAAGAAAAGTCCGTCGAGAAGTCGGAAGAGACGGCGGCTGCACCAGCCGCTGCCCCTGCGCCAACTGAGGCCGCCAAGCCCGCCGAGCCTGTCGAGGCTCCCAAGCCTGCCCCGGCGGTGCGTGTGGTCAAGGCCGCTGACATCGAGGCTGAGGAGCAAAAGCGTCTGACCGACCTGGCCAATCGTCGCAAAGCCGCTGAGGCTGAAGCCGCCGCCATCCGCGCGATGATGAACGCACCCAAGAAGGTGCTGACGGCCAAGAAGCCTGAAGAAGCCAAGCCCGCCGATGCTGCAGGCATCAAGGGCACCATCCACAAGCCCAAGACGGCACCCGGTGCCCCCGGGGCTGCGGCTGGTGCTGGCGCCAAGCCGGGCGACAAGAAGTCGATCAAGTCCGAGAAGCTGTCGTCCAGCTGGGCTGATGACACCAAGAAGCGTGGTGCGCCTGCCAAGGGTCGCACGGACGCCGCCGCTGGCGCTGGCCGCAATGGCTGGAAGGCGCCGGGTGGCAAGGGTGGTCGTCGTGGCGACCGTAACGACAACGCGTCGACCTTCGTCCCGCCGAGCGAGCCGCAGATCCTGGAAGTGCACGTGCCTGAAACCATCTCGGTGGCCGATCTGGCGCACAAGATGTCGGTCAAGGCCACCGAACTGATCAAGCAGTTGATGAAGCTGGGCCAGATGGTCACCATCAACCAGCAACTGGATCAGGAAACCGCCATGATCCTGGTGGAAGAAATGGGCCACAAGGCCTTTGCCGCCAAGCTGGACGATCCGGACGCCTTCCTGGAAGAAGAACACGCTCAGCAAGACGCCGAGGTGTTCCCGCGTGCGCCCGTGGTCACCGTCATGGGTCACGTCGACCACGGCAAGACCTCGCTGCTGGACTACATCCGCACCTCTCGTGTGGCGGCCGGTGAAGCTGGTGGCATCACGCAGCACATCGGTGCCTACCATGTGGACACCCCGCGCGGCATGATCACCTTCCTCGACACCCCGGGTCACGAAGCCTTCACGGCCATGCGTGCCCGTGGTGCCAAGGCCACCGACATCGTCATCCTGGTGGTGGCGGCCGACGATGGCGTCATGCCGCAAACGAAGGAAGCCATCCACCACGCGAAGGCCGCTGGCGTGCCCATCGTGGTGGCAGTCAACAAGATCGACAAGCCCGGCGTGAACCTCGAGCGCGTGACGCAAGAGCTGATCGCCGAGCAGGTGGTGCCCGAGGCCTACGGTGGTGAATCGCCGTTCTGCCCGGTGTCGGCCAAGACAGGCCAAGGCATCGACGAACTGCTGGAAAACGTGCTGCTGCAAGCCGAAGTGCTGGAGCTGACCGCGCCCAAGGACGCCATGGCCAAGGGCCTGGTGATCGAAGCCCGTCTGGACAAGGGTCGCGGCCCGGTGGCCACGGTGCTGGTGCAGTCCGGTACGCTCAAGCGTGGTGATGTGGTGCTGGCCGGTGCCTCGTATGGTCGCGTTCGCGCCATGCTGGATGAAGACGGCAAGCCCGCCAACGAGGCAGGCCCGTCGATCCCGGTGGAAATCCAGGGTCTGACCGACGTGCCCTCGGCTGGTGATGAGTTCATGGTGCTGGCTGACGAGCGCCGTGCTCGCGAAATCGCGACCTTCCGTCAAGGCAAGTACCGCGACGTCAAGCTGGCCAAGCAACAGGCCGCCAAGCTGGAGAACATGTTCGAGCAAATGGGCCAGGGCGGCGACGTCCAGACCTTGCCGATCATCATCAAGGCCGACGTTCAGGGTTCGCAAGAAGCCCTGGCGGCATCGCTGCTCAAGCTGTCGACCGACGAGGTTCGTGTGCAGATCGTGCACGCGGCCGTGGGTGGTATCTCCGAATCCGACGTCAACCTGGCCATCGCTTCGAAGGCGGTGCTCATTGGCTTCAACACCCGTGCGGACGCCAATGCCCGCAAGGTGGCCGAGCACAACGGTGTCGACATCCGCTACTACAACATCATTTACGACGCCGTGGACGATGTGAAGGCAGCGATGGGTGGCATGCTGGCCCCCGAACAGCGCGAAGAGATCATCGGCTCGGCCGAGATCCGTCAGGTGTTCGTGGCCTCGAAGATCGGCACCATCGCGGGCTGTATGGTCACCGACGGGGTCGTGCGTCGCAGCGCCAAGCTGCGCCTCCTGCGCGACATCGTGGTCATCTACACCGGCGAGCTGGAAGGCCTCAAGCGCTTCAAGGACGATGTCAAGGAAGTTCGCGAGGGCTTCGAGTGCGGCCTCAACATCAAGGGCTACAACGACATCAAGGAAGGCGACATCCTCGAGTTCTTCGAAATCAAGGAAGTGGCCCGTACCCTGTAAGCCGGTTGCGACGCCACCCCCAGCAGCCCCGCCTGACCCCAGGCGGGGTTTGTGCTTGAAAGGGGGCGGCCGAAGCCACCGATGCGGTCCTGCTGGAGTTCACCATGCGCCATAAACGATCCATTCCCAACCGCGGCCTGCGTGTCGCTGACCAGATCCAGCGTGATCTGGCTGAACTCATCCGTGAATTGAAGGATCCGCGCATTGGCATGGTCACCCTCAACAGCGTGGAGGTGACGCCAGACTACGCGCACGCCAAGATCTATTTTTCGCTGTTGATCGGTGAGCCCAACGAGTGCGAAGCCGGCTTGAACGAAGCCGCAGGGTTTCTGCGCAATGGCTTGTTCAAGCGCCTGCAGATCCACACCGTGCCCACCTTGCATTTCCACTTTGACCGCACGACCGAGCGGGCCGCCGAACTCAGCGCGCTGATCACGCGGGCTGTGGCCGACAAGGCCAAGGACGACGGGGAGGGCACCTCTGCTGCCCCCGGTAGCGAGCCGTCCACCGGCGACCAGGGCACCCACTGAGATCCCCATCCCGTGAACACCCCGACCGCATCGTCCCCCACACGTCCTGCACGGCTGCCACGTCGGCAGGTGCATGGCGTGCTGCTGCTTGACAAGCCGCTGGGCCTGTCGAGCAACGATGCCTTGCAGAAGGTCAAGCGTTTGTTTCGGGCCGAGAAGGCCGGCCACACGGGCACCCTGGATCCGCTGGCCACTGGGCTGCTGCCGCTGTGTTTTGGTGCGGCGACCAAGTTCTCGCAGGTGTCGTTGGACGCCGACAAGCGCTACACCGCCACCTTGAAACTGGGCGAGACCACCACCACCGGCGATGCCGAGGGCGAGGTGCTGAACCGTCGCGATGTGCTGCCTGAGATGCTCACCATGGCGCGGCTGGAGTCAGCCTGTCAGGCCTTTGTGGGCCCGATCGATCAGGTGCCGCCCATGTACTCGGCCCTCAAGCACGCTGGTCGCGCGCTGTATGAATACGCCCGAGAGGGCATCGAGGTCGAGCGCGAGCCCCGTCGAGTCACCATTCACGCGATTGACATCCTGGCGGTTGATCATGATCGGGTGGTGATTGACGTGCGCTGCAGCAAAGGCACTTACATCCGCACCTTGGCCCAGGACATCGGTGAACACCTGGGCTGCGGCGCTCACCTGGTGGGCTTGCGCCGCACCGGCAGTGGAGGCGTGTCGCTCGACGCCGCCGTCACGCTGGAGGCCTTGCAAGCCATGCCCGAGGCCGAGCGAGACGAATGGCTTCGGCCTGCCGATGTGCTGCTGGCCGACTGGCCCGATGTCAACCTGCCCGAGGCCGAGGCGGCCCGCTTTCTCACGGGATTGCGCCGCCGGGTGTCCTTGGGCAATATGCCGCAGGTTCGGGTGTATGGCCCGCACCCGGCGGCCCCACAAGATTCCTCACGTCGCATTCTGTTGGGCAGCGCCCATGTGCAAGGCGGCGAGTTGATCCCCAACCGCCTGCTGAGCCCGGCGGAGATCCAGGGCCTGCTCGTCCAGGCCAGCACCGCGACCCCCTGATTCCAGACCAGAGAGCTTCTTCATGAGCACCCAGATCCGCAACATCGCCATCATCGCCCACGTGGACCATGGCAAAACCACCATGGTGGACCAACTCTTGCGCCAAAGCGGCACCTTCGCCGAGCACGAGAAGGTCGTCGACACGGTGATGGACAACAACGCCATCGAACGTGAGCGTGGCATCACCATCCTGGCCAAGAACTGTGCCGTGAGCTGGAATGGCACGCACATCAACATCGTCGACACCCCAGGCCACGCGGACTTTGGCGGTGAAGTCGAGCGTGCACTGTCCATGGTGGACGGCGTCGTGTTGCTGATCGACGCGCAGGAAGGCCCGATGCCGCAAACGCGCTTCGTGACCAAGAAGGCCCTGGCCCTGGGCCTCAAGCCCATCGTGGTGGTCAACAAGGTGGACAAGCCCGGCGCCAAGCCCGATGCCGTCATCAACGCTGCGTTCGACCTGTTCGACAAGCTGGGCGCCACCGACGAGCAACTGGATTTCCCCGTGGTGTACGCCTCGGGCATCAACGGCTGGTCGTCGCTGGAAGAGGGCGAGCCGGGTGCCCAGTGGGGCCCCGACATGTCGGCCCTGTTCGAGACGATCCTCAAGCACGTGCAACCGCACAACGGCAATGCGGATGCACCTCTGCAGCTGCAGATTTCGGCGCTGGACTACAACAGCTTCGTCGGCCGCATCGGTGTGGGTCGTGTCAATGCCGGCAAGGTCAAGCCGAGCATGGATGTGGTGGTGATGGAAGGCCCGGACGGCAAGGCCGTCAAGGGTCGTATCAACCAGGTCCTGACCTTCCAGGGCCTGGATCGTGTGCAAGTGACCGAAGCGGGTCCTGGCGAGATCGTCCTGATCAACGGCATTGAAGAGATCGGCATCGGTGTGACCATCACCGATCCGGCCAACCCCACGCCGCTGCCCATGCTGAAGGTGGACGAGCCCACGCTGACGATGAACTTCTGCGTGAACACCTCGCCGCTGGCAGGCCGCGAAGGCAAGTTCGTGACGTCGCGTCAGATCTGGGACCGCCTGCAGAAAGAGCTGCAGCACAACGTGGCTCTGCGCGTGAAGGAAACCGACGAAGACGGCATCTTCGAGGTGTGCGGCCGTGGCGAATTGCACCTGACCATCTTGCTGGAAAACATGCGCCGTGAAGGCTATGAGCTGGCTGTCTCCAAGCCCCGCGTCATGTTCAAGGAGATCGACGGCGTCAAGTGCGAGCCCATGGAGCTGGTCACGGCCGACGTGGAAGAAATCCACCAAGGCGGCGTGATGCAGGCGCTGGGTCTGCGCAAGGGCGAAATGATCAACATGGAGCCGGATGGCCAGGGCCGCGTGCGCCTGGAGTACCGCATCCCGGCCCGTGGCCTGATCGGTTTCAGCAACGAGTTCCTGAACCTGACGCGTGGTTCGGGCCTGATCTCGTCCATCTTTGACGGCTATGAGCCGCACAAGGGTGAGATCGGTGGTCGCAAGAACGGCGTGCTGATTTCGATGGACGATGGTGAAATCTTCACCTACGCCCTGGGCAAGCTGGACGACCGTGGTCGCATGTTCGTCAAGCCGAACGACCCGGTGTACGAAGGCATGATCGTCGGCATCCACAGCCGCGACAACGACCTGGTGGTGAATGCCACCCGTACCAAGCAGCTGACCAACTTCCGCGTCTCGGGCAAGGAAGATGCCATCAAGATCACGCCGCCGATCGAGTTGACGCTGGAATACGGCGTGGACTTCATCGATGACGATGAGCTGGTGGAAATCACCCCCAAGAGCATCCGTCTGCGCAAGCGTCACTTGAAGGAGCACGATCGCAAGCGTGCTTCGCGTGAAGCCAACGCCTGATCGACTGCGCTCTTCCTCTGGCGCGTTTTCGCGCTCACCGTCGGCCGTGAATCCCGGGGCTTACCCGAGAGATGGTTGCCACGGTGAACAGATGGCCCGCACGGCACATGCCGTTCGCGGGCTTTTTTCTTATGGTTGCCCGGTGTTGAACCAACCTCGTCAAGAGAGGGCGCCATGAGCCACAGCAAGCAGATGAGTCGACGGGCCTGGGGACAGCGGGTGCTGGCCATCGGGGGGCATTTGGGATTGCGCAGCGTGGCCTTGCCGGGCAAGGTCTTGTCCGCCGGGGCCATCCCCCCCGCCGGCGTCCTGGCGGGCTGGATGACCGACGAGGCTTACGCCGCGCAGGCTGACGAGCATGTGCGCCATTTGGTCGTGGGTACGGGTTACGGCGGGGCGGTCACTGCGCTGCGATTGGCCCAGGCAGGCCAGCCGGTGACCATGCTGGAGATGGGGCGCCTGTGGAACACCCCTGGCAAGGATGGCAACATCTTCTGCAAGCCGTTTTCGCCCGATGAGCGCGCCATGTGGTTCAAGGACCGTATCACGGCGGTGTTCTCCACCATCGGCGGTGTGATTCCGGTGAGCAGTCTGTTGAAGGTGCCTGTGTCCGCCGGCATCCTGGATGTCGTGTCGTCGCCCAACATGGACGTGTACCTGGGGCGCGGTGTGGGCGGGGGCTCGCTAGTGAACCTGGCGATGCTGATCACGCCTTATCGCGACACCCTCCAGCGCATCTTGCCCAGCAGCATCGATCTGGATGAGCTCTACCGCGTGTACTACCCACGCGCGCTGGCCGGCCTGGGGGCCAACAAGATTCGCCCCGGCTACCTGCAGTCGAGCGCGTACCACCGCTATGCGCGGGTGGCATGCGCCCAGGCCGCCAAGGCGGGGTTTCAGTGGCGCACGCTGGATTCTGGCTACGACATGGCCTACATGGAACAGGAAGAGGCCGGTTTGGTGCCCAAGTCGGCCTTGGGCAGCGAGGGCGGGTTTGGCAACAACCACGGCAAGAAGAGCCTGGACAAGACCTATCTGGCCGAGGCCGTGGGCACGGGTCTGGTGCGCATTCAACCTCTGACCGAAGTCACCTCCATCACACAGACGCCCGATGGGCGCTATCAGGTCTCAACCCGCCAGATCGATGTGAGTGGCCAGGTGCTGTCCACACGGGTGATCAATTGTGATCGCCTGTACCTGGCCGGAGGCAGCATGGGCAGCACCGGGCTTCTGGTGAAGGCACGCGCCACAGGCACGCTGCCCAAACTCAATGAGCACATCGGCACCTGCTGGAGCTCGAATGGCGAGATCTTCATGGTGCGCAATGTGTACACGCCCACGGGCAGCAAGACCTCGGTGTTGCCGGCCACGGGTATTGATGCCTGGGATCATCGCAACCAGCCGGTCTATTCAATGAACATCTCAATTCCCCTGGGTATCGACCTGTTCAGTACGGCCCACATCACGATGACGCAAACCCCCGAGTTGGGGCAGTTTGCATACGACACCCAACAGCAGCAGGCGGTGTTGCAGTGGTCGGCCACGGCCAAGGACGAGCCGGTCAAAAGCGCCCGTGCGGTGTACGACAAGATCAACCGCGCCAACGGGTCCACCTACAGCCGCAGCTGGTTTGGCGGCAAGATCGTGGGCGACAACGCCACCTACCATCCTCTTGGTGGCTGCCCGATTGGTCTGGCCACGGACGATGTCGGTCAGGTGAAAAACTACCCTGGCTTGTACGTGATGGATGCCGCCTTGTTCCCTGATTCGCTGGTGGCCAACCCGGCGCTGTCGGTGGCGGCGCTGGCTGAGCGCAACATCGAGCGGATCATTCGGCGGATGGCGTGATGCAGCACTGGCGCAGGCGCAGGATCAGCTGGCCCAGGTCTGCCCGGGCGGGGGCATCGCTCAGGCCCATGAGGGCGATGTCGTCGCGGGCCAGCAGTTCGGTCAGGGCGTCGATCTGGCTGAGCAGGGCGGCCATGGTGGCTCGTTGGGCGTCAGGTGCATCTGCAGGAGCCAATTGGTCGATCAACTGACGGCGTGCCTGGGCTTGCTGCAGCCGCAAGGTCTCGTCCATCAGCAAGACCGAGCGCAGGTGTTGGCGGAAGGTCAGGAAAGGGCGCGCGTTGTCCACGCAGGCGTCAACCAATTGCTCGATTGGCAGCGTCTGATCAAGCAAAACCGCCTGCCAGCTTCGGCACTCGGTTTCGAGCCACACCCCCAGCACAGCACTGAGGATGGCTTTTTTGTCCTCAAACCAGCGGTAGAACGTTTGGGGCGCGAAACCAGCGCGTCGGGCGATGCGGTTGGTGTCGGTGCCGGCGTAGCCCTGCTCGATGAACTCGGACATGGCCGCCTCCAGCCGGCGCGTCCGGGTGTCGGAGGTGTTCGGTTTGGCGCGTGGTGCCATGCACTCATCCCGCCGCGCGCTTCGCGTGCACACCGGTCAAGTCATCCAGCCATTCAAGGATGAGGGCGTGCAGATCGGCTTGGCACGGCTCATTCAACAGGTCGTGTGCCATGTCGTCATAGAGCTGGGCCCGCAGAAAGCGACCAGGCACGGCCCGAATGAAGCGTTCACAGGCCTCCACGGGCACCAGCTTGTCGTCCCGGCTGGCGCACAACAGGGTGGGGGTGTCCCACGCAGCAACGTCGTTGAAGACGTCGCGGGCCGTGCTCAGCATGAACTGGCAGACGCGCGGTGTCAGCCGGGTGTGGATGAGGGGGTCGGCCAGCTTGGCTTTGAGTACCTCGGGGTTGGAGTTGCCCCAGGTTTGCAGATGGCTGAGTGTGACGGGTAGGTCGGGCACCAGGGTGGCCAACACCGACAGGGTGGCCTGTTGCGGCGCCGGCAGTTGAACCGACAGTGCCGGCGCAATCAGAACCACCCCGTCCACAGGGCGACTCCAGCCGGGTGCCTGGCTGTCGGATTGACGGGCCATGCCTTGTGCGGCCGCGAAACGAGCAGCCAGCATGCCGCCCATGCTGGTGCCTAGCAGCACATGCGGGCAGTGTCTGAATCGGGCGGCGAGCACGTCGGCCAAAAGCGCCTGGTCGTGGAGCAACTGCATCGGGTCATGAATGACCCCAGGTGTGCCCGTGGAGCGCCCGTGTGATCGATGGTCCAAACCCACCACGCTCCATCCGGCGCTGTTCAGAACCGTTGCCAGCCCCTCGAACACGCCCTGGTGTTCTCCAAAGCCATGCAGCGTTTGCACAATGCCGCGCGCTTGGGGCACCAACCATTGCCGAACGGCCAGGTGTTCTCCGTCGGGCGTGCGGAGGGTGTCAGGAAATGGCGCGTGAAGTTCGGGCATGGGCGGCAGTGTAGGGCAGGGAGGTGTCTTGTATCGGCGGCATGCGGGGGTAAGTCCTGGGGTGTGCCTGATGGACGTCGCCCAGCGTATGTGATTAAAGTATCACATGTGATTCGTTAATAACCAAGAAGAGACACCATGATCAAAGCAAAGGTTCGCGCCATGAGAATCTCGGCACGGACGACGTGCCTCATCGGTTCACTGTGTTGGGGGGCAGGACTGGCGCAGGCGGCTGGCCCCACCGCTTCGGGCTTGAACTGGTGCGAGGGCGTGAGCGCGGCCCGGACGCTGCTGTCCGGTCAGGGGCCACTGGAGTCGATCGCGTTCGACCGTCAGGGCCAGCTGCTTTACACCAACATGCTGCAGTCGGCCTTGGTCAGGCTGCCATCGCCCCAGGCCACGCCAGCGGTGGTGGCCAAGGGGCTCTCCAGCCCGGGTGGCATCGCCGTGGCGGATGAGCGCCAGGCTAATGTCGGCACGGGTAACAGTCTCAACGGCTTCCTGCCCCGACTGGGCAAGGCGGGCATTGCGCGGGTCGATCTGCACACGGGGGCCGTCACGCCCGTGATCAAGGGGCTGTCGATGGCCAACGGCGTCGTGCGGGCGCAAGACGGCACCTTTTACGCATCGGATGATCTGGCGGCCAGTCTGGATCGTGTGTTGCCCGACGGCCGTGTGGAGCGCACCTGGCTGAAGCAAAACAGCAACGGCTTGGCTCTCAGCATCGACCAGCAAACCTTGTACGTGAACCAGATGATCCCGGCGCGCGTGCTGGCGGTGAACCGCATCACGGGACAAACCTCGGTGGTGGCTGATGCGCCGCCCGCCCGCAAGTGGAGCTGGCTGGACGGCCTGGACATCGATGCCCAGGGCCGCCTGTATGTGGTGTCGTACTGGGGCGGCGAGGTGTGGCGACTGGAGCCTCGCACTGGCCACATGTGCCTGCTGGTGGAGGGCCTGTTGATGCCCAGCGCGGTGGCCGTGGGTCGGGCTGGTCAGGGTTTTGAGCCCAGCAGTGTCTACATCACCACCCACTCGGGCCGAGTGCACGAGGTTCGCCACGCGGTTCCTCAATGACGGTGGGCGGCCTCGGTACCGCGGTCTGATCCAAGTACTTCATCCAAAGCATCAGGGAGGACCTTCGTTCGCGCCCGCAGGGCGGCGAAGGACTGATCGGCTATGCTGACACATCGGCCCCAGAATGGTCTGGTGTGCCGCAGCAAAGCATGGTGAAGCATGAGTCAGAGCAGTCCGGTGCTGACCGAGGTCGTGGGCGGCCTGGGGGTGATCACCCTGAACCGTCCGCAGGCGCTGAATGCGCTGACCCTGGAGATGGTGCGCGAGTTGAGCGTGGTGCTGCGCGGCTGGGCCCAGGATGCCGCCGTGCATGCGGTGTTGCTGCGAGGCAGTGCCCGGCCCGCCGTGGATGGCAAGCACCCGGTCACCCACTTTTGCGCTGGCGGCGACATCCGTTTCATGCACGACGCGGCCCTGGCAGGCGACCCGGCGCTGGATGACTTCTTCACGGAAGAGTACGCGCTGGATCACCTGATCCTTGCGTATCCCAAACCCACGGTGGCCTGGATCGAAGGCGTGTGCATGGGCGGAGGCATGGGTCTGGCCCAGGGGTGCCAGTGGCGCGTGGTGACTGAATCGGCGCGCATGGCCATGCCCGAAACCCGCATCGGCTTGTTCCCGGACGTGGCGGGCGGCTACTTCCTGTCGCGCTGCAGCGGTGCGGTGGGCGAGTACCTGGGTGTGGTCGGGCCCCATCTGCACCTGACCGATGCGCTCACGCTGGGGCTGGCCGACGAGCACGCCCACGGCGCCAGTCTGCCCACGTTACTGGCCGATCTGCGTGCTCAACCGGGCGCCGATGCTGACGAGTTGATGGCTCGCCTGGGCAGTCATGTTCAGGCGCACGCCCTGCAGCACTTGCCTGAGGCCACCATCACCCAACACCTTGAGCCCATCAATCGGCATTTCAGCCTGCCCACGCTGCCTGAGATCGAAGCCAGCCTGCAAGCCGATGCCAGTGAATGGGCCCAGGCCACGCTGAGGCAGATGGCGGGGCATTCGCCCTTGATGATGGCCGTGACGCTGGAGCAAATTCGCCGTGCGCGCAGCATGCCTCTGGCCGAGGTGTTTCGCATGGAGCGAACGATGGTCAGGCACTGCTTTCAGTTGCGCAAGGGCGCAGCCAGCGAGACCGTGGAGGGCGTGCGCGCCCTGGTGGTCGACAAAGACCACGCGCCGCGGTGGCAGCCAGCCCAGGTGGCCGAGGTGACGCCCGCCATGGTGGAGGCGTTTTTCGAGCCGGTGTGGCCCCTGCACGTGCATCCCTTGCGCGATCTGGCTGACCCCGTGTGATACCCCGCCCGGGATGCGTACACTTCGCTCCTCATGTCTGATTTGCCATTGACTCCCTCTGCCCCTGGCGCCGCACTGGCGCCGACCACTCAGCCTGCTCGGGAGCCGGTCACGGGCCTGAGCCCCTGGCGCGCCTGCGTGGCGCCCATGCTGGACTGGACCGATCCGCATTGCCGCTACTTTCACCGGCTGCTCAGTCGACACGCGCGCCTGTACACCGAGATGCTGACCACCGGTGCACTGGTGCATGGCCAGATGCACCGCTTTCTGGACTACAACGCCGAAGAGCACCCGGTGGCCTTGCAACTGGGCGGCAGTGAGCCCGCCGACCTGGCCCACTGCGCCCGCCTGGCGCAGCAGTGGGGCTACGACGAGGTGAACCTGAACTGCGGCTGCCCCAGTGAGCGTGTGCAGCGCGGTGCCTTTGGTGCGTGCTTGATGAGCGAGGCCACGCTGGTGGCCGACTGCGTCAAGGCCATGATCGACGCCGTGAGCGGTGACCCCAAGGTGCCCATCACCGTCAAGCACCGCATCGGCATCGACAAGATCGAGAGCTACGATTTCGTGCGCGACTTTGTGGGCACGGTGGCCGATGCCGGCTGCGAGGTCTTCATCGTGCACGCGCGCAATGCCTGGCTCAAGGGCCTGAGCCCCAAAGAGAACCGCGAGATCCCGCCGCTGCGCTACGGCTTTGTGCACCAGCTCAAACGCGACTTTCCACACCTGACCATCGTCATCAACGGGGGGCTGGCCGACAACGCCGCCTGCCTGGCGCAATTGCAGCCCGGGGCCGTGCTGGATGACGTGGCCCTGGATGGGGTGATGGTGGGGCGCGCGGCGTACCACACGCCCTGGATGCTCAGCGAATGGGACGAGTTGTTCTTCGGCCAGCCGGCGCTGGGCGAGACCCTCAGCCGCGAGGCCGTGGAGGCGGCCATGGTGGCCTATGTCGAGCACCAGATGGCCCGTACCAAGGGCTGGGAGCACGGCGAGGTGCGCTGGCCGCAGGTCATTCGCCACATTCTGGGGCTGTACCACGGCCTGAAGGGCGCACGGCGCTGGCGCCAGGTGTGGTCCGACCACACCCTCAAGCACCACCTGCCCAGTGAAGTGATGCGCCTGGCACATCAGCGGCCCCAGGTGGGGGATGAAGCGGCATGATCCAGCGGGGGCAGCTCACCCAGCCCACCACGGCGCTGGTGATGATCTTCCTGGCGGCCATCGCGCTGGGTACGGTCTTGCTGATGCTGCCCGTATCGCGCGCCCATGGGGTGCCCGACACGTCTTTCTTGACAGCCTTGTTCACGGCCACGTCGGCCGTGTGTGTGACCGGGCTGGTGGTGGTGGACACCGCCACCCACTGGTCCACCACCGGGCTGGTGGTGTTGATGGTGTTGTTCCAGCTGGGCGGCTTTGGCATGATGACCGCTGCCACCTTGTTGGGGTTGCTGGTCAACAAGCAGATGCGCTTGAAGTCCAAGCTCTTGCTGCAGACGGAAACCCATGCGCTGGCGGTGGGTGATGTCAAAGGCATCGCCAAGATCGTGTTGGGCATCACCGTGGCGGTGGAATTGGCGATGGCGCTCTGGCTGGCGGCCCGATTTGCCTGGGGCCACGACATGCCATGGGGGCAGGCCTTGTGGTACGGCTTGTTTCATGCCGTGTCCGCCTTCAACAGTGCCGGTTTTGCGCTGTGGTCGGATGGCTTGATGAGCTTGGTGGGCGACGGCTGGGTGCTCTCGCCCATCATGTTGGCCTCCTTCATCGGGGGGCTGGGCTTTCCGGTGTTGTACGAGCTCATGCAACGCCGTCAGCGCGCCACGCTGTCCATGCATGTGGTGCTCACCCTGTGGGGCACCGTCATCCTGTACCTGGTCGGGGCGGTGGTGTTCTACGCCGCTGAGCGTACGCGTGTCGAAACCATGGGCGGTCTGAGCGGCATGGAGGCGGCCGTGGCGGCGCTGTTCACCTCGGTGGCTGCACGGTCGTCGGGTTTCAATGTGATCGACCTGGGGCAGTTGAGTCAGTTCTCGATGACGCTGCACTACGCCTTGATGTTCATCGGTGGGGGCAGTGCCTCGACCGCCGGCGGGGTCAAGGTGACGACCTTCCTGGTCTTGCTGCTGGTGGTGTGGAACGAGATTCGCGGCAATCAGGATGTCGAGTTCCGGGGGCGGCGCATTGCCGAGTCCGCTCAGAGACAGGCCTTGACACTGCTGGTGCTCAGCTCGGCCGCCATCGTATTGGGTGTGTTGTTGATGCTGCCGATGACCGATCTGGCCTATCACCTGGTGTTGTACGAGGTGATCTCGGCCTTCGCCAATGTGGGCTCATCCACGGGCATCACGGCGCAGTTGCCGCCGGCCGCGCAGTTCTTGCTGGTCATGCTGATGTTTGTGGGGCGTGTGGGGGTGGTGACCCTGGCTGTGGCCTTGGCCATGAACCACGCGCGACGGCCTTACCGATATCCCGAGGAGAAGCCAATTGTTGGGTGATAAGAAGCCGTCTGGTGACAGTGTGGTGGTGATTGGGTTGGGCCGCTTTGGCTCGGCCGTGGCCTTGGCGCTGCACCAGTTGGGACATGAGGTGCTGGCGATTGATGACAACGCCGAGGGCGTGCAGGCCATGGCGGGGCAGTTGCCCCACGTGGTGCAGGCCGACACCACCGACATCGAAACGCTCAAGCAACTCGGTGTGCAGGATTTTGCCCATGCGGTGGTCAGCATCGGTACCGACCTCGAGTCGAGCGTGTTGACGGTGCTCAACCTCAGCCAGGTGGGGGTCAAGGACATCTGGGCCAAGGCCACCACGCCGCAGTACGGGCGCATCCTGGAGAAGGTGGGCGCCCACCATGTGGTCTATCCGGAAGCTGACATGGGCCAGCGCGTGGCCCACCTGGTCACGGGCAAGATGATCGACTTCATCGAGTTCGAGGACAGCTTTGCGATTGCCAAGACACGCTCCATGCGTGAAAGCCATGGCAAGCCCTTGTCAGAGTCCAATATCCGGCAGAAGTACGGCATCACCGTGGTGGGCATCAAGCGCCGCCACCAGGATTTCATCTATGCCAAGCCGGATACCGTGATCCAGGTGGGCGATTTGTTGGTGGTGGCCGGCCCCACCAAGGCCATCGAGCGATTTGCCGCTCGCATCATCTGATGCGCCTCGTCCACTGAGCGATCTGCCACGCCAATGAAAAAGGCACCCGAGGGTGCCTTTTTCGAAGAGAGCATAGGCCGTGTGGCTCAGACGCGCTTCTTGTACTCGTTGGTACGGGTGTCGATTTCGATCTTGTCACCCGAGTCCACGAACAGAGGCACCGAGATCTCGAAGCCGGTGCCGACGATGCGGGCAGGCTTCATGACCTTGCCCGACGTGTCGCCCTTGACGGCGGGTTCGGTTTCGATTTCGCGCACGATGGTGGTGGGCAGTTCGACCGAGATGGCCTTGCCGTCATAGAACACCACTTCCACTTCCATGCCGTCTTGCAGGTAGTTGACGGCGTCGCCCATGTTCTCGGCTTCCACCTCGAACTGGTTGTATTCGGCGTCCATGAACGCGTACATCGGGTCGGCGAAGTAGGAGTAGGTGCACTCCTTCTTGTCGAGGATGATCTGGTCCATCTTGTCGTCAGCCTTGAAGACCACTTCGGCGCCAGCGCCGTTCAGCAGGTTCTTCATCTTCATGCGAACGGTGGCTGCGCCACGGCCGCCACGGCTGTATTCGGTCTTGAGCACGACCATCGGGTCCTTGCCCTGCATGATCACGTTGCCAGCGCGGATTTCTTGTGCGAGTTTCATGGTGGATTCCCGTTTGGGTCGTCTGAGTCGGTCTGAATCTGGAACTGCGCGTGGCTTGCAGGGGCGCCCCAACCGGGGTGCGCGCCATCATGGCACTGCGCAAAACCCGGTATTCTACCCTGGCTGGGTGACAAAACCCTGCGTGAACTCAATCAGCTGGCTGCACAGATCCGGCTGCTCCAGGGCGAGCTCGCGGCTGAGGCGGCTGTGCTGTGCCCAGGTCGTCGCTTCATCCCGCCAGGCGGGCAAGGGCGGCAGTGCGGGGGGGGCGTCGCCCGGTGCGCCGTGTACGCCCGATGCGCCCGCCAGGCCATTCCACGCGGCCCACCAGGCGCTGACGCTGTCACGCAGTTCAGGCGGCCAGTCGTCCATCCACCGCGCCAAGAAAGCGTGCAGTTTGTCGGCATGCACGCCGTCGTCTTGGGGGTAGATGTGCCACACATGCGGTCGGCCGGCCCACAGGGCCCGCACGGCCGAGTCTTCGCCGCGCACCAGGTTCAGGTGGCAGGTCCACAGCAGGGTGTCGAACTCTGCCTGGGGCAGGGCGGGCAGGTGGTGCAGGTGCAACCCCGGCGCATGGTCGTCGGCGGGGCGGCTCCAGGCGCCGGTGTCCACCCAAGCCTGAGCCAGCCGGCTGGCGTGCCCCGGCGTCAGCAGCACCCGGGTGCATTCCGCACCGCCCAGGCCGTGGGTTTGCAACTGCTGCAGCAGAGCGCCCACCGGAGCGCGGTCGTAGCAGAACACCGCAACCAGCGCGTCACTCGGGCTGGCAGGCACCCCCAAGCCCTGCAACCAAGCCATCCGTGCGTCGGTGCTCAGCGCCTCTTGGTGGGCCATGAGGGTCGGTTCGCGCAACAGACCGCCGGTTCTCGGTGTGAAGCCGGGGTAAAAAAAACGCTTTACCAAGCCCGCGCCCGCGCCACGACTCACGGGGGAGGGCAGGCCATGGCTTCGCTCCACATAGGGCTCGGCGCTCAGGTACTCCAGATTGATCCAGGCCGGCGGGGTGGGCCGCTGCATGCGCTCCACGAAGGCCTCGGGGGGTTCACAGCCAAAGGCCTCGATCACCACCTCGCCGGGCTGGGTCGAGCTGTCGCCGGCCAGGGTCTCAGCCTCGGCCCAGTGGTGCACGGTCACCCCCGGGCAACCCACGCCACGCTGAAACGAGTGCCCGTCCACGTGCGCCCAGTGCACCTCGGGCGCCATCCACGACAGGGCCGACGCGTCATCCACCCACAAACGCACCGCATGACCACGCTGGCCCAGGTCGCGCGCCAGGCGCCAGCACACACCAATGTCGCCAAAGTTGTCGATGACCCGGCAGAAGATGTCCCACAGCATCGGCGGATTATGCGCACAATGCGCGCCATGACCACGGTGCCTGATTTGCCTCCTGACCCCTCAGAACCGGCCGCCCACCCGGCTGCCCCCCAGGCTGCCTCGCCTGTCCCAGACTCTCAGCGAGAGGCCCAACGCGAGGCCCTGCGAGAGGCGGTCTGGCAGCGCCTGCTCAAAGAGGTCGCTACCTTGCCCGGCTTGCCCGGGGTGTACCGCTACTTTGATGCCCAGGGTGATGTGCTGTACGTGGGTAAGGCGCGTGACCTGAAGAAGCGGGTGTCCAGCTACTTCCACAAGAATCATGGCGGCACGCGCATTGGCCACATGGTGTCGCGCATCGCGCGCATGGAAACCACCGTGGTGCGCAGCGAGGCCGAGGCGCTGCTGCTGGAAAACAACCTGATCAAGACGCTGAACCCCCGGTTCAACATCCTGTTTCGCGACGACAAGAGCTACCCGTATCTGAAGATCGCGTCCCACGAGTTTCCGCGCATGGCCTATTACCGTGGCGCGGTCGACCGCAAGCACCGGTACTTTGGCCCGTACCCCAACGCCTGGGCCGTCAAGGAAACCATCCAGTTGCTGCAAAAGGTGTTTTTGCTGCGCACCTGCGAAGACTCGGTCTACAACCACCGCACCCGGCCGTGCTTGCTGTACCAGATCAAGCGTTGCAGTGGGCCGTGCGTGGGGTTCATCAGCGCGGAGGACTACCGCCGTGACGTGGCCCAGGCCGAACGCTTCTTGCTGGGTGACACCGATGCCGTGCTGAGCGATTTGCAGGCCCAGATGATGGCGCACGCCGAGCAGATGGCCTACGAAAAAGCGGCCGAGGTGCGCAACCAGATCTCGGCCCTGTCGCGCGTGCTGCACCAGCAGACGGTGGACACAGTGATGGACAAGGACGTGGACGTGCTGGCCGTGAAGGTGCATGGAGGCCGCGCGTGCGTGAACCTGGCCATGGTGCGCGGAGGGCGCCATCTGGGCGACCGAGCACACTTTCCGGTGCATGTGCAAGACCACGTGCTGGAGCCCGACGCCGAGGTGCAGGACGTGGAAGTGGTGGTGTTGGAGGCTTTCCTCGCCCAGCATTACCTGGAGGGCGCGGTGCCGAATGTGCTCATCTTGTCGCACCCCGTCGATGAGGCCCTGGTGGCGGCGCTGGAAGAGCACAGTGGGCGCAAGGTGCATGTGGTGTTGCAGCCCCGAGAGCAGCGGCGCAGCTGGCTGGACATGGCCATCAAGGGTGCCGAGTTGTCGCTGGCCCGCCTGCTGAGCGAGGAGGGCTCGCAGCAGGCCCGCACCCGTGCCTTGGTCGAGGCCCTGGACTTGGCACCCGAAGCGCCGGAGGGTGAAGATCCGCTGGTCCGCCTGCGCATTGAATGCTTTGACATCAGCCACACCGCTGGCGAAGCCACCCAGGCCTCGTGTGTGGTGTACGAGCAGCACAAGATGCAAGCTGGCCAGTACCGGCGCTACAACATCACGGACATCACCCCGGGCGACGACTACGCCGCGATGAAGCAGGTGCTGGAGCGCCGCTATGGCGCCTCGGGCTTGAAGGCGGCGCGCTTGCCGGACATCGTGCTGGTGGATGGCGGCAAGGGCCAGGTGGCCATGGCGCGCGAGGTCTTTGAGCGCCTGGGGCTGCCCATCGACGTGATCGTGGGGGTGGAAAAGGGCGAAGGCCGCAAGGTGGGGCTGGAAGAGCTGGTGTTTGCCGATGGGCGCCCCAAGCTGCAACTGGCGCCCACATCGGCCGCGCTCATGCTGGTGGCCCAGATTCGAGACGAAGCGCACCGCTTCGCCATCACGGGCATGCGCGCCAAGCGGGCCAGCGTGCGCACCGGGGGCAGCAAGCTGGAAGACATTCCTGGCGTGGGGCCCAAACGGCGTGCGAAACTGCTGCAGCGTTTTGGCGGGGTGCGTGGCGTGGCGGCAGCCAGCGTGGACGACCTGGCAGGCGTTGATGGCATATCCCGAGAACTGGCTGAGGAGATCTACCGTGCCTTGCGATGAGCGTTCGGTTTGGCGGTGCGTGTCCGCCCGCGCGATGAGCGCGCTGGGTGTGGTGGTGGCCCTCGGCCTGTCGGCCTGTTCAACCTGGCCTGGTTTGGGGGGAAGATCAGCCCCCGCCGCAGACCCGGCCGGGGCGCGTCAGGCCACGCCGGTGGCGCCGGCCCAGCGTGGCGAGGCTTCACCAGCAGCAGCCAAAGACCGCGCGAGCACGGGCGAACGGCTGGGGCCGGTCAAGCTGCCTCCGCCCGCCGTGCCCCGAAGCTGGGCTCAGGCCCGCCAGCAAGCAGCCCAGCGCATGGTGGCCGCCAACCCGCACCTGGTGTATGACGGCCGAACGCCCGACATTCTGCTGGCCATTCCGGTGATGAGCATCGACCTGAATGCCGATGGCAGCATTCGCCGCATCGAGGTGATGCGCTACCCCGGGCAGGCACGAGACACCGTGCAACTGGCCATCCAGGCCATTCGCAACGCGGCTCCTTTTGGTGATGTCTCGAAGCTGCCCAAGCCATGGCGTTTCAATGAGACATTTCTCTTCAATGACGCGCGCAAGTTCAAGCCCATGACGCTGGATCGCCGCTGACCTCTTCGCTTCACGGCACAATCCACCCATGTTTTTGACCTTGCCCACCTTGCTCACCTGGGCGCGGATCGTTGCGATTCCGCTGATCGTGGGTTTGTATTACCTGCCTTGGCCCATGGCCGAGCTCAATACCCTGGCCGCGATTCTGTTCGTGGTCGTGGCGCTGACCGATTGGGCCGATGGCTGGCTGGCGCGCCGGCTCAACCAGACCTCGGCCTTCGGCGCCTTCCTCGACCCGGTGGCCGACAAGTTCCTCGTGAGCGCCTCGCTGCTCATCCTGGTGCAGCTCGGCCGCGTGGACGCGCTCATCGCGCTGGTCATCATCGGTCGCGAGATCGCGATCTCGGCGCTGCGCG
>CAMTVS010000107.1:0-13099 GCA_947085235.1 uncultured Aquabacterium sp. | reverse complement strand
GCACGCAGATCACCACGGGCTCGGTGGTGCGGGCGCAGTACCTGGATCACAAGGGTGCGGCCACCACGGCGTGGAGCAGCAGCCCGGCGGCGGACGTGACACTCAATGCGGGCCAAGGGGCGCTGATCATGAGCGCGCCCACCGGCGGGGCCACGGGCACGGTGGAGTTGGCCATCAACCTGGGCAGCACCGCCACCGACCAGTCATGCCTGAGTCAGCACCCGGCCAGCACGGGGCTGAACCGGCCGTGGCTGCGGTCGATCAATGGCAGCTGCGCCACCACCCACGACCGCGATCCGTCCGCGCGGGCCACGTTTGGCATCTTCAAGCCTGAAAGTGACAGAACGGTACATGTTCAAGAACGTTATTGAGCGCTTCGGGGCCTGGTGTGGCCAAGTCCTTGTGGGCTGGCTGCTGGCCAGTACAACCGTGCATGCAGGCTTGGTGGCCGAGTATCGCTTTGAAGAAAGCAGCTACTCGGGGGCCGCTGGCGAGGTGATCGACACCTCTGGCAACGCCCGCCACGGGCGTGTGGTGGGTGGCGCCAGCAGCACAGGCAGCGGACGAACGTGTCGTGGGCTCAACTCACCCATTGAATACGGCAGTGGATCGAACGCCTTTGATACCGGGCTGGACGTGAACACCGCCCTCGGTAACTCTGGATCGATCAGCTTCTGGTACTACTCGACCAGTCAGGAATACTCTGAGCGAGTGCTGTTTGACGCCACCACCAGCAGTGGCGCGCGCTTCATGCTGCGCCGTGATGACAACAGCCTGATCGCCGGCAATAAGGACGTCGACCTGACGTTTGAAGCCACGGACAGCGGGGGCTCGCATCGGATAACCACTGACACCCAGTTGTTTGCAGACTACGAGTGGGTTCATGTGGTGGTGACATGGCACTTTGCGTCAGGTAGTTCAGCCAGTCGATTCCGTATTTACATCGATGGGGCGCTCAAGAGAGACTATGCCTTCACGAGCAGTGGCGCATTGAACAACAACGTGTCGACACTGTATGTTGGAGATAACCGTAGCACGTCGTCTACAGATTTTTTGTCGGCTGGGGGCGTCTTTGATTCGGTTCGATTGTTCAATCATGTACTCAGTGGTGCAGAGGTATCCACCGAGTACAACCGTAGTTATTCCTGTACCTATCTGCATCACTTGAGGCTGGAGACCTCAGGCACGTCGGCAGCGCAAGACACGCCCACGACCTTCACGGTTCGGGCCTGTGCGAATGCGTCGTGCTCGACGGCGTGGACGGGGGGTGTGTCCGGCAGCTTGACGCTCACGGGTGCGGGCATCAGCGTCACTTACCCGAGCGGCAGCGGTTTTTCGATTGCGCCCGGCAGTAGCACCACCACCGTCACCGCCCGCATGACCCCGTCAGGCTCGGTCACTGCGGCACTATCGGGTTTGTCGACCGTTCCTGCCACCAGTCCTAGCCTGTACTGCGGCTTTGGTGTTACGCCTGCCGCGGGTAACAGTTGCGTCTTGCCGGTGGTTCCTGCATTGCACCATGTCCGAGTCTCCAGCGTGGCCAGCGGGCTGACCTGCTCGCCCAACAGCTACACGATCACGGCGTGCTCGAATGCGGACTGCAGTTCGCTGTACACGGCGGGCTTGACCGGCACCTTGGCCATCAGCGGAGGCACGGTGAACTACCCCAGCGGGGCGGGCTTCACGATCGGGGCTGGCAGCAGCAGCACGGTGGTGCAGGCGCAGCTCACCCAGGTGGCCACCTACACGGTGGGGCTCAGCGGCCTGTCGGTGACTCCATCGGCCAGCCCGCAGGTGTACTGCGGCATGGGGGCCACGCCCAGCGCAGGGGGAAGTTGCAGCCAGAGCATGGCCGAGGCTGGGCTGATCTTTGATGTGCCCAACCATGTCTCTGGCGACAGCCAGGCGATCACGGTGAGCGCGGTGCGCAAGTCGGACAACAGCCTGTCGTGCACGCCAGCGTTTGCCAGCACGAGCAAGACGATCAACTTCCGGTGCAGCTACAACAACCCGACGAGTGGGTTTGTGCCGGCGGTGGTGGGTGGTGCGGCTCTGAACGCCAGCAACAACGCGGCGGCGGTGTGTGATGGCGGTGGGCGCAACGTGAGCCTGGCGTTCAACGCCAGCGGGGTGGCCAGCACGACGGTGACCTATGCCGATGCGGGGCAGGTGACGCTGAACGCCAGCTACACCGGCTCGGGCGCGGATGCGGGCCTGAGCATGAAAGGCACCGACAGCTTCATCGCGGCGCCGGCGAGCTTCAGCTTCAGCGGGGTGACGGCGGGGCCCATCAAGGCCGGTGCGGCCTTTGGGGCCACGGTGACGGCGGTCAACCGCAGTGGGGTCAAGACAAGCAACTTCGGGCGCGAGACCAGCGCGGCCAGCGCCACCCTGGGCTTCACCAAGCGCCAGCCCACCGGGGCCAACAGCGTGGCGGGCAGCTTCAGCGGCAGCCTGGGGGCGTTCAGCAGCGGGGTGGCCACGGCCAGCAACCTGCGCTGGGACGAGGTGGGCAATGCCGACCTGACGGCCAGCAGCAGCAACTACCTGGGCACGGGCCTGTCGATCAGCGGCAGCACGGGCAGCGGGCCGGCTGGGGCGGTGGGGCCCTTCATTCCCAACCACTTCACGGTGGCGGTGAGCCAGGCCTGCCCGGCGGGCACCCCCAGCTTCACCTACAGCGGCCAGCCCTTCACCATGACGGTGACGGCCCACAACGCCACCGGCGGCATCACGGAGAACTACGACGGCACGGCCAACACCAGCCCGAACTTTGCCAAGGCGGTGACGCTGTCGGCGGCGACGAACGCCAGCCTGGGCAGCCTGGGCAGCGCAGGGCTGGCGGCGTCGGCGTTTGCACAAGGGGTGGGCACGCTGAGCACGCAAAGCTTCACCTACACGAACAAGCTGACGGCACCAGCCTCGGTGGCGCTGCGTGCCATCGACAGCGACAGCGTGAGCTCGGCTGGGCAGAGCGAAGGCACGGTCAGCCTGCGCAGCGGTCGGCTCAGGATGTTCAACGCGTTTGGCAGCGAGAAGGCGGCCCTGTCGGTGCCGCTGCAGGCGCACTACTGGACCGGCAAAGCCTGGGTGATCAACAGTGCCGACAGCTGCACGCAGATCACCACGGGCTCGGTGGTGCGGGCGCAGTACCTGGATCACAAGGGTGCGGCCACCACGGCGTGGAGCAGCAGCCCGGCGGCGGACGTGACACTCAATGCGGGCCAAGGGGCACTGATCATGAGCGCGCCGACCGGCGGGGCCACGGGCACGGTGGAGTTGGCCATCAACCTGGGCAGCACCACCACCGACCAGTCATGCCTGAGTCAGCACCCGGCCAGCACAGGGCTGAACCGGCCGTGGCTGCGTTCGATCAATGGCAGCTGCGCAACCACCCACGACCGCGATCCGTCCGCGCGGGCCACGTTTGGCATCTTCAAGCCCGAAACTCATCGGGCTGTGCATGTGCGTGAAATCTATTGACCCAGCCCTTGTCGCTGGGTGCTGGTCTGGCCTTTAACTCACCTTGTTTATCCGTGGCACCCCGCCCCCTGAACGTGGGGGGCGCTCCTCATGGCCGCTTTCGTGTGTGAAGAAATGCCACCGCCTTGGCGTTATCCATCAATCCTGAACGGATAACCTGTTCTTACTATCTACCCATTGGTGGCGTGAAGAGTCAGGCGGCGGCCATCTTGTGCCGCACCAAGCCGGTTTTCTGAGCCCCGTTCAACACGGATTGATCCCCGGCCTCTAGGAGTTGGATGATGAAGAAAACGATGATGGTGAACATGCCCGTGCTCATGGCGGCTGCCATGGCCGTGTTGTCACCCCATGTGAAGGCAGCCACCTTTGTCTACAACGACAGCATCTTCATTGGGGCGGCCGACAGCGTCTACAAGTTCAGTGATGGCATTGGCGTCACGGTGCGTGCCTTCGATGCGAACGGGACTCAGAAGAAGCTGGACAAGGACTTTCTGTTTGGCATGGGGGTCAATGCCGGGGTGGAGGGCAGTGGCTTCCTGGGGCTGCCCATCTTTGATCTGAATATGGCCGTTGACGGCGGTGAGTTCCTGCGTTTCGATTTCAACAAGGCCGTGAACCTGACGGGCTTTCACCTGTGGGATATGCCGTTTGGCAGCAACCAGTTGAGCATCAACGGCAAGACCTTCTCCACGGGCGGCACGGGCCCCTTTGCTTCTTTGGGTGCCGTGACGTCGCTGACCTTCCGGTCCATCTCGGACGACTTCCGGGTCAAGTCTCTGACGGTGACGTCGGCCGTGCCGGCCATCCCTGAGCCCTCCACCTATGCCCTGATGCTGCTGGGCTTGGCGGGCGTGGCGGCGGTGGCGTCTCGGAAAAAGGCGTGATGCCAGCCAGGGCTGCGGGGCAGCCCTGAGTCGCCTGAACTGAGCCGCCCCAGCTCATGTTTTCGTGACTTTCGTCCTGATTCGGGGCGATACGCTCAAAGCCTGTGGTGGTGAACGCGCACGTCATGGTGAAGTGCTGTTCATCACCCCTCATCGGATGGCTTCAGAGCGCCCATGCTTGCAAGACCTGTTGTGCCTCGCCCCCGGGACGCTGCCCAACGCGTCCAGCAGGGCGGCTTCACCCTCACCGAGCTGATCATCATCATGATCCTGGTGGGGATCCTGGGCGTGTCTGTCATGCCCAAGCTGCAGGCCACCATCTCGCTGCGTGATGATTCCTGGCGTGATGGCCTGGTCACGGCCATGCGCTACGCGCAAAAAACTGCGGTCAGTCACCGCCGCCTGGTGTGCGTGACGGTCGCTGACACCACCGTCACGCTGACCATTGCTGAGGCCAACCCGGCCACGGCCTGCAACCTCAGCCTCACGGGCCCCAGAGGCACCGGGGCCTTTGCCACGTCCGACAACCCGTCCATGCTGACGACCGTGAGCCCAGCGGGTGTGTTGTTCTTTCAGCCCGATGGTCGCGTCACCAGCGATGGGGCCGGCACCACGGCCAGCAACCGCACCATCAGCCTGACGGGCGCCAGCAGCATCGTCGTGCGAGGAGAGACGGGCCATGTTGAGTAAGCGGCGCGGTTTTACCCTCATCGAGATGATCATGGCCATCGTGATCATCGGTGTGGGGCTGGCGGGGGTGCTCAGCGTGTTCTCCACCGGGGTCAGGGCCAGTGTCGATCCGGTGGTGCGCAAGCAGTTGCTGTCGGTGGCAGAGGAGATGATCGAAGAAATCGCGCTCAAGCCCTATGCGGCCGAGGCCAATGTGGCTGCGGTGGGCTGCGCGCGAGCGGTGTTCAATGACATCGGTGATTACAACGGCTACACCACCTCGGGGCAGATCTGCAACCTGGATGGGGTGCCCGTGGCCTCGTTGAACGGCTACTCGGTGTCAGTCACCGTGGCGGCCGGCACCTTGCAAGGCATCACCGACGCACGGCAGATCACCGTAGTGGCCAGCCGTGGCAGCGAGAGCCTGACCCTGGTGGGCTGGCGGACCAACTATGCGAACTGATGCGCTCATGAAGCCCGCCGTTCGTCATCACCAAGGTCACCGTCCAGGGCGTCGCCCGCAGCAGCATGGCTTCACGTTGGTGGAGTTGATCGTGGTCATCGTGATCACCGCCATCATCGCCAGCACCATCGTGGTCTTTTTGCGGCCGGCCTTGGACAGCTATGTGGACACGCGCCTGCGCAGCGACCTGAGCGACCAGGCAGACACCGCCTTGCGGCGCATCGTGCGCGACGTGCGGCAGTCGGTACCCAACTCGTTGCGCATGGCCACCTCACAGTGCTTCGAGGTGGTGCCCAGCATCGCCGGGGGTCGCTACCGCATGGGGCCGGACGTGGTCAACGACACACCCAACCCCTGCACCACGCCCTCGGCCACCTGTGCGGCCTGGGTGGACCCCAGCCAGGGGCCGTCCACCTTCGACACCCTGACCACCTTGAGCACCACGCCTGCCGTCGGCGACTGGATCGTCATCAACAACCAGAACGGCAACGATGTGTACGAGGGCACCAACCGCTGGGCCGTCACGGCCGTCAGTACGCCGGCGGCTACCCAGGGCAAGTTGCGCTTGAGTGTCAGCGCCGCAGGGGCGGGCACAGCCTTGTCGGCAGGCTATGACGGCGGTCGCTTCCAGGTGGTGTCCAACGCCCAGCAATCGGTGTTTTATGTGTGCAGCGGGGCCGATGGCACGGTCAACGCACGGGGCGATGGCAAGGGCACGCTGTACCGACTCAAGCGCAGCTTCACCGCCACCTACCCCACCGCGTGCCCCGCCGTGACCGGTGCCGATGTGCTGGCCACCAACGTGCGCAGCTGCACCTTCGTGTACGACCCCAACCAGGGCGCCACCCAGCAGAGTGGCTTTCTGTGGCTGAACCTGGAGTTGACGCGCAACAACGAGACCGCCAGCCTGGCCATGGGGGCTCATGTGATGAACGTGCCATGACCGATGTCGCCTCTCCATTCACCATGCCCCGTCGAGCGCGGGCCCCGGCCCGTGGCCTCGGCGTGATCGCCGCCTTGGTGGTGCTGGTGTTGTTGTCCACGCTGGCCGCTGCCGTGGTGCGCCTGACCTGGACGCAGCAAACCACGCTGGCCCAGGACATCGACAGCGCGCGGGCCTTCCAGGGCGCCTATGCGGGCACGCAGTGGGGCATGTACCAGGCCTTGAGGGGCAGTTGGACCACGTGTGCGGGCGCCACCCAGACATTGGACTTGCGCAGTTCGATGGGCGTGCGCGTCACCGTGAGCTGCACCTCGGACGTCTACAACGAGGGCGAAACCACCGCTGGTACGGGTACGCCCTTGACCGTGCGTCTCTACACCATCACCGCCGTGGCCTGCAACGGCGCTGCCGCCACCTGTCCTGACAACGCCAGCGTCACGCGCCCCAACTACGTGGAGCGCATGCGCGTAGCCAAGGTGGCGCAATGAGCGTGACGCGCCCTTGAGTGGCGCTGACGCTCGGTCGATCAGTTCACCGTGGTGGGCGTCGCCACCACCGCCTCCAGCACCGCGTTGGCCGGGTGCAGGCGGGCGTGCTCGGCCAACAGCGCACCAAACGCTTCTTCCTTGATCGGGCGTCCGAGGTGATAGCCCTGGGCTTCATCGCAGCCGTGGGCCTGCAGGAAGTCGGCCTGGGCCTGGGTTTCGACCCCTTCGGCCACGATGCCCACGTCCAGTCGGTGACCCATCGCAATCAGCGCCCCCACCAGGCGGCTGTCGCCGGTGGACATGGGCACGTTGACGAGGAAGCTGCGGTCCAGTTTGAATCGGTTGACGGGCAACTCGCGCAGATAGCCAAAGCTGGAGTAGCCCACGCCAAAGTCATCGATGGCGATGCTGACACCCAAGGCGCGCAAGCGATTGAGCACATCAGCCGCACGCAGCGACTCGCGCACCACCACGCTTTCGGTGATCTCCAGCTCCAATGCCGTGGCGGGCAGCCCTGTGTCATGCAGTGCCCGGGCCACCACCTGATCCACATCGGGCTGGTCCAGTTGAACCGCTGACAGGTTCACGCTCATGCGCAGTGGCCAGCCCAGTTGCTGGCGCCACTGCTGGGCCCGCGCGCAGGCCTCACGCAGCACCCATTCACCCATGGGCACGATCAGACCGGTTTCTTCTGCCATCGGGATGAAATCGGATGGCGGCACCAGCTTGCCGTTGTGCTCCCACCGCAGCAGGGCCTCGGCGCCCGTGATCAGGCCGGTGTGACAGTCAAACTGCGGCTGGTAGTGCAGACGCAGCTCTTGTCGCTCCAGGGCCTTGTACAGGTCGTTCTCCAGCACCAGGGTGTCGGGCGTGGCTTGCTGCAGCGCATCGCGGTAGGTCTCGAAGCGGTTGCGACCATCATTCTTGGCCTGGTACATGGCCAGGTCGGCGTGGCGCATCAAGGTGATGGCATCGGTGCCATGCTCCGGGTACAAGGCCAGGCCGATGCTGGGGGTCACGCGCAGCTCATGGGGCCCAATGCGCAGCGGCTCCTTGAACAGGTCGATCACCTTGCGGGCCACGTACTCGCCATCGGAGGGTGAGGCCAGCTGCGGCAGCACCACAGCGAACTCGTCGCCCCCCAGTCGGGCCACCATGTCCGAGGTGCGCATGCCCGTTTTCAGCCGCCGCGCCACCTCGATCAGCACGCTGTCACCAATGTGGTGGCCCAGGCTGTCGTTGATCTTCTTGAAGCGGTCCAGATCCAGCAGCATCAGCGCCAGCGGGCGCTGCTCTCGCTCGGCCTGGGTCAGCCCCAGCTTCAGTTGCTCATGCACCATGTTGCGGTTGGGCAAGCCCGTCAGGGCGTCGTGCTGCGCCATGTGCTGCAGCTGGTGCTCCGCCTCGCGTCGCAGGGTGACATCGTGCGCCATGGCCAGGTAGCCGGTCAGCGTGCCAAACTCGTTGCGCAACTCGGTCACCAGAATCTCGGCCACCAGGTGGCTGCCATCGGCGTGCAGCATGTTCCATTCGCTGGGCAGGCCGGGCGACTCTTGAGCCAGGAGGGTCAGCACATCCAGCTCGTTCAAAGGCTGGTTCAAGCGCAGCGAGAGCAGCCGTGCGCGTTCACCCAGCTGGTCCGGATCAAAGAAGCGCTGCGTGGTGCAGCGTCCCACCAGCTCTTGTGCCGGGTGGCCCACCAGCCGCTCGCCGGCGGGGTTCACGGCCTGGATCACACCGCTCGTGTTCAGCACAAAAATGGCATAGGGTGCGTTGTTCACGATCACCCGGCGCATCTCATCCACCTCGTTGAGCTGGCGCTGTGCTTCGCTGATGGCCCGCTCAGCGGCTTCTTGTGCACTCAGGTCCCGCATCATGACGATGTACTGGGTGGTGCCCTCCAGCAGCATCTGGCTGATGGCCAGGTCGACGGGGAAGGGCTGTCCTTGCCCCCTCATGCCCTCGGCTCGGCGCCCCACGCCATCCATGCCCACGTGCAATTGGTTCACATAGCTGTCCAGATCGGGCACCAGCTCGCTGACGGCGGCGTGGGGGAACAGGCAGGACAGGTGTCGGCCCAGCAGATCCTGCTCCTGTCGCTGGAACATGCGGCACACCGCGTGGTTCACGCTCTGGATGTGCCCTTGCTCATCCAGCGTCAAGATCCCGTCCACCGTGTGGTCCAGCACCGAGCGCAAGCGGTGCTCGCTGCTGCGCGCATCTTTGCTGAGGCGCCGAGCCATCTTGAACGCTTGCGCGTGGCGGCGAGCGCCGGTGCGCAAAGCCCAGGCCAGGCCCATGGTACCGGCCAAGCCCCCCAGCAGGATGCTCAGCGGGTAGGGCTGCCAGGCCGCAGTCACATGCGGGTGAGACAGGGTCAGCTCCCAGCGTCGCCCTGCGGCATCCAGGAACACACTGGTCGACAGGTGTGCGCCTTTCTGTGCTGACCAGGAGACCCCTTCAGCTCGGGCGGAGTCGTAAAGCGGTGTGCGGCGGTGGGTCACATCAGCCACCTGCCAGTGCCAGGCGCTCCAGTCTTGCCCACCTCCGATCGTTCTGAACAGGTCTTCCGTGCGGAACACGCCGCTGACCACGCCCAAGAAGGCCTGACGGCGTTGTGCCACGGTCTCGATCGGCTGCTGGGGGGCGTAGACGGGGGCTCGCACCACCAAGCCCAGACCACCTTGCGCCAGTTCGAACGGCGCCGAGGCCTGGGCCACACCCATGTCCCTGGTGCGCTCCACCACCTCGCGCAGCTCGGGGCGCGACAACAGATCCAGCCCGAACGCGGGCTGGTTGCGCATCATGGGTTCGTTGTACAGGATGGGCATCACCGACTGCCCCGGTACGGGCTGAGGGTGCACCTTGAAGTCGGCATAGCCCTCGGGCATGAGGCTGCGGTCTTGCCGCACGGCCTGTTCCAGTGTGATCACATCACCGCCCGCCACGACCGGTGCGTACTGCACCGCCAGCAAGGCGGGAGAGCGCAGGCTGGGGTTCAGGGCCTGGTACTGTTGGTGGAACTGCTTGCGGTCCAGCCCGGGCTGGATGCGGAACATGGCCTGGAAGGTGTCCAGCACATGCAGGTGCTGCGTCACGAATTGCTGCAGGGAGGCGCTCAGTTGCTGCGACTTGAGTTGCAGGCGTTCATGCGCTTCACGCTCCAGCGTCTGGCTGGTGTGCCACCAGGCGGCCAGACTCAGGCTGACGCCAGCGACCAGCGTCAGCCAGGAAGCCCGCTGCAGCCAGCGGGTTTCGGTTTCGGTGCGTTGTATGTCGTCCAGCTGCATGAGCGTGAGCGTTCCCTGCACGCGCCGATGGGCACGTGTTCCAGTCTAGACGCTATCGACGTAAAAAAGCCCGGCTTGATGCCGGGCTGGTGCGCAAGGGGCCTGGAAGGGCGCCGAAAGTCTCGCAAAGTCTCGCAAACCGAGACAAAAGCCCGACATCACGGTCGGGCTGTGACCGATGTCACGACCCTCGCGTCATGGCCATCAGGCGGGCGATGCGGTCGGCCGTGGCCGGGTGGGTCGAGAACAGGCCGCGCAGGCCGCCGCCTGCCAGGGGGTTCATGATCATCATCTGAGCGGTTTCAGGGTGGGCCTCGGCCGCTGGCAGCGGGATGCCCTTGGCGTAGTGCTCGATTTTCTGCAGTGCGCTGGCCAGGGCCTGCGGATCGCCGCTGATCTCGGCACCGCCCCGGTCGGCTTCAAACTCACGCGCGCGGCTGATCGCCATCTGGATCACGCTGGCCGCCAGCGGGGCCAGGATGGCCACGGCGATGCCCACGATGGGGTTGGCCGGACGCCCTTCGGAATCGCGTCCACCAAAGAACATGGCGAAGTTGGCCAGCATCGAGATGGCGCCGGCCATGGTGGCGCTGATGGTGCTGATCAGGATGTCACGGTGCTTGACGTGGGCCAGTTCGTGCGCCATGACGCCGCGCAGCTCACGCTCGCTGAGCAGGCGCATGATGCCGGTGGTGGCGGCCACGGCCGCGTTGTCGGGGTTGCGACCGGTGGCAAACGCATTCGGCGCGGCCTCGTCGATCAGGTACACCTTGGGCATGGGTAGCTGGGCCCGGTCGGCCAGCTCTTTCACCATGGCGTAAAAACGCGGCGCCGTGGTGGCATCCACCTCGCGGGCGTTGTACATCTTCAGCACCATCTTGTCCGAGAACCAGTAGCTGAAGAAGTTCATGCCGATGGCCACCACCAGCGCCAGCAGCATGCCGGACTGGCCTCCCATCATGCCGCCGATGGCCATGAACAGGGCGGTGATGGCCGCCATCAGGATGGCGGTTTTCATCATGTTGAACATCGTGTGCGGGCCTCCGGTCCCGTGTCAGCCAAGTCAATGCGCCACCTCATGGTGGCATGGATGAGATGAGGGTTGTAGCCCACCCGTTCAAGACACTGATGCGGGCAGGGCGCAGCTTTGCAAAAATTCACGTGCGCTGATGCGTTTGCCGCCCGGGCGTTGCAGGGTGCGCAGGGCCAGGGCCTGCTCACCACAGGCCACGATCAGGGTGTCGCCCTGGGCTTGCAGCACCTCGCCAGGCTGGCCCGAGGCCGGCACCACGCCAGCGGCCCACAGCTTGATGGTGTCTTTGGGGGCGTCGGCCTCCGTCCCGGTGGGCCAGGCCAGGGTGCACCCCGGAAAGGGGTCGAACGCACGCACGCGGGCGGCCAGGGTTCGGGCCGGCAAGCGCCAATCGATCGCGGCCTCGGCCTTTTCGATCTTGTGGGCGTAGGTCACGCCTTCGGCAGGCTGGGGCGTGCGGCTCAGGCCGCCACAGGCTGCCATCTCCAGGGCCTCCACAATCAGGCGCCCGCCCAGCGTGGCCAGCCGGTCATGCAGGCTGGCCGTGGTGTCGTCTTCACCAATCGGGGTGCGCTCCACCAGCAGCATGTCGCCCGTGTCCAGCCCGGCATCCATCTGCATGATGGTGATGCCAGTCTCGGCATCGCCCGCCTCAATCGCGCGGTGGATCGGTGCGGCGCCCCGCCAACGGGGCAGCAGCGAGGCGTGGATGTTCAGGCATCCCAGGCGGGGCAGATCCAGCACCCACTGCGGCAGGATCAGACCGTAGGCGGCCACCACCATCACGTCGGGGGCGGCGGCCAGCAGGGCCTCGCGGGCGGCCGCGGCCTCGTCGGGGTACTTGCCGTCCAGGCGCAGGCTGTGGGGCTGGGCCACGGCGATGCCGTGCTGCAGCGCCAGTTGCTTCACGGGCGAGGCCTGCAGCTTCATGCCCCGGCCGGCAGGGCGGTCGGGCTGGGTCAGCACCAAGGGCACCTCGAAGCCGGCGGCCATCAGGGCGCGCAGGGCCTCGGCGGCAAATTCGGGCGTTCCGGCAAACGCCACCTTCATGGGCCCACTCATGGCGGCGCGCCCTCAGGCCGATTGCGCGTCGCGGGCGCGCTTGACCAGCTTGGTCTTGATGCGGTTGCGCTTCAGCGGTGAGAGGTATTCCACAAACACCTTGCCCATCAGGTGGTCCAGCTCATGCTGCACACACACGGCCAGCAACTCGTCGGCCTCGAATTCATAGCTTTGGCCATCGCGGTTCAAGGCCCGCACGCGGATGCGGGCGTGGCGGTCCACCTTGTCGTAGATGGTGGGCACCGACAGGCAGCCTTCTTCCCACACGATCATCTCGTCACTGGCCCAGATGATTTCAGGGTTGATCAGCACGCGCGGTTCGTTGCGCTCTTCACTGGTGTCGATCACCACCACGCGCTCATGCACGTTGATCTGGGTGGCGGCCAGCCCCACGCCCTTGGCGTCGTACATGGTCTCCAGCATGTCGTCCACCAGTTGGCGGATGCGCTCGTCCACCTGGGCCACAGGCTTGGCCACCGTGTGCAGGCGGGGATCGGGGTAGTGCAGGATGGGCAGCAGGGCCATGACAGACAGAAGCAGAAGGTTGTGGGAGCAGCGCAACGACGCCAGGGGTGAGCCCGCGAGCAGCGCTCGTAACACAGGGCAATATCCGTTGCGACGCCCGCGAATTTGCGGGCAGAATCAGCCGACTATTGTTCCTATTTTGCCGAATTTGGCGCCGCCGTGGGCCGCGCCGGTGTTTGGCCACCACCCGGAGACTGTTTTCATGAGTCAGCGTCAACCGTCCTGTCGTGCCCTGAGCCTGCCGTTGCTCGTGGCGCCG
>CAMTVS010000106.1:0-4797 GCA_947085235.1 uncultured Aquabacterium sp. | reverse complement strand
GTGCGGCGGCTTCGACCAGCCACATGGGTTCGACTTCAAAGGCGGTGGCGTACAGGGCCTTGACGTCCTGCGGCACCCGGTCGATGGCGCGCAGCGAGCCGTCGAAGTGCTTGAGGTCCATCACCATCACGTCGTCCCACAGGCCCAGGCGCTTGAGGTCCTTGACCAGGTAGCTGTTGATGACGGTGAACTCGCCCGACAGGTTGGACTTGACCGAGAGGTTGCCGAAGCAGGGCTCGATCGAGGCGTCCACGCCGATGATGTTGGAGATGGTGGCCGTGGGCGCAATGGCGATGCAGTTCGAGTTGCGCATGCCATGCTGAGCAATGCGGGCACGCAGGGCATCCCAGTCCAGGGTGGTGGAGTCATCAACTTCGACGTAGCCACCGCGTTGCTCAGCCAGCAGCTTGACCGAGTCGATCGGCAGGATGCCGCGATCCCACAGCGAACCACGGTAGCTGCTGTAGCGGCCGCGTTCTTCGGCCAGCTCGGTCGATGCCCAGTAGGCGTGGTAGCACACGGCTTCCATCGAGCGATCAGCAAACTCCACGGCGGCTTGGCTGGCGTAGGGCGTGCGCAGTTGGTACAGCGCGTCTTGGAAGCCCATGATGCCCAGGCCGACCGGACGGTGACGCAGGTTCGAGTCGCGGGCCTTCTTGACGGCGTAGTAGTTGATGTCGATGACGTTGTCGAGCATGCGCATGGCGGTGCGCACGGTCTTCTTGATCTTCTCTTGATCGATGGCGCCGTCCTTGATGTGCTGGGCCAGGTTCACCGAGCCCAGGTTGCACACCGCGATCTCGCCACCGTTGGTGTTCAGGGTGATCTCGGTGCACAGGTTGGACGAGTGCACCACGCCCACGTGCTGCTGCGGCGAGCGCACGTTGCAGGGATCCTTGAAGGTGATCCAGGGGTGGCCGGTTTCGAACAGCATCGACAGCATCTTGCGCCACAGGTCCACGGCCTTGATGCGCTTGAAGGGCTTGATCTCGCCACGGTCGGCCTTGGCTTCGTAGCCGGTGTAAGCCTCTTCGAAGGCCTTGCCGAACTTGTCGTGCAGGTCGGGGCAGGACGAGGGCGAGAACAGCGTCCACTCGCCGCCTTCCATCACGCGCTTCATGAACAGATCCGGGATCCAGTTGGCCGTGTTCATGTCGTGGGTGCGACGGCGGTCGTCACCGGTGTTCTTGCGCAGCTCCAGGAACTCTTCGACGTCCAGGTGCCACGATTCCAGGTAGGCGCAGACGGCACCCTTGCGCTTGCCGCCCTGGTTCACGGCCACGGCGGTGTCGTTGACCACCTTCAGGAAGGGGACCACACCTTGCGATTTGCCGTTGGTGCCCTTGATGTGCGAAGCCAGCGCGCGCACCGGGGTCCAGTCGTTGCCCAGGCCGCCAGCGAACTTGCTCAGCAGGGCGTTTTCCTTGATGGCTTCGTAGATGCCGTCCAGGTCGTCGGGCACGGTGGTCAGGTAGCACGACGACAACTGCGAGCGGCGGGTGCCCGAGTTGAACAGCGTGGGCGTGGACGACATGAAGTCGAAGGACGACAGCAGTTCGTAGAACTCGATGGCGCGGGCTTCACGGTCGATTTCGTTCAGCGACAGGCCCATGGCGACGCGCATGAAGAAGGCCTGAGGCATCTCGATGCGGGTGCCGTCCACGTGCAGGAAGTAGCGGTCGTACAGGGTTTGCAGGCCCAGGTAGTCGAAGTTCAGGTCACGCTCGAACTTCAGGGCTGCGCCCAGGCGGGCCAGGTCGAACTGGCCGAGCTTGTCGTCCAGCAGTTCGGCTTCGATACCCTTCTTGATGAAGGTGGGGAAGTAGTCGGCGTAGCGCGTGGCCATCTCGGCGTGCATCACTTCTTCGCCGAGGATTTCACGGCGGATGGTGTGCATCAGCAGGCGGGCGGTGGCGCGGGTGTAGGCCGGGTCGTGCTCGATGCGGGTGCGGGCAGCCAGGATGGCAGCCTTGTAGACCTCGTCGATGGACACGCCGTCGTACAGGTTGCGCTGGGTCTCGGCCAGGATGGGGCCCGCCTTGACGTCTTCGCCCAGGCCTTCGCACGACGATTCGATCAGAGCTTGCAGGCGGGCCAGATCCAGGGGCACGCGCTGACCCTTGTCGATGACATGCAGCGTGGGCAGGGCGGCGGCTTGTTGCTCGCTGGCCTGCTTGGCGCGCTCTTGGGAGCGGCGCTCACGGTACAGCACGTAGGCGCGGGCGATCTCGTGGTGGCCACCGCGCATCAGGCCCAGTTCGACCTGGTCCTGAACGTCTTCGATGTGGAAGGTGCCACCGCCCGGACGCGAGCGCAGCAGGCCGCGCACCACGGCTTCGGTCAGGCCATCGACGGTCTCGCGGACAGACGCCGAGGCGGCGCCTTGGGTGCCGTGCACGGCCAGGAAGGCCTTCATCAAGGCCACGGCGATCTTGCTGGGCTCGAAGGCCACGACCGCACCATTGCGTCGGATGATCTGGTAGGCGGCGTAGGCCGACTGACGGGGCTGCTGGAGCGCGTCAGAAGGCATGCCGGGAAAAGCAGATGACGAGGACGGCGAGGTGCTGGACGTGGACGGTTGCATGTGATTCCCTTTGAAGGCGTCGGGGTCGTGCAGGTGGGCTGCAGCCCCGTCGGACAAAGCCCTGGCGGTGCGCGAGGGTAACTTCGGTGACACTAGATCTGGTGTTGTTCCTGGATTTGAACGCTACCGGTAGTGTCTGTTGCGGACTATACCGCCTTTTTCCCGGTCGGCATACGGTGGTGTGCAAACTACGGGAAATTGCGGATCGGGGCGATCCTCTTGTCGATTTTTGTGCGCTGGATGGGGCGCCCGTGCTCCCCTTGGCCACAGCCTGAGCGCCCCCTGGGGAGCGCTCATGTTCGTCGCGCCATGGGCGCTGTTCAGAACGGTGGCTGGCGCATTTTCGCCACGCCGATCACCCTGGCGTGTCTGGGGGAAACTGCGCCGCGCTCCAGCCTGTCATGCCCTTCAGGCGAGGCCAGTCGAAGCCGGGGCCGGGGTCCTGTTTTCGGCCGGGCGCGATGTGTTCGTGTCCAGCCACCTGGCTCAGGGGCCAGTGGGTGTTCAAGGTGTGCAGCAGTTGGGCCAGGGTGTCGTACTGTGCGGCCTCGAAGGTCTCGCCTTCCAAGCCTTCCAGTTCGATGCCGATGCTGTAGTCGTTGCAGTTGTCGCGACCACACCAGCTGGAACGGCCGGCGTGCCAGGCCCGGTCCAGCACCGAGACGAACTGCACCAGCTCGCCATCGCGCCGGATGAAGAAGTGGGACGAGACCTCCAGGCCCCGGATCTGCTCGAAATAGGGGTGGGCATCCCAGGTCAGGGTGTTGGTGAACAGCTGCTCGACCTCGGGGCCGCCGTAGTGGCCAGGTGGAAGGCTGATGGAGTGCACCACGGCCAGATTGATCCGGGTGCCCTCAGGGCGCGGGCCGAAATTGGGCGACCGCACATGTCGGGCGGCGGGATGCCAGCCCTCGGCCCAGCCGGGCGGAGGGGTCACGGCTGATGGCATGCTCACGGCTGGTCGGCCTCCGCGTCGGGCTCGAATCGCTCGCCCAGCACGATGCCCTGGTCGTTGACCTGCACGCCCAGCCGCGCCATGCGGTACCGCATCTGGCGCAGTGACAAACCAAGTCGGGCCCCGGCGGCGGTGCGGTTGTAGCGATGCTGCTCCAGCGCTTGAACCAGGATGTCGCGCTCGATCAGGTCCAGGTGGGCCAGCAAATCAGCAGGCAGGGGGGCTGGACTGTGCGGTGCAGTGGGCGCCGCAGCGGTGGCAACGGGGTGTGCGACGGGAGCAGGGGGACTGGTGGGTTCAACGGCGGGGTCGCTGCCGGCAAAACCGGCGTCGAGCCCCAGGTCGTGCGGGCTCAACTGAGGGCTGTTGCTCAAGGCCACGGCCCTCTGCAACAGGTTCTCCAGCTCGCGCACATTGCCGGGGAAGGGGTGGGCCGCCAGGGCCGCTGCCGCCTCCGGGCTCAGGCGTGGTGTTTCCGCCATGCCGTTGTCGTGCGCAATGCGCTGGAGGATGCGGTGGCTGAGCAGGGGAATGTCTTCGGGGCGCTCGCGCAATGGGGGCAGGCACACCTGGATGACATTGAGCCGGTAGTAAAGATCCTGGCGGAAGCGTTGGGCCTGGATCTCGTCGGGCAGGTGTTTGTGCGTGGCGCTGAGCACCCGCACGTCAACGGGTGTCTCTTGTGTCCAGCCGATGCCACGCACCGCCCGCTCCTGGATGGCGCGCAGCAGCTTGCTTTGCATGGCCAGGGGCAGGTCGCCAATCTCGTCCAGGAACAGGGTGCCCCCTTGTGCTGCCTGGAAGAAGCCGGTGCGGTCTTCCTGGGCGCCGGTGAACGAACCTTTGCGGTAGCCAAAGAATTCGGCCTCCAGCAGGTGCTCGGGAATGGCGCCGCAGTTCACGGCCACAAACGGCCCCTGGCGCCGGTGGCTGGCCTCGTGGATGGCGCGGGCCACCAATTCCTTGCCGGTGCCGGATTCCCCCGAGATGAAGACCGGAGCCATGCTGCGGGCCACTTTGTCGATCAGCACCCGCACGTGCTGGATGGCCGGGCTGTGTCCCAGCAGTTGACCGGCGGCCTCGCCCCGACCGGTGACACCGGCCGGCGCCACAGCAGCCGGGCTGGTGCGGGGGCTGGCCGGGGTGGGGTAGGTCTGCTCGGGTGTGCTGGCGGCCGTGCCGGCACCCAGGGCCGAGGCCACCACGCCGCGAAACTGCTTCAGATCCACCGGCTTGGTCAGGTAATCGTAGGCCCCGG
>CAMTVS010000105.1:0-10090 GCA_947085235.1 uncultured Aquabacterium sp. | reverse complement strand
CCGTAGCGCAGGCACTTGACCGCCTGCTCGCGGAACTCTTCCTCGCCGGCCTTGAGGCTGATCGAATTGACGATCGGCTTGCCCTGGATGCACTTCAGGCCCGCCTCGATCACCTCCCACTTCGAGGAGTCGATCATGATGGGCACACGCGCGATTTCTGGCTCGCCGGCGATCAGGTTCAGAAAGCGCACCATGGCGGCCTTGCTGTCCAGCATGGCCTCGTCCATGTTGATGTCGATGACCTGGGCCCCGTTTTCCACCTGCTGGCGGGCCACTGACAGGGCGTCTTCGAACCGCCCCTCCAGAATCATGCGCGCAAACGCCTTCGAGCCCGTCACGTTGGTGCGCTCGCCCACGTTGACGAACAGCGTGCCCTGGCCGATCAACACCGGCTCCAGGCCAGACAGGCGCATGGGCGGCACAGTGGCGGCAGGGGGCAGGGCGGGCTTCGTGGGGGCGGCAGGGGACGTCATCCCGCCATTTTAAGTGTCCCACCAAAGAGGAAGGGCCCGGCACTTGTGGTGCCGAGCCCCGAGGCGCTGACGCTTCGCCCCGGTCTGGGGCTCACGCCGCAATGCCTTGCTCTGTGCGCGTCAGGCCGCTCAGGCCTTCAACATGGCGTACAACTCATCTTTCAGGGCCACGCGGCGCAGCTTCTTCTGCTCCAGGTCAGCCGACGAGCTGTGCTCGATTCCGTTTTCCAGGCGAACGACTTCCTTGTCCACCTCTTCGTACTCGCGCTCAAGCTTCACGAAGTGGGCGTTGGACAACTTCAGTTCATGGATCTTGTCGCGCAGTTCCGGGAAGTCCTTGATCAGCGGGTGATGTTCTTGCATGGGCTCCTCATGATGGGCTGTGAATCGATGACTTCATCTTCCGGCCAAAGCTTTCAGGCATCCTTGCGACAGATCAAGTTTGGTGTCGATCGTCAGTTCGCTGATGTGCTCGGCGACTGTGGGGTGGCCGCGACTCTGCGCTCGACATGCCCCCATGAGGGTGACATACAGGTACTGTACAAACATCCAGCTTTTGTCATAATGCACCCCAACGCGAGCCGCTGTGGTTCGCCCAGCCGACCCCGGAGACCCCATGGACGTTCAAACCAAATCCGCCCTCAGCACCGAAAAAGCCAAAGCCCTGCAGGCCGCCCTGGCCCAGATTGAAAAGCAGTTTGGCAAGGGCTCCATCATGCGCCTGGGAGAGGGCGAGGTCGCTGAAGACATCCAGGTGGTCTCCACCGGCTCGCTGGGCCTGGACATCGCCTTGGGCGTCGGCGGTTTGCCCCGTGGCCGCGTCATTGAAATCTATGGCCCTGAATCGTCGGGTAAAACCACGCTCACCCTGCAGGTGGTGGCTGAAATGCAGAAGCTGGCGGGCGTCTGCGCATTCATCGACGCCGAACACGCCCTGGACGTCCAGTACGCCCAGAAGCTGGGTGTCAACCTGCACGACCTGCTGATCTCTCAGCCCGATACCGGCGAGCAGGCCCTGGAGATCGTCGATGCCCTGGTGCGTTCCGGCTCGGTCGATCTGATCGTGGTCGACTCGGTCGCCGCCCTCACCCCGAAGGCCGAACTGGAAGGTGAAATGGGTGATTCCCTGCCGGGCTTGCAGGCCCGCCTGATGAGCCAGGCCCTGCGCAAACTCACGGCCACCATCAAGAAGACCAACTGCACCGTCATCTTCATCAACCAGATCCGCATGAAGATCGGCGTGATGTTCGGCTCGCCTGAAACCACCACCGGTGGTAACGCTCTGAAGTTCTACGCCTCGGTGCGCCTGGACATCCGCCGCACGGGTTCCATCAAGAAGGGCGAAGACGTCATCGGCAACGAAACCAAGGTCAAGGTCGTCAAGAACAAGGTCTCGCCGCCCTTCAAGACTGCCGAGTTCGACATCCTCTACGGCGAGGGCATCAGCCGCGAAGGCGAGATCATCGATCTGGGCGTCACCGCCAAGATCGTCGACAAGGCCGGCGCCTGGTACGCCTACAACGGCGAGAAGATTGGGCAGGGCAAAGACAACGCCCGCGAGTTCCTGCGCGAAAACCCCGATCTGGCCCACGAGATCGAAAACAAGATCCGCGACTCCCTGGGCATCACCTTGCTGCCCACGTCGGGCGCAGCATCGGCGGCCGACGCTGCCGAGTGAGGTGTTTGAGGCGTGGCCCAGCTCTCCCTGAAGGGGCGCGCCCTGAAGTACCTGGCGGCGCGCGAGCATTCGCGCCCCGAGTTGCGTCGCAAGCTCGGCCCCCATGCCGAATCGCCCGAACAGGTCGACGCGGTGCTGGATGAACTGGAAGCCCGCGGGCTGCTGTCGGCCCAGCGTTTTGCTGAATCGGTGGTGCACCGCAAGGCGTCCCGCTACGGTGCTGCACGGGTTCAGGCCGAGTTGGCCCGGCATGAGTTGCCAGATGACATCACCCGCGAGGCCGTGGCTGATCTCAAAGCCAGCGAAATGGCGCGGGCCCACGCCATCTGGGTGCGTCGCTTCGGTGCGGTGGCCGCCACCCCCGAAGACCGCGCCCGCCAGATGCGCTTTCTGGCGGGGCGCGGTTTCGCGCCCGACACCATTCGCCGTGTGGTTCGTGGGGACGTCCCGGGCGACACAGAGGCCTAGCGGTGCTATGCTGTTTGACGCGTCGCAGCAAGTGACCCTTGCTGTCCGGCGCGCCCGGTGCGGCCTGATCGGTGGCACCGAGCTTTGTCATGTTCGATGAGAACACTCACACTGCGAGACCCCAATGAAGATCCACGAGTACCAAGGCAAAGAGATCCTGAGCCGATTCGGTGTGCCGGTCCCAAGAGGAATCCCGGCATTTTCTGTAGACGACGCTGTGGCAGCGGCTGAAAAGCTCGGCGGCCCCGTCTGGGTCGTCAAGGCCCAGATCCACGCCGGTGGGCGTGGCAAGGGCGGCGGCGTCAAGGTGGCCAAGAGCCTCGACGAGGTTCGCACACTGGCCAGCCAGATCCTGGGCATGCAGCTCAAGACCCATCAGACGGGTCCTGAAGGCCAGAAGGTCAACCGCCTGTACATCGAAGACGGCGCTGACATCCAGAAAGAATATTACGTGTCCGTGGTCACCGACCGGGGCACCCAGAAAGTCGCCTTCATCGCCTCCAGCGAAGGCGGCATGGACATCGAAGAAGTCGCTCACAGCACGCCTGAGAAGATCATCACCGTCTTCATCGACCCGCTGACGGGCTTGACCGACGCGCAGGCCCAGCAGATCGCCGACGGCATCGGCATGCCGGCTGATTCTCAGGCCCAGGCCAAGGACATCTTCAAGAAGCTGTACCAGTGCTACATGGAGACCGACGCGTCCCTGGTCGAGATCAACCCGCTGAACCGCGACTCCAAGGGCAACGTCATTGCCCTGGACGCCAAGTTCAACTTCGACAGCAACGCGTTGTTCCGTCATCCTGAAATCGTGGCCTATCGCGATCTGGATGAAGAAGATCCTGCGGAGGTCGAAGCCAGCAAGTTCGATCTGGCCTACATCCAGCTGGACGGCAACATTGGCTGCCTGGTCAATGGCGCTGGTCTGGCCATGGCCACGATGGACACCATCAAGCTGTTCGGCGGTGAGCCCGCCAACTTCCTGGACGTGGGCGGTGGCGCCACGGCCGAGAAAGTCACCGAAGCGTTCAAGATCATGCTGAAGAACCCGGATGTCAAAGCCATCCTGGTCAACATCTTCGGCGGCATCATGAAGTGCGACACCATCGCCGATGGCGTCATCACCGCCTGCAAGGCCGTGAACCTGCAAGTGCCGCTCGTGGTGCGCATGAAGGGCACCAACGAAGACCTGGGCAAGAAGATGCTGGCCGAATCCGGCCTGCCCATCATCTCCGCCGACACCATGGCTGAAGCCGCCACCAAGGTGGTTGCTGCCGTCGCCGCCTAACGCCCACAGGATTCGTCATGAGCATTTACATCAACAAAGACACCAAGGTCATCACCCAAGGCATCACGGGCAAGACCGGTCAGTTCCACACCCTGGGCTGCCAGGCCTACGCCAACGGCAAGAACGCCTTTGTGGCGGGCGTGAATCCCAAGAAGGCGGGCGAGAAGTTCTCCGACATCCCCATCTACGCGTCGGTCAAAGAGGCCGCCCAGCAAACTGGTGCCACCGTGTCGGTGATCTACGTGCCGCCTGCCGGTGCCGCTGACGCGATTTGGGAAGCCGTCGAGGCCGATCTGGATCTGGTGATTGCCATCACCGAAGGCATCCCTGTGCGCGACATGCTGAATGTGCGCAACAAGATGAAGGCCAAGGAAGCCGCTGGCGGCAAGAAGACCCTGCTGCTGGGCCCCAACTGCCCCGGCCTGATCACGCCCGAAGAGATCAAGATCGGCATCATGCCCGGTCACATCCACCGCAAGGGCCGCATTGGCGTGGTCAGCCGCTCCGGCACGCTGACGTACGAAGCCGTGGCGCAGCTGACCGAACTGGGCCTGGGCCAGTCCAGCGCCGTGGGCATCGGTGGTGACCCCATCAACGGCTTGAAGCACATCGATGTGATGAAGGCCTTCAATGACGACCCCGACACCGACGCCGTCATCATGATTGGCGAAATCGGTGGCCCGGACGAGGCCGAAGCCGCTCAATGGTGCAAGGCGAACATGAAGAAGCCCATCGTGGGCTTCATCGCGGGCGTCACGGCGCCTCCGGGCAAGCGCATGGGCCACGCCGGCGCCCTGATCAGCGGCGGTGCCGACACGGCCGACGCCAAGCTGGCCATCATGGAAGAGTGCGGCTTCAAGGTCACTCGCAACCCGTCTGAAATGGGCCGGCTGTTGAAAGCCTTGCTGTAAACCACGACGACCACGCCCATCTGTTGGTTTTTCCATCAGGTGGGAAGCGTGGTCTTGTCGGCGCATTTCCAACAGGCGCCCGTTTCATCAGCCCCTACACTGAGGGGCTGATTCATTTGAATTCGGACATGCCTGCTTTTCTGGTCCCGTTGCTGATCCTGCTCCTGCTGGCGGGTGGCTTGCTGTTCTGGCTGCTGCGCCGGCCCGCTCAGCCCCGGCTGCGGCAGAGCACCGGCTTTGCGGCGTCGTATGCCGATGCCCAGGACACCGTGCCCATGAGCCGGGGTGGCGCTTCGTCGGAGCAGGACTGGGATGACGAGGAAGAGGACTATGGGCCCGCCACCGTCCTCTCGTACATGGACGTGCCCACCAACCAGCGGCCTGCGGCCAGTCTGCCGCCTGCCCCCGCCCCTGACACGCAGCCGCCTCTGTCGGGCGATGACCCGGGCTGGCAGCGCATCCGTCATGCCCTGCAGTCCTTGGGCGATGGCCCGGTGGATCAGGCGTGGTCGGCCATCCAGGGTTTTGTGCCAGAGCCGGCTCAGCGCGAGGTGGCGCTGGACACCATGGAGCGCATCGCTGCTGCCTTTGAGCGCGATCAACGTTTCGACCGGGCCCGCGATGTGTACGAGCACATGGCCGACATCGATCCTCAATGGCGTCAGGTGAAGCTGCGCCTGATGCGCGCACGCGGTTTGGCGCAGGCCGCCACGGTGAACACCTGGGGCACGGTGCCCAGTCGCCCCATGCCGAAAGTGGCCATGGGCCAGTTGGGTAAGTATGTGCTGGTGCGTCAGATTGGTCGGGGCGCCATGGGCGCCGTGTACCTGGGGCATGACCCCGCCACCGACCGTGACGTGGCCCTCAAGACCATGGCCCTGGCGCAGGAATTTTCAGGGGATGACCTGGCCGACGCCCGGGCCCGATTCCTGCGCGAAGCCGAGATGGCGGGCCGCCTGCAGCACCCGGACATCGTCAGCATCCTGGATGCGGGTGAGGCCGATGGTCTGGCTTACATCGCCATGGAAATGGTCGAGGGCCAAGACCTTTCCGCCCATGCCCAGCCCGGGCGCCTGCTGCCCTTGAGTGTCTTGCTGCGCGTCATGGCCCGGGTGGCTGAGGCCCTGGCCTACGCCCACACCCGTGGCGTGACGCACCGGGACATCAAACCGGCCAACATCATGGTTGACCTGGGCCACGACACGGTCAAGGTCATGGATTTTGGTGTGGCCCGTGTGGCGGATGCCGCCCGCACCCGCACCGGCGTGGTGCTGGGTACCCCCACCTTCATGTCGCCCGAACAGCTGTCGGGGCAGGTGATCGACGGGCGCAGCGACCTGTACTCCCTGGGGGTGACCTTGTTTCTGTTGCTGACGGGACAGTTGCCCTACGCCTCGGACAACATGGCCACCCTCATGCGATCCATCAGCCAGGACACGCCGCCCAACGTGTGCAGCCTGCGGCCGGACCTGCCCCCCGCGCTGGGCGATGTGGTGGCATTGGCCTTGCAGAAGCACCCCGGTACCCGCTACCAGGACGGCCGACAGATGGCGGAAGACCTGCGGCGCGTGGCGCAGGCGCTTCAGACCCCAGACATTCCCCTGGCCTGACCCGATTCAGACCAGGATAAACCGAGCGACAATCTGCCCCCATGGACTTCGAGTTCTACAGTCAGACCGACACAGGCCGCGTGCGGAGCAACAACGAGGACTCTGTGGCCCTCGATGAGGCCCACGGCGTTGCGGTGTTGGCCGATGGCATGGGCGGCTACGCCGCGGGCGAGGTGGCCAGTGGCATGGCCTGCGACTTCATTCGCGCCGAGTTGGGCCGCTGGTTGGGCGAGGCCTCCGTGGCCGCGACCGACAACGACGTGCGCCGCGCCATGGACATCTGCGTCGACAACGCCAACCGTGCCATCTTTGGAGCGGCCAACTCCAACCCCACCTACGCGGGCATGGGCACCACGCTGGTGCTGGGGGTGTTCCGCTCCGGCCGTTTGCTCATGGGTCACATCGGTGACTCTCGCGCTTATCGCTGGCGCAACGGGGTGTTGCAGCAGATCACGAAAGACCATTCGTTACTGCAAGAACAGATCGATGCTGGCATCCTCACGCCGGAGCAAGCCCAGTATTCGGCCAACAAGAACCTCGTCACCCGCGCCCTGGGGGTGGAAGACGTCGTGCTGCTGGAAACCCACCAGCACGATCTCCAGTCGGGCGATGTCATCCTGATGTGTTCTGATGGCCTGTCGGACATGTTGAGCGATCTGGAAATCACCGGCGTGCTGGCCGCCTACCCTCACAGCCTGGCCGAAATGGGCTCGGCCCTGGTGGCGGCGGCCAACGATGCGGGTGGGCGAGATAACATAGCCGTTGTGCTGGTGCGTGCTCAGGGAGAAGCCGAGCCTGCGCCGCGGTCATGGTGGCCCTTCAAGCGCCTGGGCGGCTGACAAGAACACACAAGCATCACCGAGCCAAAAAGAGGTTCTGCATGGGAAAACTGGTTGTTTCACTCGACGGGGTCGTCATCAAGGAAGAGCAGGTCACCAAAGACCGCACCTCCCTGGGACGTCGGCCGTACAACGACATCGTGATTGACAACCTGGCGGTCAGCGGCGAACACGCCGTCCTGCAGATGGTGGGCAGCGATGTGTTCATTGAAGACCTCAACAGCACCAACGGCACGTACATCAACGGCAAGGCCGTGAAGAAGCAGCTGCTGCAGCACAACGACACCATCGAGATCGGCAAGTACAAGATCAAGTACCTGCTCGACGAGACGCCTGATTACGAAAAGACGATGATCATGCGTCCGGGCAGTGCTGCCCCCATGTCGGCGCACGCCGGGGCCGGTGCGGCATCGCCCGCCTATGCCGCCGCGCCGGCAGCGTCACGCCCCGCCAGTAGTGCTGCGCCCACGGGCTTTGGCGCCACCCTGACGGGCGGTTTGGGCAGCGGTTTTGGCAGCCTGGGCCCGCAAAGCGCGGCATCCATCAAGGTGCTGAACGGCGCCGCCGCAGGCCGCGAGGTGTTGCTGACCAAGGTGGTCACCACCGTGGGCAAGCCGGGCGTGCAAGTGGCTTCCATCACCAAGCGTCCTGGCGGTTACGTGTTTGCCCACGTCGAGGGCGGCTCGCGCCCCACCGTGAATGGTCAGGTGGTGGCCGGTGACCCGGTGCAGCTCAAGAGCGGTGACGTGATCGAGCTGGCCGGCACCCAGATGCAGTTCGTGCAGGCCTGAGCCACCTCCGGGGCCCCCTGTGATACGCGTCCTGGGTTGCTCCGGCTCCATCGCAGCGCGGTGCCACACGACCGCTTTCCTGCTGGATGACGACATCCTCATCGATGCCGGCAGTGGCGTGGGCGAATTGCGCCTGGATGAGCTGGCCCGTATTGATCACATCCTGATCAGCCACAGTCACCTGGACCATGTTCTGAGCATCCCGCTGCTGGCCGATAGCGTCATCAAGCTGCGCATGAGCGGGGCGGGGCCCCAGGGCCTGCGTCCCATCCACGTTCACGCGCTGCCCGAAACCCTCCAGGCCCTGCGCGACCATGTGTTCAATGGCGTGATCTGGCCTGACTTCACACGCTTGCCCAGCGCTGCCCACCCGGTGCTGGTGTTCCACGAGATTGAAGTGGGGCAGACTTTGCGCTTTCCCGCCCGTGGCGACCAAGCCGAGCGCCATGTGCATGTGTTGCCGGCCGCGCACACGGTGCCCGCAGTGGGGTATGCGGTGGACACACCCCAGGGCTGGTGGGTGTTCACGGGTGACACCGGGCCCAATCCGGCCCTGTGGCAGGCCCTCAACGGCCAGCGAATCGCCCAGTTGGTGATTGAAACCGCATTTGGCGACGAAGAAGCCCACCTGGCCAAGATCAGCGGCCACCTGGCCCCGCACACCCTGGCTCAGGAGTTGGCGCAGCTGGACGGCGAGGTCAGCGTGTACATCACCCACCCCAAGCCCGGCGAGGTGCCGGCCGTGTTGTCTCAGATTCGGGCCCTGGACAGCCGCCATCGGATCGAGCCGCTGCGGGAAGGGCAGCGGTTTCATGTGGTGACCGAGGACTGACAGAAATTGTCAGCTTGAGGGTTGGGGTGACAAAGACGGTCTTGCAATCGGATACAAGCTTGACGCCGCTTGTCGAACGTTGCCGGTTGCCGTCAGGAAAACGTGAACAGAATCACGGTTTTTCAAGCGATGCAAGCTGGCACGCCGTCTGCACCATACTGAACGCAAGGCCGCAGAGGTTGCGGCTCAACCAGTTCAGCAGACGGGCACATCGCCCAGAGGAGTTGATGATGATGAAGCAAGTGCAAAAGGGTTTCACCCTGATCGAACTGATGATCGTTGTGGCGATCATCGGCATTCTGGCGGCTGTGGCGTTGCCGGCATATCAGGACTACACGGTCCGTGCGCGGGTGTCCGAAGTGCTTCTGGCTGGCTCGAGCTGCCGCACTGTGATTACAGACACTGTTCAGAATTCGCCTGTTGCTGATGTGCGGACCCCTCTGGCCTCCGCTTGCACGGTTACTGCTACACGTTTTGTGGCCTCGGGCGGTTCTGACGCAAATGGCGTCATTCGCATTGTTGCCAACCATTCCAACTTGAACTCTGCCGCGATCACTGCTACAGCTAACGCCATTGATATCCGGCCGTATGTCGGAGCAAATGTGCTGAACGGCCAGACCGATGGCGGTTCGACTATTACTGAATGGCGTTGTGGTCCTTCGGCCACTAATCCTATGCCTGCGCAGTTTCTGCCCGGATCTTGCAAGGCATCATGATCGGTATCTGGTAATTTGTGTTTAAAACACCAAGCCCCGCTGTTGCGGGGCTTGGTGTTTGGGATGGTTTCATGCGTATCTCAAAATGGATGCTGGCGCATGTCTGTGTCAGTCTTGCGGTGGTTGGGGTTGTGATCCTTGTTGCTGCTTTCATTTGGTACCCAGGACCTTTTCTATGGCTATCTGGAGGGATCCATCTTCTGATTATTGTCGGCATTGTTGATGTGATTTTGGGGCCGCTGTGTGGTTATTTGGTTTTGCGCAGGCCTCGCCCCAAGCGTGAATTGGTGGTGGATGTGGCTGCGGTTCTCTTGTTGCAAGCGGCAGCCTTGGGTTATGGTATTTTCACTGCCTACCAAGCGCGTCCGGTGGCGGTTGCGTTTGAGTATCGGCTGTTCAGGGTTGTGCATGTCAACGAGATCAACGCTGCGTCTCCGTTGCCTCAGCCTGCAGCATCATTCTTTGGGTTGCCTTTATATGCCCT
>CAMTVS010000104.1:0-4336 GCA_947085235.1 uncultured Aquabacterium sp. | reverse complement strand
TGATCAAGAAGATCGCGGGCTACCACCAGTTCCACGCGGTGCGTGCGGCCATTGAGCATGTGGTTGCGGCGTCCCGCCCAGGCGGCACGCACAAGGGTGGCGTGGTCTGGCACACCCAGGGCAGCGGCAAGAGCATCACCATGACCTGCTTTGCCGCGCGGGTGATGCAAGAGCCCGCCATGCAGAACCCCACCATCGTGGTCATCACCGACCGCAATGACCTGGACGGCCAGCTCTTCGGTGTGTTCAGCCTGGCGCAAGACCTGCTGCGCGAGCAGCCCGTGCAGGTGGAGACGCGGCAAGACCTGCGCGCCAAGCTGGTCAACCGGCCATCGGGTGGCATTGTCTTTGCCACCATCCAGAAGTTCATGCCGGGCGAAGATGAAGACACCTTCCCGGTGCTTTCAGACCGCAGCAACATTGTGGTGATCGCCGATGAAGCGCACCGCACGCAGTACGGCTTCGAGGCCAAGCTCAAGACCATCAAGCGCAAGGCGGGCCAGTCTGATTCAGCAGCCTCGGCAGTGACGACGGGTGATGAAGCCAACTCGGCACAGCCCGCCAACTTCGTTCCGCCCGCCTATGAGGTGGAACACAAGTACCAGGCCGGCTACGCCCAGCACTTGCGCGACGCCTTGCCGAACGCCACCTTCGTGGCCTTCACCGGCACGCCCGTGTCCAGCCAAGACCGCGACACGCGCGCCGTGTTCGGCGACTACATCCATGTCTATGACATGCAGCAGGCCAAAGAAGATGGCGCCACCGTGGCCATCTACTACGAGAGCCGCCTAGCCAAACTCAGCCTGAAGGAAGACGAGCTGCCCCACCTCGACGAAGAGGTGGACGAGCTGGCCGAAGACGAAGAGGAAAGCACCCAAGCGAAACTCAAAAGCCGCTGGGCTGCCCTGGAAAAGGTGGTGGGTGCCGAGCCCCGCGTGGAGGCTGTGGCGGCCGACCTGGTTAAGCACTTTGAAGAGCGCAACAAGGCTCAAAACGGCAAGGCCATGGTCGTGGCCATGAGCCGCGACATCTGCGTGCACCTGTACGACGAGATCATCAAGCTGCGCCCTGATTGGCATGACGCAGACCCCGAGAAGGGCGCCGTCAAGATCGTGATGACGGGATCGGCCAGCGACAAGGCCCTGCTGCGCCCTCACATCTACAGCGGCCAGATCAAGAAGCGGCTGGAGAAGCGCTTCAAGGACCCTACCGACCCGCTGCGCCTGGTTATCGTGCGCGACATGTGGCTGACGGGCTTTGATGCGCCTTGCGTGCACACCCTGTACGTGGACAAGCCCATGAAGGGCCACAACCTCATGCAGGCCATCGCCCGCGTGAACCGCGTTTTCAAAGACAAGCAGGGCGGCCTGGTTGTCGACTACATCGGCATCGGCAACGAGCTGAAGGCCGCCATGAAGGAGTACACGGCCAGCAAGGGCCGTGGCAAGCCCACGGTAGATGCCCATGAGGCTTACGCCGTGCTGGAAGAAAAGCTCGACGTGCTGCGCGCCATGCTGCATGGCTTTGACTACAGCGGCTTCCTCACCGGAGGCCACAAGGTGCTGGCCGGTGCAGCCAACCACGTTCTGGGCTTGAAGAGCGAAGGCCAGCGCGACGGCAAGAAGCGCTTTGCCGACACGGCCCTGGCCATGAGCAAGGCCTTCACCTTGTGCTGCACGCTGGACGAAGCCAAGGCCGTGCGCGAAGAGGTGGCCTTCATGCAGGCCGTGAAGGTGATCTTGACGAAGAAGGACCTCACCCAGCTGAAGAAGACCGACGAGCGGCGCGAGCTGGCCATCCGCCAGATCATCAGCTCGGCCGTGGTGTCTGACAGCGTGGTGGACATCTTCGATGCCGTGGGCCTGGACAAGCCCAACATCGGCCTGCTAGACGACGAGTTCCTGGCCCAGGTGAAAAATCTGCCCGAGCGCAACCTGGCCGTGGAGCTGCTGGAACGCCTGCTGGAAGGCGAGATCAAGAGCCGCTTTGCCACCAACGTGGTGCAAGAGCGCAAGTTCTCCGAGCTGCTGGGCAACGTCATCAAGCGCTACCAGAACCGATCCATCGAAACCGCGCAGGTGATGGAAGAGCTGGTGGAGATGGCGAAGAAATTCCGCGAGGCGGCTTCACGCGGTGAGAGCCTCGGCCTGAGCGACGACGAGGTGAAGTTTTACGACGCGCTGATCATCAATGAATCAGCGGTGTGGGAGCTGAGCGACGAGACGCTGAAGAAGATCGCCCACGAACTGACCGAAAGCCTTCGACAGAACATCAGCGTGGACTGGGCGCAGCGCGAGAGCGTGCGCGCCAAGCTGCGGCTGATGGTCAAGCGGATCCTGCGCAAGTACAAGTACCCGCCTGACTTGGCTGATGCGGCGGTGGAATTGGTGCTGGAGCAGGCCGAGACGATTGGGGACGAGTGGGTTCGGTAGCAGCCAAGGCAAACAAGAAAAAAGCCCCGCAAGTCAAGGACTTACAAGGCTTGATTTGCCCAGGATGGTGTTGGGCTATCAGAACGGAATGTCGTCATCCATGTCGTCAAACCCAGTGGACGACTTGGGCGCCGCCGCGGCAGGAGCCTGTCGAGGCGCCGGGGCCGGGCGAGCAGCCGCAGCGCGGGGGGCGGCGGCTGGTGCATCACCAAACTCGTCGCCGGCCGGGGCACCGCCACCGTAGCCGCCACCACCGCCTTCGCGTCCACCCAGCAGTTGCATCTGTTCGGCCACGATTTCAGTGGTGTAGTTGTCCTTGCCGTCCTTGTCCTGCCACTTGCGGGTCTTCAGGCGGCCTTCCACGTACACCGGACGGCCCTTGCGCAGGTATTCGCCCGCGATTTCGGCCAGGCGGTCATAGAAGACCACGCGGTGCCATTCGGTTTCCTCGACCTTGTCGCCGCTGGCCTTGTCCTTCCAGTTGCGGGTGGTGGCCACCGAGACGTTGCAGACCGCCGCGCCGCTGGGGGTGTAGCGCACTTCGGGGTCACGGCCCAGGTTGCCGATGAGGATGACTTTGTTGATGGAGGCCATGGCCAGATTCCTGTCAGGTTGGTTGAACGAACGGATCGTTGGTTAAGTCCATCATTATGGAGCCAGAGGCCACGGAACAAATCCCCCTGGCAGGTGCGTACCTTCGGGGGATGGGTCTCCCCTAACATACGGCTTTGAGGAGCATTTCTATGTGCCAGTTGCTGGGCATGAACGGCCACACGCCCACCGACATCGTGTTCAGTTTTTCGGGCTTTGCTACCCGAGCGCAAGAGCATGCGGATGGCTTCGGGATCGCCTTCTTCGAGGGGCCGGGTGTGCGTCTCTTCGTCGATCATCAGCCCGCCAGCGCCTCGCCGGTGGCTGATCTGGTCAAGCGTTATCCCATCAAAAGTCAGCATGTGATCGCGCACATCCGCAAGGCCACGCAGGGTCCCATCGCCTTGCAGAACTGCCACCCGTTCATGCGTGAGCTGTGGGGGCGCTACTGGGTGTTTGCTCACAACGGCAACCTGCTGAACTACGCGCCGAAGTTGCACGCCGGCTTCCGGCCCGTGGGTGATACCGACAGTGAGCGCGCCTTTTGCTGGCTGATGCAGGAGCTGGCCAAATCCCACGCCTGCATGCCCACCCTGGACGAGTTGACCTTGACCTTGCAAGAGCTGGTGCCGCAGGTGGCGGCCCATGGCACCTTCAACTTCATGCTCAGCCAGGGCGATGCGCTCTGGGCCCATTGCAGCACCCAACTGCATTACGTGGTGCGCCAGCATCCCTTTGGCGAGGCGCGCTTGCAAGACCAGGACATGTCGGTGAATTTTGCCGAGCTCACCCAGCCCGACGACCGCGTGGCCATCATCGCCACCCAGCCGCTCACGGTGAACGAGCCCTGGGTGGCCATGCATCCCGGGCAGCTGTTGAGGTTCAGAGACGGTCTGCCCAGCGTGTGAGCCCGGACCCGGTCAGGATTCGGTCGGGCGCGGGGGGCGAGGGAGCCGAGGCGGCGCAGGGGGTTCCCAGTACAAGGTGCCCATCAGCCAGTCCGTCAGGGGGAAGACGATGTTGAAGTTGCGGGTGCGCATCAGCTCCGGACGGTGGTGCAACTCGTGCAATCGACGCATGTGTCGCACCCAGGGCAGCCGGGCCACCGGATGCTCATCGGGCAGGTGTTCGCACGCATGCAGGATCTCATAGCTGAGGTAGCCCGCCAGCAGCGGTGAATGTCAAGGTAGTTGTCGCCTGAATCATGCGGCCTTGATGGATAGATTCGCTAGGCTTGCCGCCAAGGTCACGGGCTGATCGCGCTCCGGATTGAGCGTGACCACGGCAACGTGATCCCAATTGCGCGTGCGCCG
>CAMTVS010000103.1:0-10461 GCA_947085235.1 uncultured Aquabacterium sp. | reverse complement strand
GCTGTGCACGGCCTGATTGACGTCCTCGCGCGCGCCCAACGACGTGATGATGATGGGCACCTTGTACTTGACGCACATCGCCAGGTCGTGATCCAGTCGGTCGTTGCTCTTGTGCACGATCTGGTTGATGGCAAACGGGGCCGCCGGCTGATCCGGATGCGCGCGGTTGTGGGCATCCAGGGCCTCGGTGATCTCGGCCAGCCATTCGTCCAGCTGGGCCGCAGGGCGGGCATTGAGCGCCGGCATCGAGCCCACCACGCCCGCCTTGCACTGGGCGATCACCAGCTTGGGCGTGCTGATGATGAACATGGGCGATGCAATCACCGGGAAAGGAACGCGTTTCAGTACATCGGGCAAGGCCATGAAGTCTCCTTAGATCTGTAGGCGATCAGCATACAAGCAATGAAAAAGGGGACACCCCATCCGAACAGCGTCGGCATGAAATGTCCCCGATACGTTGCACTGCCTGAGGAATCAGGCAGCAGCCCCGGTGCAATGACTCAGAAGGCGTCGACCGGCATGGCGGTCACGCTCTCACCACCCTCCAAGATGGTGTCGCGCAGCGATGCGATGCGAGCCAGGATGTGGTCGCCGTAGAAGCGCGCGGTGGCGATCTTGGCGGCCATGAACTCGGCGTCTTCACCAGCGGCGAGCAGGTCTTCAGCGGCCATCAGGGCACGGGCCATTTGCCAGCCGCTCACCAGGTTGCCGGTCAGCATCAGGTAAGGCACCGAGCCGGAGAACACGGCGTTGGGGTTGGACTTGACGTTGGCCACGACGAAGTCCACCACCTGCAGGAAGGACTCGCGGGCGGCCTTCAGTTGCTTGGCCAGCTTCTTGCCGGCTTCGCTGCTGCGGGCGTTCAACTGAGCTTCCGTCTCGGCGATCTGAGCCGCCACAGCCTTGGCCGTGGCGCCGCCATCACGGGCGGTCTTGCGACCCACCAGGTCGTTGGCCTGAATGGCGGTCGTGCCTTCGTAGATCGGCAGGATGCGCGAGTCACGGTAATACTGGGCAGCACCGGTTTCTTCGATGAAGCCCATGCCACCGTGCACCTGCACGCCCAGCGAGGTCACTTCCACCGAGTTTTCGGTGCTGAAGCCCTTGATCAGGGGCACCAGGAACTCGTAGAACGCCTGGGCTTGCTTCGCCACAGCGGCATCGGGGTGGTGGTGAGCCGTGTCGTAGGCTGCTGCACCGACCATGGCCATGGCGCGTTCGCCTTCGACCAGGGCACGCATGGTCATCAGCATGCGCTTCACATCGGGGTGATGAATGATGGCCACCGATTCCTTGGCCGAACCATCCACCGGGCGGGATTGCACGCGATCCTTGGCGTAGGCCACCGCATGCTGGTAGGCGCGCTCGGACACGGCGATACCTTGCACGCCCACGTCGTAGCGAGCAGCGTTCATCATGATGAACATGTACTCCAGGCCACGGTTTTCTTCGCCCACCAGGTAGCCAATGGCGCCCGGGCCGACTTCACCCTTGCCGTCACCGTACACCAGCACGGCCGTCGGCGAGGCCTTGATGCCCAGCTTTTCTTCGATCGAGGCACAGTACACGTCATTGCGCTTGCCCAGCGAACCATCGGCGTTGACCATGAACTTCGGCACCACGAACAGCGAGATGCCCTTCACGCCTTCAGGCGCATCCGGGGTACGGGCCAGCACGAGGTGAACGATGTTCTCGGTCATATCGTGCTCACCGTAGGTGATGTAGATCTTCTGACCGCTGATGCGGTAGGTGCCATCGTCCTGCTTGACGGCCTTGGAGCGAACCAGGGCCAGGTCGGAACCGGCCTGAGGCTCGGTCAGGTTCATGGTGCCCGTCCACTTGCCGGACACCATGTTGGGGATGTAGCGGGTCTTGAGTTCGTCGCTGCCAGCGGTCAACAGGGCCTCAATGGCACCAGCCGTCAGGATGGAGCACAGCGAGAAGCTGAGGTTGGCGGCCATGGTTTGCTCAACGCAGGCGGCGCCAATGATCTTGGGCAGACCCTGACCGCCGTACTCGACGGGTTGGCCCAAGCCCTGCCAACCACCTTCGGCCAGCGCGGCGTAGGCTTCCTTGAAGCCCTTGGAGGCACGCACCACACCGTTGTCCCACGAACCGTGATCCTGGTCGCCCGACCAGTTCAGGGGCGCCACCACGCCTTCGTTGAACTTGGCCGACTCTTCCAGCACGGCCTGGGCGGTCTCGTAACCGGCGTCTTCGAAGCCGGGAATTTGGGCGATCTTGTCGATGCCAGCCAGCTCCTTCATGCAGAACAGCTGATCCTTGACGGGGGCCTTGAATGCCATGGTGTGGTGCTCCAGAGGATGCCTGCGTTTTAAACGCGGGGTTTCAAAAGGAAAAAAGGGGCGCCTCAAGAGACGCCCCGTTTGAAGGTAACTTGTCGATGATCATCCTTCGACAAATCACCTTCGGATGGTCATCACAGGGCCTTGATCAGCTCAGGCACAGCGTTGAACAGGTCGGCTTCCAGACCGAAATCGGCCACCTGGAAGATCGGGGCTTCGGGATCCTTGTTGATGGCCACGATGACCTTCGAATCCTTCATGCCGGCCAAGTGCTGGATGGCGCCGGAGATACCGACGGCCACGTACAGCTGAGGGGCCACGATCTTGCCGGTCTGACCGACTTGCAGGTCGTTGGGGGCGTAGCCAGCGTCCACGGCAGCGCGCGACGCGCCCATGGCAGCACCCAGCTTGTCGGCCAGAGGCGACATCACTTCGTTGAACTTGTCGGCCGAGCCCAGGGCGCGACCACCAGACACCACGATCTTGGCGGCGGTCAGTTCAGGACGCTCAGACTTGGTCACTTCACGGCCCACGAAGGACGAGGTGCCCGAGTCAGCCACGGCAGCCACGGTTTCCACAGCAGCCGAACCACCGGTGGTGGGGGCAGCGTCGAAAGCGGTACCGCGAACGGTCAACACCTTGACGGCGTCGGTCGATTGCACGGTGGCCATGGCGTTACCGGCGTAGATGGGGCGCTCAAACGTGTCGGGCGAGATCACCTTGGTGATTTCCGACACTTGGGCGACATCCAGCTTGGCAGCCACTCGGGGAGCCACGTTCTTGCCAGCGGCGGTGGCGGGGAACACCAGGTGGCTGTAGCCAGAGGCCACGGCCAGCACCTGGGCAGCCACGTTTTCGGCCAGGCCGTCGGCGAACTGGGCGCCGTCAGCGTGCAGCACCTTGGCCACGCCAGCGATTTGAGCAGCAGCAGCAGCGGCGGCACCGGCGTTGGCGCCAGCGACCAGCACATGCACGTCACCACCAGCGGCCTTGGCGGCGGTGATGGCGTTCAGCGTAGCGCTCTTGATCGAGGCGTTGTCGTGTTCAGCAATGACGAGTGCGGTCATGTTGTCAGTCTCCTCAGATCACCTTGGCATCGTTCTTCAGCTTGCTGACCAGGGTGGCCACGTCGGGCACCTTGATACCAGCAGAACGCTTGGGCGGCTCGGCCACGCTCAGGGTCTTGATACGGGGGGCCACATCCACACCCAGGTCAGCCGGCTTCACGGTGTCCAGGGGCTTCTTCTTGGCCTTCATGATGTTGGGCAGCGTCACGTAGCGGGGCTCGTTCAGACGCAGGTCGGTGGTCACCACGGCGGGCAACTTCAGCGACACGGTTTCCAGACCGCCGTCCACTTCGCGGGTCACGTTGACCTTGTCGCCAGCGACTTCCACCTTGGAGGCGAAGGTGCCTTGGGGCAGGTTGGTCAAGGCAGCCAGCATCTGACCGGTCTGGTTGCTGTCGTCGTCAATGGCTTGCTTGCCGAGGATGACCAGCTGGGGCTGCTCCTTGTCGACCAGCGCCTTCAGCACCTTGGCCACGGCCAGGGGCTGGACTTCAGCGTCGGTCTCGACCAGGATGCCGCGGTCGGCACCGATGGCCATGGCTGTGCGCAGGGTTTCCTGGCACTGAGCCGGGCCGATGGACACGGCCACGATCTCGGTGACCACGCCCTTTTCCTTCAGGCGGGTGGCCTCTTCGACGGCGATTTCGTCGAAGGGGTTCATGCTCATTTTGACGTTGGCGATGTCGACACCCGAGCCGTCGGACTTCACGCGAACTTTCACGTTGTAGTCCACAACCCGCTTGACCGGAACCAGAACCTTCATGCGATGTTCTCCTGCGTCATGAGGAAGAGTTGATTGAATGGGACGCGCCAAAATAGCACGATCGTTCGATTCTAACGCACTGTTGATGCCCTCCGGACATTCCCGGCGTGAGAAAGGAAGAAAATACGTGGTTTATAGCGTGCTTCCATGACATCGAGCGCCCCACCCTCCTCCACAGACCATGAACTGACGTCGTTCGCCGGCCTGCGGCTGGGGGTGTTCGACTCCGGCTTGGGCGGTCTGTCGATGTTGAGCGCCCTCCAGGCTCAGGTGCCCGGTGCGTGCGTTGATTATGTGGCTGACTCCGGCTTTGCGCCCTACGGTGAGCGGTCGGATGACTTCATCATGAATCGCTGCCGCGTGGTGACCGAGGCCCTGCTGGCGCGAGGTGCTGACCTGGTCGTGGTGGCCTGCAACACCGCCACTGCCGTCGCCATTCGTGAACTTCGCCACGCCTGGCCCAACACCCCCTTCATCGGGGTGGAGCCTGGCATCAAGCCTGCCATCACCTTGTCGGCCACCGGTCGGATCGGGGTGCTGGCCACCCCCATGACGCTGGGCAGCCAGAAATTTCGCGATCTGGTGGATGCCCATGCACCCAATGCCCGGCTGATTTTGCAGCCGTGCCCCGGCCTGGCCGGCGAGATCGAAAAAGGAGCCTTGGACACCCCGGCACTGCGCGCGCTCGTCGAACGCTTTTGCACCCCCTTGCGGCAGGCCGACGTGGACACGGTCGTGCTGGGCTGCACCCACTACCCCTTGATCCGCCCACTGTTCGAGCAAACCATGCCGCCGGCGGTTCAGATTCTGGACACGGCGGCAGCGGTGGCGCGGCATGCGCGACGACTGGCTCAGGTGATGCACGGACACCTTCCGCTGAGGGAGCACGACACCGGCATGGCAGAACCGTTGCGCCTATGGAGTACGGGCGACCCGATGCATCTGCAAGAGGTCGCCCGCTGTTGGTTGGGCAACACCTCCCTCAGGGCCCGAAGGCTGTGAGGGGGTGTCAGGCGGCTAGGAAGGTCAGATCAGCAGGTTGCCGTTCTGATCATCCAGCAGACCCTTCAACGGATCACTGACGATCGAGCCACCAGCACCAGCCGAGCTGGTCGAGTTGGCATCACTCGTCGACGAAGCACCTGTGGAGTCCGCAGGAGCCGCGTCAGCGGGCTCGGATACTGGAGCCGCATCCAGCGCCGCCAAGGCCTCGTTCTCCAGGGCGGGGGTCAACACCTCGCCCAGGTTGAGATCAGCCAGGCTGGCGGTGTCGCCATCGGCTCGCTGGAACCAGACGTCTGCCATGTCTCGGGTCTGCCCGTCGGTGGAGGTGTAGCTCGACACCAGCCCCAGCAGGTTGCCGTTGTCGATCTCGGTGCCGCGAGTAGCCCCCAGGTCCATCGACAAGATGCCCAGATCAGCCAGCGACTTGAGTTCGCCCGCATCGGTCACCCCGTCGGTGTCACCGTCCACCCAGACGCGCAGTTCGTTGAACTTGGCATCGGACGCGTCGATCTTGCCGTCGTTGTTGCTGTCAAGTTGAGACAGCGCAGCATAGCCGTGGCCGGCACGCTGACCGTTCTCCAACTCCATGGCACCGCCGAACAGCTCACGGCCATCGTTGATGACACCGTCACCATTGCGGTCCCAGACCAGCAAGCCGTCGCCTTGGCCCACCCAGCCGACTTGGCTGGCGTTGCCCGTGGCATTCAGGTCGAACATCACCCCGTTGTCGGCTGCGATGGTCTTGACGCCGTTGCCGTCCAGGTCGAGCACGATCGGTGTGGCGGCGATCATGGCATCGATCTGCGCACCACTCATGGCGCTCACATCCTCCGCTTCCAGGGCGGAAATTTGTGTCATCGACATGGCTCGGATATCGGCGGTCTCCAGCGCCACGATCTGCTCTGTGGTGAATGCGGCCACCTGATCGGTACTCAAAGCGGCTGCCTGCGCCGTGGTCAAAGCGACGATCTGGCTGGTGGTGAGCGACTGGAACTGCTCGGTGGACAGGGCCCGGATTTGAGCCGTTGTCATGGCCGCCACCTGTGCTGTGGTCATGGCCGACAGATCCTCCAGTTCGATCGCGCGGATCTGATCGGTGCTCAGCGCCACCACCTGGGCTGTGGTCAAGGCACCGATCTGGCTGGTGGTCAATGCTTCGATGGCGTCAGTGCCCAGGCCTCGAACAGCCGCTGTGGTCAGCGAAGCCAGATCAGCCGTTTCAATGGCCTGGATCTGCTCGGCACCCAAGGCGGCCACCTGCACTGTGCTCAAGGCTCTGAACTGAGCCGTGGTCATGGCCACGATGTCCTCGGTTTCGATCGCCTGGACTTGATCGGTGGTCAACGCCGCCAACTGCGGCGTGGACAAAGCATTCACCTGGGCCGTGGTCAAGGCCGCCACCTGATCCGTGGTGAGGGCTCTGGTCTGCAGCGTGTTCATCGCCAGAATCTGCGCCGTGCTCATGGCTTCCAGATCCTCGGTCTCGATGGCCCGCACCTGATCTGTGGTCAAGGCAAGCACTTGTGATGTGGTTAGGGCTCGGGCCTGGTCTGTCGTCAACGCGGCAATGGCATCGGTGCCGAGCGCTCTGATGGCCGCGGTTGACAAGGCAGCCAGATCAGATGTCTCGATGGCCTGGATCTGATCAGAGCTCAAGGCTGCCGCCTGCGCGGTGGTCAAGATCCGGAAGTGGTCTGTGGTCATGGCGGGGATATCCGCGACCTCAATGGCCCGAACCTGATCCGTGGTGAGCGCCAACACTTGAGCGGTGCTCAACGCCGCGATCTGGTTGCTGCTCAGGCCTTCAATCTGGTCAGTGCTGAGCGATTGAACCTGAACGGTGCTCAAAGCACGTATCTGGGTGGTGCTCATCTGAGACAGGTCATCGGTCTCGATCGCCCGGATCTGAGACGTGGTCATCGCCACAATCTGCGCGGTGGTCAAGGCCTGCACCTGTTCGGATGACAAGGCTTCAATCACGTCAGTCTGGAGAGCCCTGACGGCATCAGTCGTCATGGCTGCCAGATCATTGGTCTGGATGGCTTGAACCTGATCCACCGTCAACGCCGCCGCCTGAGCAGAGCTCAGCGCCCTGAATTGCGCTGTCGTCATGGCCTGAATGTCTTCGGTCTCCAGTGCGCGCACCTGTTCGGTTGTCATCGCCACCATCTGGGCTGTGGTCAAGGCCGCCACCTGACTGGTCGTGAAGGCCTGAACCGCATCCGTTCCAAGGGCCCGCAAGGCGTCGGTGCTCAAGGCCACGACATCTTCCGTCTGGATGGCCTGAATCTGCTCGGTCGACAGGGCTACAGCCTGAGCGGTACTCAGGGCTCGGAACTGAGCCGTGTTCATGGCCACAATATCTTCGGTCTCGATGGCCCGGATTTGATCGGTGGTCAAGGCGATCACCTGGGCAGGCGTCAAGGCCGCGACCTGGGCCGTGGTGAGCGCCGCCAATTGATCGGTGCTGAGCTCCCGCACCTGGGCCGTGGAAAAGGCACGAATCTGGGCTGTGGACAAAGCCATCAGATCTTCGGTGGACCGCACCGACAAGAAAAAAGCAGCCGCGAGGGCTGCTTTTTTGAATGTGGAGCGGGATAAGAGGCTCGAACTCTCGACCTATACCTTGGCAAGGTATCGCTCTACCAACTGAGCTAATCCCGCAGGGGTTTCACTGATGTTTTGTTCACTGTTGGTGCAGTGATCAGCGAAGACCTGAACTATACATCATTTTTGGCGTCGAGCGCCAGCACGAGCCCATGTCGCCTGTTGGCGACAGCGCGTGTTGCGCCGTCACGACCCCTGCGCGCGGGTATCCGTGAGTGGACCAGGCGGCATCGCCACAGTCAGCGCCTTGAAGCCGAGGCATGAGAAAACGCGGCGTACACTGATGACCCAGGCCCCGGTGGTGAAACCGGTAGACACAGCGGACTTAAACTCCGCCGCTTCCAGAAATGGGGCGTGCCGGTTCGATTCCGGCCCGGGGCACCATGCCGACGAGCACCCTGGTGATCACCCAGACGACGCCAGCCGTGATCCAGGCTCGGCAGCCCCCCCCCACCCGCTTCATCACGCCAAGAAAAAACCCCGTTCCAGCGGTGCTGAAACGGGGTGTTTGGAGGCGCGGGCCGGAGTCGAACCGACCTACACGGATTTGCAATCCGGTGCATAACCGCTTTGCTACCGCGCCAGTAACCACAAGGTGTTTGGCTGTTGCTCAGGCCCTGTTGTACCTGAACTGGCCAGCCTTTGCAGGCCGCCTTGAAAAAAGGGAAGCTGGAGGGCTTCCCTTTGAATTTGGAGCGGGATAAGAGGCTCGAACTCTCGACCTATACCTTGGCAAGGTATCGCTCTACCAACTGAGCTAATCCCGCAGGGGTTTCACTGATGTGTTGTTCACTGTTGGTGCAGTGATCAGCGAAGACCTGAACTATACATCATTTTTGATGCTTCGTTCAAGACCTCGCTGTTTTTTCAGTGCTTCAGCACTTCGTTGCTGACAGCCGACGCGGCCTCCTTGGCTTCGGGCTTGGCCTCCACCTTGGTGTCCTCGTCAGGCAGGGGCGTGGGCTGGCGTTCCAGCGCCACATCCAGCACCTTGTCGATCCACTTCACGGGCACGATCTCGATCGAGCTCTTCACGTTCTCGGGGATCTCGGCCAAGTCCTTGACGTTCTCCTCCGGGATCAGCACCGTCTTGATGCCGCCACGGTGGGCCGCCAGCAACTTCTCCTTCAGTCCGCCGATGGCCGTGACCTCACCACGCAGGGTGATTTCACCCGTCATGGCGACATCAGCACGCACCGGGATGCCGGTGAGGGCCGACACGAAGGCCGTGGTCATGGCGATGCCCGCGGACGGACCGTCCTTGGGCGTGGCGCCATCCGGCACGTGGATGTGAATGTCGCGCTTCTCGAAGAGGTCGTCCGTGATGCCCAGGCGGCGGGCGCGTGACCGCACCACCGAGCGAGCGGCCTCGACCGACTCCTTCATCACGTCGCCCAGCTGACCGGTGCGGATGATGTTGCCCTTGCCCGGCATGATCGCGGCTTCGATGGTGAGCAGATCGCCGCCCACTCCCGTCCAGGCCAGACCGACCACCTGACCGACCTGGTTTTCCTTCGTGGCTTCGCCGTAGCTGTACTTGCGCACACCCAGGAAGTCGTTGAGGTTCTCGTCGGTGACGACCACCTTCTCGGTGAACTGCTTGAGCGCAAAGCCCTTGATCACCTTGCGACAGATCTTGGAGACCTCGCGTTCCAGCGAGCGCACGCCGGCCTCGCGGGTGTAGTAGCGGATGATGCCGCGGATGGCGCTTTCAGCCACTTCCAGCTCACCGTCCTTCACACCGTTGTTCTTGATCTGCTTGGGCAGCAGGTAGGTCTGAACGATGTGAACCTTCTCGTCTTCGGTGTAGCCGGCCAGGCGAATCACTTCCATCCGGTCCAGCAGCGCTGGCGGGATGTTCAGCGAGTTCGAGGTGGCGACGAACATCACATCGGACAGGTCGAAATCGACCTCGATGTAGTGGTCACCAAAGGTGTGGTTCTGCTCGGGGTCGAGCACCTCCAGCAGGGCCGAGGAAGGATCGCCACGGAAGTCCATGCCCAGCTTGTCGATCTCGTCAAGCAGGAACAGCGGGTTGCGCACGCCGACCTTGGACAGGCTCTGCAGCACCTTGCCCGGCATGGAGCCAATGTAGGTGCGGCGGTGGCCACGGATCTCGGCCTCGTCGCGCACGCCGCCCAGGGCCATGCGCACGAACTTGCGTCCGGTGGCACGGGCGATGGACTGACCCAGCGAGGTCTTGCCCACGCCAGGGGGCCCCACCAGGCACAGAATGGGCGCCTTCACCTTGTCGACACGCTGTTGCACCGCGAGGTACTCGAGGATGCGTTCCTTGACCTTGTCCAGGCCGTAATGCTCTTCGTTGAGCACGGTTTCGGCGAGCGCCAGGTCGTGCTTGACCTTGGACTTCATGCTCCAGGGCAGGTTGACCAGGGTCTCGATGTAGTTGCGCACCACCGTGGCCTCGGCCGACATGGGCGACATCAGCTTGAGCTTCTTGAACTCGGCCTCGGCCTTCTTGCGGGCCTCCTTGGGCATGCGGGCGGCTTCGATCTTCTTGGCGATCTCCTCGAGATCGGCGCCCTCTTCGCCCTCACCCAGCTCTTTCTGGATGGCCTTGACCTGCTCGTTCAGGTAGTACTCGCGCTGGCTCTTCTCCATCTGGCGCTTGACGCGGCCACGGATGCGCTTTTCCACCTGCAGGATGTCGATCTCGCCTTCCAGCTGCGACAGCAGGCTCTCCAGACGTTCG
>CAMTVS010000102.1:0-4306 GCA_947085235.1 uncultured Aquabacterium sp. | reverse complement strand
CGCGCTGTTCGCGCTGGAGCACGCCGACGTGTTCGCGCAGCAGGCGGCGCAGATCCGTGAACAGCGGGCCGTGTTGATCGACGCCCTGGCCCGGATGCCGGGCGTGAAGCCGTTCCCGAGCGACGCCAACATGGTGCTGGTGCGTGTGCCCGATGCGCAACGCAGCTGCGATGGCCTGAAGGAGCGCGGCATTCTGGTCAAGAATGTTTCTAAAATGCATCCATTGCTCGGCAACTGCCTGCGCCTGACGGTCGGCACCCCCGACGAGAACACGCAGTTGATCGCTGCCCTGCAAGCCAGCCTATGACCACCCCTTCCTCCGCCAGCCCCCGCGTGGCCGACGTCCAGCGCAACACGTCCGAGACGCAGATCCGCGTGCACGTCAACCTCGACGGTTCGGGCAAGGCCCAGTTGTCCACCGGCATCGGCTTCTTCGACCACATGCTCGACCAGATCGCCCGCCACGGTCTGATCGATCTGGAGATCGACGCCAAGGGCGACCTGCACATCGACGGCCACCACACGGTGGAAGACGTGGGCATTACCCTCGGCCAGGCCTTTGCCAAGGCCGTGGGCGACAAGAAAGGCATCCGTCGATACGGTCATGCCTATGTGCCGCTGGACGAAGCGCTGTCTCGCGTGGTGATTGATTTCTCGGGTCGCCCCGGTCTGCACATGGACATCCCGTTCACGGCGGGCAGCATTGGCGGCTTCGACACCCAGCTCACCTTCGAGTTTTTCCAGGGCTTTGTCAATCACGCCGGCGTCACGCTGCACATCGACAACCTCAAAGGCAGCAATGCGCACCACCAGTGTGAAACGGTGTTCAAGGCGTTTGCCCGCGCCGTGCGTGGCGCGCTCGAGCGCGATCCCCGCATGGCCGGCGTCGTGCCCTCCACCAAGGGTTCGCTGTGAGCCAGCCTTCCACCGTGGCCGTGGTGGACTACGGCATGGGCAACCTGCGCTCCGTGTCGCAGGCGGTTGAACATGTGGCCCGAGACCTGAACACCCGCGTGGTGGTCACCAACCACCCTGACGAGATCCGCGCGGCCAGCCGTGTGGTGCTGCCAGGGCAGGGCGCCATGCGCGATTGCATGCGCGAACTGCGCGAGGCCCACGGCGGCGAACTGCTGGGTGCGGTGCTGGAGGCTGCGGCCACCAAGCCCCTGATGGGCGTGTGTGTGGGCATGCAGATGCTGCTGGACCACTCCGAAGAGCAAGACACCCCAGGCTTGGGCCTGATCCCGGGCCGGGTGGTGCGGTTCCGCCTGGACGGGCAAACCCAGCCCGATGGCAGCCGCTACAAGGTGCCGCAGATGGGCTGGAACACCGTCACGCAAACCCGACAGGCTGGAGCCTGGGATGGCCAGCCGCACCCGGTGTGGGGCGCGGTGCCTGACGAGGCGCATTTCTACTTCGTTCACAGCTACCATGCGCGGGTGGAGAATCCCCTGCACAGCGCCGGCGAAACCGAATACGGTGTCCGCTTTACCTGTGCGGTTGCCAGGGATAACATCTTCGCGACCCAGTTTCACCCCGAGAAAAGCGCCGAGCACGGGTTGGCGCTCTACCGGAATTTCCTGTTGTGGCGCCCCTGAGCCTGTCTCGGTGTCCATTTTCTTTCCCCTCACTCCCGCACCACAGCCATGCTGCTGATTCCTGCGATTGACCTGAAAGACGGCAAATGCGTTCGCCTCAAGCAAGGCGACATGAACGACTCCACCACCTTCGGTGAAGACCCGGCCGCCATGGCCCGGCGCTGGCTGGATGCCGGCGCTCGCCGTCTGCACCTGGTGGACCTCAATGGGGCGTTCGCGGGCAAGCCGGTCAATGAAGCGGCCATCAAGTCCATCATCAAAGAGGTGGGCGATGAGATCCCGGTGCAACTGGGCGGCGGCATCCGCGACCTCGACACCATCGAGCGTTACCTGGACGGCGGCCTGAGCTACGTCATCATCGGCACGGCCGCAGTCAAGAACCCCGGCTTCCTGCGTGATGCCTGCACCGCCTTTGGCGGGCACATCATCGTGGGCCTGGACGCCAAGGACGGCAAGGTGGCCACGGATGGCTGGAGCAAGCTCTCTGGCCATGAGGTCATCGACCTGGCCAAGAAGTTTGAAGACTATGGCGTTGAAGGCGTCATCTACACCGACATCGGCCGCGACGGCATGCTCACGGGCATCAACATCGAAGCCACGGTCAAGCTGGCCCAGGCCCTGACCATCCCGGTGATTGCCTCGGGCGGCCTGTCCAACATCAAAAACATCGAAGAGCTCTGCGCGGTGGAAAGCGAAGGCGTCGAGGGCGTGATCTGCGGTCGCGCCATCTACAGCGGCGACCTGGATTTCGCTGCCGCCCAAAAGCGCGCCGACGAACTGTCATGATGCCCCCACGCTCACTTTGCTCGCTGCCCCCCGCGGGGGCGCCGCTTGGCTTGGGGCGGCCCGGCGCCAAGCGGGGCTGCTGACCATGCTGGCCAAACGCATCATCCCCTGCCTGGACGTCACGGGCGGGCGGGTCGTCAAAGGCGTCAACTTCGTGGAGTTGCGCGATGCCGGTGACCCGGTCGAGATCGCTGCGCGCTACAACGAGCAAGGCGCCGACGAACTCACCTTCCTCGACATCACCGCCACCAGCGATGGGCGTGACCTGATCCTCCACATCATCGAGGCGGTGGCGTCGCAGGTCTTCATCCCCCTCACCGTCGGTGGCGGCGTGCGCACGGTCGATGACGTTCGCCGTCTGCTCAACGCGGGCGCCGACAAGGTCAGCTTCAACTCGGCGGCCATTGCCAACCCGCAGGTCATCCGCGACGCGTCTGACAAGTACGGCTCGCAATGCATCGTGGTGGCCATCGATGCCAAGCGGCGTCAGGGCGACGACCTGGCGGCCCGTGGCCCGGGTTGGGATGTGTACAGCCATGGCGGTCGCAAGAACGTGGGGCTGGATGCCGTGGCCTGGGCGCGCCAGATGGCCGAGCACGGCGCCGGCGAGATCCTGCTGACCAGCATGGACCGCGACGGCACCAAATCCGGCTTTGATCTGGAGCTCACCCGCGCCGTCAGCGATGGCGTCAGCGTGCCGGTGATCGCCTCTGGTGGTGTGGGTAACCTCGATCACCTCGCCGATGGCGTGCAGCAGGGTGGCGCCGATGCGGTGCTGGCCGCCAGCATCTTCCACTACGGTGAGTACACCGTGGGTCAGGCCAAGGCCTTGATGGCCCAGCGCGGCATCCCGGTGCGACGCTGAGGCGCACCCAAAGGCGACCCCAAAGGCCACCCCATACGCCCCTGAGCTGTCTCAGGGCAAGCACGAGGTTCTGAACCGCCCCTGGCGATCCACACCCGTGACGCCCATCACACCCCAGGCCTTGGCGTGCATCGCCAGACCTCACGTTCAGGGAGAGCGCTGCCGTAATCTTGGTGAACACACCAAGGAGCGCGCATGCCACACGGTCGATTCAAGCCCCTGCCTCTGCACACCCTGTCGGGGGCCCCTCAACTGCCCAAGGCCCAGCGCATGGCGCGTCCGGAGGATCCGGCGCTCAGCCTGCTGACCGACCTCTGTCACAGTGCCTGCGTGGTGGCCAGCCACCTCGACGGGCTGGATGAAACCCTGCATCTGATGATGCGCGCCGGGGTGCGCATGGTGTTTGTGGCCGGGGTGGATGGTGCCCTGGTGGGCATGGTCACCGCCGAAGACCTGCAAGGCGAGCGGCCCGTGCTGCGCGCCTCGACGCACCACGTTCCTCACCGGGAACTGACGGTGGGCGATGTCATGGTGTCGGTGGATCGCTGGCAGACGCTCGACCTCAGCCGCGTGCGCACCGCTCGGCTGGGCGAGATCGCCGCCACCATGCACGAACACGGCCTGCGCTACCTGCTGGTCACCCAGACCAAGCAGGGACAGACCACCTTGCGGGGCCTGTTCTCAGCCCGCCGGCTGGAACTGGCCATGCGCACCGTCATCGACAGTGACCTGCACTCCCAGAGCTTTGCCGAACTGGAGATGGCCCTGGCCCACGCCTGAGCCTTCCGGTCGGCTGGCTCCGCGCCGGGTGACGGCCCGCTGCACGGTTGGGTGACCGATCAGGCCGGGTTGTCCACGTCGATGAACCGGTGCTGCAACCCCAGGCGTGCCGCCAGGTGCTCGCCCACGGCCTGCACGCCATAGCGCTCGCTGGCATGGTGGCCGCAGGCCAGATAGGCCACGCCCATCTCTCGGGCGTAGTGCGCTTGCGGCTCTGAAATCTCGCCGGTCAGAAAGGCATCTGCCCCGGCAGCGATCGCGGCTTCGAAGTAGCCCT
>CAMTVS010000101.1:0-11495 GCA_947085235.1 uncultured Aquabacterium sp. | reverse complement strand
TGCCCATGGGCTGGGACGCGTTCGGCCTGCCCGCCGAAAACGCAGCGCTCAAGAACAAGGTGCCGCCCGCCGCCTGGACCTACGACAACATCGCCTACATGAAGAAGCAGATGAAGGCGATGGGCTTGGCCATCGACTGGTCGCGCGAGATCGCCACCTGCCAGCCTGAGTACTACAAGTGGAACCAGTGGCTGTTCATCAAGATGCTGGAAGCCGGCATCTGCGAGCGCCGCACGCAAACCGTCAACTGGGACCCGGTCGACCAGACCGTGCTAGCCAACGAGCAGGTGATCGACGGGCGCGGCTGGCGCTCGGGCGCGCTGGTTGAAAAGCGCGAGATCCCCGGCTACTACCTGAACATCACCAAGTACGCCGACGAGCTGCTGAGCGCGGTGGCCAACCCCGAGGACAAGAATTACCTCAGCGGCTGGCCCGAGCGCGTGCGCCTGATGCAGGAAAACTGGATCGGCAAGAGCGAAGGCGTGCGCTTCGCCTTCTCGCACGACATCGTGGGTGCCGATGGCCAGAAGATCGGCAACGGCCAGATGTGGGTCTTCACCACGCGCGCCGACACCATCATGGGCGTGACCTTCTGCGCCGTGGCCCCCGAGCACCCGCTGGCCACGCACGCAGCGGCTTCGAACCCCGCGCTCAAGGCCTTCATCGACGAATGCAAGACCGGCGGCACCACCGAGGCCGAACTCGCCACGCAAGAAAAGAAGGGCATGGCCACCGGCCTGTTCGTCACCCACCCGATCACCGGTGACAAGGTCGAAGTCTGGGTCGGCAACTATGTGCTGATGTCTTATGGCGATGGCGCCGTGATGGGCGTGCCGGCCCACGACGAGCGCGACTTCGCGTTTGCGAAGAAGTACGGCATCGCGATCCAGCAGGTCATCGCCGTGGACGGCGAAACCTTCTCGACCGACGCGTGGCAAGAGTGGTACGGCGACAAGCAACGTGGCCAGTGCGTCAACAGCGGCGTGCTCGATGGCCTGGGTCACAAGGACGCCGTCAACAAGGTCGCCGACATCCTCATCGCCCAAGGCGTGGGCGAGAAGAAAACCACCTGGCGCCTGCGCGACTGGGGCATCAGCCGCCAGCGCTACTGGGGCACGCCCATCCCCATCATCCATTGCGCCGACTGCGGCCCGGTGCCGGTGCCCGAGAAGGACCTGCCCGTGCGCCTGCCCGAAGACGTGGTGCCGGATGGCTCTGGCAACCCCCTCAAGCAGCGCCCCGACTACCTGAACGTGGCTTGCCCGAAGTGCGGCAAGCCCGCCCAGCGCGAAACCGACACGATGGACACCTTAGTGGACTCGAGCTGGTACTTCCTGCGCTACACCTGTGCTGACAACCACGGCGCGATGGTCGATGAACGCACCAACTACTGGATGGCCAACGGAGGCATGGACCAGTACATCGGTGGCATCGAACACGCCATCCTGCACCTGCTGTACGCGCGCTTCTGGACCAAGGTCATGCGCGACCTCGGCCTGGTCAAGGTCGACGAGCCCTTCAAGAAGCTGCTCACCCAAGGCATGGTGCTCAACCACATCTACAGCCGTCGCACGGCCAAGGGTGGCAAGGAGTACTTCTGGCCGCATGACGTCGAGCACGTGATGGACGACGCCGGCAAGGTGATCGGCGCCAAGCTGATCAACGCCGTCGACAGCGCCGATGGCCTGCTGCCCGTGGGTACCGCGATCGACTACGAAGGCGTGGGCACCATGTCGAAGTCGAAGAACAACGGCATCGACCCGCAGCAGTTGATCGAGAAGTACGGCGCCGACACGGCCCGCCTGTACACCATGTTCACGGCCCCGCCCGAGCTGACGCTGGAGTGGAACGACGCGGCTGTGGAAGGCAGCTACCGCTTCCTGCGCCGGGTGTGGAACTTCGGCATGAAGCTGCAAGGGCTGGCCGAGGCCGGCGCGGCGGGCCTGGCCCAGAATGCCGCGTCGCTGGCCGACGTGGCTTTTGGCAAAGAGGCCAAGGCCCTGCGCCTGGAGATGCACACCGTGCTCAAGCAGGTGGACTACGACTACCAGCGCATGCAGTACAACACCGTGGTCTCGGGCGCCATGAAGATGCTCAACGCGCTGGAGGGCTTCAAGGCCACCGACACCGCCGATGGCCAGATCGCCCTGATCGAAGGCTTTGGCATCCTGCTGCGCAGCCTCTACCCGGCCACGCCGCACTTGGCCCATGCGCTGTGGAGCGAGCTGGGTTATGCCGGTCAGCTGGGCGACCTGCTGGATGCGCCCTGGCCCAAGGTCGATGCGTCGGCCCTGGTGCAGGACGAGATCGAGTTGATACTGCAGGTCAACGGCAAGCTGCGCGGCTCGATCAAGGTGAGCCCGCAGGCTGACAAGGCCGCCATCGAGGCCGCCGCGCTGGCCAGCGAGGACTTTGCCAAGTTCAGCGAAGGCAAGGCGCCCAAGAAGGTCATCATCGTGCCGGGCCGCCTGGTCAACCTGGTGGTCTGAGCGGCGCTGCGCCGCACTGGTGTTAAGGTCATGCCCATGCAACGTCGCCAACTTCTGAGCCTGCTGGGTGCCGCCTCGGCGCTGCCGCTGGCCGCCAGCCTGAGCGGCTGCGGCTTCCAGCTGCGCCGCCCCCAGCGCATGGCTTTCCAGTCCATCCAGCTCAAGGGCTTCACGGCCGCTTCGCCCCTGGCGGCCGAGCTGGCGCGCAACCTGGAGGCCAGCGGCGTGGCCGTGGTCGACAGCGTGGCCCAGGCGGCCGAGCGGGCCGGCGGCGGCCAGGTGCCTCGCGGCCACCTGGTGTTCGAAGCACTGCGCGACACGCAAGAACAGGCGGTGGCCACCAAGACGGCCTTTGGCCAGGTGCGCAGCATGACCGCGCGCAACCGCTTGCGCTTCCAGGTGCGCCGCGCCGATGGCAGTCTGTTGCTGGAGCCAGCCGACGTCAACCTGGACCGCGACCTGAGCTTCAACGAACAAGACGCGTTGGCCAAGCAGGACGAATCCGCCGCCTTGAATCGCGCCATGCAGACCGACATCGTGCAGCAGGTGATGCGCCGCCTGCAGGCCATCCGCGCCGAGCAGCTGGTGCCACCCCCCGCGACGCCCTGACACCCAGGCTCCGCCCTCCACCGGTTTGATGGCATCGCATGCAACTGCGTCTGGAACAGCTGAGCACCCACCTTGCCAAAGGCCCTCTCAAGCCCGTCTACACCCTGCACGGGGATGAAACCCTGCTGCAGCAAGAAGCGGCCGATGCGCTGCGGGCCACGGCGCGGCAGGCGGGTTACACCGAGCGCCAGGTGCACACCGTGGCGGGCGCCCACTTCGACTGGAGCAGCCTGATCGGCGCGGCCAGCGAAATGTCGCTGTTCGGCGACCGCCAGATCATCGAGATCCGCATTCCCTCGGGCAAGCCGGGCAAGGACGGGTCTCAGGCGCTGCAGCAGTACTGCGAGGCGGCCCAGGGCAACGATGGGCTGCTCACCCTGATCACCCTGCCCCGGCTGGACAAGCAGCAGCAGTCCAGCGCCTGGTTCACCGCGCTGGATGGGGTGGGCATCACCCTGCGCTGCGACCCCATCGAACGCCACGCCCTGCCCCAGTGGATTGCGCAGCGCCTGGCGGCACAGGGGCAGCAGGTCGAGCCCGGCGAGGTGGGCCAGCGCACCCTGGCCTTCTTTGCCGACCGGGTGGAAGGCAACTTGCTGGCCGCCCAGCAAGAGATCACGAAACTGGGCCTGCTGCACGGCCCGGGCACGCTGACGGCCGAGCACATCGAGGCTGCCGTGGTGGATGTGGCCCGGTTCAATGTGTTCAAGCTCAGCGAGACGGTGCTGTCCGGCCACCTGGACCGCACCCTGCGCATGCTGGATGGCCTGCAGGCCGAAGGCGAGGCCGCTGTGCTGGTGCACTGGACACTGAGCGAAGACATCCTGGCCCTGCAGCGCGCCCGCCAGGGCCTCGATGCCGGCAAGCCGCTGGCCACGGTGCTGCGCGATCTGCGGGTGTGGGGCCCGCGTGAGCGGCATTTCGAGCGCATCCTGCCGCGCCTGAAGGCCCCGGCGGTCAGCCGCCTGCTGGCCTCGGCCGCAGCCGTTGATGGCGTGGTCAAGGGCTTGCGACACCCGCAGTGGCCCGCCGACCCTTGGGAGGCGCTGCGCCGCCTGGCGGTTCAGCTGGGGCGTGTGGCCGCCTGAAGCCGCCCCAGACACGGCCAGCCCCCGCAAACCCGGGGTGCTCGCCCGGCCCTCGTGCAGGAAAGCCCGCACCCGAGATGGCCAGGGGCGTCTCTATAGTGAATGCAATGCAACGAATTGCGTTCGATGTCGAGCGTGATGATCACGGAAGCCCTTGCTGTGCCCGCCTCCGACTGTCTTCTGCCGCTGAACCGCTCCGAGCACCTGTACTGGGCCGGTGAAGGCCTGTTTGGCCCGGTGAACCAGCCCTACCTGCTGCGCTTCGATGGCCCCGTGGATGAAGCCCTGGTGCGCCGCACCCTGCGCTCGCTGTTGAGCGCCTTTCCGCGCCTGCGGGGCGTGCTGCACCCCGGAATCGTGCGCCACCAGTTGCGCATCCTGCCGGACGACGCCCACCTGGATCTGCTCTTTGACGACGCCTACCGCCTGCAACCCGGCGTGGACCCCAGCGACGCGGCGGCCCTGGAGGCCTTCCACGGCCCCTTTCTGAACGAGCCCATGCCCCTGGAGCGGGGCCTGCCCTGGCGCGCCCGGTTCTTCCCCCACCCCAGCCAGCCGGCGCTGATGTTCTCGGTGCATCACATCGTGGGCGATGGGCGCTCGATGGTGCAACTGCTGTGCGCCATCATGGCGGGCCTGAACGGGCGCCCCATCACACCCTGCCCGCTGGAATCGCCATCGATGTTGCCCGCCGTGCTGCCCCGGCGCTGGCAGGACTGGCCCATCAGCATCGCCGCCTGGTGGCGTGCCCTGCAGGCGGACAAGCGAGCCGCCCGAGGGCAGCGGGTGCTCAGCCTGGCCACACACCGCAGCACCGAATTCGCGCCCAGCACGGTTCGCCACCACGTGCTGGACACCAGCGCGAAGGCCCTGCGTGAGCTGTCCAAGGCCTTGAACACCAGCAGCAACACCCTGCTGACGGCCCTGATGGCCCAGACCTTCCTGGCCATGGCGCCACACGACCCGCAGGCCGTGGCCGCCATCCGCATCTCGGTCGATCTGCGACGCTACTTCCCCGAAGGTCAGGCCCCGCAGTTCGGCAACCACGTGGCCACCTTCGTGGTGCGCGCCACCCACCAGCCCGACCTGGCCGCCCAGATTGCCTCGCTGGATGCCCAGGTCAAGGCCGGCCTGGCCCGCTTCGAGCGGCGCGAGCACGCCCTGCCCCTGCTGCTTTACGAATGGCTGCCCCTGATCGGGCGCACGCTGTACAGCCGCATCCTGCTGCAGGCCAAGCGCCAAGGCAACCTCGAACAAGTGAGTGTTCACTTCACCAATCTGGGACCGGCCGAGTTCATCCACCCGGAGGGGGCCCAGCTCAAGCTCACCGAGATGTGGCCAGCCACCAATGGCACCGGCCTGCTGATCGGGGCCCTGAGCCTCAACGGCCGCCAGTTGCTGTCGATCATCCACCCGCGGGACGAATACCCCAGCGAGGCCGTTGAACGCTTTGTGCGCGATCTTGGCCAGCAATTGCACCAGTTGCAAGGCGCGGTGGCCCTGCGCGCCGCCGCCTGAGCGACCTGGGCTCATCCGGGCGGCGTGTCACGCCTGGCGTGTGACGGGATGCACGAAAAGAGGGCTTTTCCCGGCACTCTTGGGGCAGTCCGCCCTTCATCGGCGGGCCATGATGACCGACAACACGGTGTCAGCTGTCTCGACACCTTTGTGGATCACCGCCATGGTCTTAGCACCTCCCTCCCTCCCCCTGTCAGCCCATGCGGCTGGACGACCCCAGGCCCGCCGCGCCAGCAACGAGGCCCCTGAGGCCGCGCCCGCGCCGGCTGGCGGCTCTTCAGAGCCGGACACCACCACGCACTGGTTGTCTCAGGCGCTGGCGGTGTGGCTGGGCGACACCACAGCCTCCAAACCCTCGACTCCGGCGGGCGACCACTGAACGGCTTCGTGCCATGATGCTTTCATGCTGTCAGGCTTCCTGAACACCCAACGCCTGCAAACCCGCATCGTCGGGACCTTCCTGGGCTTGCTGCTGCTGATTCAAGCGGTGAGCTACTGGTTCGTCCAACGCAGCGTGGAAGACCACACCCGCACGGTGGTGCGCAGTGAGTTGGTCACGGGCGAACGCGTGTTCAAACGCTTGCTGGAGCAAAACCACGATCAGCTCAAGCAGGCCACCGAGGTGCTGGCCGCTGATTTCGGATTCCGTGCGGCCATCGCCAGCGGCGATGCCGAGACCGTGCAGTCCGCTCTGGAGAATCACGGTGACCGCATCCAGGCCAGTCTGGCGCTGTTCGCCGACCCCAGCTTCAAGCTCAAGGGGGCCACCAGTGACGAGGCCACCCGCTTCCTGACCGCCGTGCGCAACCACGCACAATCAGCGCAGTCCAGCGAACCGGTGGACGGACAGGCCGCCGAGGTCGATGAGCGCCGCTACCAGATCGATCTGATCGATGGTCAGCCCTACCAGATCGTGGCCGTGCCCGTGCGGGCGCCGGCCCTGATCGGTTGGGTGGGCATGGCCTTCCGCCTGGACACCCGGCTGCTGCTGGACATGCAGCAGCTCTCTGGCCTGGAGGTGGCCCTGGCCCACCGCCAAGGGGCCAAGACCCAGGTGGCCATGGCCACCGTGCCGGCCGGGCTGTGGCCCAGCCTGCTGCCGGATGCGGCAGTGGCAGCCCCCATCGACAAGGCCAGCGCCCCCAGCAGTCGGCTGACTGATCTGGAGACCGACGAAGGCACTTACAGTGCCTTGGTCGTGCCCCTGACCGGCTCTGAAGGGCGAAGCGACGCCACGGTGGTCTTGCTGCGCTCGGTGGACCAGGCCATGTCCACCTACCACCAGTTGCAACGCACGCTGCTCATCCTGACGGGCCTGGGCCTGCTGGCCTTTGGCATTGGCTCGGTCGTCACCGCGCGGCGCATCACCACGCCCTTGCGGCGGCTGTCGAATGCCGCTCGTAGGCTGGGCAGTGGCGAGTACGGCGTCACGCTGACCACCCGTGCCAGCGGCGAGATTGGCGAGCTCGCACAGTCGCTCGAATCCATGCGGCAGGCCATCCAGCACCGCGAGGTCGAGATCCGCCGTCTGGCCTTCCAGGATGCCCTGACCGACCTGCCCAACCGCGAACAGTTCCGGCACGACCTGCGCAAGTCCATCGGGCACAACGCCGCCTCGGGCACACCCTGCGCCATCTTGCTGATGGACATGGACCGCTTCAAGCACGTCAATGACGTGCTGGGCCACCGCTTTGGTGACCGGCTGCTGCGCGCCGTGGCGGAGCGCCTGCGCCAGGAAGCCCTGCAAGGTCAACATGCCGTGCTGGCCCGCCTGAGTGGTGACGAGTTCGCCGTGCTGCTGCCCAATGCCGATGCCTCAGCCGCCGCACCGGTGGCCCAGCGCATCCATCAGGTGCTGGAGCGCCCCTTCGTGCTGGACGACCACAACGTGGACCTGAGCGCTGGTATTGGCGTGACCACCTGCCCCGAGCATGGCACCGACGCTGACCTGCTGCTGTCGCGGGCCGAGGTGGCCATGTACGTGGCCAAAGAGCGCCAGGCCGGCACCGTGGTCTACCACGCGGGCCTGGACTCCAGCAGCGAAGAATCGCTGACCCTGCTGAGCGAGTTGCGTCAGGCCGTCGAGCACAACCAGTTGCGCCTGTTCCTGCAACCCAAGGTGTGTCTGCGCAGTAGTCAGATCATTGGTGCCGAGGCGCTGGTGCGCTGGCAGCACCCCACGCGCGGCATGGTGCCGCCGATGCGCTTCATCCCCTTTGCCGAGCAGACGGGCTTCATCCGCGCGCTGACCATGTGGATCCTGGGCGAGGTGGCTGCCATGGCCCGCCAGGTGGCCGACGAGGGGCAACACCTGAAGATCGCCGTCAACCTGTCCACCCGCGACCTGATGGATCAGGACCTGCCCTCCAAGGTGGAGGCCATCCTGCAGCGACACCAGGTGGACCCGACACTGATCGTGCTGGAGATCACCGAAAGCGCCATCATGGACGACCCGCAACGCGCCCTGCAGACCCTGAACCGCCTGCACAGCCTCGGCCTGAAGCTCTCCATCGACGACTTCGGCACGGGCTACTCATCGCTGGCCTACCTGAAGCGCCTTCCCGTGGACGAGCTGAAGATCGACCGCTCGTTCGTGATGAACATGGAGACCGATCTGCAAGACGCCAAGATCGTGCACTCCACCATCGAGTTGGCCCACAACCTGGGTCTGAGCGTGGTGGCCGAAGGCGTGGAGGGCGCCAAGCACTGGAAGCTGCTGGCGGGTCTGGGCTGTGATGAGGCCCAGGGCTACTTCATCGCCAAGCCGATGCCGGCGGCCGACTTCCTGCCCTGGCTGAAAGACTGGCACGCGCCCGACACCACCCAGGAAGAACTGGGCACAGCCTTCGCGGCGCTGACCTGATCACGCCCGCGCCACGGTCTGAGCCAAGGCCGTGTAGGCCTCGGCCTGGTCGTGCGGCAAACCCAAGGTGCCCAGCGTGGGCCACGCCCCCTGACCACCCAGCACGGCCTGCGCCTGCGCCTCGTGCACATCCACCAGGCGCTGGGCGTCGCCCAGACGCGGCAGCACCGGGCCCGCAAACAGCACCTGCCCCTGGCACGCCAGCATCAGGGTAGGGAAGGTCTCCACATCGATGTCCCCCACCAGATCCGCCTCGTCTTCGATGTCGATCCAGCGGGTTCGATGCGCCGGCCGAGCCGCCGCCAGGGCACGGAAGGTGTCGGCATACTCACGGCAGGTGCCACACCAGGCGGCACACAGGCAAACAATGTCAAGAACAGGCGCAGACATGGGCTGGATTCTGGCAGCATTCCGCCAGGGCCCACAATGCGGCCCATGCTTCCACCATGAGGAGACACGCATGCCGGTGATCGTGGTCGCCAACCCGAAGGGGGGCGTGGGCAAGTCCACACTGTCGAGCAACATCGCAGGCTATTTCGCCAGCCAGGGTCACCGGGTGATGCTGGGCGACATCGATCGCCAGCAGTCGTCTCGGCTGTGGCTGTCGCTGCGCCCGCCCGAGCTGGCACCCATCCAGGGCTGGGACGTCAGCAAGGATGAACTGGCCCGACCACCCAAGGGCACCACCCACGTGGTGCTGGACACCCCGGCCGGCCTGCATGGCAAGGCGCTGGCCGCCGCCATGAAGATCGCCGACAAGGTGCTGATCCCGATCCAGGCCAGCGTGTTTGACATTTATCCGGCCCAGGCCTTCGTGAACCAGTTGCTGGAACACAAGCGCGCCGACCACACCCAGCTGGCCATGGTCGGCAACCGCGTGAAGGACCACACCCGGGCGGCCGAGCACCTGAGCCAGTTTCTGCAAACGGTGGGGGTGCCCACCCTCACCATGCTGCGCGACACGCAGAACTACGCCCACCTGGCGGCCCATGGCCTGAGCCTGTGGGACGTGCCTGCCACCAAGGTCGAGAAAGACCTGGCGCAGTGGGCCCCATTGACCGCCTGGCTGGATGCGTGACGCGGTGCCTGGGCTGATGGGCCGCTCCGTGGCCCCGCCACGCCGGCAGCTCTGGGCGTGTCTGGTCTGGGCCTGGGTGTGCCTGTTGACCACGCTGCTGCCCGCCTCGGTCTGGGCGGGAGATCTGATCACGGAGCGGACCTGGCTGGCCGATCCCCTCCGTGAGCAGACGGTGGCTCAGGTGTCGGCCCGTGAGGACGGCTGGCAGACCGCGCCCGAGGTGCTGTCACGCGGCTACACCGATGACATCCTGTGGATGCGGCTGCGCGTGGACGTGCCCCGCGGGAACGAACCCCTGGTGCTGCGCCTGCGCCCCAGCTTCCTGGATCGGGTGACCGTGTACCTGCCCGATCCGGATCGCCCCGGCGCGTGGTTGACCCGCGAAACAGGCGACACCCTGCCCATCGACACCCGTGACCGTGCATCGGCGGCGCTGGCCATCGTGTGGGTGCCGGATCGGGCAGGACTGCAGACCGTGTATGTGCAGGTGCGCACCACCAGCGCGCAGATGATCGCCGCCCAAGTGCTGAGTCCACGCGATGCCCAGTTCCAGGATCACCGCCTGGATCTCTTCCTGATCGCCTACCTCAGCGTGATGCTGGCCATGGGCCTGTGGGCGGTGTTTGACCACGCCCTGCAACGCCATCCGCTGAACTTCTGGTTCATGGCCACCCAGACCAACGCCGTGGTGTTTGCCCTGTCGGTGCTGGGCTACATGGCCGTGCTGCTGCCCTCCACGCTGTCCACCCTCGGGCACCAGCTCACCAGCTTGACGGTCTGCCTGTCCACCATGCTGCACCTGGGCTTCTACCGCGCGGCCTTGGCCGAGAACCAGCCCTCGGTCTGGTCTCGACGTGTGGTGTCCTGGGCCATGGCGCTGTGCCCGGTGCAGGTGGTGCTGATTCTGCTGGGCGACATCCGGCCTGCGGTCGAAAGCAACGCGCTGGTGGCCACCCTGATCGCCACGCCCTTGCTGCTGTGGATGGTGGCCTCGTCCACCCACGACGGCCTGTTGAGCCGCCGCATCTGGTGGGTGGTGACCCTGACGCAGATCGCCCTGACTGTGCTGGCCATGATGCCGCTGCTGGGCTGGCGCGCAGCGGCACAGCTCAACCTCCAGGCCTCGCTGTTCTTCGGCTTGAGCAGCGCCGTGCTGATGCTGGTGGTGTTGATGCTGCGCTCTCGGCGTCTGCGGCACATGGCACGTCGCGACCGCCTGCAACTCGACCTGGCCGAACAGCGGCTGCAGCTGGCGCAGCGACAGCAGGCTGACCAGCAGCAGTTCCTGGACATGCTGGGCCATGAGCTGAAGACCCCGCTGATGACCATCCGACTGGCCCAGCACGCGCTGCAACGCCTGCAGCCGGATGCCGACCCCCAGATCGCCCGGCGACTGCAGCACATCGATGCCTCTGCGGCTGGCATGGAGCAGGTGCTGGAGCGGGTGATGGAGGCCAACCGACTGGGTGACACCACCCTGCCGCTGAACCCCCAGCGCTTCGTGCTGAGTGACGTGGTGGAAGACGCCCACGCCGCCATGAGCGAACCCGACCGCCTGCGCTGCCATGGCGCCTTGAACCTGCAGGTGCACACCGACGCCGAGCTCTTGCGGGTGATCGTGAGCAACCTGCTCGACAACGCCTGTTGAATCACGAGCAAAACTGAGCCACTAAAGGGCATCCGTCACGCCCAATTTTGAGCCACGTTACCCACCTACCCTGCTGTTTTTTGCAGCAGTGGGGTGCAGGAGTGATCAACGTGAGCACATTGAGCAAATTGCGCCGCATGGTCCACCGTGACCACCTGAGCGTGCGCGAAGCCAGCCGAAGGCTGGGCATCTCCCGCAATAC
>CAMTVS010000100.1:0-11643 GCA_947085235.1 uncultured Aquabacterium sp. | reverse complement strand
TGCGACACCTGCTCCAGCTGAGGCTGTGCCAGCATGTCGCGCAGCTCGGGCTGGCCGATCAGGATGATCTGCAGCAGCTTGCGCTCGCTCGTCTCCAGGTTGGTGAGCAGACGCAACTGCTCGAGCACCTCGGCGGACAGGTTCTGTGCCTCGTCGATGATCAGCACATTGTTCTGCCCAACGGCATGGGTGCGCAGCAGGTATTCGTTGATGCGATCCACCAGCGCCTTGATGGACTGGGCTTCTTCCGGCGACTCGGGGCAGGGGATGCGGAACTCCTCGCACACCGTGCGCAGCAGCTCGACCGCGTTGAGTTTCGGGTTGAAGATGTAAGCCACATTGCAGCGGCGCGGGATCTGCTCCAGAAAGCAGCGGCACACCGTGGTCTTGCCCGCCCCGATGCTGCCCGTGAGCAGCACAAAGCCCCCGCCGCCGCCCACGCCATAGAGCAGGTGCGCCAAGGCCTCGCGATGGCGGTCGCTCATGAACAGGTAGCGCGGGTCTGGCGCGATCGAAAAGGGTGCTTGTTTCAGCCCGAAATGGCTCGCGTACATGAATGCAAGGATAGCCTTGAAAGCAGGCGCTTTCAGGCGCTGGCCCCGCTGTTTCAAAGGGCGTCTGGCCTGTGCCAGAATCCAGCCGCCTTCTTCTGGCCTGTCCTGCGATGCCCCTCATCCCATGAGCGACGAAACCAGCCCGTGCCTCAGCTGTGGCGCCTGTTGTGCCACCTACCGTGTGTCCTTTTACTGGGCCGAGGCTGACGACGCCCCCGGCGGGCAGGTGCCGCACGGCTTGACGGAGCAACTCACCCCGCACATGCGCTGCATGAAGGGCACTTCGCAGTCGTCGCCCCGTTGCGTGGCGCTGGATGGCGAGATCGGACAGCGCGTGGGTTGCCGCATTTACCCTCTGCGCTCCAGCACCTGTCATGCGCTGGTGGCGGGCGATGATCAATGCCAGCGTGCACGCCAACGGCACGGTTTGCCACCGCTGCCAGCCAGCCCGACCTGAGGGGGCGAGTGTTCAGGCCTGCGCCAGCCAGGCCCGTGCCAAGGTCACCCACAGCGTGGCCCCGACGGGGATGAGCTGATCGTTGAAGTCATAGCTGGGGTTGTGCAGCGTGCAGGGCCCCAGGCCATGCCCACCCTCGCGGTGGGTGCCGTCCCCATTGCCAATCACGAAGTAGGCCCCCGGCTTGGCCTGAAGGAAATAGCTGAAGTCCTCAGCCCCCATGGTGGGCTCGAAGGCCTGCACCCGTTCAGCCCCCACCGTGTCGATCATCACCTGGCGGGCAAACTCGGTCTCCATGCGGTGGTTCACCGTGGGTGGGTAGTTGCGGTGGAACTCGAACTCGGCGGTGGCGCCAAACGCCGCAGCCGTGTGCTGCGTCAGCTCGCGCATCCGTGCCTCGATCAGGTCCAGCGTGTCGGTGGTGAAGGTGCGCACCGTGCCCTGCATGGTCACGGTATCGGGGATCACGTTGGTGGCCTCGCCCGCCTGGATCATCGTCACCGAGATCACGCCGGTTTCCACCGGGCGCACATTGCGGGTCAGGATGGTCTGGAAAGCCTGCACCAGTTGACAGGCCACGGGCACCGGGTCCACCCCCAGGTGGGGCATGGCGCCGTGGCACCCCTTGCCCCGCAGCACGATCTTGAATTCATTCGATGACGCAAAGCAGGGGCCATCCTTGATCGCAAAGGTGCCCGCCGGCATGCCCGGCCAGTTGTGCATGCCGTAGATGGCATCCACCGGAAAGCGCTCAAACAGGCCGTCGCGGATCATCTCGCGCGCACCGCCGCCGCCTTCCTCCGCAGGCTGAAACACCAGCACCACCCGTCCTGCAAAGTCCCGGTGCGTGGCCAGGTGCTGTGCCGCGGCCAGCAGCATGGCGGTGTGCCCGTCATGCCCACAGGCGTGCATGCGGCCCGGAAACCGGCTGGCATGCGCAAAGGTGTTGTGCTCGGTCATGGGCAGGGCGTCCATGTCGGCCCGCAAGGCGATGGCGCGTGGGCCCGGTCGCCCCTGGATCACGCCCACCACCCCGGTCTTGCCCAGGCCACGGTGAACCTCGATGCCCCACTGGGCCAGGGTCTTGGCCACCAGCTCGCTGGTGCGCTCCTCCTGGAAGCACAACTCCGGGTGGGCGTGGATGTCGCGGCGGATGGCACGCAAGGTGTCCGCCTCGGCCTGCAATTCAGGCAAGACGGCCGGCAGCGGCATGACGGGGGTGTCTGACATGGGCGGTACCTGCACAAGGTTCTGTCTCATCTTAACCGCGTGCGATGAACCCGGGCTGTGCGCGGGGTGTCTGTGGTGCCGCTGCAGCGGCGCTTGGTACGGCCTTTGCTTGCTGTGATGTTTTTCACGGCGACACCCGCTGCGCAGTCAGGCCATGCGGGTGCTCGCGAGCAGTACAGGTTGTTCATGTTGAGACGGGTTCGTGTGACAGGGGTGGGGGCCTTGGCCTCCTGGGTGGGGTGGGCCGAGGCCTCTGGCGGTGGGGGCGGCGTCGTGCCGGCGGCGGCCGCCTCGGTGGACATGCTGTGGCTGGTGATGGCCGGGGCGCTGGTGTTCTTCATGCAGGCAGGCTTTGCCTTTCTGGAGGCTGGCATGACCCGGGCCAAGAACACCATCAACGTCATCATGAAGAACTACTGCGACATGTGCGTGGGCGCGGTGGCTTTCTGGATGATCGGCTATGGGCTCATGTTTGGACTCAACCCGAGTGGCTGGATCGGCACCAGTTCATTTGCCCTGCACGGTGTGCAGGAAGCCGCGTACGGGGGCTTGTTCTTTCAGATGATGTTCGCGGCGACGGCGGCCACCATCGTCAGCGGTGCGGTGGCCGAGCGCACGCGATTTGGTGCTTACATCGTGCTGTCGGCCCTGGTCACTGCGGTGGTGTACCCGGTGTTCGGTTCGTGGGTGTGGGGCGGTTCCGAGGGCCAGCCCGGGTGGTTGCGAGAGCTCGGCTTCATCGACTTTGCCGGCTCGACCGTGGTCCACGCCATCGGTGGCTGGGCGGCCTTGGCGGCCGTGCTGGTGGTTGGCCCGCGCTTGGGGCGCTACGGCCCTGACGGGCAGGTCAGGCCCATCCTGGGGCACAACCTCACCCTGGTGGCCTCGGGCAGCTTCATCTTGTGGCTGGGGTGGTTTGGCTTCAATGCAGGCAGTGCCGGCGCGGCGTCCGTGAGCTTGGGCAAGATCGCCCTCAACACCCACCTCGGTGGGGCCGGCGGAGCCTTGGGCGCCATGCTCGTCATGGGCTTGTGGCGGCGCAAGTTGCTGATGACCAGCACCCTCAACGGGTCGATTGCCGGCCTGGTGGGCGTCACGGCGGGCTGTCATGTGATGGAGCCTGCGTTTGCCTTGCTGGCCGGAGCGGTGGCGGGCGGATTGAGCGTGGTGGCCAGCCAGGCACTGGACGCCATGGGGGTGGATGACGTGGTGGGCGCCGTGTCGGTGCATGCGGTGGGTGGGGTGTGGGGCACCCTGGCGGCAGGCCTGTTCCGTTCGGGCGACCTCTTCAACGTGGACCAGCTGGGTGTGCAACTTCTGGGCGTGGCGGCCGCCTTCGTGTGGGGATTTGGGGTGTCCTGGCTGCTGTTCACGGCCATCAATCGTGTGATGCCGCTGAGGGCGTCCACGCTCCATGAGCAGCGGGGCCTGGATTTCTCCGAGCACCACGAAGTGGGCTATCCCGAGTTCCAGCAGGAACTGGTGCACCGAGGCAAACATCATGGGTGAGCGCCAGACCTTGATGCTCGCGTCCGACATGCCGGCGCTGGAGGCCGTTCGGTGGGCCCTGGCGGCTTACCTGTCACCCCAGGATGTGCAGCGCGCAGCCGCCTTGTGGCAGCCCTCTGCCCCGGGCAGCTCCAGCATGGCTGGGCTCAGCCGGTATTGCCGAGAGGTGGGCCGACAGTTCAACCTGCAGGGGCGCGAGGCTGAGCTTCACCTGCACATCATCCGCGCCTTGCAGGCGGTGGCACGCTCGGCGCCAGCGAGCCCGCAGCCGACATCCCCGCAGGCGCCCAGCAGCCAGCCGCCGGGCGACAGCCTGCCCGGCGCCTGGTCGAACTCTCGCCCATGGCTGGCGTCCGATCCTGCCGGTTTGCACGGCGACGCGGTCGCCGCTGGGGCCTCGGCCACGGCGCGTCTGGTGCAGCACGTGATTGAGGCCATGGGTGATCACGCGGTGAAGGCGTCCGCCGTGGGCGGCAGTCCAGCCGTGTGGCGGCAGGCGGTGGTCAAGGGCTTCAGGCAGGCGCGCTTGCGCGGCCCTCAGGCTCACCGGGCCCAGGCCTGGTTGGAAGGGGAGGTACCTCACCTCGCGGGCGACTGGCCACCACGCGGAGACGGCACCCGCCTGATCAATGCCGCTTATGTGGCCCTGGCCGAATGCCTCGGTCCGGTTCAGGCCGATGCTTGTCTGACCCGCATCGTGCGCCACTGCGAACAGGGGGGTGTCCCCGAGCTTCAGGCCGTCAGAAGCTATTTATAGTTCGGGCCTTCGAAGTCTCATCCCCTGTTGTCCCTACCGAGGAGCGCGCCATGAGCGACGTCAAGTTCCAGCAAAACCACACCCTGGGTCTGCCCAAGGCCCGCGAACTGGCCAAGAAGTGGGCCGAAGGCCCCGCCCAGAAAATGGGCCTGAGCTGCACCCACACCGAAGGCGCCGACGAAGACACCCTGGCGTTCGAGCGTTCGGGCGTCACCGGCACCATGAAGGTCACCGGCACCAGCTTCGACATCGACATCAAGCTGGGCATGATGATGAAGGCCTTCAAGCCCATGATCGAAGCCGAGATCTCCAAGGGCTTCAGCCGCATGATCGAGAAGGCCTCGGGCGACGGTTCCGCCCAGGCCTGATGCAGCCCGGCCGAGCCGGTTACTGACCGGCCCACGGCAAAGTTTTGGCCCCGAACCTACAATCGGGGCCCTCATGACTGCCGTGTCCTTCCAGAACGTCACCAAGACCTACGCGTCGGGTGGCCGCACCGTCCACGCCCTTCGGGATGTCTCCTTCGACATCGCGGAGGGCGAATTCTTTGGCCTGCTCGGTCCCAACGGGGCGGGCAAGACCACCCTCATCAGCATCTTGGCGGGCCTGAGCCGCGCCACGGGCGGGCGCGTCAGCGTGCTCGGCCACGAGGTGGTCCAAGACTACGCCCAGGCGCGTCGCCAGTTGGGCGTGGTGCCGCAAGAGCTGGTGTTCGACCCCTTCTTTTCGGTGCGTGAAACGCTGCGCATCCAGAGCGCCTACTTCGGCCTGCGCCGCAACGACGACTGGATCGACGAGTTGCTGAGCCACCTGGGCCTGAGCGACAAGGCCGAGGCCAACATGCGCCAGCTGTCGGGGGGCATGAAACGCCGGGTGCTGGTGGCCCAAGCCCTGGTGCACCGCCCCCCTGTGATCGTGCTGGACGAGCCCACCGCCGGGGTGGACGTGGAACTGCGCCAGACCCTGTGGCAGTTCATCGCCCGCCTCAACCGCGAAGGCCACACCGTCTTGCTCACCACCCATTACCTGGAAGAAGCCGAGGCCTTGTGTCACCGCATCGGCATGCTCAAGCAGGGCCAGCTCGTGGCGCTGGACCGCACTTCGGCCTTGCTGGCCGGCACCGCCTCGACCATGCTGCGCTTCAAAACCGATGACGCCCTGCCGCCTGAGGTGGCCGCCTCGGCCCGGGTGACCGGGCGCATCGTGCAGTGCGCCGCCCATGACGCGACCGAGGTGGAGCGGGTACTGGCGTGCTTGCGCCAGGCCGGCTGCCGCGTGGAAGACCTGGAGATCGGCCGAGCGGATCTGGAAGACGTCTTCGTGGCCATCATGCAGGGGCGCGCCGGCCCCGCCACCGTGGCACTGACGGGGGCTGTCGCATGACCTGGTTGGCTTCATTCCAGGGCACCCGCCCGCTGTTCGTCAAAGAGGTGCTTCGCTTCTGGAAGGTCAGCTTCCAGACCGTGGCCGCGCCCGTGCTCACCGCGGTGCTCTACCTGCTGATCTTTGGTCACGTGCTGGAAGATCACGTCGAGGCCTTCCCGGGCGTCAGCTACACCCGCTTTCTGATCCCCGGCCTGGTCATGATGAGCCTGTTGCAAAACGCGTTTGCCAACAGCTCGTCCTCGCTCATCCAGAGCAAGATCACCGGCAACCTGGTGTTCATTCTGCTCACGCCGCTGTCTCATCGGGCCTGGTTTTTGGCCTACGTGGGCGCCTCGCTGGTGCGGGGGCTGATGGTGGGCCTGGGCGTCTTGCTCGTCACCTTGTGGTTTGCGCAGCCCGGCTTGGCCGAGCCCTGGTGGATCCTGTGTTTTGCGGTGCTGGGTGGCACGCTGCTGGGTTCTCTGGGTCTGATCGCCGGCCTGTGGGCCGACAAGTTCGACCAGATGGCGGCCTTCCAGAACTTCATCATCCTGCCCATGACCTTCCTGTCGGGCGTGTTCTATTCGGTGCATTCCCTGCCGCCGTTCTGGCAGGGGCTGTCGCACCTCAATCCCTTTTTCTACCTGATCGACGGTTTTCGCCGCGGCTTCTTTGGCGTCAGTGACGTCAGCCCCTGGTTGAGCCTGAGCGTGGTCGGCGTGGCCACCGCCCTGGTGGCGGGCTGGGCCTTGCACCTGCTGAAAACCGGCTACAAGATCCGTCACTGAATCCGTCACCGAGCCCGCACGCGTTCGTTTTTTCTCCGGAGCACCCCATGGCCAACCCCACGCCTGACCAGGTTCAACAGTACATCGCCGCCGGCCTGCCCTGCGAGCATCTGCACGTCGAGGGCGATGGGCAGCACTTTTTTGCCACCATCGTGTCGGCCGAGTTCGATGGCAAGACCCGGGTGGCTCGCCACCAGCGCGTGTACCAGGCCCTGGGCGATAGAATGCGCGCTGAGATTCACGCCTTGTCGATGAAGACGCTGACGCCTGCAGAGTGGGCCCAGCAACCTCGCTGAGACGCGTTTCTCGCTCCACATCACCTTTTTGAAGGACCGGCGCGACCGCAGCTGAGGCGGGACGCGCCCTTTGTGTTTCATGGACAAACTCCTCATCCGCGGTGGTCGTCGCCTGAATGGCGAAGTGACGATTTCTGGTGCCAAGAATGCCGCCTTGCCCGACCTGTGTGCCACCCTGCTGGCCGCCGAGCCGGTGACGCTGCACAACGTGCCGCGCCTGAAGGATGTGGGCACCACGCTCAAGCTGCTGGCCAACATGGGCGTCACGCACACGGTCGATGAGGCCGATGCCAGCCGCATCACCCTGAACGCGGCCCAGGTGAACAACCCCGAGGCGCCTTACGAGCTGGTCAAGACCATGCGCGCCTCCATCCTGGTGCTGGGCCCGTTGCTGGCGCGCTTCGGCCGAGCGCGCGTGTCGCTGCCTGGCGGCTGCGCCATTGGTTCTCGTCCGGTCGATCAGCACATCAAGGGCCTGCAGGCCATGGGCGCGCAGATCACGGTCGAGCACGGCTACATCGAGGCCGTGGTGCCCGGTGGCGCGGATGGTCAGCCCGGCCGACTGAAGGGCACGCGCATCACGACCGACATGGTCACCGTCACGGGCACCGAAAACCTGATGATGGCCGCCACGCTGGCCGAGGGTGAAACCGTGCTGGAAAACGCCGCGCAAGAGCCCGAGATCGTTGACCTGGCGAACCTGCTGATCGCCATGGGCGCCAAGATCGAAGGCGCGGGCACCCACCGTGTCCGCATCCAGGGTGTCGAGCGCCTGCATGGCCTGACGGCGGGCAACGCCCACCACATCATCCCCGATCGCATCGAGACCGGCACCTTCCTGTGTGCCGTGGGCGCGGCCGGGGGCGACGTCACGCTGCGTCGCACCGACGCCGAGCAGATCGAGGTCGTCATCGAGAAGCTGCGCGAAGCGGGTGTGCAGGTCGAGGTTGGCAGCGACTGGATCCGTGTGGTGGCCCACAGCCGCCCGAAGGCCGTGGGCTTCCGCACCAAAGAGCACCCGGGCTTCCCGACCGACATGCAGGCGCAGTTCATGGCGCTGGATTGCATCGCCGAAGGCACGGCGGCCATCCACGAGACCATCTTCGAGAACCGCTTCATGCACGTCAACGAACTGATCCGCCTGGGCGCGAAGATCGAGGTGGACGGCCACAGCGCCATCGTCACCGGCGTGCCGCGTCTGTCGGGCGCCACCGTCATGGCCACCGACCTGCGCGCCTCGGCCAGCCTGGTCATTGCCGGCCTGGTGGCCGAGGGCGAAACCCTGGTTGACCGCATCTACCACCTCGACCGGGGCTACGACCGGATGGAAGAGAAGCTGCGCGGCATCGGCGCAGATATTGAACGCGTCAAGGAAAGCGCCTGAGCATGATCACCCTTGCCCTGTCCAAAGGCCGCATCTTTGAAGAGACCCTGCCGCTGCTGGCGGCCGCTGGCATCCAGGTGCTGGAAGACCCGGAAAAGTCCCGCAAACTGATCCTGCCGACCAACCGCGACGATGTGCGCGTGGTGCTGGTGCGCGCCACCGATGTGCCCACCTATGTGCAGCATGGGGGCGCCGACATCGGCGTGGCCGGTAAAGACATCCTGATCGAACACGCGGGCAGCCAGGACGGCAGCGACGGCCTCTACCAGCCGCTGGACCTGAACATCGCCAAGTGCCGCATGAGCGTGGCCGTGCGCGCTGATTTTGACTACCACGCGGCGGTCAAGCAGGGCGCCCGCATCCGTGTGGCCACCAAGTACACCAGCATCGCGCGTGAGCACTTCGCCAACAAGGGCGTGCACGTGGATCTGATCAAGTTGTATGGCTCGATGGAGCTGGCGCCGCTGACCGGCCTGGCCGATGCCATCGTCGACCTGGTCTCCACTGGCAACACCCTCAAGGCCAACAAGCTGGTCGAGGTCGAAGAGATCATGCAGATCAGCTCGCGTCTGGTGGTCAACCAGGCCTCGCTCAAGCTCAAGCGCGAGGCCATCCGCCAGATGATCGATGCATTTGCGTCGGCCATCCCGGCCTGAGTCACTATCGAGTCCATCAAGACAAGTCATCAGCACGGCGCCCCAGGGGCCGTGATTTCTGAGATCCTCTGAGCATGACCGTCCAGATTCGTCACCTCGCCACCACCCAGCCCGACTTCGACGCCGCTTTCCAGCAGGTGCTGCATTGGTCGGCCGACACCGACACCGCCATCGAGCAGCGCGTGGCCGACATCCTGGCCGACGTGCGCACCCGTGGCGATGCCGCCGTGCTGGAGTACACCGCGCGCTTCGACCAGGTCTCGGCGCCAGCCATGTCGGCGCTGGAGTTGACCCAGGTCGAGCTCAAGGCCGCGTTTGACAGCCTGCCCGCCGTGCAGCGCGAGGCCCTGGAAAGTGCCGCTCGCCGGGTGCGCAGCTACCACGAGCGCCAGAAAGAGGCCTGCGGCCAGAGCTGGCAATACCGCGACGAAGACGGCACCCTGCTGGGCCAGAAGGTCACGCCGCTGGACCGCGTGGGCATTTACGTGCCCGGTGGCAAGGCGGCTTACCCCTCGTCGGTGCTGATGAACGCCATCCCCGCGCATGTGGCCGGTGTGGGCGAGATCATCATGGTGGTGCCCACGCCCAAGGGTGAAAAGAACCCCCTGGTGCTGGCCGCCGCCTACGTGGCCGGCGTCACCCGCGCCTTCACCATCGGTGGCGCGCAGGCCGTGGCCGCGCTGGCCTACGGCACCGCCACGGTTCCGAAGGTCGACAAGATCACCGGCCCCGGCAACGCGTATGTGGCCAGCGCCAAGAAGCACGTGTTCGGCACGGTGGGCATCGACATGATCGCCGGCCCCAGCGAGATCCTGGTGCTGGCCGACGGCTCCACGCCCGCCGACTGGGTGGCCATGGACCTCTTCAGCCAGGCCGAGCACGACGAGCTGGCGCAAAGCATCCTGCTGTGCCCTGACGCGGCCTACATCCAGAAGGTGCAGGCCGAGATCGACCGCCTGCTGCCCACCATGCCCCGCGCCGACATCATCCGCGCGTCGCTGGAAGGGCGGGGCGCCCTGATCCTCACGCGCAGCATGGAAGAGGCCTGCGAGATCAGCAACCGCATCGCGCCCGAACACCTGGAGGTGTCGAGCAACGAGCCACACCAGTGGGAGCCGCTGCTCAAGCACGCCGGTGCCATCTTCCTGGGCGCCTACACCAGCGAAAGCCTGGGCGACTACTGCGCGGGCCCCAATCACGTGCTGCCCACCTCGGGCACGGCACGCTTCTCGTCGCCCCTGGGCGTCTACGACTTCCAGAAGCGCAGCAGCCTGATCGAGGTGAGCGAAGCCGGCGCCCAGGTGCTGGGCCAGACCGCTGCCGTGCTGGCCTACGGTGAAGGCCTGCAGGCCCATGCCCAGGCGGCCGAATTCCGGCTGCGCGACCGCCAGAAATGAGCACCACGATGAGCTTGCTCGACGTCTTCCGCCCCGATGTTCTGGCCATGCATGCTTATGTCGTGCAGGACGCGGCCGGCTACATCAAGCTCGACGCCATGGAGAACCCCTTCACCCTGCCGCCGGCCTTGCAGGCGCAACTGGGTGAGCGCCTGGGCCAGGTGGCACTGAACCGCTACCCCGGCACCCGCGTCAATGACCTGCATGCGGCCTTGCGCGCCCACGCCAACATCCCGGCCGACATGGGCCTGGTGCTGGGCAATGGCTCGGACGAGCTGATCTCGCTCTTGTCGGTGGCCTGCGCCCAACCCGGTGCGGTGGCCCTGGCGCCGCTGCCCGGCTTCGTCATGTACGAGGCCTTTGCCAAGCAGACGGGCATGCGTTTTGTGGGCGTGCCCCTCACGCCTGATTTCGAGCTCGATGGCCCGGCCATGCTGGCCGCCATCCGCGAGCACCAGCCGGCCATCACCTACATCGCCTACCCCAACAACCCCACAGCCAACCTGTGGGACGACGCGGTCATCGACCAGATCATCCAGGCCGTGTCGGCCAATGCCGAGGCCGGCCATCCGGGCCTGGTCATCATCGACGAGGCCTACCAGCCCTTCGCCAGCCAGAGTTTCCACGACCGGCTGGCCCAGCATCCGAATGTGCTGCTGATGCGCACCTTGTCGAAGTTCGGGCTGGCGGGCGTGCGCCTGGGCTACATGATGGGCCGGGCTGACTTGATCGCGCAGGTCGAAAAAGTACGCCCGCCCTACAACGTCAGTGTGCTCAACGTCGAGGCCGCGCTGTTCGCGCTGGAGCACGCCGACGAGTTCGCCCGCCAGGCAGATCTGATCAAAACCGAGCGCCAGCGCCTCATGGCGGCGCTGGCCACCATGCCCGGCGCCCGCGCCTACCCCAGCGAGGCCAACATGATCCTCGTGCGGGTGAATGATGCCGCTGGCACCTTCGCCGCCCTGAAATCTCGTGGCATCCTCATCAAAAACGTGTCCGGATTACACCAATTGCTGGCAAACTGTGTACGACTGACCGTCGGCACGCCGTCGGAAAATGACGCGCTCATCGCTGCTTTGTCCGATATCCTGCGCGAACCCTTGATTCAACCCGCTTCATGACTGCTCCCGACCAGGCCGCTGCCGCGTGCAGCGCCGACCGTGTGGCCGAGGTCACACGCCACACCGCCGAAACCCAGATCACCGTGCGCGTCAATTTGGATGGCACGGGTGCCACCAAGCTGCACACCG
>CAMTVS010000099.1:0-14674 GCA_947085235.1 uncultured Aquabacterium sp. | reverse complement strand
CTATGCCGTGACTGGAGTTCAGACGTGTGCTCTTCCGATCTCGCACGCTCAGGCCCAGGGTGCTGCGCCAGGGCTGCGCCTCGCTGCCATGGCGCCATTGCCGCGCCAGCCCGCCGCCCAGGATCAGGCGATCGTCGCTTTGCTCGAACTGGTCCCCATTGACCGGGTCGCTCTCGAAGTAGCTGAAGTTGGACCACAGGTTCAGGCGGTAGCGCACGGCATAGGCCTGCGCCGTCCAGCCGCCCGCATCGTCCAGATCGGCCCACTGGGCCGACAGGCTGTAGCGGCTGGAGACTCCGCCATCCGAGTCGTCCAGCGAATCAAAGCGACCCAGCACGCCCTGCTGCACGGCCCGCAGGGGGATCTGGTCGGTGGCCGTCCAGCGGGCATCGTAGGCCATGGCGTCCAGACGCCAGCCGTGGCGCGCGCCGCCATCACTCAGGCTGAGCACGGCGTTGGCGCGTCGCAGATCCTGCGGCACCGTCCAGGGCCCATCGGCCGTGTGCCACTCCAGCGCGCCCAGCAGCACCGGGGCGCCCGCATCCCCCGCGCGAACGGGGGTCGAACCGGCCAGCACCACACGCTGGTAAGCCCCCTCCCCCAGGGTCAACTGCGCCAGGGGCGCCGCCAGGCGACGCACGTAGTGCATGCGCACCGAGCCAGCGGCCGAGAAATCACCGTCGTCGGCCCGGTAGGCGCCCTTGCGGTAGTCGATGTGCTCGATCAACTCGGGCACCAGCAGGTTCAGGTCGGCGTAGCCCTGGCCGTGGCCGTGCGAGCTGAGGTTGATGGGCATGCCTTGCAGGAACAGGCCCAGGTCGGTGCCGTGGTCCAGGTTGAAGCCGCGCAGAAAGTACTGGTTGCCCTTGCCATCGCCCGAGTGCTGGGTGACGATGAGGCCGGGCACGTACTCCAGCACCTCACCCGGGCGCAAGGCCGGACGGGTCTCGAGCAGGGCACGGTTGACCCGCCCCTCCGAGGCGGCCTCTGAGGTGCCAATGGCGTTGTCGTAATGCGCGGTGACGCCAATGTCCGGGAGGGTGTCGTGCGCCTGAGCCCCGCCCAGCAAGGAGGCGGACACCCAAACGGCCAGGGTGCGGGTGGTGTTCATGTGATCATCATGTGCAAAAGGAAACCCGCAGTATGACGATTTAGTTTTTCGTATGAATACGTCGAATGGCGTATCAGCCCTGCACAGACCCCACATCCGGCGGCTGTGGTATCAAGTGCACACGCCCATGCTGAACCCCACGTTCGGCCAGGATGCTGCAAGCCAGGGCTTCGACGGCCTGGGCTGGGCCGCGCAAGATCACGGTTTCCAGGCACAGGTCATGCGCCAGATGAACATGGGTGGACGCCAGGGTGAGCACATGGTGACTGTGCTGAAGCTCCAACAAGCGCAAGGTGGTGGTCCGATCGTGGTGGTCGTAGACGTAAGTCAGGGCCGCCACGCAGTGCACATCGGGAGCGATGCACAGTTGCTCTTGCACCAGCTCTCGCCGCACCAGGTCCCTGAACGCCTCTGAACGGTTGGCGTACTGCCTCGAGGCAATCAGCGACTCGAACTGAGCCGCCAACTCATCATCAATCGATATGGTTAGGCGTTGCATGGTTTTTGGGCTGCCATTGGCACGGCGCATGAGGCTAACCCAGAACTCAGCCAATTCCAACACGGTTACCGGGTTCCTCTGCTCGGTTAAACTTCACGAACTTTCAGGTGTCCTTGGTGCGCTCTTCGGCGTTCGCAAGGGTGAAACGGGAAGCCGGTGCGCTCGATGAGCCAAGCCGGCGCTGCCCCCGCAACGGTAGGCGAATCAAGGCCATCCACGTCGTCAAAATGCTTGACGTCAGTCACTGTGCTTCGGCATGGGAAGACGGATCGCTGGCACCGCTCAGGTGCATTCGCAAGCCCGGAGACCGGCCTGATCGTGGATCCGAGGCTGCGGTGGGCGGCAAGACGGAGATATGCCGCCTGCCCGTGTCTGACCGACACGGTCGGTGGCCGTCGGTCGTCTTTGCGTTCATGTGGCCTTGGTTTTGTCAACCAGCCTGCGGCCACACCCAAGCAGACCGCAGGCGCACCCATCCAGGGAGCCCCCATGCGCATGCTGTCCCCCAACTCGCTTCTGGCCTTTGTGGCCAGCGCACTCACCCTGACGGCCGCCAGCGCCGTTCACGCTGGCCCTTACGCCCCTGCGGCTGGCAAAGCTGGCTCCACCGCCATCAGCAAAGACTCGACGCTGATCACCCATTGGGCGACTGGTTACCGTGACTACCTGCCGGGCACGGACGTGGACGCCATCTGGCAAACACCTGACAAAGCGCTGGGGAAAGCCGTGGGCGACTCGTTCGACGTGGTGGTGCTCGGCAATGGCGGCAGCATCACCCTGACCTTTGATGGCTACATCACCAATGGCGCGGGCGCCGATTTTGCGGTGTTCGAGAACAGCTTCAGCGACACCTTCCTGGAGCTAGCCTGGGTTGAGGTCTCGTCCAACGGCACCGATTTCTTCCGCTTTGCCAACACATCACTGACGAGCAAACCCGTCACGGCATTTGGCTCCGTGGACCCGACCAACATCGACGGTCTGGCCGGCAAGTACAAGCAAGGCTGGGGCACGCCTTTCGATCTGGACGTGCTGGCCGGCACGGCAGGCCTGGACATCGACAAGGTTCAGTACGTGCGCATCGTCGACATCGTTGGCGACGGCTCGGCACGGGACAGCGCAGGCCGCATCATCTATGACCCCCACAAGACCGTGGGCAGCGGCGGCTTCGACCTGGACGCCATCGGCGTGATGAACCACGCTGCCATCGCGGCCGTGCCCGAACCGTCTGCGCTGGCCCTCGTGGGCGTCGGCCTGGGCATCGTGGCCCTCAGCCGCCGCCGTCGCCAGGCCTGATGCCACCGGCCAAGGGCCGTTGCGTTGGTACTCGGCTGCAATGGCCGTGATGGCCGTGCCGACAGCGCAATGGCCTGACCCCTCTTCGTTCAAACACCCTCGTACACACCATGTCACATCACACCTCATCAACGATTCGCAGCACCTTGGTGCTGGCGAGCCTGCTGGCAGTGGCCAGCGCCCACGCCGCCCCCGTGGTGAGCACCTTCGACGAGCTCGTCCTGCCCCCGTCGTCGCACTACTTCCCTGAAGCTTCTCAGCCCTTCACCAGCGGTCTGGCCACCTTCGATCACCAGTACAGCGCAGACTACGGCAGCTGGTCCGGCTGGGTCTATTCCAACGAGACCGACATGGTCACCGAGGGGTTTGGCAACCAGTTCAGTGCCTACAACACCAGCGGTGCCAATGGCTCGGCCAACTACGCTCTGGCCTACGTCTCATCGTATGAAGCCAACCCGGCAGCCATCACCTTTGGTGGCCCGGTGACGGTCAACAGCGCCGCACTGACCAACACGACCTATGCGGCCCTCTCCATGAAGTTGGGGGACATGTTCGCCAAGAAGTTCGGCGGCGACAGCGGTAACGACGCAGACTGGTTCAGGCTCAGCATCATCGGCAAGAACGCGCTGGGAAGCACCACCGGTGCCGTGGATGTCTACCTGGCGGACTTCCGGTTCGATGACAACAGCCAGGACTACATCCTGGACCAGTGGACGACCGTGAACCTGGCCAGCCTGGGCGCCGTCTCGTCGATCGAGTTCGCCATGAGCTCGTCCGACACGGGTGCTTGGGGCATGAACACGCCCGCCTACTTCGCGCTGGACAACCTCAGTGTGACAGCTGTGCCTGAGCCATCGAGCATCGCCATGGTGCTGGCCGGCCTGGCCTTGGTGGGCGCCATCCGTCGGCGCACACCAGCATGAGTCGCCAGCGCTCGCGCTGCGCCTCCCCAGGCCATGTCGGCCTGGGGGCGCTGGCCTGCCTGCCCCTGCTCCTCGCCAGCCCACTGGCCCACAGCGATCCGACCGCGACCACGTCGGGCTCGCTCCCCACCGTGTCGGTGAAAGCCCCACGCAGCGTGCCCGCCCGCACCGACAAGTCAGTGACGGTGATCACCCGCGACGCCATTGAACGCTCGCCGGCCACGACGCTGACCGATTTGCTGGCCACCGAGGCCAATCTGGCGGTGCAGAGCTTTTATGGCAGCGACACCAAGGCGGGGATCGACATGCGCGGCATGGGTGACACCGCCACCAGCAACGTACTCATCGTCGTCGATGGAGAGCGCCTCAACGAGTACGACCTCTCAGGCGCCGACCTCTCCAGCCTGGCGTTGACCCAGATCGAGCGCATCGAGGTGGTACGAGGCGGCGGGGCTGTGCGGCACGGCCCGGGTGCGGTGGCGGGGGTGATCGAAATCACCACCCGTCGACCCGAGCCTGGTCCAGCACAAGGACGCATCGGCGCCAGCATTGGCAGCTTCAACGGCCGCGCTGCACACGCCGCCGTCGAAGGCGGCAGCGGCGCACTGGCTGCGCGGGTGCAGGCCTCGCACCAGCGCACCGACGGCCATCGCGACAACAGCGCCTACTGGAGCAACAAGGCCTCTGGCGAAGTACGCCTGAACCCCACACTGGACGATGGGCTGATGCTGAACGCCTTCGCGCGCATGAGCACCAGCCGCGATCGCCACGGTCTGCCCGGCCCTTTGTCCATCGATGTACTTCGAGGCTCACGCCACGATCGCCAACAGACCAACGCCCCTTTTGATCGGGGAGAAACACGCGACGATCGCCTCGGTATCGACCTGGCCATCGAAGGTCAGGCTGGCCGGCTGGGCCTGCAATGGCTGCGGCGAGATCGGCACAACCCTTACCTGCTGGGCTTCACGCCCATCGAGGGCTTCGATCTGGACCAACAGATCGACTGGAGCATCAGCGAGGTCCGTTCGCGGCGCGAAGAATGGCAGCTCACACAGGTGTGGAACACCCAGTGGGCAGGCTTGCCGCAGTCCGTGGAACTGGGCGCGGTGTGGTCAGATGGGCGGTACCGTCGCAGCGAAGGCGGGGTGGCACCGCCCGATAAGCTGATGACCGGCGAGGCGCGGTCAGCAAGCCACTATGCCGACCTGAATCTGACCCCCTGGGCACACTGGCGGCTGCACGCTGGCGCACGCCAGGACCGCATGGACGTGGACCAGGTCTTCTACAGCTTTGGTTCACTGGACAGCGCGCAGGTGCAGCGCTGGCGAGTCAGCAGCACCGAGCTGGGCCTGAGCTGGCGCGCCCGCGCCGATATGGAGCCCTACGCCAGCCTCAGTCGTCACACCCGCTTGCCCAACCTAGACGAACTGGCGCTGGCCACGCCTGATTTGCGCCCCCAATCCGGTCGCACCCGTGAAGTGGGCTTGCGCTACACACCATCGGCCGCGTGGAAACTCAGCCTGAGCACCTTCCGCATGGTGATCGATGACGAAATCTACTTCGGCCCCACCGAACCACAGGGTTTGTCACTTAACCGCAACTTCCCCTGGCGCACCGTGCGACGCGGCGCTGAGGCCGACGCGCAATGGCAGGTCATTCCTGATCGTTGGCAAGTGCGCGCCCAGGCGGCCTACGTCAAGCCCACGTTCGCCGGCTTGGGCACGGACATCCCGCTGGTGGCGCGGCGTACCTACAGCCTGAGCAGTACCGTGGCGCTGCCTCACAGGCTGGAGTGGACGCTCACAGTTCGTGCGTCTTCCCGGCGCCATGACGGCAACGACTGGCTCAACGAGCTACCCACTTTGCGCGCTTACCAGGTCGCCGACACCCTGCTGAGCTGGGATCGACCAGCCGGCATCGCCGGGCTGCGTGTGCAACTGGGCATCCAGAACCTGCTCAACGAGGTGTACACCACCAAGGCCTACAGCCAGACGGTCTACCCCATGCCGGGGCGCTCAGTCCGGCTGTCAATTCAGTGGGCGCTTTGAGCCCTAGGGCTCATGAGCCATCAACGGTCGGCATCATGTGGTGCTGAATCAACCCATCCAGTGTCAGCACCTGGATGGGCTTGGGCAGGTAATGATCAAAGCCGGCCCGCCGAATGCGCTCGGCATCCGAGGGCATGGCATTGGCCGTGACCGCCACCACCTTTGCGGCGGCTGTGCGCTCGTCCTGACGAAGCCGCTCCAGCACGGTGTAGCCATCGATGTCGGGCAGGTGGATGTCCAGCAAGATCAGGTCTGGTTTGTGGGCCCAGGCCAGCTCCAGCCCCAACTGGCCCGTGGGGGCGGCGATGAAGTTCACGCCCTCATGTCGGGCCATGATCTGGGTCATCAACTCCAGGTTGGCCGGGTTGTCTTCCACATAAAGCACGGTAGAGCGTGGCGAGGCGCGCTCGGCCTGGTCGGACACCGAGGCGCCAGACACGCTGCGCTCAGCCGCTGTGGAGCTGCCCGTCGAGGCCCCATCGGAGGCGGCTGCGCGCTCACAGACGGCCTGCGGCAACTCCAGCCAGAAGCACGCCCCCTGGCCGGCATCAGAGACCATACCCATCTCACCGTGCATCCATTCCACCAGGCGGCGACTCAAGCTCAAACCAATGCCCGTGCCTTCGATGGGGCCCTGCTCGGCCCCCAGCCGGTTGAAGGGTTGAAAGAGACCGCCCTGCCGATCCTTCGGGATGCCGGGGCCATCGTCACGCACCTGCACGCGCCAATGATCCGCCCTCGTGGCAGGCCCCAACTCCAGCCAGACCTGGCCGCCAGGACGGTGGTACTTGATGGCGTTCGACACCAGGTTCAGCAACACCTGCTTGAGCCGCAGCCGATCGGCCAGCACCAGGCAGTCCACCGGCAAGTGCTGGTGCAGGCACACCTGCTGGGCCTCGGCCAACGGCGCCATGAGGGCCAGCACCTCGTCGGCGGTTGCCCCCACCGACACGGCTTCACGGCTCAAGGCCAGGGTGCCTGACTCCACCCGGGTCAGGTCCAGCACGTCGTTGATCAGGTTGAGCAAATGCCGCCCCGCCTGCAAGACCTCGCGCACATAGGACTGCTCTGGCTTCGGCAGACTGCGCGACATGTCCAGCAACTGCGCAAAGCCCAGGATGGCGTTCATGGGCGTGCGCAGTTCATGACTCATGCGCGACAGAAACTCGCTCTTGGCCCGGCTGCCCGCCTCAGCCTGCTCCTTGGCCATGACCAGCTCGCGAGAGCGGGCCTGCACCTGCGCCTCGAGTTCATCGGCGTGGCGGGCCAGGGCCCGCTCGTGCTGCTTGCGCTCGGTGATGTCACGCGACAGCACGATGAAGCGCTCACCTTCACCGGGCGAAGCCCGCTTGCGCGCCACGGACAGTTCGAACCAGGTCTCGCCCTGCGCCAGAGGCAGGCAGATCTGCGCACCAAAGGCCGAGCCCTGCCGGGCGGCCGTCTCCAGTGCGGCCAGGATGGTCTGCACGGCGGCTGCAGGCAAGACGTCATGGATGCGGCGTCCCAGCAGCTGCTCAGGGGGCACCACCAGCAGATCCTGTCGAGAGGCGCGCCAATCGAGGTAATGGCCTTCACGGTCCACCTCAAAGAGCAAATCCGGGATGGCTTCCAGGGTGGCATCCAGTCGAGCCAGATGCCGCTGCGCCACCGCCTGAGCATCCTGCACGTCCTGCAAGGAGGCCTTGAGGGCCTGCGTGCGCTGCTCCACCCGCCGCCGCAGCAAGTGGGTCCAGCTCAGCAGGGCCGCCAACACCAAGGCCACCAGCGCCGTCACCCCGCCACCGATGGCCGCCACCCGCGACCAAGGTAAGGCCCACCCTTCCACGCGCAAGCCCGCCCCCAACCATCGCTCGTCGATGTCTTTCAAGGCGGCGGCCGGCACTTGCCGAAAGCCGGACTGCACCTGGGCCAGCACGTCTTCATCGCCCCGACGCACCACCCGGTGAAAGGCTCCACTGCCCAGCGTGAAGGCCTCGCGGTACTCAGCGATCAGCCCCAGTCGATGCAGGTGGTACAGCGCGGGTGGCTCATCAACGCAGAACACGCGCACCGCCCGCGCCGCAGCCGCACGGATCACCTGCTCGTAGTTGGGGTACAGCCGGATCTGATCCACACCCCGCAGACGCAGGGTCTCTACACAGGCGTCGCCCGCCTTGGCCCCCACGGCCAAGCCGCGCAGACCCGCCACGTCCACCACCCCGCTGACGGATTCATGAACGTAGATGGGCACACGGATGGTCACATACGGGTCGCCGAAGGCATAAATCTTCTCGCGGCTCGGCGTGCGAAAAGCGGTGTCCAGCACATCGCCCTGCCCTGCCTGCATGCGGCGCTGGGCTTCGGCCCAATCCATGGCGTGCAGTTCCACCGGGCGTCCGGTGGCCTGTTGCCACGCGGCCCATTGCTCAGGCAGGATGCCCTGCAGGCGTCCGTTCCGGTCGCGAAAAACGTAGGGCGGGTAGTTGTCGTCCAGCAGCACCCGCAAGGGGCCGACCGTGGGGCGCTGGGCCGCAGACCTGGGGGTGGCGCCGTCCACGGCCGGTGCCGGCGTGGCCATGGCCCCAGGGGGCAGGCCCAGGCAGAGCGCCAGGATCAGCGTCCATGAGAACACGAGCGCACGCGCACGTCCGTTCAGGCATCGCGTGACGCCGGACAACACCCTTTGGCCAGACCACCCACCTTGCATCGCACCGTCCCTGATGTGCTCGCACGGCCAGCCAATCAGAACAGTCCGGTCTTCGCCGGCATCCATGCTTCCGGGGTCGGCCGCTCAGCCTCGGATCACAACATCATGCCCGAAGCTGAACGCCACGCCAAGTCGGCAGGGACGCCTGCGGCCGCCCATCTGGCAACAGGTGTGTCAAGTTGGCAGCCACCCACACGCTGCCAACCCCTGGGGCATAAGCCTGGTCTTGCACCAGCCATGGCCCCTAGTCATGGTCAGAACTGCGAAAAGTCCGGCTTGCGCTTTTGCATCACGGCGCTGATGGCTTCCTTGGCGGCCGGTCCGCGCAGCAGGCTGCCGAACTGCTGCAACTCGGCCTCCATCACCGGGTTCAGTTGCGCGGGCAGCGACATTTTCATCAGCTGCTTGGTGGCCTTGAGCGATGCCAGGGGCTTGGCCGCCAGCTTGGCCGCCTGGGCCTGGGCGTAGCCGTTCACTTCTTGCGGGGGCAGCACGCGGTTGATCAGGCCCATCTCCAGCGCCTCTTCCGCGTAGAAGGCCTCGCCCAGCATCAGCTTCTCGGCAGCACGGGGGTAGCCCACCAGTTGGGTCAGCAGCAGGCTGGCGCCTGCCTCGGGGCACAGGCCCAGATTCACAAACGGCATGCTGAAGGCCGCGTTGTCGCCGGCGTACACCAGATCGCAATGCAGCAGCAAGGTGGTGCCAATGCCCACGGCCGGACCCGCCACTGCGGCCACGATGGGCTTGGGGTAGGCCTTGATGGCGTTCAGGAAACGCACCACCGGCGCCGGCTCGGCACCCGGGCGCATGTCGGGCGGGTTGTTGAGGAAGTCGGCCAGGTCGTTGCCAGCCGTGAAGCAGCTCAGATCGCCCTGGATCACGACCACCCGGGTCGCATCGTCTTGCGACGCCTCTTCCAGCGCCACGGCCAGGGCGGTGTACATGGCCGTGGTGATGGCGTTCTTCTTGTCAAGGCGGTTGAAGGTCAGGGTCAGCACGCCGCCTTCGCGCAGGCTGAGGATGTCAGGGGTGGTGGGGTTGCTCATGGTGTCTCCTCGGGATGGAATCGTGTCGCACGCGACGGGGTGATGGGGAACTCAGGCCGCAGCCTGACCGTGGAGCCACTGCAGCAGGCGCGGCCACAAGACCGGGGCTGCCGAGGGCTGGAACGCGCCGAAATGACCAATGCGCTTCAAACCCAGCGCTTGAGGCTGCAGGGCTTCGAACCGCACGGGGGCCTCGGCATACAGTTGATACAGGCGATGGACACCCGCGGGCGAGACCAGCTCGTCGTCTTCGGCCAGCACCGCCCGGATGGGCACGCGCACCCGGGCGTAACGCTCGCGCAGCGCGGGGCCCTCGGCGCCCAGGTAATCGGGGTGCAGGCACCAGCGGCGCCACTGCCACATGGCACCCGCAGGCAGATCACCCACCACCCCCAGGCGACGCCCTGGAAAATAGCCGGCCATGGCGATGCCCGCCGGTGCCAGCAACCACCACAGCCACGGCGCCTTGCGACGCACGGCTGGGGCATTCAAGCGCCAGTAGCCATTGCCCGCAGCCACCGTGACCAGCCTGGCGAAGCGCTCGGGCCGCTCCAGCCATCCAAACAGCTGGCCGCCCAGGCTGTGACCCAAGTACACCGGCTCGGCCTGGGGCCAGCGGTCGAACAGCGCTTGCGCAGCGGCGGGTAAGTCGTGCTCGGCCCAATCTGTCAGGCTGGCGCGGTAGCCCCGCAGGCGTGCCGGGGCGGAGTCGCCCGTGCCGCGCCAGTCAAAGCTCAACACGGCCACGCCGTGCTGGGCCAACCAGCAGGCAAAGCCTTCATAAAAACGTTGCGGCACACCCATGGCCGCCACCAGCAAGACCGCCAGCGGTGTTCGCCCCAGGGCCTCGCCCTGCGCAAGGCCGCTGCGGCCCGCCACCGGGTCATAGGCCCGGGCGGCCAGGGCCACGCCGTCGCGCGTGTGCAGGGTCAGAGGATGGAAGCTGGCCGAGGTCATTGCATCAGCCTCACGCCAGACCCAGCCAGGGCAGGCTGGCGCGCCAGCCATGCGCCCCCGTGCGGGCGTGGAAGAAATGGAAGTGGCCGACGGCCCGCAGGCCCAGGTCCTGGGGCCTCAGGGTGACGTAATCCACGTGGGTGCCCGTGTAGTGCTGATGCACCGCGCGGATGCCCGCCGCACTGGCCATGTTGTCGTCGGTGAACAGCACCGCAGTGATGGGCAGGCGAACGGCGGCGTAGGCCTGGCGCACCGCCGGCCCTTCGCTCATGACAAAGTCTGGCGAGGCGCACCAGCGCTTCCATTGGGCCACGATGCCACGCGGCAAATCACCCACGGCGCGCAAGCGCTGGCCCGCGTAATAACCATGGCGTGCCACGCTCAAGGGCACCAGCACATGCCAGAACGCCCCGATGACATAGCGCAGCGGGCGGGCCAGGTGGGCCTTGTAGCCACTGCCACTGCCCAGCGTGACCACGCGGTCGATCTGCGGGTGCTGCGGCATGGCACCCCACAGGATGCCGCCCATGCTGTGGCCAAACCAGCTGATGGGCAGCTCGGGATGACGCTGCGCTGCCAAGGCCATGATGGCGGGCGCATCGTGCTGCGCCCAGTCCATCAGACGGGCACGGTAATGACGAAGATGAGCGGGGGCCGACTCGGCAATGCCCCGCCAATCAAAGGTGTAGACCACGCAGCCTTGCTGCACCAGCCAGGCGGCATAGCGCTCGTAAAACACCTGGGGCACGCCCAGGGCGCTGGCCAGGATCACCACCCGCCGCACCGCCACGCCATGCGGGCGATAGCAGCGCGCGGCCAGGGTGTGGCCGTCGTCGGTGAGCAGTTGAAACGATTCCATGCAAGCAGGCGAACGAAAGAGAGCAGGGCTGTGAAGGCCCTCGACATCGACCGAAGAAAAAGCCCGCACAAGGCGGGCTGCCAAGGCGGGCTTTTTCAGGTCTTGATCACGCGATCAGCGGATTACAGGCTGTCCACGCGTTCGAAGATGCCGGCAGCACCTTGGCCGGTGCCGATGCACATCGTCACCATGCCGTACTTGCCGCCGGTGCGACGCAGGCCGTGCACCACGGTGGCGGCACGGATGGCGCCCGTGGCACCCAGGGGGTGACCCAGAGCGATGGCGCCGCCCATGGGGTTCACCTTGGCGCGGTCCAGCACGTAGCCCTTGCTGTCCAGATCCTTCAGCACGGCCAGCGATTGGGCGGCGAAGGCTTCGTTCAGCTCGACCCAGTCCATGTCCGAGGCCTTCAAGCCAGCGTACTCGAGGGCCTTGGGGATGGCTTCGATGGGGCCGATGCCCATGATCTCGGGCGGCACGCCCTTGACCGCGAAGGCCACGAACTTGGCCAGCGGCTGCAGGCCGTACTTCAGGCAGGCTTCCTTCGAAGCCAGGATCAGGCAGCCAGCGCCATCGGACGTCTGCGACGAGTTACCGGCCGTGACCGAACCCTTGGCAGCGAACACGGGACGCAGCTTGGCCAGACCTTCCATCGAGGTGTCGGGGCGGGCGCCTTCATCACGGGTGATGACCTTCTTGGAGACGGTCACTTCGCCGGTTTCGAGGTTGGGCGTGCGCACTTCGATCTCGATCGGGGTGGTCTCGGCGTCGAACCAGCCGGCCTGTTGGGCGGCGATGGCACGGCGGTGCGATTCCACCGAGAAGGCATCCTGCTCTTCACGGGTGACTTGCCACTTCTCGGCCACCTTCTCGGCGGTCATGCCCATGCCGTAGGCGATGCCGACGTTCTCGTCGACGTTCACCACGGTGGGGTTGAACGAGGGCTTGGAGCCGCCCATGGGGACCATGGACATCGATTCCACACCACCGGCGATCATGACTTCTGCTTCACCGACGCGGATGCGGTCAGCGGCCATCGACACGGCGGTGATGCCCGCTGCGCAGAAACGGTTCACGGTGGCACCGGCGACCGTCTTGGGCAGACCCGACAGCAGCGCGGCGATCTTGGCCACGTTCATGCCTTGTTCGCCTTCGGGCATCGCGCAGCCAATGATGGCGTCTTCGATGGCAGCGGGATCCAGGGTGGGCACCTGCTTCAGGGCGTTCTTGATGGTGGCGACCAGCAGATCGTCAGGGCGGGTGTTCTTGAACACGCCACGGCCCGACTTGCCGATCGGGGTGCGGGTGGCGGCGACGACGTAAACGTCACGAAGTTGCTTGGACATGTGTGTGTCTCCGATCGATCAGTTGCGGACAGGCTTGCCGGTCGACAGCATGCCCATGATGCGTTCTTGCGTCTTGGGGTTGTCCAGCAGCGAGCAGAAGTGCTTGCGCTCCAGGGCGTGCAGGTATTCCTCGCTCACCAGGGTGCCGTAGTCGACGTCGCCACCGGTCAGCACATCGGCGATGCAGGAGCTGATGTGGTAGTCGTGCTGGCTGATGAAGCCGCCATCACGCATGTTGATCAGCGAGGACTGCAGCGTGGCCTTGACGCTGCGACCCGCCACGGGGAACAGCTTCTTGGCCGGGGCGCGGTAGCCGGATTCGTACAGGGCCTTGACCTGGGCGATGGCCACGTGCAGGACTTCGTCCTTGTGCGGCACGATCACGTCGCCGTCGATCAGGTAACCGAACTTGCGGGTTTCGATGGCCGAGGTACCCACCTTGGCCATGGCCGCAGCCTGGAAGCCTTCCTTGACGAAGCCGATCAGGTCGCCACCGACCTGACCCGAGACACCCTTGGAGGGCTCGAGCAGCTCGGCCGCACGGCGGGCCAGGTAAGCCAGGCCGCCACCGCCAGGGATCAGGCCCACGCCCACTTCCACCAGACCGACATAGCTTTCCATGGCGGCCACGCGGCGTGCGCAGTGCACGGCCAGCTCACAGCCGCCACCCAGGGCCAGGCCGTGCATGCCGGCCACGGTGGGCACGTTGCTGTAGCGCAGGCTCAGCATGAAGTCTTGCAGCTGCTTCTCGAACGGGGCGATGGCCTTGCCACCACCGCTCATGAAGGCCGGCATCATGGATTGCAGGTCAGCGCCGGCCGAGAACGGACCGTCTTGCGACCAGATCACCATGCCCTTGTAGGACTCTTCGGCCAGTTGCAGACCCTTGCTCAGGCCGGCAGTGACTTCGGCCGAGATGGTGTGCATCTTCGACTTGATCGAGGCGATGACCACTTCGTCGTCCAGCGTCCACAGGCGGATGGCGGCGTCTTCGAACAGGGTCTTGCCAGCATCGGCCGCCGTGGGGGCGTTCGAGCCCAGCACGTTTTCGCGGAAGAACTGACGCTGGTAAACAGGCAGGTCGCGCACAGGCACGTACTTGCCGGCCTTCGGGGCCCACGAGCCTTCGGCGGTGTGCACACCGTCGCGGCCGTCGAACACCCAGGCGGGCAGCGGAGCCTTCGACAGGGCCTTGCCGGCGTCGATGTCGGCCTTCACCCATTCAGCCACTTGCTTCCAGCCGGCTTCTTGCCACAGCTCGAAGGGGCCTTGCTTGGAACCGAAGCCCCAGCGCATGGCGAAGTCGATGTCACGGGCGGTTTCGGCGATCGATTCCAGGGTGACAGCAGCGTAGTGGAAGGCGTTGCGCAGGATGCCCCACACAAACTGGGCCTGCGGGTTGCTCGACTCACGCAGGGCCTTCAGGCGCTCGGCGGCCGGCTTCTTGAGGATGTCGGCGACTTCCTTGTCGGCCTTGCCGCCGGCAGGCACGTACTCGCCGGTTTCGGCGTTGAACTGCAGGATGGCCTTGCCTTCCTTCTTGAAGTAGCCAGCCTTGGTCTTTTGACCCAGGTTGCCCAGCTCCAGCAGCTTGGTCAGCGATGCGGGGGTGGCGAAGGCGTCAGCGAACGGATCGTCCTTGGCGCCGTTCTGCAGGGTCTTCATCACGTGGGCCATCGTGTCCAGACCCACCACGTCCGCGGTGCGGAAGGTAGCCGACGAAGCACGGCCCAGCTTCTTGCCGGTCAGGTCGTCGACGATGTCATAGCCCAGGCCCGAACGCTCGACTTCGCGGAAGGTCAGCAGCATGCCGGCCACGCCCACGCGGTTGGCGATGAAGTTGGGGGTGTCGTAGGCGCGCAGGGCGTTCTTGCCGACCACGGAGGTCGAGAACGTTTCCAGCTGG
>CAMTVS010000098.1:0-24071 GCA_947085235.1 uncultured Aquabacterium sp. | reverse complement strand
AGGGAAGGGGGGCTGTTCAGCCTGGTGGCGAGACGGGTAGGGGGCGGTATCGATCTGATGCGGCATCCGGTGATTGTCCTTCAGTCATCAGCCTGAAGGCGCCGCACATCACAGCGCGTTCAGGGGGATCTTCAGGTAGCGGGTGCCGTTGTCCTCGGCCGGTGGCAACTGGCCAGCCCGGATGTTCACCTGCACCGACGGCAGGATCAGTCGTGGCATGGCCAGGGTGGCGTCACGGGCCTGCCGCATCGCGACGAAGTCGGCCTCCGAGACCCCATCGCGCACATGGATGTTGCCTTGCCGCTGGTCGGCCACGGTGCACAGGCCCGAGGGCTCGCGCCCGGTGGGGGGGTAGTCATGGCACATGAACAGCCGCGTCTCGCCGGGCAAGGCCAGCAGGCGGCGCACCGAGCGGAACAGCTGGTGGGCATCCCCCCCTGGGAAGTCGCACCGAGCCGTGCCCACATCGGGCGGGAAGATGGTGTCGCCCACGAACACAGCGTCACCCACCACATAGGCCATGTCGGCAGGCGTGTGGCCCGGCACATGCCAGGCCGTGGCCGTCAAGGTGCCAATCTGGAACGTGTCGCCATCGGCGAACAGGCGGTCGAACTGTGAGCCGTCCGTGGCAAATCCGGGCTCCAGGTTGAACAACTGCTTGAAGGTACCCTGCACGCGCTGAATGGGCGCACCTATGGCGATCTGCCCGCCCAGCTCCGCCCGCAGGTAGGGGGCCGAGGACAGGTGATCAGCGTGCGCATGGGTTTCCAGCACCCAGTCCACCGTCAGTTGCTCCTGGCGCACAAAGGCCACCACCTGCTCGGCCGAGGCGGTGCTGGTGCGCCCGCTCGCGGGGTCGTAATCCAGCACCGGGTCGATGATGGCCGCGTGGCCGCCGGGGGCGTCGTACACCACGTGGGTGAAGGTATAGGTGTCGGGGTCAAAGAAGCTGCGCACCAGCGGGCGTTGGGCAGAGGCGGTCATGGCGGGCTCCTGGGGGATCGTCGAACAGTGAGTGCGTTGAGCAATGCATTCACTTTATTGACGGATAGATTGTTTGTCAATAGAATATGATTCATGAAATTGAAAGCGGAGAACCGCACCATGCCCATCACCATGGAATTGCCCGACGTGGGCGAGCCGTGCGAGCGCCCGGCCGCGCCGGTTGATCTGGCCCAGTTGCAGGCCTCGGCGGCCAAGGCCTGCGCCTTGCTGAAGGTGATGGCGCACGCCGACAGGCTGGTGTTGATGTGCCGCCTGGCGCAGGGCGAGTTCTGTGTCAGCGAGCTGGAGCGTGATCTGGGCATCCGCCAGCCCACCTTGTCGCAACAGTTGGGCGTGCTGCGCCAAGAAGGCCTGGTGGACACCCGGCGCGAAGGCAAGCATGTGTTTTATCGCCTGGCGAGTGACGATGCCGCTGCGGTGATGGCCGTGCTGCACAGCCGCCTGTGTGCGGCCCAAGCCCAAGGCTGACCTCGTGAGCGCCGCCACGCCCGACACCCAGACGTCTGGCCCTCCGTGGGTCTGGCCGCCCCTGTGGGTGCGGCGCTGGCGCCGTGCCGATCTGTCGGGTGATCTGACGGCCGGGGTGGTGGTGGCGGTCATGCTGGTGCCGCAAAGCCTGGCCTATGCCATGCTGGCGGGGCTGCCTCCCCATGCGGGTCTGCTGGCCAGCATCCTGCCGCTGGTGGCCTACGCCCTGTTTGGCGACAGCCGCACCTTGTCAGTGGGGCCAGCGGCCATCACTTCCTTGATGGTGGCTCACGCCTTGGCGCCCCTGGCGCAGGCTGGCACCGCCACCTACCTGCTTCTGTCGGCGGTGCTGGCTTTGGCCAGTGGCCTGCTGATGATGGCCATGGGGGTGCTGCGCATGGGCTTTTTGTCGCAGTTGATGAGCCAGCCCGTGGTGCAGGGGTTCACCGTGGCCTCGGCCCTGCTGATTTTGTTGGGGCAATGGGGGCCCTTGATGGGGTGGGGCGGCTTGGGCCACACCCTGCCAGACATGCTCGCCACCGTGCAGGCCCTGGTGATGAAGGGGGGCATGGCGCTTTCGCCAGATGCCCAGGTGGGCTTGGCGGCCTTGTTTGGTCTGTGGCTCGGGCCCCGCCTCATCCAGCGCCTGGGCGCCCGCGCCGCGGGTGCCGCATGGACACTGCTGGCTGCGCGTTTATGGCCGTTGGTGGTGCTGGTGTCGGCCGCGGCGTGGGCTTGGTGGGGGCGAGATGGGTTCAGTGCTGACGTGAAGGTGGTGGGCGCGCTGACCCTGGGTGGCTGGGGGCAAGCCTGGCAGGGCGCCTCAGCCCTGGGGTGGGCCGAGGTTCAGGCCCTAGCCTTGCCAGTGTTGCTCGTCAGCCTGGTGGGCTTTGTCAGCAGCATGTCGGTGGCGCAAACCTTTGCCCTCAAACACAGCGAACGCGTGGATGCTGATCGTGAGCTCCTGGGCCTGGGCCTGGCCAATGTGGGCTCGGCCGCCCTGGGTGGGCTGGCTGTGGCCGGTGGCTTGTCGCGCACCGTGGTGAACGAAGCGGCAGGCGCCCGCAGCCCCTTGGCCGGCGTCATCACGGCCGGCTTGCTGGTGGTGCTGATGCTGCTGGTCTTGCCCGCTTTGGCCTGGCTGCCCAAGTCCGCGCTGGCGGCCGTCATCATCATGGCGGTGGTCAACCTGGTCACCTTCCAGCCTTGGCGGGCCACCTGGGACTATGACCGGGCCGATGCCGGCGCCTTTGCCTGCACCTTGCTGGGGGTGCTGCTGCTCGGCTTTGAGGTGGGCTTGCTGGCGGGCCTGATGTGGTCGCTGGCGGCCATGGTGTGGCGTCACAGCCAGCCCCACATGGCCGAGGTGGGCCGGGTGCCGGGCACGGAGCACTTCCGCAACGTGGGCCGTCACCAGGTGGAGGTCTTGCCCGGCGTTCTCATGGTTCGCGTGGATGAAAGCCTGGACTTCACCAACATCCAGCGCGTGGAGCAAGGGTTCAATGATCTGCTGGCCCGGCGGCCTGGCACCCACGCCATCGTGGTGCTGATGAGTGCCGTCAACCACATCGATCACACCGCCTTGAGTGCGTTGAGCGAATGGCACAAGACCTTGTCGCGCCAGGGTATCGCGCTTTACTTGACCGACATCAAGGGCCCAGTGATGGATCGCCTGCAGTCTACCGAGTGGATGCAGCGCCTGCAGGGCCATGTTTTCTTGAGTGCCCAGCACGTCTGGGCGCAGCTTTCCAACCCTGGGGCAACGCGCCCCATCATTTGACGACCAGGAGCACAGCATGAAAGCCAACGTTGGCGGCATCGACCGCATTGCACGCATCACCGCCGGGGTGGTGTTGATCGGCCTGGCGGCCACCGGCACCGTGGGTGTGTGGGGCTGGATCGGCCTGGTGCCGCTGGCCACGGGCCTGAGTGGCTGGTGCCCGGCCTACCTGCCGTTCGGTTTGTCCACCTGCAAGACCCGATAAGGCGTCGATCGCCCGGGCCCGCGCCCGGGCCTGTCAGCCACTGACGCTGGCGTGTTCGCCTGCGTCAGCGGATCTTGCCCAGCAGGGTCTCGATCTCCTGCATCATCTCGCCCAAGTGCGCCTCGCCATCCGGGGTGTTCTGGGCGAGTGTCTGGTGCAGATGCTGCTCCATGAAGCACAGCGTCATGCGCACGTAGGTGCTGTCCAGCGCCTTGCGCACTGCCGCCATCTGTGTGGCGATGGGCAGGCAGCCCTCGCCCTCTTCAATCATGCGTTGAATGCCCCGCAACTGCCCCTCGGCCCGCTTCAGTCGGTTGAGGATGTCGGTGCGGCTTTTTTCGCTGTCGAGGGCCATGGCGTGTGCGGGTGGATGACGGTGTGATGGGGCTGTGGTGTGGGCCACCATGCCTGTGCCTGCATTGTCCTATGACTTCACCGTGCACGGCCAGGGCTTGGCTCCGGGGCCAGCAATTGCCCCGACCGCACCCCTTTGATCGTGGCCGAACTGAGCCCCAGGATCACCAGCGTCACCACGGCCAGAACGCCCACCGCCAGCACTTGAGTCGCACCCTGAATCTGACGCAAGGCCGGGTCCAGGGCCAGCAGCCAGGTCAGTGACGACCAGGCCGCCAGCGGAAAGCTCAGCCCCCAGTGCGGCAAGCCAAACGGCATGCCCTGCAGCGTGGCGCCGAGCTCGCGCCACAACACCACCAACAGAGCCAGCCCAAGCAGCCAGCTCAGCGCGGCGGCCCACAGGCCCAGGCCCAGGGCACTCGTTGACAGCCCGATCACCGCCAGGGGTGCCAGCTGGATGAAGCGCGTGGGCGCCAGACGGTCGGGCAGCGGCGGGCCCTGGTGGCGCCGACGCCACATCAGGCTGACCCACCAGGGCCACAACAGCAGTCCCAGCAGAAACTGGCTTGCAGCCCATGCCTCATGGCCCAGCGCCACCCCGGCCAGCGGCGTCAGCACATGACCCACGATCGGGATCAGGTGCACCGGCGTCACGCCCGCCAAAAGGCGCCCGGCGCGCCACCAGCGCGCCAGCACCCAGGCCGTCACCCACAGCAAGGCCAGGGCGCCCGTCATCCACAACAGCTCGGCCACGCCCAACCAGTGCTCTGCCGTCGAGGCGCTGATCGCCCAGGTTTGTCCATCAATGGCCAATAGCCCACGCGACAACGCTGGAACGATGCCTGCCATCACCGTGGCCAGCAGGATCATCGACACCGGAATGGCGGCCACAAAGGCATGACGAATCGGGTGCTGCAGATCGTCACGCCAGGCATCGCGCTCACGCAGGGCCCGCCATACCGACACGGTGGCCACGCCGACGAAGAGGGCCGCCGCCATCGCGCCGGCCAACAAACCCACCCAGCGCGCCACCCCGCCCATCAGTGGCGCGGCACGCCACCACGCCAGCGACAGGCCCACCCAGCCCATCACCAGGGTGAACCAACCGGGATGCAGGTAGCGCAGAGGAGAGGGAGGCATGGTCGTGCTCATGGTGTGGTGGGCGTCAGCCAGGAATCAGCACACTCACCGACGGCTTGGCCGGGTCGTAATACACCTTCACCGCCTGCCCCGGGGTGATGAACGGCGCCAGCTCTTGCAGGGCCTCGGCCTCGCTGCTGTGGTTGCGGCCAAAGGCGCGCAGGCGGGTGCCGGTGTAGGTTTGCCCCCCCACGCTGTAGCGGTAGCGCACCTCGCTGTGCCACATGTGCATGGGGGTGCCGCTGCCATCGCCTGTTTCATTGCGGGCCACTGCCCGGGCCGATTCCATTGTGCCCATGACGTGTGGCCAGTCAGGGCTGGCCTGCCGTATCTGCCATGCGCGCCAGCCCATCACGGCCAGCAGCAGCACCACACCGATCAGGATCAACTTACCCATTTCGTCTGACATGGATGGTTCGGGGCGCTTCAGGCCCGGCTGTGAGTGAACAGTGGCTTGTGTCTTATCGTCACCTCGGGCCCACCATGACCCGCGATGCGTCGATTTTGCGCGAAGATGTGGATACGGCCTCCCTCATTGGTGTGGAGCGCGTCGTTTCTTCCCCCATCTCTGCATGACCCAGCCTCTTCTTTCTGACGACCAGCGTCAGCCCAGTCCGTTTTATGCCCACCTGTCTCGACTGCGCTTCATCAAGCGCTGGGGTTTGATGCGCAATGCCGTTGAAGAGGACGTGGCCCAGCACAGTTGGGAAGTGGCTGTGCTGGCGCATGCGCTGGCGCTGATTCGCCGGGATGTGCTGGGCCTGCCCATTGACCCCAATGCGGTGGCGACGCGGGCTCTGTTTCATGATGCAACCGAGGCCATCACGGGCGACCTGCCCACCCCGGTCAAGTACTCGCCCGCCATGCGTCAGGCCACGGCCCACCTGGAAGAGCAGGTGGCCGCTGAGATGACCCAATTGCTGCCCGACGTGCTGCGCCCCGCGCTGCAGCCCATGATGCAGCACGACAGTTGGCCGGCCGATGAGGCGATGCTCGTCAAGTCGGCTGATCGGCTGGCTGCGTGGTTGAAGTGCCGGGCCGAGCTGCGCTACGGCAACCGCGAGTTCGAGCAGGCCGAGGCGCAGGTACGCAGCAAGATTGAAGCGCACATGAGCCCCGAGGTGCAGTACTTCATCGATGTGTTTGTGCCGGCGTACGAGCTCACGCTCGATTCGCTGATGCAAGGGGGCTGATCGCCCATGCACCTCGACATGCCCCTCATCGTCACCCTCGCCGCAGCGCTGGGGCTGGCCCTGTTGCTGGGCTTTGTGGCGGCACGCCTGCGCCTGCCGGCCCTGGTGGGGTATCTGGTGGCGGGCATGGTCATCGGGCCCCATTCGCCCGGTTTTGTGGCCGATGTGAACCTGGCCATGCAGCTCGCCGAGATCGGCGTGATGCTGCTGATGTTTGGCGTGGGCCTGCACTTTTCGCTGGCCGACCTGATGTCGGTGCGCCGCATTGCGGTGCCGGGGGCGTTGGTGCAGATGGCCGCAGCCACCCTCATGGGCATGGGCGTGGCCTTGTGGTGGGGCTGGACCTGGGCGGCGGCCGTGGTGTTTGGGGTGTCACTGTCGGTGGCCAGCACGGTCGTGCTGCTAAGGGCTCTGGAAAGCCGCAACGCCCTGGGCACCGTCAACGGCAAGATTGCTGTGGGCTGGCTGGTGGTGGAAGACCTGGCCATGGTGCTGGTGCTGGTGCTGCTGCCCAGCCTCGTGGGCGTGTCGTCAGGGCAGGGGGGCGATGGCGGCAGCCTGTTGGCCAGCCTGGGTCGCACGCTGTTGGCCGTGGCGGCGTTTCTGGTGGTCATGCTGGTGGCGGGACGCAAGGTGCTGCCCTGGGTGCTGTGGCAGATCAACCGCACGGGCAACCGCGAGTTGTTCACCCTGGGCGTGATGGCGGCGGCCGTCACCATCGCCTACGGGGCCTCGGCCTTGTTCGGGGTGTCGGTGGCGCTGGGGGCCTTCTTTGCCGGGCTGGTGCTGCGCGAATCCGAGTTCAGCCAGCGTGCAGCGGAAGAATCCCTGCCGTTTCGAGACGCCTTCGCCGTGCTGTTCTTCGTCTCGGTGGGCATGCTGTTCGACCCAGGGGTTCTGGTCGAGCAACCGGTGCATGTGCTGGCGGTGGCGGCCATCATCATCGTGGGCAAGTCGGTGGCGGCAGCCCTCTTGGTGCTGGCCTTTCGCTACCCGCTCAACACCGCCTTGACCGTGTCGGTCAGCCTGGCCCAGATCGGTGAGTTCTCGTTCATCCTGGCCGCCTTGGGCACCTCGCTGGGCGTGTTACCGGCCGAGGCCAAGAGCCTCATCGTGGCCGGGGCCATTTTGTCGATCGCCTTGAACCCTTTGTTGTTCTCGATGGTCGAGCCCCTGCGGCGTTGGGTTTTGAGCCGCTCGGCGCTGGCCCGCCAGCTGGAGGCCCGCGATGACCCCCTGGCCGAGCTGCCCACCACCACCCATCAACGCTATCTGGCGCGGCAGGTGGTGCTGGTGGGCTATGCCGGTCTGGGGCAGCGCGTGGCCGCTGATTTGAGCCAGCGTCGCATTCCCTTCGTCGTGGTCGACAACCGCCGGGAAGTGGTGGAGCAGTTGCGCAGTCAAGGCTGGGCGGCCGTGTTTGGCGAAGCCACCGAGCCCGCCACCTTGATCCAGGCGCACATTGCCAAGGCCCGTCAGCTGGTGATCACCGGCCATTCGGCTGGCGAGGCCGTGTTGATGCAGGACACCGCCCGCGCATTGAACCCTGAAGTCATCACCCTGGCCCAGATGGACAGTGACGAAGAAGCCCGCTGGTTGCGGCAGGCAGGCTTCAATGTGGTCATCACCCACGAGGAAGGCATTGCCGCCAGTCTGACGAACGCCGTGCTGGCGCACGGGGTGGTGGCCAGTCCTTCCGATGTAACCCCTGCTGGAGGCCCGCCATGAGCCATTTCCCATCCCCCTTGTGCCTGGTCTGGGCCACGGACTTGTCTGAGCCTTCAGCCCTGGCGGGCCAGCGTGCTGCGGCCTGGTTGAGAGACTCGGGCGGCAGCCTGCGGGCTGTTCATGTGCTCAATCCAGGCCTGATGGCTCAGATGCGTCAGTGGCTGGACGCTGACATGGCGGTGATGGACCGCATCACGGAAGAGGCTCACAAGGAGTTGGCCCAGGCCCTGAGCGATCTTCAACTGCCCGACACCGTGAGCGCTCACGCCGACGTGCTGCAGGGCCCGCTGTTGGCCACACTGCTGGACGAGGTGCAGCGTCATCACGCTGATGCCTTGGTGCTGGGCGCGCAGGGCGAAGGCATGGTGCGGCGTTTCATCCTGGGCTCGACCGCCGAGCGACTGGTGGGGCGCAGTGCCGCGCCGGTGCTGGTGGTGCGGCAGCCCGCTCAGCCTTACCGTCGGGTGCTGGTGCCGGTTGATTTTTCGCCCGCCAGTCTGCGTGCCTTGACCACCGCGCGGCGCTTGTGCCCAGGTGCCCGCTTGCTGGCGCTGCATGTGTTCGAGGTGCCGTTCGAACACAAGATGCGCGCCGCCGGCGTGGAGCAAGACACCCTGTACCGGCTGGAGTTGAAGGCCCGTCAGCAGGCGTTTGAGCAGATGGCCCAGTTTGTGAAGCAGGCGGGCCTCTCCAGCGACGACTTGGACATGATCGTGGCCCATGGCAGCGCGCCTCGGATCATCCTGGCACATGCCGAGCATGAGGCCTGCGACCTCGTGGTGATGGGTAAACGTGCCGACCACGCCATGGAGGATCTGCTGATCGGCAGCGTCACGCGCCATGTGCTGTCTGAAGCCGCTCAGGATGTGCTGGTCGTGGCCTGATCGTGTGCCGGCGCTGGCGCACGCGGTAGGCCAGGGCTCATCAAGCAGTCTGCCCTGAAGCGGCAGCGCCAACAAAAAGCCCAGCTAAGCGTGAGCTTGCTGGGCTTGGCAGAGGTGGCTCCCCGACCTGGGCTCGAACCAGGGACCTACGGATTAACAGTCCGGCGCTCTACCGACTGAGCTATCGGGGATCATTTGGGATGTCGGGCCTTGCGGTTTCGGCAGGCAAGGCCGTCTTGAATTTTTGGCTCCCCGACCTGGGCTCGAACCAGGGACCTACGGATTAACAGTCCGGCGCTCTACCGACTGAGCTATCGGGGAATACTTCGCCGTCAACGACTGCGAAGACCAAGACTATAGCATTGTTTATGAGGCGGGCGCTGCGTCGATGCAACGCCCAGCGTCACAAAACCATCACGCTCGATCAGAAGTCAATCTGGGCCGAAGCCATCACGGTGCGGCGCGCCATGGGGAACAGGTAGTAGTGATCGAACTCTTTGGGCGACTCACGCCAGGCACGCACATCGAACAGGTTGTGCACGGCCACGCGCCAGGTGATGTTGTACGGCCCACCCAGGCTCTGCACAGCGCGCAGGCTCAGGTCGGTGCGCGTCCAGCTGGGCAGCTTCACGCGGTTGTCGTCCGTCACAGCACGCTGGCCTTCGTGAATCAGGTCCATCTGCAGCGTCACGGGCAGGGGGGCGGCCCAGGTGTGGCTGCCCGACAGCTTCACCGTCTGGCGGGGCACGTTCACCGGCTCCTTGCCGTTCAGTGTCGCATCGGCGCTGTTGCGGCGCTCGGCGTCCAGGATCATGGCGCTGGCGGCCAGGCCCCAGGCGCCGAAGCGGCCTTGCCAGAAGCCTTCCAGACCACGGTGCTCGGCCTTGCCGTCGTACTGGAAGCGGTTGTTCACCTCTTCGGCCAAGGGGCGGCTGATGAGGAACAGATTCGCCCCCCATTGCCCGCTGATGCGGCCAGCGCTGTGCTGACCCTTGATGCCCAGCTCGGTCTGGCGGCTCTTGAGGGCGGGCAGCACCTGACCGGCGTTGCTCAATGTTGGTTTGCTGGAGGCGGCAGCCAATTCGATGCCTTGCCCCCAGCTGACATAGGCCTGGGTTTGTGGCGCCACCGTCCAGCCCAGGGCCAACCAGGGGGTCGTCACGTTCTGCGACAAGTGAATGACCTCCGTGCCATCCGTTTTGACGCTGCTGCGGCTCAGTTGTGTGTGGCGCAGGCCCATCCAGGCTTGCCAGGTGTCCGAGAAGCGGATGTGGTCCATGGCCGACCACTCGGTGCTGCGTTCCCAGCGGTTGGTTCCCGCAACGTCCAGGGCAGGATTGGCGGGCAGCGGGGTACGAGGAGCATCCACCGAGATGGTGCCGCTGTAGTTGTAGGCCTGGGGCTTGATGTCGGTGTCGTACAAGCTGCGCATCACGCTGAAGCGCAACTGGTGCTGTAGGCCACCCCACTGCACACGGCCATTCAACTCGGCCTTCAGGGCCTGGCTGTGACGGCGTTCGTTGTCAGAGCGGTAGTCATACATGTCCACCGTTCCGTCGGGGTAGAACGAGATGCCATGGTCCAACTCGGTGTAACCGTATGGAAACGCCGCGCGGTCATCCGTGCGCAACTGCTGAAAGCCATACATCACGCTGCTGTCCCAGCCTTGGCCCAGGTTCTGGCGCCAGCGCAGGCTGCCGCTCAGGCCTTGCAGCTCCACGGGCTGCGTCCAGGCCTGGTGGTTCAGGTTGAGGCTGCGCCGATAGGCCTTGTCCGAGGGCAGGGTGTCGCCCAGCAGGCTCAGGCCGGGCACGCTGGGCTGGCTGGTCAGGCTGTGCTCCAGTTCGGCCTCCAGCAGCGTGTCGGCCGACACGCGCCAGTCGGTGGCCACCGCCAACAGGTAAGCGCGGCCCTTGGTGTTGTCGATGTGGGTGTTCAGGCGCGAGGCGGCTGCGTTCACGCGCAGCCCCACGGCGCCATCAGCGCCAAAGCGGGTAGACACATCCAGCGCACCGCGCTGGGCCCCGGCGTCATCCAATCCCACCTCGACTGAACGCTGCGGCGCTGCCGTGGGGCGCTTCACCAGCAGGTTCACCAGGCCGCCCGGCGAGCTCACGCCCGACTGCAGGCCAGTGGTGCCTTTGAGCAACTCCACGGCGGCCTTGTTGTCCAGCAGCAGGCGGGTCTCGGCGCTGACGGGCAAGCCTTCGCGCCGGTAGTTGTAGGCATTGTCCAGCTTGAAGCCCCGAATCGTCAGGTAGTCCCAGTAGCCGGTGGTGTTGTAGGAATCGGTGGTGCTGGCGTCCAGCTTGCTCAGATCGGACAGGCGTGCCATGCCGGCGTCCTTCATGGTGTCGGCCCCAAAGGTCTGCGCCTGCAGTGGCGCTTGCCAGGCGGGCAGCTCGCCCAGACCAGCGATGCCGGCGCGGGCACTGCGCTTGACGATGCTGGCGCTCACGCCGATGGCGGGCAGCTCGTCGGCCGATGGCGTGGTGGTGGGCGTCTCAGCGTGGGCATGGATCGCCGCACACAGGGCCGTCAGGGTGAACACCGACACCGCGAGGGGCCGGGACGACAAGGCAGCAGGACGCAAAGAAGGGCGACGCATCAGAAGGACTCCAGCAGATGGTCGCGCAGGAGCCGATGACGCCGCCGTGGCCGCCGCCCGCTGACGGGTGCCGTGGCACCGTGAGCGAAGAGGCCTGACAGGCCATGCTTCCCTACGCGAGGATGATCTCGTTCAGGTTCGAAGGGACTCTCTCAGTGCTGGCAAGCTTGCGCAGCACACCCCTAGCAAGGCTCGCATTCTAGCGCCAGGCCTGTGGCCAGGGCCCGATGTCCGGATCACCCTCGGCCCAGGCGGGCCTTCAGCAGGGGGCTGGTGGTGGTGTACAGCAGGTGTTGGGGGGCATCCGGGTGCAGCGCGGCATGCGCTGCATGGGCTGCCAGCGTGGCCTCATGGAAGCCGCACAGCAGCAGGCGTTTCTTGCCCGGGTAGGTGTTGATGTCACCCACGGCATACACCTGGGGGATGTTGCTCTCGAAGCTGGCCGTTGACACCGCCACCTGCTTGCGCTCCAGCGTCAGCCCCCAATCGCTCAGGGGGCCCAGCTTGGGGCTCAAGCCCAGGCGGATCAGCAGGTGATCCAGGGCCAGTTCGTGGTGTTGGCCGTCCGCGCCCAGCAGCTGCACGTGGCGCAACCCGTGGGCGGGTGTGTCGTGGTGAAAGGCTGCGCCATCGGGCAAGCCTACGGCCAGTTGCACCGTGCCTTTTGCCAGTTGCTCGCGCAAGGCGGTGTCCAGTTCAGGGTCCACTTGAAACACATCTCGCCGGTGCAGCAGCGTGATGCGTGCGGGTTGTCGCTCGGGCGTGTCGGCCAGCAGGTTCAGCACCGTGCCCACAGCCTCTTCACCACCACCGTGCACAACCAAGTGCTGGCCAGCCCAGGGTGGCGTGGTATCGGGCGTCGCGTCGGGGCTGACCTCGTGGTGGTGCACGTTCGGCGCCTCGCTCAGCCCCGGGATGTTCAGGGTGCGGGGTACGAAGGCCCCAGCGCCCGCGGCCACAAACACGGCCCGCGCCAGGAAGGCCTGTCCGTGGTCGGTGTGCAGCTCGAAGCGGCCATCTGCCGTGGGCTGCAAGCGGGCCACCCGCTGATTCAGGTGCAGCGTGGCCCATCGCCCGTCAGCCTGTCGGGGCAAGAAGGGTGCCGCCTGTTCCAACAGCCGCTGTGCCAGTTCGCGCCCGGAGCAAGCCGGGATGCCTGGCACGTCATAAATGGGTTTGTCGGGGTACAGCGCCACGCACTGCCCCCCCGGCTCGGGCAGGGCGTCCACCACCTGGGCGCTCATGCCCAGCAGGCCCAGCTGGAAGACCTGGAACAGGCCCACCGGGCCTGCACCGATCACCAGCGCATCGGTTTCGATGGGCGTGACGGACGTTTGCACGCCCAATCTCAGCGGACCAGTTGGTCCAGCTTGCCCGTCTTGTCCTTCCACTCGTCGGCGTCAGGCAGGGGCGACTTGCGCTTGGTGATGCTGGGCCACTTCTTGGCCAGATCGGCATTGATCTGGATGTACTGCTGCTGATCACCGGGCACATCTTCCTCGGGGACGATGGCGTTCACGGGGCACTCGGGGATGCAGACCGCGCAGTCAATGCACTCATCGGGGTCGATGACGAGGAAGTTGGGGCCTTCGCGGAAGCAGTCCACCGGGCACACGTCCACACAGTCCGTGTATTTGCAGCGGATGCAGGCTTCGGTGACGACGTGGGTCATGACGTTCTCAGTTGGTGTTGATGGGGATAGGGGACGGATTTTACGGGGGCTCAGCCCTGAACGGGGCCAGGGCCTTCGCCGCAAAGGGGGATATGGGTCAAAGGATCATCAGGAATTTCGGTGGCGCCTGCGCCCACGATGACCAGGGTGGGGCGCCCGGCATGGATGACCGAGGCCTCATCCAGGGTGCCCACGGTGTGCACGGTGTGACGCATGTCGGGCCAACCGGCGCGCGACACCACACTCACCTCGGTCTCGGCGGGCCAGCCGGCATCCAGCAGGCCCTTGCTGAGCGGGGCCAATTGGCGGCCCGCCATGTAAAACACCTCGGTGTCAGCGCGTTGCCCCGGGCCCATGCCGCACTGCAGGTCACCTGTGCGCGTCATGGCCGTGGTGAAGCTCACACTGCGACCCGAGCCGCGCCGGGTCAACGGGCGTTGTGTGGCGGCTGCAGCGGCCAGGGCGGCCGTCACCCCGGGCACCACTTCGCAGGGGATGCCTGCCGCGTGCAGGGCGTGCAGCTCTTCTTCCAGGCGGACAAACAGGCTCGGATCGCCGCCCTTGAGGCGGGCCACCAAGCCTTGCTCGCCATGGGTGGCTCCCACAGCGAGCGACTGCTCGACCAGCAGTCGGTTGATCCGCGTCTGGCCGTTGAAGTCGCTGCCTTCCTTGCCGGAAAAGCCGCGCTTGCCCACGTCGATCCAGGCAGCATGGGGCGCCAGGTCGCGCAGGCTGGGGTCAGCCAGGGCGTCAAACAGCACCACCTGAGCCTGCCCGAGCAATCGGCTGCCCCGCACGGTGATCAGATCGGCCTCACCGGGGCCGGCGCCAATGAAGACGACCTTGGCGGCCACCAGTGAGCACGGCGAACTGGTCACGGTACGGACGTCCTGAACCACGGCCTCAGGCGGCCTGCACCAGCAGCGCACCCGAGGTGCGGTTGGTGGTGGGGTCCACCACGATCAGCGCACCGCCCACGCGGTTGTCCACATAGGCTTCCACGGGCAGCGGCTGCTGCGTCTGGATGGTGACGCGGCCAATCTCGTTGACGCCGATCTGCTCGGCGCCGGTGTCATCCTGCAGCGAGTGGATGTCCAGGCGGCTGGCGATGGCCGAGATGCGGGCCTGCACCCAGCGGTTGCCGTGGCGCAACCAGTACTTGCGACCGACCACGGCGGGCTCGGTGTCCAGCCAGGCCAGCGTGGCGCTGAAGCTGTCGGTGGGCTGGATGGAGCCGGGGGTGTGGATCCAGTCGCCGCGCGAGATGTCCACCTGGCGGTCCAGCACGATGCCGGCCGACTGGCCCGCTTCACACTGATCGACCACCAGGGCCGCATGACGCACTTCGGCCACCACGGCGGTCTGGCCGCTCGGGAAGATCTGCACTTCGTCGCCAGCCTTGACGGCACCGTGGGCGATGCGGCCCCAGAAGGTGCGGTACTGGTGGCCAGTGCCCGAGGCATTGGCTTCGCCTTCGCCCACCGCGTCGCGGGTCACGTACTGCACGGGGTGCAGCAGGGCGCCATCGTGGCGCTCGTCGGTCACGGGCAGTTGCTCCAGCACCTGCAGCAGGGTGGGGCCCTGGTACCACGGCCAGTTGGCCGACGGTGTGGTCACGTTGTCGCCGCGCAGGGCCGACACGGGGATCACACCTTTGTTGACGATACCCGCTTGCTCGGCAAAGGCTTCCAGCGAGGCCTTGACGGCGTTGAAGGCCGCTTCGGTATCTTGCTCGATGGCGTCCAGCTTGTTCACGGCGAACACGATCGAGGGCACGCGCAGCAGGTGGGCCAGCAGGCTGTGCCGACGCGTCTGGGCCAACAGCGGCACAGGCGAAGCCTTCCAGTCGATCTTGGTGATGTCCACCAGCACCACGGCGGCATCGCTGCCGGCGGCGGCCGTCACCATGTTGCGGGTGTACTGCTCGTGGCCGGGGGCGTCGGCGATGATGAACTTGCGCGTCTTGGTCGCAAAGTAGCGGTACGCCACGTCGATGGTGATGCCTTGTTCGCGCTCGGCTTCCAGGCCATCGGTGAGCAGCGAGAGGTCAATGGGCGCACCGGCGGCGCGCTTTTCTAGCGCGTCCAGCTGGTCGGCCAGGATGGCGCGGCTGTCAAACAGCAGGCGGCCGATCAGGGTGCTCTTGCCATCGTCCACGCTGCCCGCGGTCAGGAAGCGAAGTGCTTTGTGGGCCAGTTCTTCGCTGGCTTCGTTGTGGATCACGTTGCTCATCAGAAATAACCTTCCTTCTTGCGGCGCTCCATCGAGGCCTCGGACGTGCGGTCGTCCATGCGGGTGGCGCCACGCTCGCTCACGGTCACGTGCAGGGTCTCGGCCACGATGTCGGCCGGGCTGGCGGCATCGGATTCGACCGGGCAGGTGCAGGTCATGTCACCCACGGTGCGGAAGCGCACATCCACCGTCTCGATGGTCTCGCCTTCCAGGGCCGGCGTGACCTCGGTCAGCGGCACCAGCAGGCCCTTGCGGCGCATCACCTGGCGGGGGTGCTTGTAGTAGATGTTGGGCAGCGGGATGTTCTCGCGGGCGATGTACAGCCACACGTCCAGCTCGGTCCAGTTGCTGATGGGGAAGGCGCGGAAGTGTTCGCCCGGCTTGATGCGGGTGTTGAACAGGTTCCACAGCTCGGGGCGCTGTTCCTTGGGCTGCCATTGGCCGAAGCTGTCGCGGTGCGAGAAGATGCGCTCCTTGGCGCGGGCCTTCTCTTCTTCACGGCGGGCGCCGCCGATCAGGCAGTCGAAGCGGTTGTCCTCAATCGCTTCCAGCAGCGTCACGGTCTGGTGGCCGTTGCGCGACTCCAGCGGGTGGGCCAGGCGCACGGTGCCCTTCTTGATGGACTCTTCCATGTGCGCCACGATCAGGCGTTCACCGATCTCGGCCACGCGCTGTTCGCGGAACTCGATCACTTCCGGGAAGTTGTGGCCGGTGTCCACGTGCACCAGCGGGAAGGGCAACTTGCCTTCCAGCTTGCCCGTGACCGGGTTCTTCATCTTGAAGGCCTTCTCGGCCAATTGCAGCACCACACACGAGTCCTTGCCGCTGGAAAACAGCAGACCCGGGCGCTCAAAACTGGCAGCCACTTCGCGCAGGATGAAGATCGCCTCTTCTTCCAGCGCGTCCAGGTGGCGGTGGTCAACCTCCGCCAGCAGTTGGTTCACATCACTCATCTTGTTCTCACTCTTGAATCTTCAGGCGCACGTTCATTGGTGAACATGCAGGCCGCATTCCTTGGCGGCTTCGTCTTCCCACCACCAGCGCCCAGCGCGGAAGTCCTCGCCCACGGCGATGGCGCGGGTGCAGGGTGCGCAGCCGATGCTGGGCATGAACTGGTCGTGCAGGGGGTTGTAAGGCACGTTGAATGCCTGGACGTAGTGCCACACATCGCCCCAGGTCCACTCGATCATCGGGTTGAACTTGGCGCGGCTCTTGTCGTCCGACTCGCGGGCCAGCATGCCGCCGCGATTGTTGGACTGCTCGCGGCGCAGGCCGGTGATCCAGGCGGTGCGGCCGTCCAGCATGCGCGCCAGGGGCTCGAGCTTGCGGATGCCGCAGCAGGCCTTGCGCAGGGCGATGCTTTCGTACATGGCCTTCTCGCCGTTCTTCTGAACGAACTCGATCACGGCTTCGGCCACCGGCTTGTAGACCTCGACCTTCAAGCCGCGGCCACTGAACGCGTTGGCATAGTGCGACTCGATCGTGCTGATCAGGGCCACCGTCTCGGGGTGCAGCGCGCCCGTCTCCAGCGTGCCCACCGCGATGTCGATGCCATGACGCGCGATCAGGTCGGTCACGATCATGTCTTCCACGCCCAGGCTGGTGGCTTGGACCACCTTGCCCGGGTGCTCGGCCGCTGCGGCCTTCAGCAGGGCGACGGTATCGGCCAGTTTGGCCTCGAAGTCAGGGCTGGCCTTGGCGTACAGGCTGATGGCCGAGCCAGCAGGCGAGGGCGCGCTGCCAAGGCTGCTCACGCCGCCAAAGTCGATGCTGGACACGTTGCTCATGGGTGGGGCTCCAGTTGCGCGTGTTCAGGCGGTGGCGCGACCGAAGATCGGCTTGCTTACCGTCACATCGCCCTGATAGTGCCCACGGGCAGCAAAGAAGCCCAGGGTGCGCTCGGCCGTGGCGCGGTCTTGATCGCCGCGCAGCACCACGGCATCAAAGCCGGTGCGGGACAGCAAGGGCATCATGTCCACCAGCACATCGCCGATGGCACGCACCTCGCCGCCAAAGCGGTAGCGGGCGCGCAGGATGCGGGCCTGGGTGTAGGCGCGGCCGTCGGTCCACTTCGGGAACTGCAGCACCACCAGCGAGAGCTTGGCCACGTCGGCCTCCAGCACCTCGATGTCGGTGTCATTGGCCAGGATCACGCCCACGGGCTTGTAACCCTCGCTGCCTTTGGCGGGCCACTGCTCACGCACGGCGTGCCACTGTGCCAGGGTCAGCAGGCTGTAAGACTTGACGGGCGGGTGGGCCATGGGGCCGTCTTCGCCGCCCACAGTGTGCCATTGGTCGTGATGGGGATCGATGAATTTCATGATGGTGTCCTTGCAGGCGCGGGCTCAGGCGGCCTTGGCGGTCGAGCGACGGATGGCGTTGGCGGCGGCCTTGAAGGGCTCCAGCCCCACGCGCTTGACCGTGTCCACAAACTTCTCGCCAGCCTGGCGTTGGGCCTGGTAGGTCTCGATGATGGCCTCGATGGCATCGGTGATCTCGTCGGCGGCAAACGAGGGGCCGATGACCTTGCCCGCCACGGCGGCCGGGGCGTGGTTCGAGCCGTCGGAGCCACCCAGGGTCACCTGGTACCACTCGGTGCCGTCCTTGTCCACGCCCAGGATGCCGATGTGACCGCTGTGGTGGTGGCCGCATGAGTTGATGCAGCCCGAGATGTGCAGGTCGATCTCGCCGATGTCGTACAGCTCATCCAGATCCTGGTAGCGCTCGATCAGGGCGTTGGCCACCGGGATCGACCGTGCGTTGGCCAGGGCGCAGAAGTCGCCGCCCGGGCAGGCGATCATGTCGCTCAGCAGGCCGATGTTGGACGAGGCCAGCGTGGCGGCCTTGGCGGCTTGCCACAGGGCATACAGGTCTTCTTCGCGCACGAAGGGCAGCAGCACGTTCTGGTCGTGCGTCACCCGCAGCTCGCCGCAGCTGAACTGGTCAGCCATGTCGGCCACGGCGTCCATCTGGGCGTCGGTCACGTCACCCGGGGCCTGGCCCACGCGCTTGACCGACAGTTGCACGCACTTATAGCCCTGGATCTTGTGGCCCTCGACGTTGCGCTCCATCCACTTGGCGAACTGCTTGCGGTCGGCCTCAGAGGCATCAGCCGGCAGACCGTTGCCGGCGGGCGTGTGCGCCTGCACCGCAGCAGGGTAGGCAAAGCCGGCGTTGACACGGTCAAACTCAGCCTGAGGGATCAGGTGGGCGGCGCCGTCCACGTCACGCTCGAGGATGTTCTTGAACTCTTCGTTCACCTGGTCGAAGAATTTCTGCCCCTCAGCCTTCACCAAGATCTTGATGCGGGCCTTGTACATGTTGTCGCGACGACCGTAGCGGTTGTACACGCGCACGATGGCCTCGATGTAGACCAGGATCTGCTGCCAAGGCACGAAATCGTTGATGACCGTGCCGATCACCGGCGTGCGGCCCATGCCACCACCCACCAGCACCTTGAAGCCCACCTCACCCGCGTCGTTCTTGACCAGGTACAGGCCGATGTCGTGCCAGGCCACGGCGGCGCGGTCTTCCTTCGAGCCACTCACGGCGATCTTGAACTTGCGCGGCAGGAAGGCGAACTCGGGGTGCAGGGTGGACCACTGGCGCAGCACCTCGCAGTAGGGGCGGGCGTCGATGATCTCGTCTTCGGCCACGCCCACCTTGGCATCGGCTGTGATGTTGCGGATGCAGTTGCCCGAGGTCTGGATGCCGTGCATGTTCACTTCGGCCAGCAGGTCCATCACGTCAGCGGCCTTGGGCAGCGGGATCCAGTTGTACTGAACGTTCTGACGGGTGGTGAAGTGGGCGTAGCCGCGGTCGAACTCGCGCGCGATGCGGGCCAGCTGGCGCACTTGCTTGCTGGACAGTTCACCATATGGAACGGCCACACGCAGCATCGGGGCGTGACGCTGGATGTACCAACCGTTTTGCAGACGCAGCGGGCGGAAATCGTCGTCGGCAAGCTTGCCAGCGAGGTTACGCTCCAGTTGGTCGCGGAACTGTGCAGCGCGTTGACGAACGAACTGCTTGTCGAATTCGGTGTATTGATACATGGTTCGCGGCAGGGATACAGCGCAATGGCGTGGGGAAGATGGGGCCGAGGGGGCACCGCATGCGCAAGGCGCGCATTGTAGGCACGGACGTGGGGCCCCACAATCAGAGCTGCGATGCTATCGGCTCTCTATATAAATTAAAACTACATTTTCGCAAGTTGTTAATAGCTTTTGGGAATTAAGGCGCCTGGGTGCGCTCTTCAGCCTGGTGGTGCTGGCCGGATGCGCCCACCAGCCGTCGCCGCCACCGCCGCCCACCAAACCGCTGCCGCCGGTGGCGGAACCGGTCAAGCCCCCGGTTGTCAAGCGGGCGCCCCGCATCGGGTTGGCGCTGGGGGGCGGCGCGGCCCGTGGTTTTGCCCACATCGGCGTGCTGCAGGTGCTGGAAGAGCGGGGCATCCGTCCGGATCTGGTCGTCGGCACCTCGGCGGGCAGCGTGGTGGCCACCCTGTATGCCGCCGGCCACACCCCCACCGAATTGGGCCGCATGGCCATGACGCTCAATGAATCTCAGATCACCGATTGGGTCTTCCCCGGACGGTCGGTGCTCAAAGGCGAGGCCTTGGCCCGATTTGTGCGCGATCTGGTCGACAACCGTCCCATCGAATCCATGAAAGTGCCGCTGGGCATCGTGGCGGCTGATCTTCAGTCGGGCGAGCCCATTCTCTTCCGCCGGGGTGATCCAGGCATGGCGGTGCGGGCATCCTCGGCCGTGCCGGCCATCTTTGAGCCTGTGCGCATCGGGGGGCGCGAGTACATCGATGGCGGGGCCGTGTCACCCGTGCCGGTGCGCTTTGCCCGTCAGATGGGCGCCGAGGTGGTCATTGCGGTGGACATTTCAGCCATCCCCGAGGGGCAGCCCACACGACGTGCCACCGACATCCTGCTGCAAACCTTCAGCATCATGGGCAAGTCCCTGGGCCAGTACGAAACCCGAGAGGCCGATGTCGTGATCCGTCCCAAGCTGGCTGGGGTCGGCAGCGCGGAATTTGCAGCCCGCCGCCTGTCCATCCTGGCGGGACGTGAAGCCACGCTGGAGGTGTTGCCCGCCATTCAGGCGGCCACCCGACCTCGGTGATCAGCGGGGGCCGAACGGCCCACCCTTGATCCGGTCGCCCACCTTCACACTGCGTTTCGAGAACCAGCCCTGGTTCATCTCCAGCGCGTAGCGCACAGCTTCGGTCGAGCAGTGCTGATCCAGGCTGCCGGCCTTCATCTCGGCCATGTTCACCACGCGCCCGTCGTCGGCCAGGAAGGCGATTGACAGAGGCATCAGGGTGTTTTTCATCCAGAAACATTGCTGGCCGCGTTGATCAAACACGAACAGCATGCCGTGGTTGACCGGCATGCTGCGGCGGTGCATCAAGCCGATGGCCTGCTCCTGGGGCGTGCGGGCCACCTCGGCACGGATGTTGTACATCCCCGCGCTGAGTTGGATGGTGGGCAGGCTTTGTGGCTGCCCGGCGGCGGGGGGCTGCGCCAGCGCGGGGGCGCTGCACAGCAGTGCCAAGCCCACGCTCGACCCGAGCCTGACAAGACCACGCATCAGAGCCTGGGCGGCGGCATGCACGACAATCAGGGTTTGTTCCGGGGCGATGGGCATGGGGTCTGTCGCTGTGGTTCGCATGTTCAGGCTCACACGCCTGACGGCCCCGACTGTATCAGCTAGACCTTGCGCCCATGACCGTTGCCCTGACGACGCCCCCTGGCGATGTGCCTTTGCCCCCCTTGCCGGATCTGACCGACGCCCAGGTGGCCGGCCTGAACGACCCCGATCTGCTGCAGCAGTGCGTGCTGGAGCAGGTGCCCGGCTCGTCCATGCGCCGGATCGGTTTGGGCCTGTCGGGCATGTACTGCGCAGCCTGCTCCATCACCATCGAGGAGGCCATCAAGGGCGTGCCCGGTGTGAGCGAGGTTCAGGTCCAGGCCGCCTCCCAGCGGGCCCGCATCACGCTGGACCCAGCCCGCACCAAGCTGTCCGACCTGGTGGCCGCTGTGCAGCGGGTGGGCTACCGGGCATGGCCCGACGCGGCCGCCCGCGCGGGCAACGAGCGCCTGCGTGAGCGCCGAGTGCTGCTGTGGCAAACCGCAGTGGCTTGGTTTTGCATGATGCAGGTGATGATGATCACCTTCCCGCAGTACGTGGCTGGGCGCGATGAGATCCCCGCCGACCTGTGGAACCTGATGAACTGGGCCAACTGGGTGCTGAGCCTGCCGGTGGTGCTGTTCTCCTGCCGCCCCTTCTTCACCGGAGCCTGGCGAGCCGCGCGGCAAGGCCGCATCGCCATGGACACCCCGGTGGCCATCGGCATGGCCGCGGCCTTCCTGGTGTCCACCGGCGTTACCTTCGGCTACCAGCACATCTTCGGCCCGGATGCCTACTTCGACTCCCTGACCATGTTTGTGGCCTTCTTGCTGGCCGGACGCTGGCTGGAAAGTCGCGCCCGGGAGCGCGTCACCCAATCGCTGGAGGCGCTGTGCGTCCGCCTGCCTGAGGCGGTCGAGCGTGCGCGCCATGAGGGCGACTTGCTCACCGTCGAGATTGAGTCCATTCCCTTGTCGTCCCTTCAGCATGGCGATCTTGTTCGCGTGGCGGTGGGCCAGGCCTTCCCCGCCGACGGACAGGTGTTGCTGGGCGACACCGAGGTGGATGAGTCCCTGCTGACGGGTGAATCCCGGGCGGTGAGCAAATCCGCCGGTCAGATGGTGGTGGCCGGCAGTCTGAACCTGGGTGCGCCGGTCTGGATCAGTGTCGAGCGCCTGGGCCCGGACACCCGCTACCAGCAGATCGTGTCACTGGTGCAACAGGCCATGAGCGAAAAGCCCAGCTGGATGCGCGTGGCTGACCGCTTTGCCGTGCCGTTCCTGTGGGGTGTGCTGGTGCTGGCCCTGCTGGGCGGCATCGTCTGGTACTGGATCGACCCCTCCAAAGCCATCTGGGTGGCGGTGTCGGTGCTGGTGGTGACATGCCCGTGCGCGTTTTCATTGTCGGCGCCCATGGGCTTGCTGGCGGCGGCTGGCAACATGGCCTCACGGGGGGTGCTGGTGCGGCGCCTGGACGCGCTGGAAACCCTGGCCCATGTGGATCGTGTGTACTTTGACAAGACCGGCACGCTCACCGAAGGTCAGCTGACCGTGGTGTCGGTGTGCACTGCCCAGGGGCAGCGTGATTTGGCCAGCGGCAGTGAACATTGGTGGATCACCTGGCCGCAGGCGGCCGATCTGGCGTCGTACTCCCAGCATCCCTTGTCGCGCTCGCTGGTGGCGGCCGTACAGGCCAGCGCCGAACTCAGTCGCAGTGCTTGGTCCGATGTGCAAGAGCGGGCAGGGCAGGGCGTGCAAGCCACCGACGCCGAGGGGCGCATTTGGCGCCTGGGGCGCCAGGATTGGGTGATGAATGGCGCCCCGCCGGCCTGGGCTCAGCACCACCCCCAGGCCCGTGTGTGGCTGGCTGCCCACCGCGCCGACGGCGGTTTGTGCACCGAGACGGTGCTGGGCTTCTGTTTCGACGAAACCTTCCGACCCGAAGCCCAGTCGTCGCTGTCGGGCCTGCAGCGCCTGGGCGTGGACGCCGCCTTGTTGTCCGGTGACCTGCGCGAGCGCGTGTACGCCGCGGCGGCCCAGCTGGGTGGCATCACCGTGGCCCAGGCGGAGGCCACGCCAGAGAACAAGCTTCAGGTGATCCAGGCGGCCCAGGCCAAAGGCCTGAGGGTGGCGGTGGTGGGGGATGGCATCAACGACGCCCCGGTGCTGGCCAAGGCCGACGTGTCCATCGCCCTGGATCAGGGCGCGGCGCTGGCGCAATCGCAGTCAGACTTGATCGTGCTCAATGGCAGATTGAACGGCGTGCCCGAAGCTGTTGTGATCAGCCAACGTGCACTGCGCATCGTCAAACAGAACCTGTCCTGGTCAGCGCTCTACAACTTCAGTTCGATTCCGCTGGCGCTGGTGGGCCTCATGCCCCCCTGGCTTGCGGGGCTGGGCATGGCGCTCAGCTCGCTGGGTGTCGTGCTGAATGCCCTTAGACTCGGGCCCGCCCGTCGCTGACGGCAAACCACACCATGGAAATCCTCTACATCCTGCTGCCCGTGTCCGTTTTGCTGGTGCTCGCCATCCTGGCGGTGCTGGGGTGGGCTGTCTTCAATGGTCAATTTGAAGACATCGAGCAAGAAGCCGTTCGCATCTTGAAGACAGAGGACGAAAAAGCTGACGATAAGGTTGAGCCTTATCAAAAGTAGCTAGTGGTTTGCCCGCACAATTCAGCCTGCAACAAAGGAGAACAAGAGATGGCAACCACCCACTCTGGCACGTACAACGATTCCGTTGTCCGCGCCTTTGCCATTGCCGCCGTCGTATGGGGCGTCGTTGGCATGGCCGTCGGCGTTTTGATCGCCGCACAACTGGCTTGGCCGGATTTGAATTTCGGCATTCCCTGGCTGTCCTACGGACGGCTGCGTCCGCTGCACACCAACGCCGTGATCTTCGCGTTCGGTGGCTGTGCACTTTTTGCCACGTCTTACCACGTGGTGCAACGCACCTGCCAAACCCGCCTGTTCGGCGGCCCGCTGGCGTCGTTCACCTTCTGGGGCTGGCAAGCCGTCATCCTGTCGGCCGTCCTGACCTTGCCCTTCGGTTACACCAGCGGCAAGGAATACGCTGAGCTGGAATGGCCGATCGACATCCTGATCACCCTGGTCTGGGTGGCCTACGCGGTCGTGTTCTTCGGCACCATCGGCATCCGCAAGGT
>CAMTVS010000097.1:0-3305 GCA_947085235.1 uncultured Aquabacterium sp. | reverse complement strand
TTCCACGCTCGTTGTCGTAACCGACGATCCGAGCGCCTAGCTCGCCATAGAAGAGCGAGTACTTGAGAGTGTGGCTCGATCCCGGGACCGGACGTGCGAGCCGCCAGATTTTCAGCTCGACGATCGCACCGTCGTCGTAGACGCGCTTGGCGTGAAAGAGCAGCTCCGCAGACGGCATAGGATCATATGGGCGCCCAAAACTATGTCGTCAAGTGACATATGTCTCCCAACGGCATCTTTGCCGGCGCCGGGCGATCAGCGGACGCGCCGAACTTCAGAGATGGGTGGAAAGCGGACTTCAGCTTGGGGTCAGCAAATTCGGATGTTTCCAGATGCCCATGGGTCCGTATCGCGCGCAGACCTCAATCGGGCCGATCAAGGCTTGGTTCACGGCGCTTACATCCAGAGGACCATGAAGGGAGGGCTGTAGGCGTTCATCGACTTCGAACCAGACTACGATAAATTCATCAGGAGAATTGCCCCAAGCCTTCCAACTCTGCACGACCTCGGCCTGTCCGTTTTCGAGGGCCTCGAGCATCTCCATGTCCTCAAGTTCAGCGGGCCATTTCCGAGGATCACCGAGTGGCTGGGAGTAGGCATAGAACTGCGCTCCCTTCGGCATCGGCGGGAATCGCGTCCAATCCGCCTCAGCGATAAGCGCGGCTTCGGCAGTCCCGACAGGGCGATAGAGCGTTAGGGTCGTCATGGCCGAGCGTTTGTGCAGTCCACAGTCAACGTCCGCAATGGGTCGAGGCCGTGTGAAAACGCTGTGCCGTAAGTTCTGACCCTTAGCACGCGGTTTAGCGATCAGGCTTGGATGGCCCGGATCAGTTGTTTGGCGCCGAGGATCTGGATCATCCTCTTCAGATTGTAGGCCAGGACGTGGAGGCTCATCTCCGTTCGGACCTTTTCGAGGGTCTTTGTCAGGAAGTGGGTGCTTCCCATCCAGGATTTGAGGGTCCCGAAGGGGTGCTCAACGGTCTGCCGGCGGATGCCCATGGCGTTGGGCATGCGGTTGAGCCGCGCCTGCATCTGGTCCATGACGCCCTCGTGCTTCCAGCGCTTGAGCCGCTTCAACTTGTCGGGCGTGCACCTCGGCTTGAGCGGACAGGTGAAACAGGCCGTCAGGTGGCGGTAGTGGTCGATGTCGTCCTTGCGATCTGATCGCGTCGCGCCCTTGGTCAGCTGTTGTCCCGCCGGGCAGGTGTAATGATCGTTTCCAGAGTCGTAGACGAAGTCGCTTCGGGTGAAGAGGCCGCGCTCGCTGGGCCACACGGTCTTGGGGACGCAGGGCAGCACGCCGGTTCCCTCGCAGGCCAGCACCTGCTCGCCATTGAAGTAGCCCCGATCTGCCAGGGCAGTGAGCTGTTCGCATCCGGTTGCGGCCAGGGCCTTCAGCGCCATCGGCTCCAGCTGGGTCCTGTCGTGGCCTAGGTTGGTGACCTCATGCGCCACGATCAGGTGGTGCTCGGCATCGACCGCGGTCTGCACGTTGTAGCCGACGATGCCTGTTCCTCGGCCGCTGGTCGCCATTGAGCGGGCGTCTCGATCAGTGAGGGAGATCTGCTTGTCCGGAGCGGCCTGGACCTGCTCCTGCATCGCCTTCAAGTCCTGCATCTGGCGGCGGAGACCTGCAATCTTCTCACCGATGCGGTCGGTCCTGGCTTCGGCGATGTCCCCGTCTTCGCCATCGGCCCGGTCCAGGGCGGCGAGATAGCGGGCGATGCTGGCGTCGACCTGCTCCATGCGCTTGGCGACCTTGGTCGCCGTGAAGTTCTTGTCGCGATTGTTCACCGCTTTGAACTTGCTGCCGTCGATCGCCACCACGGCCTTGGTGAACAGCTCCAGGCGGCGGCAAAGCTCGATGAACTGCCCACAGGCCGCCCGGATCGCCACACCGTTGTCCCGGCGGAAATCGGCAATGGTCTTGAAGTCCGGAGCCAGCCGTCCCGTCAGCCACATCAGCTCGATGTTGCGCTGAGCTTCGCGCTCGAGCCGCCGGCTCGACTGGACGCGGTTGAGGTAGCCGTAGAGGTAGATCTTCAGCAGGGTCGCGGGATGATAGGCGGGACGCCCCGTCGCCGCCGGCCGCACGCCGTCAAAACCAAGCGCCGCCAGGTCCAACTCGTCGATGAAGGCCTCGACCACCCGGACCGGGTTGTCCTCGGCCACGTAATCGTCCAGCGAAGCCGGCAACAGGAACGACTGGCGCCGATCCTCACCCTCAACGAAACGCCCCATGACCAGCCCTCCGAACGATGGCCGATTCTAGCTAAATTCGCGGCGTTTTCACACAGCCTGGGTCGTTTGCGGGCATCGGTTTCACATCAGACAGCGGACACTGCGGCCGGCGTTCAGGAGCGGACGTTCCAGACGTTGGCGACGGGTGGAAACCGGACGTGAACGGCCGCGCCGGGTGGACGGACTACGCTGCCGCGCGCAAGCTCCCAGCCCTTGGGTGATGCAAGCAGTGGGGGCACGCCATGACCGTCCGGACTGCGCGATGCGCCTGTGACGCGTGCCAGGTTGAGGTTGAGGGCGAACCGATCAGCAGCGGCCTTTGCAGCTGCGACAACTGCAAACGGCGTACGGGCGCTCCGTTTGGGTGGTCCGTCTATTTCCACGATGAACAGGTCAGGAGGGTGGAAGGTCCGCTGACCGTCCTCGAAGGCCAGGGCAAGCGCTGGTTCTGCGCAACCTGTGGCTCGACCCTTTACTGGAAGTCCTTCGGGGCGTGGAGACCCGGCCAGACGGGGTTCGCCGGAGGCTGCTTCGCCGATCCCACACTGCCGTCCCCCACGATCGCGGTGCGCTGTGCCCAGGGGATGCCGTGGACCGGCTACCCCGCAGGCTGCGCCCTGTTCGACGACATGCCCCAGAGCCCCCCAGCTCCGGCATCGTGAACGTCCGTGGTGAAGGACGCCCCTGGGACCCACCCCGTTCGCTTGACCAGACCTGAGCGCCGGGCCTGAACTCGGGCGAGGAAGGGAGCGTTCACATGGGCGAAGAGGGCTTGGTCGCGAGCGGGCGCCAAGGCGGTGCCCGCGCCTTCGTGCAACCCAATCGCCGTCATTCTCGGCCTTGTGCCGAGAATCCCTCGCGACGCTTGCGCCCGCCCTAGACAGGGATGCTCGCCACAAGGGCGAGCATGACGGGGTGTTGATGGATGAGCGTGGGAACACCCCCCTCAGCCCTTCAGCTTCTCCGCATGAAACGCCACGTGGTCGGCGATGAAGCTGGCCATGAAGAAGTAGGAGTGGTCGTAGCCCTCTTGCCGACGCAGGGTCAGCTTCTGGCCGGCGGCG
>CAMTVS010000096.1:0-28851 GCA_947085235.1 uncultured Aquabacterium sp. | reverse complement strand
CCCGATGCCATGCTCTGGTCGCCCGCCCCGGCGCAGCCTTGCAGCGTGGCGGGCGAATCGCTGGCCCTGGTGCGCCTGCCCAACCCACCGGTCCCCATGCCCGAAGGCACGACCAAGATCACCTTCACCTCGGGCACCACGGGCACACCCAAGGGTGTGTGCTTGCGCGCACCGGCCATCGAGGGTGTGGCTGGCGGCGTAGTGCAGGCACTCGCGCCGCTGCGCATTCGCCGACACCTCTGCGTGTTGCCCTTTGCGGTGCTGCTTGAAAACATCGCCGGGCTGAACGCATCGCTCCTGAACGGCAGCACCTGCATTGTGGTGCCGCTGTCGCAGCTGGGTCTGACCGGTTCGTCGGGCTTCGATCCCGCAGCCTTCCATGCGGCAGTCATGCGCCTCGGGCCCGACAGCATCATCTTGTTGCCGCAGATGTTGCGCCTCTGGGTGGGTTACCTGGTGGCCACGCAGCAACGCGCACCGGACGGCCTGAGCTTCGTTGCCGTGGGCGGTGCGCCGGTGGGCGCCGGTCTCCTGGCGGCCAGCCGCGCACTGGGCATTCCAGCGCATGAAGGATACGGCCTGTCCGAAGGTGCCTCGGTGCAGACGCTCAACCTGCCGGGTGCCGACCTACCAGGCAGTGCAGGTCGAGTGCTGCCGCACGCCCGGGTGCGCATCAGCGACACGGGCGAAATCGAGGTGTCCGGGAGCCTGTTCGCCGGCTACCTGGGAGACCCGCAGCCCGTGCCCGGCTGGTTTGCAACGGGCGATCTGGGTCGCATCGATGCGAACGGGTTCCTCAATGTCCAGGGCCGCCGTAAGAACGTGCTGATCACCTCGTTCGGGCGCAACATCTCGCCCGAATGGGTCGAGGGCGCCTTGCAGGAAGCCGGTGTCGGTGCGGCGGTGGTGTTTGGCGACGGCGAGCCCACGCTGAGCGCCGTGCTGTGGCCAATGAGCGCCGCGTTGCCCGACGCCGCGCTGCAAGCCGCGGTGGACGCCGCCAACAACACCTTGCCCGACTACGCACGCGTGCACACATGGGTGCGCGCCACACAGCCGTTCAACGCGGCCTCCGGCATGGCCACCGCCAACGGGCGGCCCCAGCGAGCCGCGATCTTTCAAGCCCACGTCGAAGCGCTGACCTCGTCGGCCCACTGACCCCACCCACCCACGGAGCCTTCATGAGCTTTTACCAACAACTGCTGAAACAGACCGAACCCAACCGCATGGCACTGGTGTCGACGCCCATCATTCAGGGGTGCCTGAGGGGCGAAGTCTCGCTGCCCAGCTACATCGCCTTCCTGCGCGAGGCTTACCATCATGTGCGCCACACGGTCCCGCTGATGCAGGCATTCAGAGCGCGCATCCCGGCCGGGCGCGAGTGGCTGGCACCGGCCCTGGACGAGTACATCGAAGAGGAGAAAGGCCACGACGAGTGGATCCTCGACGACCTCCGCGCGTGCGGAGACACCAGCGCGGTTCGCCACAGCCAGCCCGGGATGGCCACGGAGGTCATGGTGGCCTATGCATACGACACCATTGCGCGGCGCAACCCACTGGGCTTTTTCGGTATGGTCCATGTGCTTGAAGGCACCAGCGTCTCACTCGCCTTGCTGGCCGCCGACCAGATCCAGAAACCGCTGGAATTGCCCGATGCGGCATTCAGCTACCTGCGCTCCCACGGCACGCTCGACCAGGAGCACGTGCAGCACTTTCAGCTGCTGATGGACCAAATCACCGACCCGCAGGATCAGAGGGACATCATCCATTGCGCGCGCGTGTTCTTCCGGCTGTACGGCGACGTGTTTCGCGACCTGCCGCTCCCTGGCGTGCACGCCGCCCCACGGATGGTTGCCGCATGAAAGTCGCACAATCCCGCGTCCTGCTGACGGGCGCCAACGGCGGAATCGGTCAGACGGTCGCCACGGCACTGGCGGGTGCGGGTGCCGCGGTCCTGCTGGCCGGCCGCTCACCGGCGCGGCTGTCGGCCCTGGCCCGCACCCTCCAGCAACGCCACCCGGCCTCGGCAGTGGACTGGCGCGAGGTCGAGCTGGACCACGCTGCGTCCATCACCGCGCTGGCGAACCACGCCGCCGGCTGGAACTGCAACGTGATCGTGCATTGCGCCGGCGTTGCCGAGTTCGGCCATTTCGAGGCCACCGAAGCCGACCGCATGTCGCAGGTTCTCCACACCAACCTGCTGGCACCGATGATGCTCACGCAGTCGCTGCTGCCGCACTTGCGCGCGCTGCCGAGCGCCCAGGTGATCTGCGTGGGATCGGTGCTCGGCGCCATCGGTCTGCCGGGTTTCAGCGTCTATTGCGCCAGCAAGTTCGGCCTGCGCGGTTTTGCGCAGGCGTTGCGCCGGGAGCTTTCCGGCACGTCGGTGCGCGTGCAGTACCTCGGCCCGCGGAGCACACGAACCGCCTTCAACAGCGCGGCGGTGAACGACTACAACCAGGCCACAGGCACCGCCATGGACCCGCCCGAACACGTGGCCACCGCCTTGCTGGACATGCTGGCCACCGGGGCCGCAGAACGCTTCCTCGGTTTCCCTGAAAAGTTCGCAGCACGCCTCAACGGCGCGCTGCCCACTTGGCTCGACGGTGCGTTCGAGAAACACAGCGCCAGTCTGCCCCAGCGCCCGGACATCCCCAAGCCATCCACCCCACCCACCATCCAGGAGATACCCCATGCACGTTGATCGCCCCACTTTCCTGCGCACCTGCGGCGCATTCCTGCTGGCCGCCGCCGGCGTGCTGCCCGCTTCGGTGGTCCATGCGGCGCCGGTCGACGATGCCGTGGCCGACCTGCAGCGCGACTGGGAAGTCATCCGCTACCAGACGGCACCGGCCGAGCGCGAAAAGCGTTTCGAAGCCTTGGCTCTGAAGGCGCACAAGGTCAGCGAATCGTTCCCGGGGCGCAGCGAGCCGCTGGTGTGGGAAGGCATCATCGTCAGCTCGCAGGCGGGCGAAAAAGGCGGGCTGGGCGCACTGAGCCTGGTCAAGCAGGCCAAGGCGCTCTACGAAGCCGCGATCCAGATCGATGGCAATGTGCTGGAGGGCTCGGCCTACAACAGCCTGGGTGTCCTGTACTACAAGGTGCCGGGCTGGCCCATCGGCTTTGGCGACAAGGAGAAGGCAGAGAAGTTGCTGCAAAAGGCACTGGTCATCAACCCAAAGGGCATTGACCCCAACTTTTTCTACGCCGAGTATCTGGTCGAGACCAAGCAGCGCGAGAAGGCGATACCCTACCTTGAGCGCGCTCTTAAGGCACCCGCGCGCCCGGGCCGCCAGATTGCAGACACAGGCCGGCGCGAAGAGGTGCGTCAGCTCCTCGACAAGATCAGCCAGAAGTGACCGGGGCGAAGCGGACGGTGGCGCGCACCGTCTCCGTGTCCGGGTCGGCGTCGTAGGCGATCTCCAGACCATGCAGCGACGCAATGCGCTGTGCGATAGAGATGCCCAGGCCGCTGCCGACCTCTTCCTGTCCCGGCGCACGGTAGAAGCGCTGGCCGAACGCGGCGAGGTGCTCGGCGGACAGGGGACCGCTCGCGTTTTCAACTTCGAACCGGTCGGTGCCCAGCCGCAGCAAGACGGTGCTGCCGCGCGGCGCGTAGCGCGCAGCGTTGTCCATCAGGTTTCGCAACAGTACAGTGATCAGGTGGGTGTTTCCCATCAGCGGCATCGGGGGCCTCTCTGCGGCAGGCCATTCGCAGGCCAGCTCGATGGATCGGCGGTTGGCCAGTTCCAAGCAGTCGCTCATCACCTGCTCCACGATCTGCGGCCAATCCACCTCGGCGTCGAGAAGCTCGGCGGTGGCGGTCTCGGCACGTGACAGCGCCAGCATCTGTGTGACCAACCGGTCCATGCGCGTCAGCCCATCGTCCATCTGTTGTTGCGCCAACCGGCGTTCGTCGAGGCTCCGGGAGCGTTTGACCACATCCCATTGCGCGCGCAAGACCGCCAGCGGGGTGCGCAGTTCGTGCGCGGCGTCGGCCGTGAACCGGCGCTCCCGTTTCAACAAACCGTCGATGCGTTCGAACAGGCTGTTCATGGCGCCCAGCAAGGGCTTGAGCTCATTCGGGGCCTGCGCTGTGGGCACCGCGGCGAGATCGCTGGCATCGCGGCTCAGCAGAAGGCCCGTGAGTTCGTGGAGCGGGGCCAGCGCGCGCCGCACGGCCCAGGCCATCGCCAGCAGCAGCAAGGGCAGCACCAGCAGCCAGGGCAGCAGCTGGCTGGCCACGAGGTTGTAGACCACCTCGTCGCGTTCATACAGGCCCTGACCAACTCCGACCAGCCAATGGCCCGACGGCGATTGCAGGTAGTAAACGCGCCAGGGCTGACCGGCCACGGGCGCGGTCAGGAAGCCGACCGCGCTGGCGTTGTACGGCAGGCTCTCGCCCTCGCGGTCCGACATGACGACCGTCCCGTTGCGGTCCCACACCACGACGGCCAGATCACGCACATCGCCTTCGCCGCTGTCCGCCTGGCCCGCTTGCGGCAAGGGGGGGAATGTCGCGCGGCGCTGCGGGGGCAGCGAGGGCAACAAGGTCGCCTGGATCTGTCGGGCCAGGCGGATCAACTCGGTGTCGTACAACTCGTTGACCTCATGGCGCGAGCGATCGATCGACAAGGCCGCCGCCACCGCCCACACCAGGGGGGCGCAGACCAGCAGGTAGATCATCAAACGGCGCTGCAGGCTCATCGGTCTGTCTCGATGGCGCCCAGCGAATAGCCCACGCCGCGCACCGTGCGCACGATGCCGGCATCAATCTTTCGTCGGAGATGGTGGATGTGGACCTCGAGGGCATTGCCCTCAGGTTCGGCGTCGTCCCAGTCGTAGAGTTTTTCCCGCAACAGCGCCTTTGACATCACCCGTTGCGGATCGAGCATCAGGGCTTCGAGCAGCGCCAGTTCGCGCGCGGTGAGGCTCACGCCTTGCCCCTTCCAGCGGACCAACTTGCTTGCCGGTTCGTACTCCAGATCGCCATGACGCCAGGTGGACTGCGCCCGCCCCGAGGCGCGGCGCAACAGGGCGCGCAGCCGGGCAGCCAGCTCATCGATCGTGATGGGTTTGAGCAAGTAGTCGTCTGCCCCGGAATCCAGTCCCGCGATGCGTTGATCGATGCCGTCGCGGGCGGTCAGTACCAGCACGGGCAGTTTCACGCCGCGATCCCGCCAGCGGCGCAACCACACCAAACCGTCTCCGCCGGGCAAACCAAGATCCAGCACCATCGCGTCGTACGGCGCGGCGAGCAACGCGCTATCTGCGTCGGCACCGTTGCCGAACCAGTCGATCGCATGACCGAGCTGGCGCAGCCCGGCCGCCAGCGCCCGACCGAGCAGGACGTCGTCTTCCACAATCAGCACACGCATGAACGGTCACTCCTGTCCGCGATGGTGTGCGGACGACGCCATTATGCGGAGCATGCGCGCAGCAGCGAGCACATCCAGCCAGGTGCCCGTTGCGGACCGGCCCCTCATCCTTTTCGCGTGCTGAATTCGTGGTCTGCAGACAGAGCTATCTCCACAATCACCACTGCCCCGTCTCCATCCGAATCGCCACCTCGCAGTCGTCAAAGATCTCCAGCTTGGCGATCTTGACCCGCACCCCCAGCACCCCTGGCAAATCCATCAGCCGCTTGCACAGCTTGCCGATCAGGGTTTCGAGCAGGTTCACGTGCTCGGCCGTGCACTCTTCGATGATGATGGCGCGCACCTTGCGGTAATCGAGCACATTGAGGATCTCGTCGTCGTGCGGCAGCAAGGGCTGGCTGCCCATGTTCAGCTCGGCATCGACCATGATGGGTTGCGGCACGCCGATCTCGTGATCGAGCACGCCCAGGCTGGCGTTGAAGCGCAGGCCGGTCAGGGTCAGGGTCTGGTTGCCTTTGGTCAGGGACATGGATCGGGTCTCACATCATCGAAAAATCGCGCTCGAAGCGCTGCAGGTGCTGGCCGCCATCGACCAGCACGGTGGTGCCCGTCATCGAGCGGTTGGCCAGCACGAAGGCCACAGTGGCCGCCACGTCTTGCGGTGACGACGACCGGCCCAGGGGCGAGAGCTTGTGCAACTGCTCGAACTTCTCGCCCTGCAGCCAGTCGCTGGTCAGCGTCAGGCCTGGGGCCACGCCCACCACGCGCACGCGCGGTGCCAGGGCCAGGGCCAGCAACTGCGTGGCGGCCTCCAGCGCGGCTTTGGACAGCGTGTAGCTGAAGAAATCGGGGTTGGGGTTCCAGAGCTTTTGATCGAGCAGGTTGACCACGGCGCCCTCGCAGGCGGGGCCATGGCCGCCCTGCCCCACCTCTCGCGCCTGCAGGTGCTCGGCCAGGGCCTGGGCCAGCACGATGGCCGGCGCGGTGTTGGCGTGCAGGTGCTTGTCGAGCTGGGCGTAGCTGAAGGTGGCGGCCGAGTCGTATTCAAAGGTGGAGGCACTGTTGACCACGGCATCCACCCGGCCCAGGACCTGCGCAGCGGCGGGCAGCAAGGCGCGGGTGGCGGCTTCATCCGACAGGTCGGCCGCCAGCACCTCGGCGCGGCGACCCAGGGCGCAGATGTCGGCAGCGGTGGATTCGGCCTCGTCGCGCGAGGCACGGCAGTGCACGGCCACATCCCAGCCCTGGCGGGCCAGGGTGAGCGCGATCTCGCGGCCCAGGCGCTTGGCAGCACCCGTGACCAGGGCGACAGGGGCAGTGTGGGGCGGCATGAGGTGCTGTGTCAGAAAGCGCCGGGCTGACAGCGCAGGTGGGAAGCTTTTTACAATGGGGCATGCAACGCCCCAACGACAAGGGCCACAGTGTAGTGGCCGCCCCGGTGACGGGCCACCCCCTGGCCGAGATGATCGCCCACGAGATCCGCGAGCGTGGCGGCTGGATGCGCTTTGAGCGCTTCATGGAGCTGGCGCTGTACGCCCCTGGCCTGGGCTACTACAGCGGCGGGCGCCGTGTGCTGGGCCGCATGCCGCAGGACGGCAGCGACTTCGTGACCGCGCCCGAGCTGACCCCGCTGTTTGGCGAGGTGCTGGCCCGCCAGGTGGCACAGGCCCTGGAGGCCACTGGCACCACCGAGGTGTGGGAGTTTGGCGCCGGCACGGGCGCCCTGGCCGAACAGCTGCTGGACGCCCTGGGCGAGCGGCTGACGCGCTACACCATCGTCGACCTGTCGGGCACGCTGCGCGACCGCCAGCACCAGCGGCTGGTCAAAAGCCATCCGGAGTTGGTGCACAAGGTGGTGTGGGCCGATAGCCTGCCCGATGCCATCGAGGGCGTGATCGTGGGCAACGAGGTGCTGGACGCGATGCCCGTGCACCTGATGGCCTGGGATGGCCAGGCGTGGAACGAGCGCGGCGTGGCCTTGGACGAGACGGGCCCTGCCCCGCGCTTTGTGTGGGCCGACCGCCCCGCGCCCGAGGGCGTGCGCCCCCCCACCGAGCACGCCGACGAGGTGTTTGCCCCCGGCACCGTGACCGAAACCCACGGCCAGGCCGAAGCCTTTGTGACCACGCTGGCGCAGTTGATGACGCGGGGCGCAGCGTTCTTTGTGGACTACGGCTTCCCGGAGGCCGAGTACTACCTGCCGCAGCGCACGGGCGGCACCCTGATGTGCCACCACGCGCACCGCAGCGACCCCGACCCATTCAGCCAGGTGGGCGAGAAAGACATCACCGCGCACGTGAACTTCACGGGCGTCGCGCTGGCCGGCCAGGAGGGCGGCTGGGAGGTGCTAGGCTACACCAGCCAGGGCCGCTTCTTGATGAACTGCGGCCTGGGCGAGGCGCTGGCCGCCACGGGCGAGGCCAGCACTGCCGAGCAACTGAAGGCCCGGCACGCCCTGCAAATGCTGGTGGCCGAGCACGAGATGGGCGAGCTGTTCAAGGTGATCGGCTTTGTGAAGGGGCCGTGGTTCGAGGCCATCGGCTTTGCCCACGGCGACCGCACGCACACCTTGTGAGGCCGGCAGCGCAGGTCGCTTTGACCATGCGCACCGCCCCGCCATCCGGCATCACGAATCGATATCACCAATCGGCGTCGTTGCGTTTGATCACCTCAGCCGGCTCGGTGGCTGCCGGCTTGCGTGATGCGCGGGGCGCCTTCGCGACGGTGGAGGCACCAGACGCTGCCTGGGCAACGGCTGAAGGCGGCTCCGGCAAGCGTGCGCGCAGCTGAACCACACCCGCCGGCAACGTGGCCAGGTCGACCTGTGCGTTTTCAACACGGGCGATGGCCATGGTGGGCTGAACCTGTTGAACGACGATCTCGCAGCAAGGCGACTCCATGCGCCCGAGGGTCTGCCCCGTCTGCGGATCCTTGATCTCTTTGCCCATCACCACCGCCTGGTAGCGCGCACCCAGCTGGACAGATTGCCCCCCCTGGCTCAGCACCACCTGGCTGCCTTCCACCGACGCCACGGCGACCGGGAAGGTTCGTTGCAAGATGCTCTCGACGATGCGCTCCACCAGACGCTGACGCATGTCACCCGACAGCTTGGTGCCATCGACTGCCCTGGGCAGGGTGGTGGGCGCGGTGGATGGAAGGGTGCCTTGCACCGTATCGCTCAGCATGATCTGACGCGTTGCCACGTGAACCAGCTTGTGAGACAGCGCCCAGCCGCCTGCGTGGCTGACCAAGGGGCGGTCGCTCATGTCCAATTGCCGGCGATGCGCGGTGTATTCGAACTGCCCCATCTGACCGATCCAGACGACATCCGCCAGATGAGCCTGTGCCTGTTTGACCATCTCTGCTGACGGAGCCCGGCCTTGGGCGATCAGGTTGAGCTCGGTATCCAGCGCCGCATCGTTCTCGCGATCCAGCACGATGAAGCGACCCGTTTGCGTCAGCGCGGCCATCAACTCGGCCCGGATGGCATCACCCAGTTGTTCACCCGACAGCGTCAGCCCACCCACGCGGTACTGAGAAGCCAAACCATTGATCGGACCAACCACGATCTTGAGCTTGCCATCGGTGGCCGGTGCGTCAAACTTGAGTACATCAGCGTCGATGACCGCCTCAAAAACCGTCGCGGAGGCGACGGGCTTGACGCCACTCGCCTTGGCGCCAGAGGCAGAGGGTGCGGCAGGTGCTGCAGCGGAGATCGGGCCCAGACGGACGACCTTGAAGCCGGAAATCACGCCCCCCGCCTTCTGCACCAGTTCTTGCGCAAACCCGCTGGATTGCAAGGTCATGGCGTCCTGCCCAGCCACCAGAGAAACCGCAGCAGAGTAGCGCGAAGACTGGGTATCGAGCGCCACGCCATTGACCTGCATCACCGCCAGCCGCAAGGCTTCATTGACCGCGTCGGCGGCCGTGGGCCCTTGACCGGTGGCCGTGACCTTGACCGCACGGGTGTGCCCCATGTCGGGCACACCCCCTCGGGTAGCAGCGGGTGAGGCTGGTGCGGTGGTGGTGGCGGAAGATGCCGGGGCGGATGCCGCCTGCGGCACCTCCGAGGTCTCAGGCGTGCGCTGACAGGCAACCAGCCAAAGGCTGGCGCACAGCACCGCACCAAGGCGGGCAGAGTTCATGGGGAAGTCTCCAGTGGCTGAGCCTGGTGATCAGATCGCGGCGGTGGCGTCCTTGGGCACGTCGATGCGCTGGCTCTTGGCGAAATCCGTGGCCATCTTCAACGAGCTGACGAGGTTCTTCGCATTGCCCGGAAAGCTGCTGGCGATGTACGAGCCTGCGTTCAGCTTGGGCAAGACCATCGGCGATGCCGAGCTCAGGGCCGACTGGAAGCGCTCGAACTTGGACTTCATCCCCACGTAGGTGCGGATCGCCTTGGCGGTGTCTGTCAGGCCCTTGCGATACTGCTCTTTGGCCGCAGCATCCATTTCGGGGTTTTCTTTCATGCGGGCAGCCATTTCGGCATTGCCTTCGCTGATGGCTTTATCGGCATCGCTGAGGTTGTCCTTGGTGGCACCGCTGGTCAAAGCATCGGCGGTGGCGGCCAACATGGCAGCGCGCTGCTTCAAGCCCAAGGCATCGGCCATGCGGGACTGACCTCGCAACACCTCACGGTCAGCGGCGATGTAATCCTTGACCAGTGCATCTTGCAAGGCGACGGGGTCACCGCCACCTTGGGCAGCCGGCGACGACTTGCTGCCGCCCATCAAGGAGCCTGCACCAGGAAACTGGGCGTGGCTGTGGGTGGCATGCAAGGCCGCCAAGGTCACAACGGTGGCCAGGGCAGCAAAACGGATGGAGCGTGTGGTTTTCATGGTTATCACGAATGAGTGTTGAAGAACAGGAGTGGACTCACTTCACGCCGCTGTTGGTCAGCTGGCTGATCAGTTCACGGGCAGCCCGCGTAGCGGCCTTCTTGAGGGCGTCGGTACGGGCTTCCTCTTCATCCGGCGCCGCGCCGTAGATCACGATGGGGCCGACGTTCGCCACGTCTTCAGGCATGTCGTCAGAGGCGTCCACAATCTTGGCGTTGACCGTGACGGCCACGCGCAGCAGGCCCGTCTGGGGATCTTCTTCAGGCAGGCCTGCGTCCAGCGTGCCGTAAGCCAGGTAAGGCACATTGGCGTTGCGCACGCCGATGACCATGTCGCGCTTGGTGGCGGGCTTGAGGTCCTTGCCGCTCTTGTAGTCGTTTTCAACCGCAGCGATGCTCAGCTTGCCGCCAGACGATGGCTCGACATAAGCGGCCTCAATCACCTTGTAGCCCGCTTGACCAAAGGACTGCTTGAACACCGTCAGCAGGTTCTCGCTGGGGATCAGTGCATAGGTGGACTGGCTGGCCTTGCGGGTTTTGCTGCCGCCGGTCTCCGTGATCACCGAGGTGGTCACCGATTCCGAGGCGCGGGCCGAGCGTGAGCCCGACGTGCCCACCGAACCACCACGGACGCTCTCGCCGTCGCGGGTAGACTTGGATCGGGATGCATTGGCCTCAACCGCCACGGTCGTGTCTTCGCGCTGATACACGCGGGTGTCGAACGACTTCTTCTCATCGATCTGACGCGAGACGAACAGGAACGTCAGCTTGGACTTCTCGCCCTTGCCCGCGCGGGCCACGGCAGAACCGGCCTTGATGGTGTTGTTCAGCTTGGCCACGTTCAGCGACACGCGGACCGCCACCGAATACTGCTTGGCATCCGACTTGTCGTCCTCGCTGAGGATGGTGGTGTCGGTGAGGAACACCTCAGGGTCGGCAGTAACCTGGGCGCGAATGGCCTCAAAGTTGGCCGCTTCGGACTCACCGGCCTCGGCGTAGTAAGACTCGATGGCCTTCAGTTGCGCGGTACGCAAGGCCTTGGTCTTGTCTTCGGCGCTGAGCTTCCAGGTGGTGTAGTTGATCGAGGCTTTGCCCTTGGCGTATTGAACCTGAGCCATGGACACGCTCAGGCACAGCGCCAGCATGGCGCCGATTAGAAAACGAATCACTTGCATGATTGGATGATCTCCGTGGATTGTTGAATTTGCTGATCGACGTTCTTGCCCGCTGCGGCTGCCTTGAGCCACGGCGTGGTCTTGCCAGTCAGGTTGTCGCCGATCTTGTTGAACAGGCCGCGGATGGAGTCCGCATAGGCCGGAATGTCGTCCACCGTGACCTGGGTGGCAGGCACCACCTTGGTTTCACCGTTCTTGAACTGGATGTCCATGTAGTTCTTGGCCGAGAAGGGTTCATCCAGACGAATGCGTGCGTAGCTGCCGTAGGCATAGGCCGTCTCGGCGGCGGTTTTCTGCAGTTCAACCTTCTTAACGCCGGTGAAGTCGAGGGTGATGGCGTAATCGGGCTCAGGCAATTTGAGGCTGAAGACGCCGCCATCGGCCACCTTCATGGCCATCACCTTGCCCAGCGCGTGGCCCTTGGTGTAGGGCAGAACGGGCGCACCTGTCTTGACGGAGATGGCCTCGGCCAGCATGTCGGCCAGCCAGGTTTCAGCCGCCCCCTTGGTGTTGGTCAACGCTGGCGACAACCCTTCCAGGGCCTGCGGCGCGATGGTGACCTGGCTGACCTGCAGGAAGCGAGACACGCCCGTCGGCAAGGTGGCTTGCTCAACGGCCGAGGTGAACCGCTTGAACAAACCAGGCTTGCCTTGCCCGCCCTCGAACACGATGCGAACCCGCTCGCGGGTGTCTTCATCGGAGGGGTAGTGATCAAGCAGATCAATGTAGGCAAAGCTGATCGGATACGCGCGCAGAACGGTTTGGGACTTGAAATCGAAAAACAGGGCCTGACCACGAACCTGCACAAAGAACTTGGCCAGAGAACCAAACTGCTCCAGCGACACCGATTCGTTGTTCAGCACCAGGGCCACGGAGATGACCTGATCGCGCCCCTTGAGCTCGGCTTGCGCAGACAGGGGCGCCATCTCGAAGTGTTTGGGCGGGGTCTCCTGTAGCTTTTGGTGGATGACGCTGGCCACCCGAACCTTGCGAGCCTCCAGGCTGGCCAGATATTGACTGGTGTGCGGAAATCGCTCGGCGATCGAGGCGGCATCGCCTGAATAGGCCAAGCCGGCAAAGTAAACCTGGGTTGCGTGCGCAGACAACGACAGAACCAGGCTCAACACCCCTGTGATGAGTCTTTTCATGATGTGTGGAAGTGAACGCGCCCAGCCCACCATCTTTTAAATGGTGGGATGCGAGCGGCGCTGGATGGTCAGCCGCCTGAGAATGGCAGCCGAGAAAAAAGCCCTGGATTGATATGTGTTGGCCCGAATTATGTCGGCCGCACCCCGTCGTCACACTCACCCCCTTGGGGGAAGGCGCCACACATGGCACCTATGGTCGCCATAGCGCGCGCCGCGTGCAGAGGCGGGCGATCCCGCCGATAATTGCCGGATGCTGCAACAACGCACCCTCAAATCCCTGACCCGAGCCGTGGGCGTGGGCCTGCACAGTGGCCAGCGCGTCGAGCTGACGCTGCGCCCGGCGCCGCCCGACACCGGCATCGTCTTTCGGCGGGTGGATCTGGCCCAGCCGGCCGACATCCCCGTGCGACCGGATTCGGTGTGCGACACGCGCATGGCCACCACCATCTCGCCCGGAGGCGACCCGGGGGCGGCCAAGGTCAACACCATCGAGCACCTGATGTCGGCCTGTGCTGGCCTGGGCCTGGACAACCTCTACGTGGACATCACGGCCGAAGAGGTGCCGATTCTGGACGGCTCGTCAGCCGCGTTTGTGTACCTGCTGCAAAGCGCCGGCATCGAGCTGCAGAAGGCGCCCAAGAAGTTCTTGCGCGTGAAGAAGCCCGTCGAGGTGCGCGAGGGCGAGGGCCGCAGCCTGAAGTGGGCCCGGCTGGAGCCGCACCACGGCTACAAGCTGGCCTTCGAAATCGACTTTGACCACCCCGCCGTGGACCAGACCGGCCAGCGCGTCGAATTTGACTTTGCCAGCGGCCAGTACAAGCGCGACATCGCGCGCGCCCGCACCTTCGGCTTCACCAAGGATGTGGAGATGATGCGCTCGCGCGGGCTGGGCCTGGGTGCCAGCATGGACAACGCCATCGTGGTGGACGACTACCGCGTGCTGAACGCCGACGGGCTGCGCTACGACGACGAGTTCGTGAAGCACAAGATCCTGGACGCGATTGGCGACCTGTACGTGGCGGGCTACCCGCTGCTGGCCTCGTACACGGCCTACAAGTCGGGCCATGCGCTGAACAACCAGCTGCTGCGCGCCCTGCTGGCCCAGCCCGACGCCTACGAAATCGCCACCTTTGCCGACGAACGCCAGGCCCCGCGTGGGCTGGCCGAGCTGGCCCCTGCCTGGTAAGGCCCCCACACCATGCTGCTCTTGCGCACCGCCGGTCTCCTGATCTTTTTAGGCTTTTTGGTGTGCATGGCGCTGTACACCCTGACGGGCAACCCCGTGTGGCGCCAGCGGGCCATGGTGCCCCTGAAGTGGGGCCTGGTCATCCTGATGGCGTTCGCAGCCGTGTGGGTTCTGCGACGCGCGGCCATCGTCTTGTGATCTGGGTCAGCCTCCAATCGTCGGGTGCCTGACATTGCCGGGGTTCCCCCCGTGTTCACGGGGGGTGGTGCATCCTAGTATGGGTCCCATACGAATAACGGTCTGCATACAGACCCTTGGGAGCCCACCATGTCCTACCCGGACCTTTATCGCCGCTCGATCGACGAGCCGGAGGCGTTTTGGCGCGAGCAGGCGCAACGCATCCACTGGCATCAGCCCTTCACCCAGGTGTGTGACACCAGCCAGCCGCCGTTTGCGCGCTGGTTTGTGGGGGGGCAGACCAACCTGTGCCACAACGCCCTGGACCGCCATGTGCCTGTGCGGCCCGATCAGCCGGCGTTGGTTCATGTCTCCACCGAAACCAACACCGAACGCACCCTGAGCTACGGCCAGCTGTACGTGGAGGTGCAGCGCATGGCCGCCCTGTTGCAGCGCCTGGGGGTGGGACGTGGCGACCGGGTGTTGCTGTACATGCCCATGATCTCGGAGGCGGTAATTGCCATGCTGGCCACGGTGCGGCTGGGCGCCATCCACTCGGTGGTGTTTGGCGGCTTTGCCAGCCACGCCTTGGCCAGCCGCATTGACGATGCCCGGCCCACCGTGATCGTGACGGCCGATGCGGGCTCGCGCGGGGGCAAGGTGATCGCTTACAAGCCCCTGCTGGACGAGGCCCTGCGTCTGGCCACACACACCACGCCCCAGGTGCTGCTGGTGAACCGCCAGCTGGCCCCGGCCGAGATGACGCCTGGGCGCGACCACGATTACCACGCCCTGCGCCGCGAGGTGATGGACGACACCGTGCCCTGCACCTGGGTGCCGGCCGAGCACCCCAGCTACACGCTGTACACCAGCGGCACCACGGGCAAGCCCAAGGGCGTGCAGCGCGACACGGGGGGCTATGCCGTGGCCCTGGCCATGTCCATGGACCTGATCTTCAACGGCCAGGCCGGTGAAACCTTTCTGTGCACCAGCGACATCGGCTGGGTGGTGGGCCACAGCTACATCGTCTATGGCCCGCTGCTGGCGGGCATGACCACCATCCTGTATGAAGGCCTGCCCACACGGCCGGATGCGGCCATCTGGTGGTCGATGGTCGAGAAGTACCAGGCCTCGGTGATGTTCTCGGCGCCCACGGCCATCCGTGTGCTCAAGAAGCAAGACCCGGATTGCCTGAAGCGCCATGACCTGTCCAGCCTGAAGCACCTGTTTCTGGCGGGCGAACCGCTGGACGAGCCCACGGCCGCCTGGATTGGCGAGGCCATTGGCAAACCCATCATCGACAACTACTGGCAGACGGAAACGGGCTGGCCCATCCTGAGCCTGGCGCGCGGGGTGGACACCACGCAGGCGCCCAAGCTGGGCTCGCCCGGCGTGGCCATGCCCGGCTACCGCGTGGTGCTGCGCGATGACACCACCGGCGAGCCCCTGACCGAGCCTGGCCGCAAAGGCGTGCTGACGCTGAGCCACCCGCTGCCGCCCGGCTGCCTGCAGACGGTGTGGGGCGATGACCAGCGCTTTGTGAGCACCTACTGGTCCACCTTCCCTGGCCAGACGGTCTACAACACCTTCGACTGGGGTGTGCGCGACGAGCAGGGCTACCACTTCATCCTGGGCCGAACGGACGACGTGATCAACGTGGCCGGGCACCGCCTGGGCACGCGCGAAATCGAAGAGGCCGTGAGCGCCCACCCCGCCGTGGCCGAGGTGGCCGTGGTAGGCGTGGCCGACGAGCTCAAGGGCCAGGTGGCGCGGGCCTTTGTGGTGCTGAAAGACCCCAGCCGCGCCAGCGACGAGGCCGGCCGACAGGCGCTGCAGGCCGAGATCATGCACACGGTGGATCAGCAACTGGGCGCGGTGGCGCGGCCCTCGCAGGTGCACTTCGTGAACGTCTTGCCCAAAACGCGATCGGGCAAGCTGCTGCGCCGGGCCATCCAGGCGGTGTGCGAGGGCCGCACCACGGGCGACCTGAGCACCATCGAGGACCCCACCGCGCTGGAGCAACTGCAAGCAGCCATCGGGCGCTGAGGAGCGCCGCCCTGCCCGCCCGCAGCCTCAGATGCTGGTCTGGTGGATGAGGTCGCGCACGCGCGGGTAGATCTCGTGCTGCCAGCGGCGGCCGCTGAACACGCCGTAGTGGCCCACGCCGGTTTGCACGTGGTGCTGGCGCCAGTAGGGCCGCACGGCGGTGCAGAGGTCGTGCGCGGCCACCGTCTGGCCGATGGAGCAGATGTCGTCCCGCTCGCCCTCGACGGTGAGCAGCGCCGTGCGGCGGATGGCCGACGGATCCACCCGGGTGCCACGCCACATCAGCTCGCCCCGGGCCAGGTCGTAGCGCTGGAAGACCTGGTGCACGGTCTCCAGGTAGAACTCGGCCGGCAGGTCGGCCACGGCAAAGTACTCTTCATAGAAGGCCTTGGCGTGGGCCACCTTGTCGTGCTCGCCCTCGGCGATGGCCTGGTACATGTCGCGGAAGGCCTGCTCGTGTCGCTCGCGGTTCATGCTCATGAAGGCCGTGAGCTGCACGAAGCCGGGATACACCTTGCGCCCCATGCCCTTTTGCGGCCAGGGCACGGTGTGGATCATGTTCTCTTCAAACCAGCTCAGGGGCCGCTCGGTGGCCAGCTCGTTCACGCGGGTGGGGTTGATGCGGCAATCGATGGGCCCGGCCATCAGCGTCAGCGAGCGGGGCTGTGCGGGGTGGGCATCCTGGGCCATCAAGGCCACGGCGGCCAGGGCCGGCACACAGGGCTGGCAGATGGCCATGACGTGCGAGCCCGGGCCCATGCGGTCCAGGAAGCGTATGAGGTGCTCGATGTAGTCCTCCAGCCCGAAACGGCCATGCCGCAGGGCCACATCGCGGGCGTTGTGCCAGTCGGTGATGTAGACGTCGTGGTCTTGCAGTAGCGTGCGCAGGGTGTCGCGCAGCAGGGTGGCAAAGTGGCCGGACATGGGGGCCACCAGCAGCACCCGAGGCTGCTCGGGCGCCCCTTCTTTCTTGAAGCGCAGCAAGGTGCCGAAGGGGGTACGCATGACGGCTTCTTCGCGCACGGCATAGGGCTGCCCCAGGCTGACGACCTCGTCAATGCCGTACTCCGGCCGGTGGTGGGTGGTGCGCAGGCGGCCAAACACCTCGTGCGCGGCGGCCCAGGAGCGGGCCAGGGTGCCGCCGGCCATCAGCTCGGCCATGCTGGCCTGGGCCGGCCCCTCGGGCAGGATGCGGTGCAGGCGGTCGGCCACGCCCATGGCCAGATCCTGCCAGGGATCAAGGAAAAACTGTTGCGCCTGGTAGCTTGAATACAGCATGCACGGTCCTTACGGGGCGTTGTGGTGAAGCACAGCAAGTTGCGAGCCACCCGAGGTGCCCGGTAGGCCAGGGCGTGATGGCATGGGGCTTGCTGCACCGTGCTGGCCCACCCTGCACAGCACAGTGCGCCCAGCGCACCACCGAGGAGACCCCGATGGCCACCAACGCCAAGGCACCGGCCAAGGCCCCCGCCAAGACCGCCCGGAAGACTGCGGCTCGCAAGAAGGCCGCGTCAGCGGCCACCCCTGCGGTTACGCCCACGGCCGGCGCCGTCAGCGCGCCCACCACGCTGACCATCACGAGCAAGAACTATTCGTCGTGGTCGCTGCGAGGCTGGTTGCTGACGCGCTTCTCAGGCCTGCCCTTCGAGGAGCACGTGCTGCCGCCCGACGACCCCGACACCCGGGCCGAGATCCTGCTGCTGTCGTCGTCCATCCTGGTGCCCTGTCTGGTGCACAACGGCATCCGTGTGTGGGACACGCTGGCCATCGCCGAATACCTGAACGAAACCTGCCCCGAGGCCGGCCTGCTGCCCACCGATGTGAAGGCGCGCGCGCACTGCCGCGCCATCTGTGGCGAGATGCATTCGGGCTTCTCGGCGCTGCGCTCGGCCCTGCCGATGAACCTGCGGGCCCACTTCCCGAAGTTCAAGGTGTGGTCGCGCGCGCAGGCCGACATCGAGCGCATCCAGACCATCTGGCGCGATTGCCTGGAAACCTACGGTGGGCCCTACCTGTTTGGCGCCCAGCGCACCATGGCCGATGCCATGTATGCCCCCGTGTGCACGCGCTTTGCCACCTACGACGTGACGCTGGACCCGGTGTGCCAGGCCTACGCCACGCTGATGCTGAACCAGCCCGAGATGAAAGAGTGGATCAAGGCCGCCAAGGCCGAGCCCATCGACATCGACGAACTGGACGTGGAGTTCTGAACACACCACACTGCGCACCAGCAGGGTGCAGCCCGTCACGCGCGCACGCACCAGCCCTGGTGTGAGCGGGCATTTCACCGGCACAATGGGGTTTTTGATGCCCGCTGCACTGCCATGAATGCCAAGACCGCCCTGAGCGACGAAGAGATCCACGAAATCGACATGCTGCTGGCCGCGGTGCCCGCACCTTTTGAGACCGTGGATGCCGTCATCCTCGACGGCTACCTGGCCGGCATCATCGTGCAGCCGGTCGAGATCCCGCAAGAGGACTGGATCGGCCCCATCTTTGGCACCGACGGCGCCCCCGAACCCGACATCCCCGGCTGGACGCAAGCCCAGCACGACCGCCTGCTGGAGCTGATCCTCAAGCGCAAGGCCGAGATGCAGCGCGAGATCCTGGAAGAGGGCTGGTTCGACCCGATCATCCCCATGATCGAGGACGAAGACGGCAAGGCCGTGGAGGGCGACGACGCCCTGCAAGGTCTGGGCTACTGGGCTGCTGGCTTCGAGTGGGCCATGGCCAACTTCCCGCACCTGGAAGAAGCCGGACTGGCCGGCGTGCCCGACCTGCTCGATTCGATCTGGCGCCACCTGCCCGAGCAGGACGAGGCCCAGCAGGCCATCACCAAGGCGCTGAACGAAGACCACCCGCTCAAGGGCCTGGACGAGGCCATTGAGGCGCTGGTGTTTGACGTGGTGGACCTGACGCAGATCGGCATGGCCGAGCGCCTGAAGGTGGACACCGTGGTGCGCGACCAGCCCAAGGTGGGCCGCAACGACCCCTGCCCCTGCGGCAGCGGCCGCAAGTACAAGCAGTGCCACGGGGCCAACTGAGCGCCGACGGCGTGCACTTGAGGCGGCGAGCATGAAGCTGCAACTGGTCTCGGATCTGCACCTGGAGCGCTACCCGGACTACACGCCCGAGCCCGCGCCCGAGGCCGACGTGCTCATCCTGGCGGGCGACATTGGCTCGTACCAGCGAGGTTCGCTGCTGGCGCAGCGGGGTGACCGGGATTTCGGGCTGGGTCGGTTTTCACCGCTGAAGCCCGACGCCCCCTGGAAGCGCGTGATCTTCGTGCCCGGCAACCACGAGTACGACGGTCTGGAGTACGACGAGGTGGGCCCGCGCCTGCGCGAGGTGTGCGAGCGCCTGGGCCTGATCTGGCTGGACCGCGAAGTGGTGCTGATCGACGATGTGCGCTTTGTGGGCACCACGCTGTGGAGCGACTTCGAATCGCTGGCCCAGCGCGAGGCCAGCCCGGTGCGCCACGACGAGATGCTGAAGAAGTCGCTACGTGCGGCCAACTTCTACCTGAGCAAGAACAGCACGCTGCGGGGCGGCCAGCACCTGCTGGCCGAAGACATCCAGCCCATGGGCCGCGACTGCCAGCGCTGGTTGCGCGAGACGCTGATCAAGCCGCACGATGGCCCCACCGTGGTGGTGACGCACTTTGCCCCCACCTTGCACAGCAACGACCCGCGCTATGGCCTGAACCCGGGCACCGCCGGTTTTTGCAACCACCTGGACGACCTGCTCTTCCACGTAGACCTGTGGGTGCATGGCCACCTGCACTGCCCCAACGACCACACCGTGCGCGGTATCGAAAGCGCCATCCCCTGGGAGTGCCGCATCGTGTCCAACCCGCGCGGTTATGCCGTCAAGGGCGAACAGGACAGCTTTCAGGAGCGCATGGTGGTGGACGTGCCCCGGCGGCCTGAGCGCTATTACTGACCATGGCCAGCGTCAGACCTGAATCCACATCAAGGTTTCAGGCGCCATGACGCCCTAGACTGAATCCATCACACCTTGAGAGGACGAGCGATGAAGATCCTGCTGCCCGTTGACGGAAGCTCTTACACCAAGCGCATGCTGGCCTGGCTGGCCACCCACGACGAGTGGACGACAGGCGACCACCACTTCACTGTGCTGACGGTGGTGCCCCTGATCCCGCCGCACGCAGCCGCCATGTTCCCGGCCGATCAGCTCAAGAGCTATTACGAAGACACGGCCGAGGCGGTGTTCAAGCCCATCCGCAAGTTCACGGCCAAGCACGACATGGCCACCAGCTATGTGGGCAAGACCGGCACGCCGGCCGAGGTGATCGCCAAGATGGCCGACAAGGGCAAGTTCGACCTGGTGATCATGGGCTCGCACGGCCATGGCAACTTCATGAACCTGGTGATGGGCTCGGTAGCCAACCAGGTGATGGCGCGTTGCAAGGCGCCTGTGCTGCTGGTGCGCTGAAGCGCATGGCCCGGGGCGGTGTTGTCGCCCAGGCCCCTCAGCATCACGGCAAGGCGGGGGCCGAAGCGGGTGCGGAGGCCGCCCCCGGAGCGGCAGGTTCAGCCGCTGGCGTACGCGGCTGCACCACCACCCCCGGCGACAGCGAGATGTCATCCGCCACCGTCACGCGGGTGACGTAGTAACGCGTGTCGCCAAAGCAGGTGGTGGGCAAGCCCACCTTCTGCTCGTAATGCAGGGCCACGCGGCGGCCGATCACGCGGTTGATCGAATCGGCCACGGCGTCGTCCATCACCGTGAAGGTGAACTTCTCCAGTGGCGCGCCCGGCATCGACACCAGGGCCAGCTCGCCCTCCCAGGTCTTGCACAGCCAGCCCTTTTTGGAGAACTTTTGCACCCAGCCGGCGCGTTCGCCGGAGGAATAGCTCCAATTCCAGGCCAGGGTCAGGTAACCCAGGAACAGGGCCAGCAGCACGATGGGCACCAGGATGAGGGCGAAGGAACGCTTCATGTCGTTTGGGTCGTCAATCTTGTCGCAGCCCACATCCTGACATGAATCAGGCTTGTAACGGCCGGGCGCCCCCGCGAACAGGCGCCGACACCACAAGGTCATGCGAGGGTCCCTAGAATGTTCGGGCTCTGGGGTCACCACCCCTCACCTGCCCGCCATCTGTCCCACAAGGCTGACCATGTCCGACATCCGCATCCGCGGCGCCCGCCAGCACAACCTCAAGAACCTCGATCTGGACATCCGCACCGGCGAGCTGACCGTGGTGACGGGGCCCAGCGGCTCGGGCAAATCCTCGCTGGTGTTCGACACCCTGTATGCCGAGGGCCAGCGGCGGTATGTGGAAACCTTCAGCGCGTACGCGCGGCAGTTTCTGGACCGCATGGACCGCCCGGCGGTCGATCGCGTAGAAGGCGTGCCCCCGGCGATCGCCATCGACCAGACCAACCCGGTGCGCACCAGCCGCTCGACCGTGGGCACGATGACGGAGCTGAACGACCACCTGAAACTGCTGTTTGCGCGCGCGGCCCAGTTGTTTGACCAGGCCACCGGCCTGCCCGTGCGGGAAGACACACCGCAGTCGGTGTTTGAAGAGCTGCTGCGCCGTGGTGCCTTGACGGAGGGCGGGCGCCGCGTGGTCGTGACCTTCGCGGCCGAGCTGCCCGCCAACACCAGCACCGAGCAGATGGAAGAGTGGCTGTCGGCCAGCGGCTTTTCGCGCATCCAGGCGCAGCGCGTGGTGAGGGTGGCGGCCGACGCCAGCACCGCGCCGGCGGCCAAGAAGGTCGCGAAGACGGCAGCCAAGAAGGCCGCCAAGAAGACCACGAAAACGTCGGCCGAGACAGCCCTGGCCGACGATGAACGCCTGGTGCTGGACGTGGTGGTGGACCGCTTCCGCCTGGGGGCCGATGCCACGGGCGCGGACCTGGACCGACCCCGCGTGATGGAAGCACTGGAGGTGGCCTTCAAGCGCGGCAATGGCCATATCACCGTGTACGCCCTGACGGACGACGAGCCCGAGCTGTGGCGCTTTTCCAGCGGCCTGCATTGCCCGGAAAGCCACCGCCGCTACAGCACGCCCACCGCCGGCATGTTCTCTTTCAACTCGGCGGCGGGCGCCTGCCCCACCTGCCGGGGTTTTGGCCGCGTGATCGGGGTGGACTGGGGTCTGGTCATCCCCGATGCCAAGAAGACGCTGCGCGGCGGCGCCATCAAGCCGCTGCAAACGCCCGCCTGGGCCGAGTGCCAGGCCGACCTGATCAAGTACGCGGGCGACGCGGCCATCCCGCGCGACACACCCTGGGTGCAGCTCACCCCCGAGCAAAAGCGCTGGGTGCTGGAAGGCGACCCCGACTGGAAGGGCAACTGGAACAAGCAGTGGTACGGCATCCGCCGCTTCTTCGAGTACCTCGAGAGCAAGGCCTACAAGATGCACATCCGCGTGCTCTTGTCGAAGTACCGCAGCTACACGCCCTGCCCTGATTGTGAAGGTGCGCGATTGCAGACCGAATCGCTGCTGTGGCGCCTGGGCTCGAAAGCCGATGCCGACGCGGTCTTGCCGCCTGATCGGCGCTTCAAGCCCAAGGGCGTGACGCTGGACGCCGCCGTGTATGCCTCCCTGCCCGGCCTGACGCTGCACGATCTGATGCTGCTGCCGATCTCGCAACTGCAACGCTTCTTCAGCTTTGTGACGCTGCCCAAGCAAGGTGACCAAGAGGCCCTGCAACTGCTGCTGGACGAGATCCGCACGCGGCTGAAGTACCTGGTGGATGTGGGCCTGGGCTACCTCACGCTCGACCGCCAAAGCCGCACGCTCTCGGGCGGTGAGGTGCAGCGCATCAACCTGACCACCGCGCTGGGCACCTCGCTGGTCAACACGCTGTTCGTACTGGACGAGCCCTCGATCGGTCTGCACCCGCGCGACATGGACCGCATCAACTTGGCCATGCAACGCCTGGTGGACGCGGGCAACACGCTGGTGGTGGTTGAGCACGACCCGGCCGTCATGCTGGCTGCCGACCGCGTCATCGACATGGGACCCGGCCCGGGCTCGCAGGGCGGGCGCATCGTTTTCGATGGCACGCCGGATGACCTCAAGCAGGCAGAGACGCTGACCGGCGCCTACCTGGGCGCGCGCCGCCGCATCGGCATCGGACAACGGCGGCCTGTGCAAGAGAGCACGCCTCGACTCATCCTGCAAGGCGCACGGCAGCACAACCTGAAGAACCTGAACGTCGACTTTCCGCTGCAGCGCCTGGTGGGGGTGACGGGCGTCAGTGGCTCGGGCAAATCCACCCTGATCCAGGACATCCTGCACCCCGCCCTGCTGCGCCACTTCGGCGAGGCCACCGAGAGCCCCGGCGAGCACGACGACCTGCTCGGCGCCGACTGGCTCAGCGCGGTGAGCTTTGTGGACCAGTCGCCCATCGGCAAGACGGCGCGCTCGAACCCGGCCAGTTATGTGGGAGCGTTTGACGCGGTGCGCACGCTGTTTGCGGTGACCCCGCTGGCGCGCGAACGCGGCTACACCGCCGGCACCTTCAGCTTCAACGCGGGCAACGGGCGCTGCCCGACCTGCGGCGGCTCGGGCTTCGAGCACGTCGAGATGCAGTTCCTCAGTGACGTGTACCTGCGCTGCCCGGACTGCGATGGCACTCGCTTCCGCGCCGAGGTGCGCGAGGTGCAGATCGAGCGGCTGAACAAGAAGCTCAGCATCTCGGACGTGCTGGAGCTGACGGTGGCAGAGGCGGTGAAGCTGTTTGCACAGGACGTGGACGTGGTGCGCGCGCTGCAGCCGCTGTCGGACGTGGGCCTAGACTACGTGAAGCTGGGCCAGCCCGTGCCCACGCTGTCTGGCGGTGAAGCGCAGCGCCTGAAGCTGGCGGGCCACCTGGTCGAAGCCGCCACGCAACTGGCCAAGAGCGGCCAGCGCACGGCACGCAAGGGCACGCTGTTCATGTTCGACGAGCCCACCACGGGCCTGCACTTCGACGACATCGCCAAGCTGATGCGGGCCTTCGGCAAGCTGCTGGACGCGGGCAACAGCATCATCCTGATCGAGCACAACCTGGATGTGATCCGCGCTTGCGACTGGCTGATCGAACTCGGCCCCGAGGGCGGTGACGCAGGCGGGCAGATCGTGGCGCAAGGCGCACCGGAGGATTTGAAGCACGGTGCCACGCACACGGCCCTGGCGCTGCGCGAGTACGAGCAGGCGCTGGGCCTGGACGAAGCCGAGGTCTCACCGAAGAAGAAGCCCGCGCGCAGCGCATTCAGCGCCGTGACGGCGGAAGAGCGCGGCGCGGTGTATGGCGACGCCGCCGTCACCAGCGACGCAGGCCTGTCGCTGCAAGCCGTCATCAAGGCGCGTCGTGACCAGCGTCGGGCGGCCGCCGCCCATGCCCCGGGCGCGAACGCCATCGAGGTCGTCAACGCCCACGAGAACAACCTCAAGGGCATGAGCGTCAACATCCCGCGCGGCAAGTTCAACGTCATCACGGGCGTGTCCGGCTCGGGCAAGTCCACGCTGGCCTTCGACATCCTCTTCAACGAGGGGCAACGACGCTACCTCGAATCGCTGAACGCCTACGCGCGCTCGCTGGTGCAACCCGCGGGCCGGCCCGAGGTGGATGCGGTGTACGGCATCCCGCCCACCGTCGCCATCGAGCAGCGCCTGTCGCGCGGCGGGCGCAAGTCCACCGTGGGCACCACCACCGAGGTGCACCACTTCATGCGCCTGCTCTACGTCAAGCTGGGTACGCAGCACTGCACCACCTGTGTCGATGCCGATGGGCAGCCCATCCCGGTGCTGCCGCAAACGCCCGAGGCCATCGCCGCGCAATGGCTGCGCGAGTACCGCGGCCAGCACATCGGCCTGATGGCGCCGCTGGTGGTCAACCGCAAGGGTGTGTACACCGAGCTGGCCAAGTGGGCCTCGGCACGTGGCTTCGATTACCTGCGCGTGGACGGCGAGTTTTTGCCCGTGACCGGCTGGGGCACGGCCAAGGGCCCGAAGATAGATCGCTACCGCGAGCACACCATCGAACTGCCCGTGGGCGACGTGGTGGTGGCGCCTGAGAACGAAGCCCGCCTGCGCGAGCTGCTGGCTCTGGCCCTGGAACATGGCAAGGGCGTGGTGCACCTCATCACCGGCCTCGAAGGCCTGGCCGATGCGCTGGCCACCGGCAAATCGACCCTGCACATGGGCCGCGTGAAGGTGTTCAGCACCGAACGCGCCTGCCCCAGCTGCGGCACCAGCTACCCCGAACTGGACCCGCGCCTGTTCAGCTACAACAGCAAGCATGGCTGGTGCCCCGACTGCGTGGGCACGGGCCTGGCGCTGACGCGCGAGCAGCGCAAGGTGCTCGACGATTCTCAGCAAGACGACAACAAGGGACGCGAACAAACCTTCGCGGAGCCCGACGTCGAAGACGTGGAAGACGCCGAATGCGGCACCTGCCATGGTGCGCGCCTGAACCCGGTGGCGCGGGCCGTGACCCTGCGCGGCCAATCGATCGCCGAGGTCTCGGCCCTGTCGGTGAAAGACTCGCGCAAGTGGAGCGAGAAGCTCAAACTCGACGGCCGCGAGGCCACCATCGCGCGCGACATCGTCAGCGAGATCAAGTCGCGCCTGGCCTTCATGGAACAGGTGGGCCTGGGCTACCTCAGCCTCGACCGCGCCGCGCCCACTTTGTCCGGCGGTGAAGCCCAACGCATCCGCCTGGCCGCCCAACTGGGCAGCAACCTGCAGGGCGTGTGCTACGTGCTGGATGAGCCCACCATCGGCCTGCACCCGCGTGACAACCAGCTGCTGCTGGACGCGCTGCACACGCTGGGCCAGTCGGGCAACACGCTGGTGGTGGTCGAGCACGACGAAGACACCATCCGCCGCGCCGAACACGTCATCGACATCGGCCCGGGCGCCGGTGTGCGCGGCGGCACCGTGGTGGCCCAAGGCACCGTGGCCGACATCATGGCCAGTGAGGCCTCGGTCACGGGCCGCTGCCTGCGCGCACCCATGCAGCACCCGCTGCGCGTGGACGAAGCAGGCAAGCCCATCGGCCGCCGCAAGGTGGACAAGCAAACGCCGCAGCTGCAACTGCAAGGTGCGAAGCTGCACAACCTGCAGGGCGTCAACGTCAAGGTGCCGCTGCAGCGCCTGGTGGCCGTCACGGGCGTGTCAGGCTCAGGCAAGTCCACGCTGGCGCGCGACGTGCTGCTGGCCAATGTGCAGGCGGCCGTGGCCATCCCCTTCAAAGAGCGCGCCTCCACCAAGCCCACATGGCACGGCTGCGACCACCTTGAAGGCTGGGGCGCCGTCGACCGCGTGCTCGAAGTGGACCAAACCCCCATCGGCAAGACACCGCGCTCGTGCCCGGCCACCTACATCGGCTTCTGGGACACCATCCGCAAGCTGTTTGCCGACACGCTCGAAGCCCGCGCGCGCGGCTGGGGCGCGGGCCGCTTCAGCTTCAACACCGGCGAAGGCCGCTGCCCCGAGTGCGAAGGCCAGGGCATCCGCACCATCGAGATGGCCTTCCTGCCGGACGTGAAGGTGCACTGCGACGCCTGCAACGGCATGCGCTTCAACCGCGAGACGCTGGCCGCCACCTGGCGCGGCAAGCACATCGGCGACGTGCTCAAGATGGAGGTGGACGAGGCTGTCGAGTTCTTCGGCTCCATGCCCTCCATCGCGCACCCGCTGCAATTGCTGCAGGACGTCGGCCTGGGCTACCTGACGCTGGGCCAGCCCTCGCCCACCCTGTCGGGCGGCGAGGCGCAGCGCATCAAGCTGGTGACCGAACTCAGCAAGGTGCGCGACGACATCACGCGCCGTGGTCAGAAGGCGCCGCACACGCTGTACGTGCTCGACGAGCCCACGGTGGGCCTGCACCTGGCCGACGTCGAAAAACTCATCCTCGTGCTGCACCGCCTGGTGGACGGCGGACACAGCGTGGTCGTCATCGAACACGACCTCGACCTCATTGCCGAGGCCGACTGGGTCATCGACATGGGGCCGGAAGGCGGCTCGGGCGGCGGCAAGGTGGTGGCCGAAGGGCCGCCTGAAAAGCTGGTGAGCAAGGGCACGCACACGGGGGTGGCGCTGGCGCCGATCCTTCAGCGCCGATGATTCGACCTAGACAAATAATGGAAGAAAATTTTCAAAAAACGAAGATCTGACCAAAAACCACAACAAAATCGCGTCATCTGAGCGAAGTTAAAAATCGTCCATTCAGTTTGACCAAGACAATCCGTTAATCCGACTGTTTCAGTAGGCCACCAGCCAAACGAGGCAGTCATGCGCACCAACCTACCGGTTACCCAGCGGGAATTTGATTACCCGGCCGACGCCACCCTGATGTCCAGCACGGACACCCACAGCAAGATCGCGTACGCCAACGAAGCCTTCATCCAGGTGAGCGGCTTCACCCGCGAGGAGCTGATGGGCCAGCCGCACAACCTGGTGCGGCACCCGGACATGCCGTCAGAGGCCTTCGCCGACATGTGGGCCACACTCAAGCAAGGCGAGTCGTGGACCGCCCTGGTCAAGAACCGCTGCAAGAACGGCGACCACTACTGGGTGCGCGCCAACGCCACCCCGGTGATGCGCAACGGTCAGGTGCACGGCTACATGTCGGTGCGCACGCCGCCCTCACGTCCAGAAGTGCAAGAGGCCGAGGCCCTGTACAAACGCTTTCGTGAAGGCCACGCGGGCAGCCTGAGCTTCCACAAAGGGTTGATCGTGCATCGGGGCTGGATGCGCTGGCGCTCCGTGTTCCAACTGATGTCCTTGCGCTGGCGGCTGGCGATGGCCCCCCTGCTGATCACGGTGTTCAGCGTGGCGTGCGGCCTGATGGCCGGCCTGACGCCGGTGCAACTGGCGTGGTTGATCGCCGCCGACATCGTGGCGGCAGGTCTGGGCCTGTGGTGGCTGAACAGCCAGATTGCCGCCCCGCTGGAACAAATCCGCAAGCAGTCGGCCGCCGTGGCCGCCGGCCAGCCTGGTGAGAACTTCCAGCTGAACCGCGCGGACACCATCGGCATGATCTTGCGCGCCGTCAACCAGTCGGGATTGAACTTGCGATCGCTGATCGATGACGTGAGCAGTCAGGTACACGGCCTGCGCGACGCGGCCACCGAGATCGCTCAGGGTAATCAGGATCTGCATGGCCGCACCGACGCCACGGCGGCCCAATTGCAGCAAACGGCCGCCTCGATGACCCAGATGACGTCCACCGTGCGCGCCAACACCCAGACGGCCCAGGACGCCAATGCGTATGCCAACGAAGCCTCTGGCGCCGCGCAACATGGGGGCGAGGTGGTGGCCCAGGTGGTCAACACCATGCGCGACATCAGTGACAGTTCGCGCCGCATCGCCGACATCATCAGCGTGATCGACGGCATCGCCTTCCAGACCAACATCCTGGCACTGAACGCCGCCGTGGGTCACCTGGACGACGTGACCCAGCAGAACGCCGCCCTGGTACAGCAATCGAGCGACGCGGCCTCCAACCTGCGGGAGCGCACGGGTCGGCTGGCGGACGCGATCGGGGTGTTCAAGGCAGCCTGACCGACACCCCCAAGCTGTGCGCCCAGCCACTCAGGCTGATCAGGGCGAACAGCGTGCTCCACCAGATCAGGCGCGCCACCGCGCCCGCCTGACTGCCCAGGCGCTCGGCCAGCATGGACACATTGCTGGCGGCGGGCAAGGCGGCCGCCATGGTCAGGGCGAGCAAGCCCCCGGCGGTGAGTGGAGCGCCAGTGGCCACGGCAACTGCCCCCAAGCCCCACACCAGGGCGGGGTGCAGCACCAGCTTGAGCAGGACCAGCCCCCAGACGTGTTGGTCGGTGGGTGCAAGCCCACGTGCGCGTTCGACCGCCGCATGCTGCGCTCGGGCCAGGATGGCCCCCAGAGTGAACAAGGCCACGGGCGAGGCGGCCTGG
>CAMTVS010000095.1:0-8068 GCA_947085235.1 uncultured Aquabacterium sp. | reverse complement strand
TGTGATGGTGCTGGTCTCGGCGCCTGAATCGGCCACCGTGGTGCGCCTGCTGCTCACGCCGGGCATCGCCCTGGCCGACCTGCCCCAGGCCGATGCCCTGGCCCGGCGCTTCCCCTTCCTGCAAACCGTGTCGCTGCCGCGCGGCATGGTCGATCTGGCGGGCGATCTGCCCCCGCAAGACATCGGCCTGCTGGCCGCCACCACCGCACTGCTCACGCGGGACGGCACCCACCCGGCCCTGCGCCAGCGCTTCGCCCAGGCAGCAGTGCAGATCCATGGCAACGCCGGCTGGTTCAATGGCGTGCGCGACTTTCCCAACACCCGCACCAGCGAGTTGCCCGTCAGCGCCGAAGGCGACCGCGCCATCAACGGCACCCCACCGTTCTGGCAGCGCTACCTGCCCTTCTGGGCCAGCAACCTGCTGGAGCGCATGTGGCTCGTGGTGGGTGGCCTGATCGTGCTGCTGCTGCCCCTGTCGCGCATCGTGCCGCCTCTGTACACCTACCGCGTGCGCCAGCGCGTGTTCCGCTGGTATGCCCGCCTGCGCGAGGTGGAAGAGCGCATGGAAGCCCGCGACACCCCGCTGACAGAGTTGCTGCAAGAGCTCGACGACCTGGACGACGTGGTCAGCCACATCAGCGTGCCCCTGGCCCATGCCGACGAGCTGTACACGCTGCGCAGCCACATCGAAAAGACGCGGCGGCGCTTGCTGGCTCAGGCGGCCGAGGAGGCCTGACTTTTTGTTTCATGATTTGTTTCATCAATGTGGGATGATTTGAACATTCAAGAGGCAAATCTTCTTTTTTTCGTATTGGTATTCGTTACACTAAGGCCATGGATGCCCGGTCGCTCATCGCCTGCCTTCAGCGTGAGGCGCAACTGCCTGGCGGCTCCGCCCGGGTCGGGGCAGGTGCCCTGGTTGAGCAATTGCGCATCAGCCGCCCCACGCTGATGCGCGCCGTGCAGGCCGCCGGCGACCAGATCATCGTCATGGGACAAACGCGGCGCCGAGCCTATGCAGCGCGACGCGCCTTGCGGGGTCAATGGTCGCCCTTGCCGCTGTTCGAGATCAACGCCCAGGGAGAGCCGCAGCAGATCGGCCGCCTGCATCTGGCCCACGGCCACGCCTGCTGGCTGGAGGGCCACCTGCCCCATTGGCCGCTGGACACGGCCCACACCGCCATGCGCGACGGCTGGCATGATGGCCTGCCCTACATGCTGCAAGACATGCGGCCCGAAGGCTTTCTGGGGCGCGCCTTTGCACGAACCCATGCCGCGCTGCTGCAGGTGCCGGAAGACCCGCGCGAGTGGTCTGACGACGATACCCTGCACGCGCTGTCGCTGCTGGGCGCAGACACGCCCGGCAACCTCATCCTGGGTGAAGCCGCCTACCAGCGCTGGGCCACCCAGCGGCTGACGGGCCTCACGCAGGCCACCCCGGAAGCCAACAGGCCTGCCGCCTGGCTGCACCGTGCCCAACAGGCCATGCAGGCGGGTGATGCCGGCTCCAGCGCAGCCGGCGAGTTTCCCAAGTTCACCGCCACCGTGGCACGTGGCCGGGACGGCGGCCAGAGCGCCGTGCAGCACGTGCTCGTGAAATTCTCCGGGCTGGATGGGTCGCCGGGCTCCCAACGCTGGGCCGACCTGCTGGTGTGCGAACACCTGGCCCTGCAGGCGCTGTCCGCGCTGGGGGTGCCCGCCGCGTCATCGCGGATTCTTCAAGCAGGTGGACGCACCTTTCTGGAGGTCGACCGCTTCGACCGACATGGCGCCCATGGGCGATCGCCCGTGTGCTCATGGGCGGCCATTGGCCACGCCTTGCTGGGCGACGCCAGCGGCGCCTGGCCCGATGCGGGCCTGCGACTACAGCGCCAGCGTCTGATCGCCCCGCAGGACAAAGCCACCCTGCGCACCCTGGGCCTGTTATGGCACTTTGGACGCTTCATCCAGAACACCGACATGCACCCCGGCAACCTGAGCTTCGTGCCGGTCGAGAGGCACTTTCAGGTGGCCCCCGCTTACGACATGCTGCCCATGCACCACGCCCCGGTACGCGGGGTGGAGCTGCCGCAACGCGTGTACGACGTGGCCCTGCCCATGCCACAGCACTTTGACGTGGCCCGGCCTGCCGCCCAGGCCGCCCAGCGTGTCTGGGCCCAAGCCAGTGCAGATCCACGCATCAGCCAGCACTTCCGAGCCGTGTGCGCCGCGAACGCCGAGTCGCTGGGGCGCCTGTTGGCCGTGATGGGATGAATCAACGCGACCCTGCTGCGTCCATCCCCCGCCCCTGATTCAACCTCGACTGAAACGCGTCCGTGTCCGTCACGCACACCGGGCGGGCGCCGTCCATGCCCAGGGCGCGCAGGGTGTGCACCATGGGGTGCTTGCACTGCCCCACGCTCAGGCGCACGGTGCCCGGGGTGTGCAGGTGCACGCCGCCGCGCACGTTCACGGTGGCGCGTTGCCATTGATCGGCCACGGTGGCGTACAGCGCCACGCTCATGGGCGGGGCGGGCATCGAGGGGCCCAGGCGGCCGCTCAGGCGCAGAATGTGGTCATCGGGGTGCAGGGCATGGGGGTCGGCCAGCACCATCTCCACATGGCGCTGTGTGCGCTCGTAGCGGATGGGCGTCACAAACTTGGGCAGGCCCCAGATCTCGCGGCCAGCCGCGCAGGCCACCGGCGTGGTCACCGGCAGGTGCAGCACATGAAAGCCCAATTCATGCCCCGGCCGCTCCACATCCTGCAGCGCCTGCAGCCAGTGGCGCAGGCCGGGCTTCACGCCGCGCGGCACCACGGCCACGGCCAGGCCCAGCTCGTTGTAGGGGCCCACGCTCGTGTCCTGGTATTCGTAGCAGGCCAGGCCCACCAGCGCGCAGCCTGCACCCCTGGCGCCTCTTGCACCCCCTGCAGTACCTGCAGCACCTGCACCCCCAGTTCATCCAGGCCCAGGCCCCGTTCGGGCGCCGCCACCTGGCATGCCTGGCGGGGCCAGCGCTGCCAGGCCCAGCCCTCGGCCACCGTCCAGGTCGGGCACCACAGGGCCGTCCAGTCCGGCAGGCCATGCAGCACACGCGGCCGCGTGGCCTGGGGTGCACACCAGTTGTCTGCCAGCATGGCGGCGTGCTCATCGCTCAAGGCCTGGCCACTGCACCAGGCTGCCAGTGCTTCGCGGCCCAAGCCCTGGTGGCCTTGCAGCAGCACCAGCGGCCGGCCTTCCGGGTCATCCACGCCAGCCACGCGGTCCAGATGGCGGGCCAAGGCCTCGGTGTGTAACTGCAGCGCCAGCGCGCCCGATGCGCGCCCCACCTGGGTCAGGTAACCCAGCGACAGGCGTGTGTGCACCACGCTGCCCCCGGCATCCAGGCCATCCCACAGCCCCAGCCCGGGCTCGGAGCCCGTGGTCAGCACGCCCAACGCCACCAGGCCATCCAGCGCCTGACGGCACTCAGCCACCGGCACCGTGCGCTCGGGGCGGGCCCACAGCGGCTGCAGCACCTCCTGGGCATAGCGCGCCACGGCGTCCAGGCAGGCCTGGGCGTCTTCGGCGCTCAGCGCCTCGCGGGCGCCGGGTGCCGTGTCGGTGGTGTTGTGCGTGTTGTCTGGGGTGGTGGCCTGCATCCCTGTCCCTGCGTGATGACCGTGCGGCGCATGCTAGGCCGCCACCCGCCCCCGGCCAATGACCAAAGCGGCATGCGATTGACCTTAGTGGCCACGCCAGGGTCAATCCGGGGGGCTTGGGGCTATGCTTGGCTCACCATGTCCAGCCCTGCCCTTCGCACCGAACGCGCACTGTCCATCCTGGCGGTGGCTGACCTGGTGGCGCGGCGCCAGCAGCAGGGCGAGTCGCTCATCACCATGCTGGAGGGCACCGGCATCCCGCCCGAGGCCCTGCACAACCCACAGGCGCTCATCAGCCCGCTGCAAGAGCAGGCGTTTTTCAGGGGATGGCTGGTGCGCGACGGGCGGCCGCATCTGGGCCTGATCGTGGGCGCGCGTTATCGACTGGCCCACTTCGGCCACCTGGGGCTGATCATGCCCCACGCCGCCACGGGCCGGCAGGCCATCGACCTGTTCCTGCGCTTCATCAACCTCAGCTACACCCACTTCCACCCCGAGGTGGACCACGCCCACGGCACCCTGACCCTGCATGGCGGGCAGCACCTGGGCGATCTGCGCCGCTTCTACCTGGACCGCGACATCGCCTTCACGGCCGCGCTGCTCAAGGCCTTCTTGCCGCCGGGCTACGCGCCGCTGCGGCGCATCTGCTTTGAACACCAGCCCACGCCCGAAGCCCTGGCCACCGAGGCCGCGCTGTACACCCACGCCCTGGGCGCGTCGGTGCAGTTTGGCGCGCCGCTGACACAACTGCAGATCGACCCCCGACAGCTGGACACCCCGCTGCCCGATGCCAACGCCCTGCTGGTGCAGATGCTGCAACCCCAGTGCGAAGCCCGCGAGGCCCAGGTGCTGCCCACACACACCGTGAGCTGGACGCAGCGCGTGCGCGACGCCCTGGCCCGCCACCCCGACGGCACCCCCTGGCCCGATGCCGATGCCGTGGCCCAAGGCATGCGCTGCAGCAAGCGCACCCTGCGCCGCCAGCTGGCGCTGGAGGGCGCGCATTTTCAGGCGCTGTCAGATGCCGAACGCTCACAGCGCGCGCGGCAGTGGCTGGAAGGCAGCACGCACGAGCTGCACACCGTGGCCACCGCGCTGGGCTACAGCGAACCGACCGCGTTGATCAGGGCTTACAAGCGGTGGTTTGGGGTGACGCCACGTGGTCGCCCATGAGTCATGCCTGAGCTTCAGCACTGCGCAACAAGATATCGTGTAAGGCCAAATTGACGTAGTAGTTGCTACGCCCTTGCTTCTGCTTGTGCAGAAAGCCTGACGCCACCAAAGCATCCAGGTATTTCTGGGCAGTGATACGCGTCACGCCCAAATCGCGTTGAACAAACTCGATCTTGGTATACGGATGCATGAACAAGTTGTTGATGAGATCCTGGCTATAGAACTTGTGCTGCTCGCGGATGCGGTGCTTGTAGTCCATCAGCGCCGCCTTGATGTCCAACACCGTGCGTGTGGTATCTCTCGCGGTGCTTTCCACGGCCTGCAGCATGTATAGCACCCAGTCTTCCCACCGGTCATGGTCACGCACTGACTGCAAGAGACGGTAGTAATCCGCCTTGGTGTGCACGATGTGTCGGCTCAGGTACAGCACCGGAATATCCAGCAACCCTTCTTTGACCAGATAGAGCACATTCAAGATTCGGCCCGTACGACCATTGCCGTCGTAGAAGGGATGGATGCTTTCAAACTGGTGATGAATAAGCGCCATCTTGATGAGAGGATCCGCGTCAAACAGACTATCGTCGTTCATGAAGCGCTCCAGACTGCTCATCAAAGCCACCACATCAGCTGGATCCTGAGGCGGCGTGTAGACAGTGCGCCCAGCACCGTCTTTGAGTGCAGTCCCAGGCAGCTTGCGCAAGCCGGCATGGTTCCGCTCCAGCTCAGCCTGTATGGCCACCAAGTGATTGCAGGTCAACAGCCCAGAGGACTTCACCTGCTCGAAACCCACCCGCAGGGCTTGCCGATAACGGAGCACCTCCTTGGCCGAAGCCATCGGACGTCCCCCGAGATCAGCGTCGTCTTTGAAGAGATCATCGTGGGTGGTGACGATGTTCTCAATCTCGGAGCTGTCCTTCGCCTCCTGTAAACCCAGTGCGTTGATCAGAATGCCCTGGTTGGGGATGGCTGCAGCGACCCCCTTAAGTTCGGCCAGACAACGGCTGCTGCTGGCGAGCTTTTTAAGAATGGCAGGTGTATCGAACCTAGCAGGGTTCAGCTGTTCCAACGGCGCCAGAGTCGGCATGACCCCTCCTCAACATGTATATTTTTTTGCTATTTTTATACATGTTGGCGCTGACGTGTCAAAAAAATAGCTTTTTTCGACACGATGAGTCTGGCTAGCCCTTCAACGCTTCAAGCAGCCTTTCACCCACACCCACACAGCCTGCCACCAGGGCAGCTCAGGGGCGGGGGTGGGGGGCACATCGTCGGCGCTGCGTCGCAGCAGCACATAGGGCGAGGGCTGGTAAGGGCAAGCGGGGCGCAGGGCGCGGCCGGCTGTCATGGACGCTGTGTGAGCTGGCATGACGTTCTCCTCGGTGATGACGGAGACATCGGCCCAAATCTGAAAAAACTGAAGCGCCTACGGCAGGATGACCGCCCACGCATGGCATGCGCGTGCAGAAATTCACGGCAGGGGGGAGTCCAACCACTTTGCATGAGGCTGCAGATTCAGCCTCACTCGTGTCACAAGATGTCTTCTGACGCCTGCATACAGGTAACAGGCCAGCGCGCAGAAAAATCTTCAGACCGCCCGAAACTCGGACCACGCCCCTTCAGGTGGCGATAATCACCCCACATAGTCCACCCTGAACAATCCGCAAGTCGTTGATCTGCAATACGATTTCGGCTGAAGTGTGGTGCGATATTTGCAAGGAAACAAATACCGGCCCCGCGCTTTCTTGCAAATTTCGCTGCCCATGAAGCCCCACACCCGCACCGCCCAGACCGCCGAGATGTTCCGTCCGCGCTTGGATGAGCAGCTCAACATGAAGCATCCGCTGATCCGCCTTGCCGGGCTGATGGACTGGGAGTTGATCGAGCATCACTTCGCCGGCCACTTCACTTCAGGCCGTGGTCGGCCCGCTTTGCCTCCTCGGCTGGTGGCCGGTCTGCTCTACCTTCAGCACGCCAACGATGCCTCTGACGAGATGGTGGTCAACACCTGGCTGGAGAACCCGTACTGGCAGTTCTTCACCGGCGAGACCTACCTGCAAACCGAGCTTCCCATTGACCCGTCAAGCCTGACTCGCTGGCGCCAGCGCATTGGTGAAGAAGGCGTGGAGTTGCTGCTGGCTGTGACCATCGAAGCGGCTAAAGCCGCAGGTCTGATCAAGCGCGCCAGCCTGGACAAGGTGATCGTGGACACCACGGTGATGCCCAAGGCCATTGCCCACCCTACGGACAGCCGCTTGCTCGAGCGCAGCCGGCAGCACATGGTCAAGTTCGCGCAAGACCACGGCTTGAGCCTGCGCCAGAACTACAACCGCGAGGCGCCTCGCCTGGCAACGCAGGTCGGCCGCTATGCCCATGCCAAACAGTACAAGCGCATGCGTGCCGCCATCAAGACACTGCGCACCCGAGTGGGCCGCGTTCAGCGTGACGTGCAGCGCCAGTTGACCAAGCTGCCCGAGCAGGTTCAGGCCAAGGGCCAGGATCTGCTGCATCGTGTGGGCCGCATCCTCACGCAAAAGACCAAAGACAAGAACAAGCTGTACGCTCTGCATGCGCCCGAGGTGGAGTGCATCTCCAAAGGCAAGGCACGCACCCCCTACGAGTTCGGTGTGAAGGTCACACTGGCGACCACGCTCAAAGAAGGCCTGGTGGTGGGCATGCGCTCCATGCCCGGCAATCCGTACGACGGGCACACGCTGGATGAGACCATCGAACAAGTGAGCATCTTGGCCAACCACCGGCCGCGCATGGTGATGGTGGACAAGGGCTACAAGGGTGCCGAGGTCGAGGGCGTGCAGATCCTCAGGTCAGGCCAGCGGCGGGGCGTGACGCGCACGATGAAGGCCATGATCAAACGGCGAAGCGCGATCGAGCCGACGATCGGACACATGAAGAGCGACGGACGACTGGATCGAAATCCGCTCAAAGGCGCGCTGGGTGATGCGCTGCATGCCGTGCTGTGCGGCGCCGGGCACAACATCCGCCTGCTGCTGAGCCTGCTGAGGCTTTTTGCTGCCCATCTGCAGGCCGTCGTCCTAGCTTGGCTGGAGCGCTCGGCCTGTGACTACCGCGATCAGGCTGCGCTGACTGCCGCGTGAGGCAATTGTTCAGGGCGGACTAGTTAGGCTCTCTTTGAATCACCACAACACCACTCGCTAGCAGCAAAAAACATGATGTTCAAGCTAGTCAACTTTTTCATAATATTCTTACTAGCGCCAATAGTCATGTCAGCCACAAGCTTGATTTATTTTCGGGCTGG